>DAMCZI010000019.1:0-94045 GCA_032095175.1 Clostridiaceae bacterium
TTAGAATTTCAACACGCAGTGAGTGTTTTCCAAGGGGTTAAATGCCCCGGCACCTCGGTTGGAACGGTCTTTAAAGGTACAAACTAATTACTACGTTAAGACGCATAATCCTTATACTGTTTATTTATATGGTTTTTGCTGTATAATAAATAGGTAGGATGCTGAGGACAAGGAGTGATAGGATGAAATTTATAATACCGGCAGTGATGGGGGCTGTGATTGGGTACATAACAAATTGGCTGGCAATAAAGATGCTTTTTAGGCCTCATAATGAAGTGAGGGTACTTGGAATAAAGGTTCCATTTACACCAGGATTGATACCGAAGGAAAGAAATAGAATTGCAAAAAGTATAGGGGATGCAGTGGGGACTCATCTTTTAAACCCGGAAACATTGGCAGAAGCCCTTTGTGGTGAAAGGGTACGACAGCAGGTTGGCAACTGGGTAAGGATTAAGATAAAGGAAATCAGGGACAAAAACACATCCATAAAGGAGCTTGTTATGTTCCTTGCTGGAGAAAAATATGGAGAGTTTATACTTTGGCTTAAGGAAGCTTCCTCTGATATGATTTATAGGTACTTTAAAAGTACAGAGGGAAGAGAAGCTGTTTCTGGTATAATAAAAAAACAAGTGGAAAAATCAATTGATAATGCCTTAAAGAAGGGTGAAACAATAAGTAAAAGCATATCCGGATATATAAAGAATTTTGCAGCATCTGAAGGTGCAAAGAATGCTGTAGAGGAGCTTTTAAGCAGCAGGATAAAGGGACTTGAAGATGAAAATAGTACTTTAAGGAGCATAATACCGGAAGAAGCAATTGATGCTCTTAAGGATCACATTTATCAAAATGACAGCAGTATTGCACAGGCCATAGGGGATGTTATTAGAACTCCTTCTATGAAAAATAGAATAGAGGGTGCAGTGGGAGACTTTATAGAACAAAACCTTGGAAGGCTGGTTACAATGTTTATAAAGCCAGAATTCCTGTCAGAAAAGTTTATTGAGGGAATTTTAAAATACCTTGATAATCAGGAAAACCATATTGATATCGCCCTTACAACTGCAAACCTTTTTGATAAACTTTTGGATAAAAGGGTTTCAGAGCTTTTAAGGGGACTTTCGCCGGAAATTAAGGATATGGGTTCGAGGGAAGCCTCAAAGGCTGTGCTTCAATTTGTTGGAGATGAAAGCAACCATGGTATCCTGTTTAGGGAGATAGGTGGAGTAATTGAAAACTCAAAGGATAGCATGTACTATGGAATTTCAAAGTACATTGATGCTGCATTGGAGGAGATTATCGAATCTGATGAATTCATGAAGGATATAAATGAGGCCCTTGGAAGTATTATTGATAAGATTATGGACAGCTCAGCAGCATCCATTTTAAGTGGTATCGAGGATAAAAATGTAGATGCTGTAGTTAAGGTGGTTGGCGATAATTTTAGAGAAGCTATAAAGGATAAGGCCCAGGATATAGTTGAGATTGCAGATATACCTGGAATTGTTGAAGATAGGATAAGGGGCTTTGACGCTGCCTTTGTTGAGGATATAATAATAGACATATCAAGAAAAGAGTTAAGTGCAATAACATGGCTTGGAGCTCTTTTGGGAGGGATAATAGGGGTAATTACACCTGTTATTCAATTGCTGACTAAGTGAACTCGTTCAGAAAAAGCTGAATATCGAGATTTCAGGTGGGGACTCTACTTCACCTAAAGCGAGAATAGTTTGAACTCCATCTTATAGAAGGTGGAGTCTTAAAAATTGATAAATAGAAGAGGTATAGAAATGAACCAGTACGAGAACCTTTCCCTCATATATGATAAGATGATTGATGTGGATTATGACAAATGGACTAAATTCATATCAGAATACTTTAAGCGCATGGGAACAGAATTAAAGGGTAAAAAAGCCCTTGAAATAGGCTGTGGCACAGGAAATATGACATTAAGACTTAAGGAAAGTGGAATGGATGTCATAGCGATGGATTTGTCTGAAGAGATGCTTGCAGCAGCAGAGGAGAAACTTTGGGACAAAAGATATAGGGTTATGTTTTTGAATCAGGATTGTGTTGATTTCAGCATAGATAAAAAATTTAACTTTGCCTTTGCATTCTGTGATGTGTATAATTATATAATCGATGAAGAAGAGCTTCTTTTAAGCTTTAAAAACATATATAATCATCTTGAACCAGGAGGTTATTTCATATTTGATATAAGCTCGGAATATAAGCTGAAAAAAGTAATAGGAAACAATACCTTTACAATGAACAGGGATGATTTATGCTATATTTGGGATAACTATCTAGAGGATGATTTAGTTGAGATGTATATAACCTTTTTCCTTCAAGAGGGAGAACTCTATAGAAGAGTAGATGAAAACCATGTACAAAGAGCGTATTCATCGGATTTTATGGGAAAAGCCCTTAAGCAAGCAGGTTTTATTGATACTGAGGTTTACAGTGACTATTCCCTTGAAAAACTCAAGGAAGAGGATATAAGAGTAACATTTATTGCAAGAAAGCAGGAGGAATAAAAATGGGATATATAGTTAGAGGAACAGTTAAAAATGGTGACATTAGGGTTTTTGCAGCCATAACTACAGATATGGTACAAAAGGCAAGGGATGTTCATAAGCTTACTCCAACTGCATCAGCAGCCCTTGGAAGGCTTCTTACAGCAGGTTCAATTATGGGAACTATGCTAAAGGGTCAAAAGGATAGTATAACTCTTTCAATTAATGGTGGAGGACCTGCAGGAAACCTTGTTGTTGTTTCAAATCCATCAGGAAATGTAAAGGGCTACATAGGCAATCCAGAGGTTGATTTGCCCCTTAATGCAAAGGGAAAACTGGATGTTAGCGGCGCAGTAGGTAAGGATGGATCTTTGAATGTTGTTAAGGATATGGGGCTAAAGGAACCATATGTAGGCCAGGTGCCAATTTATACAGGTGAAATAGGAGATGATGTAGCGTACTATTTCACAACCTCAGAACAGGTTCCATCTGCAGTGGCATTTGGGGTTTTAGTAGATAAGGATACAACCATAAAATCAGCTGGAGGCCTTATAATTCAGATGATGCCTGGAGCAGATCCAATGCTTGGAGAAATAATAACCTTCAGACTGCAAGAAATTCCACCACTTTCAACTCTTATTGCAGAGGGAAAGACAGCTGAAGATATACTAAACATGCTTTTTGATGACATGGATTTAAAGATACATGAGAAGCTAGAAGTAAATTATGTATGTGACTGCTCAAGGGAAAGAGTAGAAAAAGCCCTCATAGCATTAGGAAGAGAAGAACTGACAAAGCTAAGAGATGAAGAGGAAAGTATCGAACTTCAATGCCACTTCTGTGACAAAAAATATGAATTTACAAGAGATGATATAAATAAGCTGTTATAGGTGTCAGATACCTAAGAATTTAGAATGCCAGTTGCTGAGGATATAATATCTTTGGCAATTGGCATTTTTTATTAAAGAATTCACAACAATTGCAATATTTATTACAAAATGGTACAATTAATAATGGTAAAAGTGCAACAATTCAGATTTTTCACTCAATTCATGTCGTTTCAAATGATTATATTTTTGGGGGGTAAAAAACATGCATGATGTAAAAAACATGGGTTATGACACAAAGATTGTACATGCAGGAAATAAGCTTGATCCAGTAACAGGAGCGCTTTCAACTCCTATTTATCAGACATCGACATTCGTATTTGATAGTGCAGAACAGGGAGCTGCACGATTCGCAGGAGAAGAAAAGGGCTTTATTTACACAAGACTTGGAAACCCAACTCAGGAACAACTTGAAGACAAAATTGCAGTGCTTGAAGGAGGAGAAGCAGCATTAGCTGTGGCATCAGGAATAGCAGCAATTGCATCACCAATATGGACATTATGTAATACTGGAGATCATATAGTTTCATCAGACACAATATATGGTTGTACCTTTGCTCTTCTTTCAGAACAGGCAAAGAAGTTTGGAATTGAGGTTACATTCGTTGATGCTAAGAACCCAGAGAACATTAGAAAGGCGATGAAGAGCAATACTAAGTTAGTTTACATAGAAACACCAGCAAATCCAACATTGGATATTATAGATATAGAGGCAACAGCAAAGATAGCCCATGAAAATGGTGCAGTTCTTATGGTTGATAACACATTTATGTCTCCATATGGACAAAGACCAATAGAGCTTGGTGCTGATATAGTAATTCATAGTGCAACAAAGTATATAAATGGTCATGGAGATGTTATAGCAGGCTTGGTTATTGGCAAGAAAGAGTTCATTGACCAGGTAAGATTTGTTGGGGTAAAGGATATCACTGGAGGATGTATAAGCCCATTTAACGCATGGCTTATAATAAGAGGAGTTAAAACCCTTGGAGTTAGAATGGATAGGCACTGCCAAAATGCAATGAAGGTTGCAAGGTTCCTAGAGAAGCATCCAATGGTTGAGAAGGTAGTTTATCCAGGATTAGAAAGCCACCCACAGCATGAGCTTGCCAAGAAGCAGATGAAGATATTTGGAGCAATGATAAGCTTTGAGGTAAAGGGAGGAGTCGATGCAGGAAGACAGCTTATGAATAATGTTGAGCTCTGCTTACTTGCAGTAAGCCTTGGAGATACAGAAACATTAATTGAACATCCTGCTTCAATGACACATTCACCAGTACCAAGAGAAGAAAGATTAAAGGCAGGTATAACTGATGGTCTTGTTAGATTATCTGTTGGACTTGAAAATCCAGAGGATATAATGGCAGATTTAGATCAGGCATTTAAGAAGATAAAACTTTAATATTAAATAGAGCAACAGGGGGAGGGACAAATGATATAACCCTCCCCTTTTTTAATAAGGCATATTCAAGGAAATAACTAGTCAATATTTTGGTCTATTTTGTATCATACTTCGCCAATAGAAGCTCAAGTTAGCCCAACTAGCTTGATCTTCTATTTCCTCGTCTGATGCAAAATATCCTCAAAACCTTTAACTAGTTATTTCCTTGAATATGCCCCAAAAACTTAAAAGTATATCAACAAAACTAGGCAATTATAGTATCCTGGAGGCCTTGATATTTCGTAGCTTAGAGCAATTGTTAAGAAACCTTAAAAAAACTGTTGACATAATCACTAAAACAGAGTATTATAATACATGTCGACGGGTTGAGGTGCTCCGAAATAAGAGCTCCAAAGTAAGAGCTTAGAAATAAGAACTCCGAAAAAAAGATGTTGACAAAGCCAAAGAGTGATGATACAATAAGAATCGTCACGAACGAAGACGCAAGAAAAACAAAATAACTGCTAAGTATATGGGCGCATAGCTCAGCTGGGAGAGCATCTGCCTTACAAGCAGAGGGTCACAGGTTCGAGCCCTGTTGTGCCCACCATATACGGCCAAGTAGCTCAGTTGGTTAGAGTGCCGGCCTGTCACGCCGGAGGTCGAGGGTTCGAGCCCCTTCTTGGTCGCCATTTATGGCCAGATAGCTCAGTCGGTAGAGCAGGGGACTGAAAATCCCCGTGTCGTTGGTTCGATTCCGACTCTGGCCACCAAATTTTCTTGCGGGAGTGGCTCAGTGGTAGAGCGTCACCTTGCCAAGGTGAACGTCGCGGGTTCGAATCCCGTCTTCCGCTCCAATGCGGCGGTATAGCCAAGTGGTAAGGCACAGGTCTGCAAAACCTTCATCCCCCAGTTCAAATCTGGGTGCCGCCTCCATAAAAACCTGTAAACATTAGTTTGCGGGTTTTTTAATTTTTTGCTTCTGGATCAATATCAGCTTTTGTTCGACACTGCGAATTAAATCTCTCCAATATAAAAGGATTCTACACCCTTGAAGCGTTGACATAATATTTTCAATAAATTATGATACAAAAGGGAGGGTGATTGCCATGAATATCAGGAATAAACTATTAGAATACTTTCCAGCCTTTAGTCATAGGAATTATCAATTGTTCTGGACAGGTCAAGTAATATCTGTTATTGGAACATGGATGCAAAATACTGCTCTAAATTGGCTTGTCTATTTGATAACTGGTGATGAGTTCAAAGTTGGACTTATGAATGCAGTACAGTTTACACCAATATTTCTATTTACCCTATTTGCGGGAGTCATTATTGAAAGATATCCTAAAAGAAAGCTAATCATAATAACCCAGACAATTCAGGCTGTTTTAGCCTTTGTATTATTTATACTTGTTTTGATAAATAGAATGGATTATCCTGTTATACTTGTTATAATGTTTTTAATAGGAACTTCTCAAGCCTTTGACAACCCTGCAAGGCAGGCATTTGTTGTTGAAATGGTTGAAGGGAAGGAACATCTTATAAATGCTATAGCATTAAATTCTGCAGCTTTTAATGGAGCGAGGCTTATTGGACCAGCTTTTGCAGGAATGATGATGGCGGGGCTTGGACCCAAATGGTGCTTCTTTTTAAACGCATTGAGTTTCACAGCAGTTATTGCAGGGCTTTTTATGATGAAAATTGATGATAAGGCATCAAGAAGTGATGTTGGAGAAATTGAAAAGGGTGTATTTAGCCGTTTTACATTTGCAGTTAGTTCTATATATGAGGGAATAAAGTTTATAGTAAAAAATCCAAGGTTAAGATATACATTTATGGGGTTAATAATCATTCCTACCTTCTGTATAAATTTCAATATACTCGTTCCAATATTTACGAAAAGTGTGCTTGGTCTTGGTGCAAAACAAAATGGAATTCTGCTTTCTGCACTTGGATTTGGTGCTCTTGTGGGAGCCCTTTCTGTTGCTACAAAGGGAAGAAAGGACAAAGCTTCAATTTTCCAGCTTACAGGTTCCGTTGGTCTTGCGATATCTTTGATAATATTAGGTTTTCTTCCAGAGCTCCATTTTGCCGCAATAATGCTTGCTCTAGGCGGATTTTTTATGATTATGTTTAACACAACAAGCAATACTGTACTTCAGTTAAATGCTCCTGATAACATGAGAGGAAGGATAATGAGTGTATTTTCTCTAGTAGTTGGAGGTCTAGCGCCTTTTGGTAGTCTGTATGCTGGCACTGTTTCCAGATATCTTGGAGCGAATAATACCTTTAAAATTAGTGGAATAATAGGAATGTTAGGATTTTTATTTTTACTTTCAAAAAGAAGGGAGCTTAGATAATTGGAGAGATTTATAAATTCTCCAAATCTTCCGGAGAACCCAATAAGCCTGGCGGTTGTTGATGGAAGAATTACATATGAAATTGAAAAATTTTTTTTTGATTTAAACATAAAAATTATAAAAACAACAAAAAATAAATATCTATATGATGCAATAGCATTTCATCCGGATATGGTGTTGCATCATCTTGGAAATAAAGAGATTTTAGCTGCCCCCAATATAGATGAGAAGCTGGCATATGCCCTTGAAGACAATGGTTTTAAAATATCTTATGGTAAAAGGAATATCGAAAAAAAATATCCATTTGATATCCCATATAATGTTGCAATGTTTGGCAATAATGCAGTATGCTGCATAAAATATACTGATGAAATTCTTATTGGTGAATTATATAAGAGGGGGATAAATATAATAGACGTAAAGCAAGGATATTCAAAATGTTCAATATGCATTGTATCTGATAATGCAGTCATTACCTCAGACAGTGGGATCCATAATACGCTAATGAAAAATTTAATAGATTGCCTATTGATTACTCCCGGAAACATAAACCTTTTTGAAATGAACTATGGCTTCATCGGTGGAGCTTCAGGAGCTATTTCTAGAGATAGAATAGCATTCTTTGGAGATTTAGGTTTCCATCCGAATAACATTGAAATTCAAAAATATTTGTCAAAATATAACAAAAAGGTTGAAAATTTATGCAAAATTCCACTTACTGATTTCGGGACATTAATACCCTTAAAGGAATATAGTATAATGACAATATAATTTTTTCCTGTATAGCAATAACCCGCAAACATATACTATTGTTGAAGGGAGTGATAGGCTTGATTCTCCTGTCAATTGGATATAGTAGAGATAACAGGGATATTTATGATAGATTCAAGGAGCTATGCGGATTCTTTAAGGATAAGAGTGTAAGCATCGCCCTTGCAGAAAGCGATATATCAAATATGCATTATTTAAAATGCATATTGAAGGATACTGAAAAGGATTTAAGCGCATTTGATTCAGTTAGGGAAATGTTTTATTCATATTCCTCAAACATCATTTATGATTATATATGCGTTGAATATATTTCAGACCTTCTTGATAAGCTTTTAAAGGAAAACTACAATTATTTGACCATGCCTGATATAGATGAGATAAAGCACAGAACATTATCAGTTATAGCAGGTACAGGTATATTTTCAACAGAGGGTCTTTTTTACAGCATAAACTGCAAAAATACCATGCTTAAAAAGATATCTGATTATCTGCAGGAAAGCAGCGAAATAATAATGGATGGCTTTGTTACATTTAGATTAAGGGACATAAACGATGAGCTGAATAGAATTGTAGAAAAGATAGTAGAGGATTACGTAATAGAAAAGGAATACAGTGAGTTTATAAAACTCCTCAAGTATTTTGTAGAGATCCAGGAAAGTCGCTATGATACAATAAATATAATAGTAGATGAAAAGGGAGAATATATAGTCGAGGATGAACAGTTTTTAAATATAACAAAAGAGTTCTTCGAGGATTTTAACATCGACAATATAAAGGGTGATATAAACAAAAATGATATACTTGTAAGCGCCCTTATAACCTGTGCCCCAAAGAAGGTTGTAGTCCACGGCGCAGCAAACCTTAAGGATAAAGAAGTAATGGACACAATAAAGAATATATTTAATGAAAAAATGATCTTTTGCACAGGATGTGAAAGATGCAAGAATATAGATTCTCTCACAAAAATGTGATTAGGTTTCCTTGCATTAATGCACTAGGTTGGCTATAATTAATTTGTGTGGAATCTGAGGAATCATCTCTCGTCCACTTTCGGATGGGAGATTTTTATTACATAAGAAAAGGACTAACAAAGTAAATATTAAAAATAGTAATTGACATCTATTGCACACTATGTTATATTATTTAGGTAGCAAGTAGAAGCCATCCGCTTCTCACCTTACGCTAAAGGTAGTAAGGTTTATAAAAGGTTTGTATTTTCAGCGGATGGACTATGTCCATTCGTTTTTTTTATTTGCCTTTTGTCTTAATTTTTTAGGAGGTGAAAGTTATTAGTAAACAACATTTTATAAACGAAGAAATTCGTGAAAAGGAAATAAGGGTAGTAGATACCGATGGCGAAGCTCTAGGTATCATGGAAACAAAGGCTGCCCTTGAAATGGCTGATGCAAAGCAACTTGATCTTGTAATGATTGCACCACAGGCAAAACCACCTGTATGCAAGATAATGGACTACGGAAAATATCTGTATGAAGTTCAAAAGAGAGAAAAGGAAGCTAAGAAGAAGCAGAAGGTCATAAACATAAAGGAAGTTCGTTTTAGCCCTAAAATAGAGGATAACGACCTAAATGTTAAGGCAAAAAATGCAGAGAGATTCTTAAAGGACGGCGACAAGGTTAAGGTTACAGTAAGATTTAGGGGAAGAGAAGCTGATTATGCTCACTTTGGGGAGGAACTTCTAAAGGAAATTTATGAAAAACTCCAGGAAGTGTGTCTAATAGAAAAGGAACCAAAACTTGAGGGTAGAAATATGACTATGGTTTTGACTCCAAAGAAAATGTAATTTTAGAGAGGAGGAAACATCTATGCCAAAAATGAAAACTCATAAAGGTGCTGCAAAGAGATTAAAGGTTACAGCAAATGGTAAAGTTAAGAGAACACACGCAAGTCTAAATAAGTACCATATAAGAAAGAGTAGAGCTCAAAAGAGAGGTCTTAAGAGATTTGCTTATTTAAAGGGTGGAGAAGTAAAAGTAGCTAGAAAGTTGCTACCTTACGCATAAAACTTGGTAGAAAAGGAGGAGAATATCGATGGCAAGAGTAAAGAGAGCGGTACATGCTCATAAGAAACGTAGAAAGATAATGAAGCTTGCAAAGGGATACTATGGTGGAAAGAGCAAGCTTTACAAAACAGCTAATGAAACAGTTATAAGAGCATTAAGAAATGCATATATAGGAAGAAAGCTTAAGAAGAGAGACTTCAGAAAGCTTTGGATAGCAAGAATAAACGCTGCTGCAAGAATGAATGGACTTTCATATTCAAAGTTCATAAATGGACTTAAGATTGCAGGAGTTGATATAAACAGAAAGATGCTAGCTGATGTAGCAATTAATGATGAGGCTGCATTCACACAGTTAGTTAACATAGCTAAAGAAAAATTAAATGCATAGTTGATTCTGAGGCCTGTTTTGCAGGTCTCTTTCCTTTAGGACAAAAAAACTGTTAATAGAAGAAAAAAGGTGTGATTAAGCTTTAAAATCAATAATGCAGAAGAAGACATAATAGATAGGCAGCTGTGACTTTAGCAGTGATAATAAAACTTAATAATTAGTGGTATAATGTACATATTGGCAACCTTTTGGAGGTAATATTATGTTTTCAAGAGATGAGGACAGTAATTTTAAATTTTATAAGCTAGAGCCAGTTCAAATACTTGCTTTAGGTTTTGCAGCAGTTATATTAACAGGAGCTCTACTTTTAAAGCTGCCTATTTCAGCTGCTGATGGAAAATCCACACCATTTGTAGATTGCTTGTTTACATCAACTTCAGCTGTTTGTGTTACAGGACTGGTTACAGTTGATACGGGAACACACTGGACCATGTTTGGACAGATAGTTATAATGTTTTTAATACAAACGGGTGGATTAGGTTTTATGACATTTGCAACGTTTTTCTTTGTGCTTTTAGGGAAAAGAATATCTTTAAAAGAAAGATTAATAATGCAGGAAGCATATAATGCCTTTAATCTACAGGGTATGGTAAAGCTTATGCTTTATGTAATGGGAATAACCTTTACCATAGAAGGAATAGGCGCTATTATTCTGGCAACGAAGTTTATACCGGATTTTGGCTGGGGAAGAGGCATTTATTATGGTATATTCCATGCAGTATCTGCCTTCTGTAATGCAGGCTTTGACCTGCTTGGTGGACACTATGGTAAATTTACTAATTTAATGCATTATGTTGATAGCCCAACAGTAAGCCTTACAATAGGAGCACTTATTGTTTTGGGAGGCCTAGGATTTGCAGTAATAGCTGAATTTCTCCACTGCAGAAACTTAAGAAGACTTTCGCTGCATTCAAAGGTAGTTCTTATAGTAACAGGATCACTTATATCTATAGGTGCAGTACTATTTTTCCTACTTGAAAATGGAAACCCCAAAACAATGGGAGCTTTGTCACCAGGAGGAAAAATATTAGCAAGCTTGTTTGCATCCATTACTCCGAGAACAGCTGGATTTAACACCATTTCCTTAACGGACATGACTATAGGAGGTAAATTCCTAACAGTTATTCTGATGTTTATAGGTGCATCACCAGGTTCAACTGGTGGAGGTATAAAAACAACAACAGCTGCATTGCTTTTTCTAACTGTAATATCAGTAATAAAGGGCAGGGATGATACTGAAATATTTAAAAAGAAGATAAGTAAAGCACTTGTTTACAGAGCTGTAGCAATAACATTAATAGCATTTTCTCTTGTTTGTGTTGTTACACTTATTCTTTCAATTACACAAAAGGGTAATTTTATAGATTTCCTATATGAAGCAACATCCGCTTTTGGTACTGTTGGACTTTCCCTTGGATTGTCACCAACACTTACACCTATAGGAAAGATTGCAGTACTGCTTACAATGTATGCAGGAAGAGTAGGTCCACTTACCCTTGCACTGGCATTTGCACATAAACAGCAGGTGTCAAGTAATGCTATTAAATATCCAGAAGATAAAATACTTGTTGGATAGCAATATTAATAAAAAGAATAACTAAATTTGCATTAATGCATTTATAGCTTGGAGGTTTTTAATATGTCAGGCAAACAATTTGTTGTTATAGGACTTGGAAGATTTGGTACAAGTGTTGCAACAACACTTTATTCCCTTGGAAATGAGGTACTTGCAATAGATACTGATGAAGAGGTTGTTCAGAGCATATCTGACAGCGTAACTCATTCTGTTCAGGCTGATGCAACAGATGAAGCAACTCTTCGTTCCCTTGGAATCAGAAACTTTGATGTTGCAGTTGTAACAATAGGCTCAAATGTTCAGTCAAGTATAATGGTAACTCTTTTAGTTAAGGAACTTGGAGTTAAGTTTGTAATTGCAAAGGCACAAAATGAACTCCATGCAAAGGTTCTGTATAAAATAGGTGCTGATAGGGTAGTTTTCCCTGAAAGAGATATGGGAGTTAGGGTTGCACACAACCTTTGCTCATCTAATATACTGGATTATATAGAATTATCTTCTGATTACAGCATAATGGAGATAACTGCAATAAAGGAATGGGAAAGCAAGACATTAAGAGATTTGAACATGAGAAGTAAATATGGTGTAAATGTAATGGCAATAAAGAGGGGAAGCGACATAAATGTATCCCCATATGCTGATGATGAGATACTGCCTGGAGATGTACTTGTAGTCATTGGAGGCACAGAACAGCTTAAAACCCTTGAAAGGGGAGTAATGGATTAATATGCAGTCCATTCTTTCAAGAGATAACAAGCTTGTAAAATTTGCTTTAAAGCTTAAGGCTAAAAAATACAGAGATTCTGAAGAAAAATTTATTGCTGAGGGAATAAGATTTGTTGAAGAGGCCATACTAGAAGGAAATGCTGAATATATATTGTATAGCAGCAAGCTTATGGATGTAAATGGCTGTGAAAGAATATTGAAAAGCTGTGCAAAGCTTTATGAGGTTGACAATGCCGTAATAAAGGAACTTTGTGAAACAGAAAATCCGCAGGGTGTGGCTTCGGTTGTTAGAAAGCCCCAATGGAATTTAGAGGCTGTAAAAGAGGACTTTGTAGTAATAGCCGATGGAATACAGGACCCTGGAAACCTTGGAACTATAATAAGGACCTCGGATGCTGCAGGTGTTGGAGCTGTTTATATTATAAAAGGAACGGTTGATGTATATAACAGCAAAACTCTGCGCTCAACAATGGGCTCAATATTCCATGTGCCAATATTTTTCTTTGACAGCTTTGAAGAGGCTTTAGAGTCTTTAAAAGCATCAGGTTTTAATGTTTATGCCACAAGCCTTGAATCCTCAGAATATATATATAATTATAATTTTAAGGATAAAAGTGCAATTGTAATAGGAAATGAAGCAAATGGTGTACCAGAGGAGCATATTTTATTATCTACCCATAGAGTTAAAATACCAATGCCAGGAAGAGCAGAGTCCCTTAATGCGGGTATAGCTGCTGGGGTATTGATATATGAAGTTATAAGACAGAGATTGACAAAATAGAGTATTGTGATATAATTTTTCCTATAGCTAAATACAATCCAAAAATTCTAATACATTTTCTTCTTTCAAACATCCTAAGTTCGAGTAAGTTTGGCAGGGCTGTTTGAAAGAATAATGTAAGAATTTCAGTGGATTATATATAAAAAGCAGTGAACGGGGCAAGTAAATTGCTACCCTGCACAGGGAGGATAGATCGTAGATTGAGAGTCTATCTGCAGAAGGGGTATTTGAAGTTTCCCCCGGGAGTTCCTAAACTGAATTATAAAGTAGGTTTAGGCGGCACAGGACCGTTATTCCTTCGAGTGGGCAGAGTAATTCTGCCAACTAGGGTGGTACCGCGAAGAATGCCTTCGTCCCTTTTTGGGATGAAGGCTTTTTATTATCTAGGTGCCAGGCACATCACATTTGTGGAGTGTCTGACACTCAAAATAAAAAAATAATCGTGTCACCGCATCACAAAATGTGATGTGCCTGGCACCAGGAAAGGAGTAGTAAAATGAGAGAACAGCTTGAAAAAATCAAAAATGACGTTTTGGCTGAGATAAAGACAATAAGTCAAAGTCAGGGTCTTGAGGAGATAAGAGTAAAGTACCTTGGAAAAAAAGGAGAGCTTACATCAATACTAAGAGGAATGGGAGGACTTTCTGCTGAGGAAAGACCTATAGTTGGAAAGCTTGCAAACGATGTAAGAGAAGCAATAGAAAACTCTCTTGACACAGCGAAAAAAGAAATAGGTGAGAGGGAAAAGAACATCAGACTTTCAATGGAAAACATCGATATAACAATGCCAGGAAAGCCAGGAAGAATAGGAAATCTTCACCCAATAACAAAGGTACTAGATGAAATAAAGGAAATATTCTTTGGAATGGGATTCTCAATTGCAGAGGGACCGGAGGTTGAACTTGATTATTATAATTTTGAGGCTCTAAATATCCCAAAGAATCACCCAGCAAGGGATGAACAGGACACATTCTATATAAATGATGGAGTTGTTTTAAGAACTCAGACATCACCAGTTCAGATAAGAACAATGGAGAAGACAAAGCCGCCTATTAGGATAATTGCTCCTGGAAGAGTATACAGATCCGATGCTGCTGATGCAACACACTCACCAACCTTCCATCAGATTGAGGGATTGGTTGTTGACAAGGGAATAACAATGGCAAACCTTAAGGGAACCCTTGATACCTTTGCAGTAAGGTTCCTTGGTGAAAATACAAAGACCAAATTCAGACCTCACCACTTCCCATTTACAGAGCCATCAGCCGAGGTTGATGTAACCTGCTTCGTATGTGGAGGAAAGGGCTGTAGAGTATGTAAGAACTCTGGCTGGATTGAAATACTTGGAGGAGGAATGGTTCACCCTGATGTTTTAAGAAACGGAGGAATTGATCCTGAAGTTTACAGCGGATTCGCATTTGGAATGGGTCTTGAAAGAATAGTTATGATTAAGTACGGAATTGATGATATAAGACTTCTATACGAAAACGATGTAAGATTCTTAAAACAATTCTAGTTATATGTTATATGAGAAACAAGGAGGTATTTAAATGAAGGTTCCATATAAATGGCTTTTAGATTATGTTGATATAGATAAGGACATCAATGAAGTTGGTGATGCCCTTACCCTTTCAGGTTCAAAGGTTGAGGAAATAATTGAAACTGGGAAGGAAGTAAATAAAGTAGTTACAGGAAAGATTTTAAAGCTTGAAAAGCATCCAGATGCTGATAAACTTACAATATGCCAGGTGGATGTAGGAGCAGAAACAATTCAAATAGTTACAGCTGCAACTAATATGAAGGAAAATGATGTAGTTCCAGTTGCTCTTCATGGTTCCACCCTTGCAGATGGAACTAAGATAAAGAAGGGAAAGCTAAGGGGAGTTGAATCCAATGGAATGTTCTGTTCCGAAGAAGAACTTGGGCTTGCAAAGGAAGGTACAGTTCACGGATTAATGATACTTCCATCAGATACTCCATTAGGTGTTGAGGCAAAGGAACTCCTAGGAATTAGTGGAGGAGTAATAGATTTTGAAATAACATCAAACAGAGCTGATTGCTTCTCAGTTTATGGAATAGCAAGGGAAGCAGCTGCAACCTATGGTTTACCATTAAAGAAGGTAGAAACATCCTTCAAGGAAGATGGAGACAATATAAACAACTACCTTAAGGTTGAGGTAAAGGATGATCTCTGCAGAAGATATGCTGCAAGAATGATTAAAAATGTAAAGATAAAGGAATCTCCTGACTGGATTAAGCAAAGACTTGAAGAAGCAGGTGTAAGACCAATAAACAATATAGTTGATATAACAAACTATGTAATGTTAGAGCTTGGTCAGCCACTTCATGCATTTGACTACAGGGATATAGAGGATAAAAAGATTGTAGTTAGAAGAGCAGAGGATGGAGAAAATTTCGTAACACTAGATGAGGCAGAAAGAAAGCTTGATTCATCTATGCTTGTAATTGCAGATGGTAAAAGAGCAGTTGCAGTTGCAGGAGTAATGGGTGGATTGAACTCAGAGGTTAAGGATGATACTACAACAGTTGTATTTGAATGTGCAAACTTCAATGGTGCAAATGTAAGAATAACATCCAAAAAATTAGGTTTAAGAACAGAATCCTCATCAAGATTCGAAAAGGATCTTGATCCAAACCTGGTAGAAGAAACATTGGGCAGGGTATTGAACCTTGTTGAAAAGCTTGAAGCAGGAGATGTTGTTGGAGGAGTTATTGATATATATCCAGAGCCAGTTAAGCCTCACAATATCGAAGTTTCTCCAGAATGGATAAACGGATTCCTTGGAATTGATATAGAAGGAAAAAGGATGAAGGAAATACTTGAAAGCCTTGAAATGAAGGTTGCAGGAGAGGATATACTTAAAATTGAAGTTCCAACCTTCAGACAGGATGTAAAGATAAAGCAGGATGTAGCTGAAGAAGTTGTAAGAATATATGGCTATGATGTAATACCATCAATAAGAATAGTAGGAGAGGCTGTTGAAGCAGCATGGACCAGGGAGCAAAAGCTTTTAAAGGCAGTAAAGAACACAATGGTATCCTGTGGCCTTAGTGAAGCAATGACTTACTCCTTTGTAAGCCCAAAAACCTTTGATGATATTGAAGTACCACAGGACAGTGAATTAAGAAGGGTTGTTACAATATCCAATCCACTTGGAGAGGATTTCAGTATAATGAGAACAACTGCCATACCATCAATGATGGAATGTCTTTCAAAGAACTACAAGAGAGACAACAAGGAGGCATACCTATTTGATGTGGCAAGAGTTTATATTCCTGGAGATGAAAAACTCCCTAATGAAATTGATAAGCTTGTAATCGGAATGTATGGAGATGCTGATTTCTATATTTTAAAGGGAATAGTTGAAGACCTTCTTTTAAGTCTTGGAATAGAAAAATATGACATTGAAAGGGAAAGTGCTAATCCAACCTTCCATCCAGGCAGAACAGCAAGGCTTATGATAAGAAGAAAGGATGCAGGAGTATTTGGAGAGATACATCCAAATGTACTTGAAAATTACGGAATAGAGGACAGAGTATACGTTGCTGAATTGAATCTGTCTTTAATATTCGAGGCATCCAAGTTAGAAAGAAAGTACAAAACCCTTCCAAAGTTCCCAGCAGTAACAAGAGATATTGCGATGCTTGTTAAGGATGAAGTTACCGTCGGAGAGATTGAGAATATAATAATGAGATCCGGAAAGGAACTAATTGAATCAGTAAAGCTCTTTGATGTTTACAAGGGAAAACAGATACCAGATGGAACAAAGAGCGTTGCATATTCATTATCCTACAGAGCAGCCGATAGAACATTAAAGGACGCAGAAGTAAATGCAGTCCATGACAAAATAGTTAAAAATCTTTCAGAAAAACTTGGAGCGCAATTAAGATAATAGAAAAGCCTTAGGGAAAATTTTCCTTAAGGCTTTTCTATTATCTTAATTTAGGTAAGAGGTAAGAGGTAAGAGGTAAGAAGTAAGAGGTAAGAAGGATTGAGGGGGTAGCAATGTAAGTTATGATAGGTTGATTATAAAAAACTCGACGGGTTTTTTATATAACTCTTACCTTTTCACTTTTAGCTCTTAGTCTTGCCACTTGCCTGGCACTTCTGCGATAAATTGAATACATTTCCTCTAAAAATGTAGAGAAATATGATGAAATGTGATAATATGGATAATATATAATATAATTTTTATTTGAATAATATATTAGCTATTGCTATAATCATAATAAATAGAAGTATTTATTTGGATTTATCCAATTTTAATATCATTGAAAGGGTGCATTTTATGCCGAGGAACAAGGTTGTTGTAAGAATAAACGGTTCAGAATATACATTGACAGGTGATGAGTCAGAGGATTATCTATTTTCAATAGCCAATTTTGTTGACAAGAAGCTTAAAGAAGTACTATTTAGTAATCCAAAGCATAGTACGACTTCAGCAGCGGTTTTGACTTCCCTTACTCTGGCAAGTAATATATTTAAAATGAAAAATGATATAGAAATGCTTAAAGATTCAATAAGGGAACCCCAGGAAAGAAATAAGGAGATTCAGGGGCAGTATGAAAAACTTTATCAGGATTATGAAAGCTTGAAAAATGAATATGCTGCATATGTTGAAGAGCAGACAACAAAGGAAGTGGCACTTTCAGAGCTTAAAAATGGCTATGATGAGCTTTATGAAAACTATGCAAAAAGAAATGAAGAATTCGAAAAACTGTTAAAGGAAAATGCATACCTCAAGCAGCATAATGAAGAATTAGAGGCCAAGCTTTCTGAAAATCAGAACTACATATCAAACCTTAAAGATCAGCTCCTTGAGAATCAGATTGAACTTGTTAGAGTTAAGAAGGATTTCAAGGACATACAGGGGAAAAAAAGAAGTATATAGAAACGTAGACAGTCACACAATGATATAAGGCATATTCAAGAAAATAAGTAGTCAATATTTTTAGGATATTTGTGTCAGACAAGGAAACAGGTTCTCAAGCTAGCAGGGCTAACTTGAGGTTCTGTTGACGAAGTATGACGCAAAATAGACCCAAATATTGACTGGTTATTTTCTTGAATATGCCTAAGTTATATATGTCTATATAACTTATATCATTGTGTGACTGTCTCTATATAGAAATTTATTTTGCAGAATCCAAAGAATCCCTATCAGAAGCAATAGAGGCATCAACCTCTAGTTCATCCTTTGAGGCATCTTCTGAGGAATTTAATATCTCGGAAACTATGTTTTTGGCATCATCACTATTAGAATCTTGAGAAGGATTATTAGAATTATCTTCCCCAGATGCAGTATTTTTTGGAGAAGTTTTTAATATTGGTATGAGCTGAACCAGCACAAGATTAAAAAGCAAATCGCTAAATATTTTGCTGGATTTTAACAAATCATCAACTGAAGCATTTCTTTTAATAAGTTCCTGAATTTTATCACTCTCTGACTGCATAAGAGATGCGAGGCTGGCATCAGTTATAGTAGTCGTTTCAATAACACCTTTTCCAAGCTCCTTAAGATACTTGGAGTAGCTCGATTTATGTCCCATCACGTTCCTCCTCAGCAGATTAATAAATATTGTTTATATGTATATAAGTCTAATGAATTAATTCAGCAAAAACATTCCTAGAAACATAATATGCAAATAATATATTTTTGTTACAAAAACCTTGGTATAAATATATGGGCAGCTTCAGCTTTAAAGTGTCAGGCACATGGCAAGTGGAAAGTTGAATAAAACCTTATGTTTCAGGCTTTATTCAACTTGCCACTTGCCATGTGCCTGGCACTAATTGTGCTTTTATAGATGTATTAGGAGTAATTTAAAGTTAATGATTCATCATGTCTTTTCCAATTTCGATCTTTGTAACTATAGCATTTTCCAAGTCCTTTAAACAGCAAACTATGTCTTTAACCTGGTTATTTGTATTTATAAGAACTGTAGTTGGAACACATTTAGCAAGCAAATACTGGAGCTTTTCAGCCTCTGTGTTTATAATTGCAGCAACTCCTGCTTCAAATAGAGCAGCAGACTGTACTACATTTTGACCAAGGCAATTTGGAACACTTAATGATGGAAGTCCCATAATATATCCCCCTTTATCATCAAACTGTTTTGTTATTATAGTACATAATATGTACCAAATAGCATTAATGTTACATGAATTGACACAAAATAATCCATTATATCGATATAACATATGTCAAATAAAGCCCATTTTTGTAACGATGATAGCACCTTGTTAATATAATACAGTGGGATGCTTAATTACTTAATATAAAAAGAAGGTGTAAGCATGATTAATAAGAGGCTTAAAAAGTGGGCCATTCTTTACTATGCAAATGGAAACAATGAATATGAACCTGAGATGTATAAGTCGTTGATGGATATAAAGGAGAAGAGCAGTAATAATGATATTGATGTTGTGGTTGAGATAGGCAGAATAGACAGAAAGCTTCCAGAAATAATAAGGCCTTCAGAAGAATTTGATGATAATCAGGAATTATGGACAGGTGTAAGAAGATACCATATTTTTAATGGAGAATTTGAATTGATTGAAAATTTTAGTAGTAAAAACATGGCTCATCCAGGTAATCTTTATAACTTTATTAAATGGGGTGTCGAGAAATGCCCAGCAGAACATTATATGCTTATACTTGGAGGGCATGGAGCTGCATTTGTAGGAACTCTTACAGACTACAGTCAGGATAAACCCTATATAATGGGAACTGTTGAAATGTGCAAAGCTATAAATATGATATACAAGGATTTAGGATGTAAAATAGATATTCTAATTCTAGATATATGTTATATGAATCTTGTTGAGATAATGTATGAATTTGGCAAGGAAAATAAAAATACAGTGCAGAATATAATAACATATGTAGGAACTGGGCCAGTCTCAGGTCTGCCCTATGATAGAATTGCTGATATTTTAAACAAAGACGATTCTTATGATATTAATTCCATATTGAAGGATTTGATAGAGAAGATGGAATATGATTTAGTAGCTGTTGAAGTAAACAATAATAAATTGAAGAGGATTAAAAGAAAAGCAAGTGAACTTGCATACTCATATCTTACATCAAGCAAAGAAAATGAATATAATCCATTTAAACTCTTAACTGATATAGATCCCGATTGCCACTGGCATCAAGAACTGATGAAATTTCAAGAGAGCATATCATCAATAATCTCCTATTATAAAGTTAGGAATAATATAAATAACAATTTATTAAATATTATATACACACCTATTAATGATTTGATGGGTATATACTATAAACTTTCATTTGCAAAGGGAAATTACTGGACCAATTTATTATGTAGTAAAAAAGCAAATGAACCTATAAATTTTAATATAAAGGAAAGCTTTCAACCTACTATAATACGCTCTAATGGCTTAAAAGCATTGGTAGAGGCAATGAATCCTACAGCCGATGATGAAAGCATAAATGAGATATATGATAAAATTATTGAGTATAAGAATTGGAATGATATAGGATAGGACTTATATAAAATTTGTGGCGATATTTTCATATCGCCACAGTGAGTCAATTGTTTTTAGAAAAGCTTAACTCCTCTAGTTGGACAGCGTAAAACTGTTATTAATGGACCTGTAAAGGTGCCTATAACAGTATTTCCCTGGGTAACTATTACTGTGTCAAATTGGAAGGTTCCCGCATTAGGGAAAGAACCAAATATTACAAAGGTTTCTGTGATAGAAGCACCAGCTGCAAGGTTAAATGGGCCGAAGGTACGTGGTGCTTGAGGGGGTACAAATTCTGGAGTAATTACATCAGTAATTACAATATTGTTTAATGGTGCTCCAGAAACATTTGTTACTGTAATTGATACAGTAAAGTTCTGTGGTGGTGAACAACTAGTTGTAATTAATGGAGTTACAGTCTTTGTTATCCTCACCTTTTCTTGAAGTGATACGGGACCTCCACATAATGCAGGGTTATTTCTGTTACCAATTGTATATGGAGGCGGTACCTCCTTGTTTATATTCTGGTCATTATCTGAAGTGAATCCACAGAAAATATGGCTTTCATTGAAGAAGCCATTTGGAAAACAGCTTAGTGGAACTTTAAAATCCAGGAAAAAATCCTGTGTTGAGTCAAAGTTGGAATCAGCAGGCTCTACCTCTACATTTCCCAATTGACCTAAATCTATTGGCTGTTGGCACTGTAAAGCTATAAAGGGATCGTTATTATCTGCAGTAAATACCTGAACAGCATTATCGTTTTTAGCGTTTACCCTTGCTGTAAATTGGGGAGCACCTGTGGCAGCATTTTTAATTAAGATTCCCCATACCATATTCTGAAGTTCGTTTCTATTTTGCATTCTTGGGTCACAATTTAACCTCATTCTAAAATAAATGAAGTTACTGTCAATTGCACCAAAAAGAGCTGGGAAACTGCTGCTTCCAACGATGTCTATACCACATTGACCAGGACCAAGGTCTGCTGTGAGTGTATTAGTGTTAATTGGTATCCAGGTTACATTGAACATATACATCCCCCTTTCTTCAGTTTAATATATGTACTAGACGACTATATGTGACAAGACAATGTGAATGAAGTAGAATTTTGTAATAATTTATTATATTACTGCTTATAAAAAAGCGTGGTCTTCTATTATATTTAATTTTAATAGAAGAAGACCACACTATGTTAAGAAGAATAGAGATCATTTTCTGCCAATGCCCCTGTAAATAAAACCGTATTTTCTTACAACAGACGGATCATATATATTTCTAAGATCTAAAAATATAAGGCTATTAACAAGATTCCTAAGCTTTAGAAAATCTATATTCATAAATTCTTGCCACTCTGTAAAAATAATTATACAGTGGCTATCGACAGCAGCTTCATACACATCAGAGCAGTATTGTATATTTTCCATACCCAATAATTCTTTTTTTGTATTTTCCAATGCTCTTGGATCGTATACCTTTATTAAGCAGCCTTCTTTTAGCAAGGATTTTATGGCATAAATAGCCGGAGATTCTCGGATATCATCAGTACCTGCCTTAAATGCAGTACCAAGAATAGTAATTGTTTTTCCCTTTATATCACCTAGTAAATTTTTTATTTTCTTTAATGTTAGCAATCTCTGATTCTCATTTACCTTTATTGTACTTTTAATAATTTCTGGTGTATAACCAATTTTTTTGCCGATGTATAACATAGCTTTTGTATCCTTTGGAAAACAGCTGCCTCCATACCCTGGTCCAGGATTTAAAAAGCTACTGCTGATTCTAGGGTCAAGTCCCATTGCCAGTGAAACTGTTTTAATATCAGCATTGCAAAGTTCGCACATATTTGCAATTTCGTTTATAAAGCTTATTTTAGAAGCAAGAAAACTATTTGAAGCATATTTTATCATTTCAGCGGTTTCAATGCTTGTAATTAAAAATGGTACCTCCAATGAAACATGTATAGAATAGATCTTTTTCATAATATCAGAAGCCCTTTGGTTTTCTACACCAACCACTATTCTATCTGGTTTCATAAAATCCTTAATAGCAGAGCCTTCCCTTAAAAACTCAGGGTTTGAAGCTATATCAAAATCTATGTGTTTTTTGCTTTTAATAAGCACTTTTTTAATTTCGTTTTTAATTGATTGACCAGTACCAACTGGGACGGTACTTTTTGTAATTATGAGCTTATAGGTATTCATATTTTCTGCGACTTCCCTTGCGACTTCAATAACGCCGCTTATGTCTGGAATATTATCAGAAAGTGTTGGAGTGCCAACAGCAATAAATATTGCATCTGCAAATTCAACAGCTTTTTCAATTTTTGATGTAAAATTTAGATGTCCTGATAGTGTTGTATCCCTCACGATTTCTTCTAAACCTGGTTCATAAATGGGTATGCTTATATTTTTAAGCATGGCAATTTTATTTTCAACCCTATCCATACAGAGAACATTCATGCCTAAATGTGCAAGACATGCTCCAGTAACGAGTCCTACATAACCTGTTCCGATAACTGAAATATTCATATAAATTCTCCTTTACTGAAGTTTGTTACTTTACATCACCTAACTCTGAAAGAATTTCTAGGGGGGTAGAATACTAGTAAACGGTTATATCGTGATATTTGGAAAAATAGGGTAAAATACCCTCAAATATTGTTGCATTGCACCGCCATCAATATGTGAAACAGTAAGTTTTCTGTACACAACATGGCGAGTTTCACATAAATCACCTCTTATAAATAAGACTTAGAATATAAAATACTTTAGATGTATTAAAATGATTACATAATTTTTCCTGTTATATAATATAGAAAACCTCTAGAAATGTGACAAAAAACGATAAAAATAGCAACTTTAAAATTTACATCCCAATAGGGCTATTTGAAATAGGATGTAAGTTAGCAGCTGCTATTTTTGTATATTTTAAATTGTTTTAATTAAATTTATAATGCAATTTAGCTGTTTTTTTAAAGAATATCTTTCTTCAATATACCCTCTATATTCCCTTGAAGCATATTCTCCAGATGTAATTATATCAACAGCATCATCTATTCCATTAAACAAGTACTTTCTATCCCAGATTTCATGAGCAAGGATGAAATTGTGAATAACTGGTTTAATGCCACAAGCCATTGCCTCTGCTATTCCATAACCAAAACTTTCGTGGATGCTTGATGATAAAAGATAATTTTTATCATCAAGCCATTTCTCAATATCATTCTGCCATCCATCAAAAATGATATTATCCTTAAGCCCCATCTCTAGTATCTGGTAGTTCCAATATAGCTCAATCAATGGATCTTGAAATTGGCCAGCAATATATAATTTATATCGGGGATCGATTTTTACAAGTTTATTTATAATTTGTAATAGCAAAACAGGATTTTTTCTTGAATGAATATAGCCGACACAAGCAATATTAAAGCCTTTCTTACGTTCTTTAAAACTATACTTATCTAAATCAACTCCATTTTCTATGGTAACAATATCAAGAGAAGCATTTAGCTTAGGCATTACAGCAAGGAAAAATCTTTTAATGTGCTCTGTTACAACAATTAGCTTATCAACATTAGCCCATTCTACCTTAAGAGGATAATCTGTAAAAATCTCATATCTGTGGAGCCTGCATATTATCTTTTTATGTGGGGCAAGCCTGTGATTGCTGCCATATATGATAAGCTCATCGCACCACTCAAACCAGCAAATATCTGCCCACTCCATGCCTTCATCAATCTGATTATATTCAGTAACTATTATTTTTTTAACCTCATATATATCCTTTAGGCAATTAATAATATCATCAGTGAAATTATCCATACCCTGCTTTACAAAAAAAGATATTCTAGGTCTTATTTCTCCACTAGCCAATGGTTCCAAACATTACACCCCCATAAAATTCTCTATAAGTTGATTTCAGAACAGAACTATATATTTCGCATAAATGATTTTATATTTTTAGAAATAATTTATGCGAAACATTTTACTAAATTAATATAACGCAATAAATACCTTAATTTAAAATCTTTATTGCGTTATATATAGACTTATGAATGAAGAACGTCTTTATACAGGCTTATTAACATGCTTGATATATTATTAATATCATGATATTTTTCAACATAGTTTCTGCCCATTTTACCTGCATCACAAAGCATATCCCTGTTTTTAAGGGCATATTCAATTATATCCTTTATATTATCAGGATTTGCAGATATGATTGGAAGCTCTAATGGATATTTATCCTTCATAAAATCGCTTATATAGCATATGACAGGTTTACCAAGTGCCATTGCTTCTATTGCAAGCTGTCCATAACTGCCTAGTATAACCTGATCTATAATTAAATCTGCATCTCTATATATTTTTATAGCTTGATCATGGGGTATTCCCTGTAAGATTTTAAATTCTATATCATAATTGAGCTTGAGTTCATTTATTGCTTTTATTATATATTTTGTACCCTTTGCTTCACCTGAGGAAGGAGCATGAACTATGGTTATTTTTCCATCCCTGGCTTTTGGAAATGATGGCTTGTATTTCTCCAAATCTACAGGAGAAGGAATTACATGAACATTACTAAAAAAATCCTTTAAATACTCATATATTTCATAATCAATTGCAATACAACTTGATGCATACCTTGAGTAAAGCTCAAGATTTCTTTTTATAACATCATCCTTAGTGTTTTTAGATGAAATATATGGGTTTAGCTTGGAAGCTTTGGAATATATCCTAGCATCATTACCCCAAAAATGCATTACAATTCCTTTGTCAAATTCCTTTAAAAGTGCAAGGTCATTATGATGAAAGGTAAGTGAGGTTCCAAAGTTAAAATGAAAGACATTGTATTCTGAAATCAACTTTGCTGCAGTCTCTATAGAGTTTATTAGGATATCCAACCCAGAATCCATAATATTTACATCTACTATATAATCACTATTATAATTCTTATTGCCAGGATAGTAATTTATGGATCTTGCATATATACCTCTTTTTTTTAGCCCAGAAGATAAAGTTACAATTTTATCTGTAAGATCAAGAGTTCCAATTAAAACCTTTAAAGCGTTCCTGTTTAAGGGTTCTTCAATGGTGAGATTTTCATAATTAAATTTTTGGTTAAGGTCCATAGATAATAACTTTGACATAATATAATACTTAACAGCTTCTTTATTGTTCAAAGAAAAACTATGGAGCCTTGCCATATTGTAAAGAAGTGTGACATCGGTTGGATATTTTTTTAGTCCTCGTTTTAATGTTGACTCTGCTTCATTAAAACGATTATCCCCCATAAGAACAATAGCTTTAAATGAAAACAATTGGGAATCATACAAATCTTCCCTATCGTATTTGCTAAATATTTCAAAGATATTTTCGATGCTATTTTCTACAGCTTTCTTTGAAAGTTCTTCTTTTAAGTTCAATGCATATTCATTTTCCTCAAGTTCATATATGCTAGACTCCTGATACTGTTTATTTTCTGGAACAAGGGTTTCTACAAGAAGACTAACGATTCCCTTCATTTTCTTATATAATGATGTTGAACTCTTTGAAAGTCTTATAAACTCATCAATGTTTCCCAAACTGAACTCCCTTAGTGCAGAGGATATCAACAAAAGAAAATGGTTCTCTTTTGAAGTTAAGAGTTCATTTCTTTTTTCACTTGTAATATAGCTGCATAAATCAATGTATTTTTTTAATATACATAAAAGCTTGTCGGGATAATAATTTTTAAAATACTTGATTTCTGGTGCTCTATGAAGAACAAACTGTGCAAATTGTTTATATGAACATGCTTGCATAATATCCCCGGTTTCCAATGGAATAAATTCTTCAAAATTGGATAGTAATTTGTTAAATATTGATACAGCACTACTTATATCAAGGTTATCTAAATCATAATTATCCACTAGAAAAATAAGCTCACCTTCATTAGGGAATTCATTGTTTTCATATCTTAATTTAATGTCAGCTGTAAAATCTTTATCTACTTTAGAATCTTCAAAAGTCAAAATACATTTTTCACAAGTTTCTTTTCCGCATTTAAAAAGATTGTTTATTAAAAAGAAATTAAAGACTCCTATAAAATCATTCTTTTGTGTCGGTAGTATTCTATCTACATAAAAGAAAGATAAGCCTTTAAAATCTTTTAATTTAAAGCAGGAATCTACAAATGCATATATGCAGTTTTTTAATGTAAACTCATTTTTAATTTCAAGAGTCCCTTTTATGCATTCTTCATATTTTCCTTCAAAATAATTACTCAAAGCCATCATCCTCAGCACATCGTCCTTAAGTCCCAATGAATAAAATGAAAATCTGCCATCATGGGATATATCCATTGTATAGAAATCATCAATTATATTGAGATATTGATTAATATACTCAAGTGCTTCCTTATATTCCTGTCTGCTGTACAATATGAAAAGCTTATAGAACATAAAATCTATAAAATCGGGTTTGATTGAAAGTGCATTATCACATATATCAAGGGCTTTATCATAAAGCGAGTTTGAAATATATATAGAAGCAGCATTATTAAGATACATAAGGTGATTCTCTTCAACTATTCCTAATTCCTTAATGTGCCTCATATATATTTCAACATGCTTTAAAGCTTCACCTTCATCTCCGTACATTGCATAACTCGTGCTTAGTTGAAACCTGTAGTAAATGTTTTTTGGATCCTTTTCAAGTTCTTTTTTAAGAAGTGTTGCTGTCCTTTGAAACTTCCTTTCTCTAATTTCTTCAGTCATTATATACCCATAATGATGAATAAATATATCAAGGTTTTTAGCTGGCGGGCTAAATATTGGCTGGTTATGAACACTGCTGGAGTAATAAAATTTTCCATCGTTTCTAAATATTCTTGGCTGGGTTAATACTGCATATTCTTGAAGAAGTGTATCGGTATAGTTTATAAGCTTAAAGGAGAATGTATTAAAGGGTTTATATTGAATATTTGAAAACTCTTCAACAAGCTTTAATATATTATTTTCCTTAAATTCTTCGTCTGCATCAAGTATCAAAATATATTCGGCATTTGCCAGAGATATACTGTAATTCCTGGCTTCTGAAAAGTTGCCCTGCCATGGTTTAGTATATACTTTATCTGTGAAGCTTTTAGATATTTTTATTGTAATATCAGTGGAGCCAGTATCAACAATTATTAATTCTGCTATCTTAGAATCTAAAAGTGGGACTAAGCTTGAGAGGCACCTTTGAATATTTTTTTCTTCATTTTTAACTATCATACAAATGCTTAGAACATATGGATAGCAATTATATTGATATCTTATACTTTGTATATAGTGAAGTATAGCGTATGAGAAAGCTGGAGACATTTTTACCAATGGGTTTAAGGTGTCAATTGCCTCTTCAAATTTATTTTCTTCAATATAAACATTTGCTTTATAAACCTCATTAACAAAATCAGCATCTTCTTTTTCAAGATAATCACAAAATTTTAATGAAGTTTTTATATACTTATCAAATACATTTAGGAGCTTATCCTTTATATCTGGCATCCTGGGGCTATTTGAAATAAAGATTACATAATCCTTGATTACATTTAAAAAAAGACTAAATTTTGAATCATCAAGGGATAATAGGGGTGTATCTAGTATAAAATCATAAATTTGATTTGAAAAATATTGGCTGTTATCAAAAAGGTAGGAGAGATATTTACAAAGGTTATCCTCATCAATACATGATAGTATTTCAAATATATATTTTCCAGAATCAAATACATCATTTAAAAACCATGAAAAATATAAGGTTTCCTGATTAAAATCCCCATTCTTAATTTTTTCTAATACCTCATTAATATTTAGATATTTTTTTTCTTTAAATAGCATTCTTGCTTCAATATATTTTTTATATCTACATTCATGAGGCATATTAAGAAATAGATTATCTAAATATTTTACATCATCTGAATCCATTTCAACCTTTTTCTTTTCAAGAATCTCACAAAACTCGTTTTGAAATCTCTGGCTTTTATTAAATATTACATTCTCAAACCATAAATAAAGTTCCTTATAATAACCATACTTGATAAGCCGTTCAATACATGTCTCAATATCATTTTCTGCTGCTTCAACAAAACTTAAATCCTCAATTATAGTTTCATTTTCTGTATTGAAACCCTTTAGCCCTCTTTTATGCACCAACTCTTCACTATGGATAAAGTAAATGGATTTGTCATGGTTTAGATATATTTTATAGGAACATAAAAGGTTCAAGTTCTGTGTATCCTTTAAAAATCCTTCTATTTTATCAACTATATCTGGGGTTATAACCATCCCATCTTCAATTATCACAACTCTTTTACCATTGGAGGATGCAAAACAAAAATCCTTGAAATTTCTATAGCTTTCAGAAAAACTGTAAAGTGTATAGCTATATTCAACATCAGTTCCCTGACCTAAATTATTTATGATAATAAGCTCAGTATCCTCATCCTTTAAAAGGGGAGAAATGGTACGGATGTAATTCTTTAATTTTTCTCCGCTTGATCTTATTATAATACTCAGATTTTTCACCTTAACCCTCCTAAGCTATATATGTTGTATAAAAATTCTTACATTTTATCTTTACCATCAGCTCTGCTAGATTGGTTAACCCCATGCTGTTTGTGAAGATGAAAGAGAAAAGAATTTTTCCAACATATATGTTTTTATGGTGTTTACTGCCAGCATCCAATATAATATATTCTCATGAAGAAAGTAGGGTAACAAACTTTATTAAATAATTGCAAAATAAAATGAAAAATTCTATAGCAGTGCATAATTCCAAAAATTAGTTACTATATACAAAGCATTAAAGTTCTTTACATTTCACCTTTTCAAACAGCCTTGCAAAGCTGGTCCGGCTCGAGGATGTTTGAAAAGGTGAAATGTAATAGAATTTTTACTTTGTATATAGTTAATATAAATAATGTCGTAAATACTGCATAAAATGTCTAATTGTGTCACAAAAAAGGGGTAGTGTACATACTTTATATTAGAAAAAAAGCCAAACAAAGGGAGGTTATATTAATGTCAATTCCTGCTTTAACAGCAACTAGTCCATCTGTATTAGGTAAAATGTTAGTTGAATCAGCAATATTATTTGAAGCTGGTGCAGCAGAGCTTGTAGCAGCAGAAGGTGAAAAACTCCAATTCTTAATTAGAGTTGCATCAAGCCCAAGCCGCCGTTTTACACCAACACAACTTGTAGCCGCAAACCAAAGTGTAAGAGATACAATTTGCTGTCTTGGAGGACTTGAAAGTGCAATACTCAACAAGATAGCAGCAGGTACTTCTCTTATTAAAAGAGGATTTTAGTGAAAAACAAGTATTCTAATATGTAAGTTTTAGAAATCCCCCCCTCTGCACTTATAAAATGATTGTTTTTGCAGAGGGGGGGATTTTAAAGTATAGTTAAAAACATAAGGAATGCTTAGTAAAAAACCTATTACAATTGAAGAATCTATTATTTAGTGTATAATTTATAAATAGATGTTGCGGAATATTATTACAAGGGAGAGATTATAATGGTGGAATTACTGGCCCCTGCAGGAGACTTTGAAAGTCTAAAAGCTGCAGTTTTAAATGGAGCCAATGCGGTATACATAGGTGGAAAAAGCTTTTCGGCAAGACAGTTTGCAAATAACTTTGATGATGATGAAATGGTGCAGGCAGTAAGGTTCTGCCATTCGTACGAAGTAAAACTCTACGTTACAATGAACACACTTTTGGACAACACAGAATTGGAGGGAGCAGTTTCCTATGCAGCTTTTTTACACAGCATAGGGGTTGATGCCATTATAATACAAGATATTGGATTATTGAAGGCTTTAAGAGAAAGCCTTCCTGACCTTGAGATACACGGAAGCACTCAGATGACAGCCCATAACCTTGAAGGAGTAAAGCTCCTACACGCTATGGGGGTTAAGAGGGTTGTGCTTTCAAGGGAATTAAGCATGGATGAAATAAGGTACATTACTAAGAATACACCTGCCGAAATTGAGATATTTGTTCATGGCGCACTTTGCATAAGCTTTTCAGGTCAGTGCCTAATGAGCAGTATGATAGGTGGAAGAAGCGGAAACAGAGGGAAATGCGCTCAACCCTGCAGGATGCAGTACACAATTGATAATGGTGATAAGGCATATCTGTTAAGTCCTAAGGACTTATCCACCCTTGATTTTATAAGGGATGTAATAGATACAGGAGCAGTGTCCTTAAAGATTGAAGGGCGAATGAAAAGGCCGGAATATGTTGCAACCGTTGTTGGAGCATATAGAAGGGCAATAGATGGATTTTCAAAAAAGGATGACATTGAAAAAGTAACCCAGATCTTTAACAGAGGAGGCTTTACATCAGGCTACTTCAAGGAAAGACAGGGAAGAGAAATGATGAGCTATGAAAGGCCTAAAAACTGGGGCACCTATCTTGGAACAGTGGTTTCTGTTAAGGGAAAGTTTGCGTCAATCCTTCTTGAAAAACCATTGAGAGTAGGAGATGGAGTTGAGATATTTGGCAGAGACAAGGGTGCCCCTGTAAGCTCCATAAGGGTTAGTAATAGAGATGTAAAAGAGGCAGGATCAGGGGATACTGCAGCCATATATCTTGAGGGAGCCAGAAAAGGCGATAAAATATATAAATCCCTTGATTATAGGTTAATAAATGAGGCAGAGGAGAGCTTTAAGGGAAAGGATGTTTTAAAGGTAGCTGTAAAGGGAAGCTTTATTGCTCATTTAGGAAGTCCAATGAAGCTTGAAATAGATTATGCTAAGGATTCAATAAAGATTGAACTTACAGGCGATGAACCGGAAAAAGCAATTAAAACACCAACTTCCATTGAAAAGGTAAAGGAATCCCTAATGAAAACAGGGGATACACCCTTCTATTTTGAAGACATTGATATAGAAATGGATGATGATATTGCTCTTCCTGTTTCCAAGATAAATAAATTAAGAAGAGAGGGCTTTGAAAAGCTTTTAGATAAGCTTCAAAATAAAGAGGAACTTAAAAATGTAAATGTAAATTTTAATACTATAAATAAGAAAGTAACACCTAAAATAGCTGTTAAAACAGGAAGAATCGATGTGGCAAAAAGCTGTATTGATGCAGGCTGTGATGTATTATACTTTGGTGGAGAAAGTCTTAGAATAAACTCTGGAAGTATAATGGATGTAATAGAATATGCAGGAGAAAGGACAAAGGTCTATCCATGGTATCCTGAGATAATAATGGAGGAATGGGATAAGCTTAAAAGTGAAGCGGATTCTCTATCCAATGGCGGCATTAAGGATGCATTGTGTGGAAACCTTGGATTTTATAAGTACCTTCTTTCAAAGGGCTTTAATGTAACCCTTGACAGAGGCTTTAATATATTTAACTCTAAGGCCTGTGAAACCTTTGGAAATGATGGCTGTGTATTATCTCCAGAGCTAACCTTCTCTCAGATTAGGGACTTAACATCAAAAACGGAAAGTAAAACCCTGGTGCAGGTACATGGAAGAATAAAACTAATGGTAAACAGAAACTGTATAATGGGAAGCTCAAAGGGACATGGAAAGACAGGATGTCCAACACTTTGCGGCAATACTGAACATTATATCAAGGATAGAATGGGAGAGGAATTTTTAATTATAACTGATTTTTCCTGTAGAAGTCATATATACAATTCCAAGATATTATGTACAATAGAACATATGAGGGATATTTTAAGACTCAATGTTGACAATATACTCTTGAATTTTGTAGATGAATCTCCAAAAGAGGCAGCTCTTGCAGTTTTAGCCTATAAAGAAGGGCTGCAAAATTCAATTGATGGAAATTACAAACCAGGGGAAATGGGTAACGAGCTAATTGAAGACTTAAAGGGAAGAATAACAAAGGGACACTTCTTAAGGGGTGTTGAATAGAAAGTAGGGGGATTTTTATGAACGAAAGAACCTTCAGGGTTTTAGAATATGGAAAAATAACAGAGATGCTTTCAGTCAGAGCACAGTCATCCATGGGAAAAAAGCTGTGCCGTGAATTAAAGCCATCATCAAATCTTCTTGAGGTAAAGGAAAGACTTGATGAAACGAAGGAAGCAATGGAAGTTGTTTTAAAATGGGGAAGCCTTCCTTTAGATGGAATAAAGGATATAAGTGAAAGCATAAGAAAATCCAAAGTAGGATTTACTTTAAATCCAGGAGAACTTCTAGGGGTTAGTGATATATTAAGATGCTCAAGAAGACTTAAGGCATTTATGAGGGAGGGTTCAAAGGGAGAACTCTATCCTATTATATATGAAATAGTTGATTCTCTAATCGGAATAAAGACACTTGAAGAGGAAATTGAAAATGCAATAGTAAGCGATACTGAAATATCCGATAAGGCAAGTCAAAAGCTCTATGGCATAAGAAGAGCAATAAGGGATAAGAATGGAAAGATAAGAGACAGACTTCAATCAATGGTTCAAAGCTACTCAAAGTATCTTCAGGACCCAATAGTTACAATAAGGGGAGATAGATATGTTATCCCTGTAAAGTCAGAGTGCAAAGGAAGCGTACCTGGTCTTGTACATGACCAGTCCTCAAGCGGTTCCACACTTTTTATAGAGCCAATGGCAGTTGTTGAACTAAACAATGAGATAAAGGAGCTTCTACTTAAGGAAAGGGAAGAAGTAGAGAGAATTTTATCAGCCCTTACTGCAAAGGTAGGAGAAAATGCTGACTTCCTTAAGGTAAATAACGAAAGCCTTGCATTCCTGGACTTTTTAATGGCAAAGGCTAAATTTGCATGGGATATTGAGGGAAGCATTCCAGAAGTAAATGACAGAGGAGTAATAAACATAAGGGCAGCAAGACATCCTCTTATAAATAAGGAGGTTGTTGTTCCAATTGATATAAAGCTTGGTGAAACCTATAGTGCATTGGTTATTACTGGACCAAACACAGGTGGAAAAACTGTAACACTAAAAACTGCAGGACTTCTAACCCTTATGGGTATGGCAGGACTTGCACTTCCATCAAAAGATAATTCTCAGATATCTGTGTTTAACAATGTATATGCCGATATTGGAGATGAGCAGAGTATAGAGCAGAGCCTTTCAACCTTCTCATCCCATATGACAAATATAGTAGATATTATAAAATGGGTTGATAAAAAATCCCTTGTATTAGTTGATGAGCTTGGAGCAGGAACCGACCCAACAGAGGGTGCTGCCCTTGCAATGGCAATACTTGAAAACATACACAGTAAGGGAGCAAGAATAATTGCAACAACCCACTACAGCGAGATTAAGGTATTTGCAATGGAGAAGGACGGCTTTGAAAATGCAAGCGTTGAATTCAGCGTTGAAACCCTAAGGCCAACCTACAGGCTTTTAACTGGAATACCAGGAAAATCAAATGCCTTTGAAATATCAAGAAGGCTTGGCTTAAGAGATGATATCATAGAAGAAGCAAAAACTAAGATATCAAAGGATGCAGCAAAGTTTGAGGATGTTATACAAAACCTCCAGAATAAAACAACAGCTGTTGAAAGAGAGCTTGAGGAAACGGAAAGATTAAAAAGAGAAATATCCGAGCTTAAAAAGGAGATTTCTGAAAAGAAATATAAGCTTGATACCCAGAGGGATAAGCTTGTAAGACAGGCTCAGGAGGAAGCAAAGAAGCTGGTAAAGCAGGCAAAGGAAGAGGCAGACTATATATTAAGAGAAATGAATGAATTAAGAATGAAGGCCTCTGAAGCAGCATCAATAAGGGAAGCTGAGGAAGTAAGAAAGAAGCTTAAGGATAAGCTTGATACAATGGAGGTTAAGGATGTAGATACCCTTGAATACAGGGATGGAATGGTTCCTGTTGATAAGGTGAAGATTTCTGAAGAGGTATATGTAACAACCCTTAACCAGAAGGCAGTTGTAATATCAGAACCAGATTCAAAGGGTGAGGTAATGGTTCAGGTAGGAATAATGAAGATCAACGTTCCATTAAACAAGCTTATGAGGGATATTACCAAGAGAAAGGAAGCCAAAAAAACTGGAGGTGCCAAGATTGTAAGACAGAAGGTAAACAGCGTTGCATCCTCCATTGACCTTAGAGGACAGAACTTAGAAGAGGCTCTATACAATATAGATAAATATCTTGATGATGCTTACCTTGCAAACCTTGAAATGGTTACTCTAATCCATGGAAAGGGTACTGGAGTCTTAAGGGAAGGAATACAGTCCGCCCTAAGAAAGCATCCATATGTTAAGAGCATAAGAACAGGAGACTTTGGAGAAGGTGGAAGCGGTGTAACCGTTGTTGAGATGAAGAAATAGGAAGTAATCATATGTATACTTGAATCTGTTACTCTAATCCATGGAAAGGGTACTGGAGTCCTAAGGGAAGGAATACAATCTACCCTAAGAAATCACCCCATATAAAGAGCGTGAGAATGGGGGATTTTGGAGAAGGTGGAAGTGGAGTGACAGATGTAGAAATGAAGAAATAGGAAGTGATCATATGTATATTGTTAGTGCATGCCTATGTGGGATAAACTGCAAATACAGTGGGGGAAATAACCTTGATGAGAGGGTTCTAAAGCTTTTTAAAGAAGGAAAAGCAATACCAGTTTGCCCGGAACAGCTTGGAGGTCTTGAAACACCAAGGCCTCCTGCAGAAATAACTCTTGGTACCGCAAAGGATATACTTAATGGAAAGGGAAAAGTTCTGGACAAAAACGGCAGAGATGTAACAGAAAAATTCCTCAAGGGAGCCTATGAAACCCTAAGAATAGCAAAAGAAATTGGTGCGATGAAAGCCATCTTAAAGGCTAACAGCCCGTCCTGTGGTTGTGGAAAAATATATAATGGGGAATTCAATGGAACTCTGATAGAGGGAAATGGAATTACCGCAGAGCTTTTGAAGCAAAACGGAATTGATGTAGAATAAAGTGCCATCAGGCGCCGAAGAAAAGAGGAAGGATGTTCCAGTTGGAGCACCTTTCCTCTTTTCTCATCTCAAGATACTGGTGACAGGCTCTTGAGTTTTGAGTTATTTAATCAAAAGCATCGTCAGATGCTTTAATTAAATAACTCAAAACTCAAGTACCTGTTACCCAGACACTCCCCTTTTTAATTCCTAAAACTTACTTTCTGTCGTTTTACCTGGCACCTACCTTTGCATAGCCCATGAATTTTAGCAAATAATAGTTTTATAAGCAGCAACCAATTTTGAAAGGATGAATGTACATGGGAAAAAGGAATAAGATTGTGAAAAATGTTAACCCAAACCTCCCCTTTTTAGAGGACGGAAAGGAACTAAAAAAGGATTTAGGATTTTCGGACGCAATGGCGATGGTAATAGGAATGGTAATAGGTTCTGGTATATTTTTTAAAGCATCAACAGTATTGAGAAGTACACAGGCTCCTGGACTTGCTATTTTAGCATGGATTGCAGGTGGAATTATAACCATAGCGGCAGGGCTTACAATGGCAGAAATAGCTACTGCAATACCTAAAACAGGAGGATTGTTTGTATACCTTAAGGAGCTTTATGGAGAAAGATGGGGATTCCTTTTAGGATGGGTACAGACCTTTATATATGTACCAGGAGCTGTTGCTGGTTTGGCTTTATATTTTACTACCCAATCCCAGTATTTTATACCAATGGGAAGAACAGTTCAGACAATACTTGCAATTTTTATAATAGTTCTGGTTGCAGGAATAAATATCATTTCTACTAAATTTGGGGGTAGAATTCAGGTTCTATTTACAATTGCAAAGCTTATACCAATAGCAGTTATAATAGCTATTGGATTTGCAAGGGGAACTGCTCATGAATTTACTCCAATGGTTTCAAGTGCCAGTACAGCAGCGGGTTTTGGGCTTGCAATGCTTGGAACACTGTGGGCATATGATGGTTGGATAAGCATAGGAAACATAGCAGGGGAGATGAAAAACCCATCAAGGGATCTTCCAAAGTCTATTATAATTGGATTATCCATGGTTATTGTTGTTTATGTTTTAGTTAATCTTGCCGTATTTAACATACTACCTGCTGATGTTATAAAGGCTTCTCAAAAACCAGTATCAGATGCTGCAATGAGGCTTCTTGGTAAGGGAGGAGCGGCTTTTATATCAGCAGGTATAATGATTTCAATATTTGGTGCCTTAAATGGATATTTGATGTCAGGTGCAAGAATACCCTTTGCAATGGGAAAGGATAAGCTGCTTCCGTACAGCAAATTTTTTGGAAAAGTTAGTAACAGTGGAACACCTGTAAACTCACTTATATTCGAGGCAGTCCTTGCATCCATATATGTACTTACAGGCTCTGCCGACAAGCTTACAGACCTTGCTATATTTGTCCTTTGGATTTTCTTTGTAATGGGTGTTGCAGGAATTTTCATACTTCGTTCAAAGCATAATAATTTAGAAAGACCTTACAAGGTTCCGCTATATCCTATAATACCAATAATAGGGATAGTAGGGGGCGCATTTATACTGATAAGTACACTTATTACAAGCCCTTCAAATTCATTTTATGGAATAGGAATAACCCTGTTAGGGCTGCCAGTTTATCAGCTTATTAAAAAAAGATACGCTTAGGTTGTCAAAATGTATCAAACCCCTATATGTATGAATATTATAAACTATCTATTATATTGAGTTAAAATAGAATTCTTGTAGAGTATATAATCACATTTAGGGGGGAAATTTATGATATATTTTGATAATGCGGCCACTACTTTTCCAAAGCCCAAAAGAGTAGGCAGGCGTATGAAACACTTTCTTGAAAGAAGCTGCGCCAATCCGGGAAGAGGTGGACATAAACTTTCAAGGATAGCAGGCAGGAAGGTAACTAAAGCAAGAAAAAATTTAGCTACATTTTTGGGAATAGAAGACCCCCTAAGGCTTATCTTTACATTTAACGATACACTAGCCCTAAACATGGGCATACATGGAGTTTTAAGGCCAGGGGATCATGTAATAACAACGGTATATGAGCATAACTCAATACTTCGCCCCCTAATGAAGCTTTCGAAAACTGGTGTTGAAGTCAGCATATTGGATGGAAATATGAATGGGGAAATATCCTTAGAGCAGCTTATGAGTATGATAAAAGGAAATACCAAAATGGTAGCCCTATGCATTTCATCCAATGTTCTAGGAAACATACTTCCAGTAGCTGAAATAGGCAGGATTTGCAGAGAAACAGGTAAGCTCCTTCTTGTAGATGGTGCCCAGGGAATTGGCACTCTTCCAATTGATGTTGAAAAAATGTGCATAGATCTTCTAGCCTTTCCGGGACATAAGGGACTTTATGGTCCAATGGGTACAGGAGGCTTGTACATTGGAGAAAGAGCAAATGTTGATGATATAATACAGGGAGGTACAGGTACTGTGTCAGAAAACATTGAGCAGCCTGACACCTTTCCAGACAGATATGAAAGCGGCACTTCAAATGCAGTGGGTATATGGGGACTAAATGCAGGCTTGGAGTTTGTAAAGGGGAAGGGTATTAAAAACATAAAGAAGCATGAAGATAAGCTTACTGATATATTGATTAAAGGATTATCCGATATAAAGGGTGTAAAGATACTTGGAGAGGATATGAAGGAGAGAATGCCTATAGTCGCCTTTAATATAGGTGATATGCATTCAACAAAGGCTGCATCAATACTTGATAAAAAATATAACATAGCAACCAGAGGAGGACTTCACTGCGCAGGGCTTTTCCACAGGATGGCAGGAACGATTAAACAAGGTGCAGTAAGAGTAAGTCCCGGATATTTCAATACAAAGGAAGAAGCCTATAAATTTATAAAAGCAGTTAGAGAAATAGCCAAAAAACAATAGCCAAAATTTCTTCTTTAAAAGGCCGTTCCCAGAAGGTGCACCCTTCCTGGAACGGTCTTCTATCTAAAGGTGACAGGCTCTTGAGTTTTGAGGTATTTGATCAAAAGCATCGCCAGATGCTTTAATCAAATACCTCAAAACTCAAGTGCCTGTTACCCAGACCGATCCCGTTTTAATTTTCAAAACCTACTTTTACAAAATTATAAATTTAGAGCATGTTTAATTTCATATTTTTAATGAAGAGTTACTTTTTCAGAGGTCTCCCTATCACCTGGGGTGATGGGGGGACGGTTAACAACAAATCACTTAACATACTACTGCGAATCAACATTTTGCATCTATTGCAATACTAAGGATTTTATTATCACAGGTTTCTGGTATAATAAAAATGGGTGATGAAAATGCTAAAAGGAAAGAAGATTTATTTAAGAGCTCCAGAGTTAGAGGATTCAAGGATTTTATCAGCTTGGTTAAATGACAGGGAATCCAATAGATATCTGGATATTATATATCCTATGTCAAAAAGACATGCCGACTCATTTATGCTGGAGTTTGATGATGACAGCAGCAAAAAACTGTTTTATATAGACAATGAAGATAGAAAACCAATTGGAATTATTATAATATCCGAGATTAAGTGGGAATATAGAAACTGTGAGATTGGGATTTCAATATATGACAAGGCATTTAGAAAAAAAGGCTATGGAGCCGATGCCTTAAATACTGCTTTGGATTTTATCTTCAACGAAATGAATATGCATCTAGTTTTCCTAAAAACATTAGAGGAAAACAAGGATGCGGTATCCCTATATTCCAAGGCAGGATTTGAAATGGAAGGACTTTTAAGGGATAGATGCTATAAAAATGGGAAATATGAAAACATAATAGTAATGAGCAAGATAAAGGAGTAACAAATCCATGAAGATAGGAATATTAAGCGATATACATGGCTATCCTGATAAATTTAAAAGAGCTATGGAGCTTTTTAAAGACTGCCAGATGGTACTGTGTGCAGGAGATATACTATATCATGGCCCAAGAAACCCAATGCTTGAGGGATATAATCCAGGGAAATTAGGAGAAGAAATACAAAGCTGCAAAACCCCAATACTCTTTTCAAGGGGAAATTGTGATGCAGAGGTTGACTTAATGGTTCTAAATCTTCCCTTAATACTTCCTGTGGTATTTTATGAAGCCAATGGTGTGAGATTTATGGTAACTCATGGCCACGATATGGATGAGAACAGGCTTAAAGAAATAACAAAGGCATATGAAATAAACATAATGATAACAGGACATACCCATATAAGAAAGTGGTACAGGGATGGTAATACTCTTTTCATAAACCCAGGAAGCATATCTGTTCCAAAGGGTGATGGAATACCATCAGCAGCCATATATGATGATGGGGTTATATCCTTTATAAATATTGAAAATGGAGAGATAATTGAAAAAGTAAAATAAAGAACAATTATACAAGGGGGATTAAAATGAATTACAAGGATATTCAAAGGAGTGCAAGGGAGAATCTTCAGGGAAGCTGCAGGGTTTGCCCTGTATGTAATGGAAAGGCCTGTGCAGGAGAAGTACCTGGAATGGGAGGTACTGGAACAGGTGCTGCATTTACAGTAAATGTTGAGGCCCTTGATGCAATAAAGCTAAACATGAGGGTTATACATGATGCAAAGGATCCTGATATGTCAGTAGAGCTTTTTGGAAAGAAGCATAGAATACCTGTTTTTGCTGCCCCAGTATCTGGCACAACTCTTAACATGGGTGGAAAATTCACAGAACAAGAATACATTTCCTGGGTAATAAAGGGATGTCTGGATGCAGGAATATATCCAATGGTTGGAGATACTGCAGTTGATGCCTTCCTTCCAACAAACCTTGAGGAACTTAAAAAGGTCGGAGGAGAAGGAATAGCTGTAATTAAACCATGGGAGAATAAAAATGTAATAGGAAAGATTAGAATGGCTGAAGAAGCAGGAGTATTTGCAGTTGGAATGGACATAGATGCAGCTGGGCTTATAACTCTTGCACTTCATGGAAAGCCAGTTGGACCAAAGACAGTTGAAGAGATAAAGGAAGTTGTAGAAAGTACAAAGCTTCCATTCATACTCAAGGGAGTAATGACAGTAGATGATGCCCTTCTTGCTGTTGAAACTGGAGCATCAGCCATAGTTGTTTCAAACCATGGAGGAAGAGTACTGGATCAGACACCAGGTGTTGCAGATGTACTTCCTGAGATAGCTAGCGCAGTAGCAGGAAAGATAACAATACTTGCAGATGGTGGAGTAAGAACAGGAATTGATGTATTAAAGATGCTTGCCCTTGGAGCAGATGGAGTCCTTATAGGAAGACCATTTGTAACTGCATCCTTTGGAGGAGGAGCAGAAGGAGTTAAGGCATATGTTGATAAGATTGCAAATGAATTAAAGGTTGCTATGATTCTAACAGGATGTAATGATATAGCAAGCATAGATGAAAGAATACTTTGGTAATAGGCACTTAATAGTGAGAGTTAAGGAAGGCTGTTCTGGTTGGAACAGCCTTCTTTAATTCCCAGGTTACAGGAAAATCTCTGATAAAGGGCTGCTTTTATAAGGTATTGGTGACAGGCTCTTGAGTTTTGAGTTATTTAATCAAAAGTATCGCTATATATAACGCAATAAAGATTTTATATCAAGGTATTTATTGCGTTATATGAATTTCGGAGAATATTTCGCATAAATGACTTTTAAAAATGTAAAATCATTTATGCGAAATATATAGATGCTTTAATTAAATAACTCAAAACTCAAGTGCCTGTTACCTTTTACAACTAATACCTTTAAAATGTAAGAAATTATGCACAATGTTTATGTCGGCGAAGTATATGCTTCATAATTCTGTTTATTATGCATATACTCCCATTGACCATCAATTAATAAGAGAATATACTGAAAATGTAAATTTGTAAGTAAAGGTGGGATATCATGTTTAAAAATTACGAAGAACTAGAGAATTATGTAAAAACAAACGATATCAAAATGATTGATTTTAAAATCGTAACACTTGTTGGTAAGTGGAATCACCTTACAATTCCTGCAGCAAGGCTTAATCCAAACATGTTCAAGGATGGAATAGGGTTTGATGGTTCAAGCTATGGTTATGCTGTACTTGAAAAAAGTGACATGGCTTTTATACCAGATTTAACAACTGCATTTGTTGATCCATACTGTGTAGTTCCAACATTAAGTATGATTGCAAACATATATGAATTAAAGGGAACTCGTGAAAGATATGAAGGAGACCCAAGATTCATTGCAGAAAAAGCTATGAAATTTCTTTCAAAAAATGATATTGCAGATGATTTTGTAATAGGGCCAGAATTTGAATTCTATGTTTTTGATCACATAAGCTATGAGGTTAAGAACAATCATCAGGAAGTAACAATAGACTCCATGGAAGCTCCATGGAACTCAAACAATAAAGAAAGCAACCAAGGTTATAAAACACCATTCCAAAGGGGATATCATGCAGCACTTCCATATGATATTACAAACGACCTAAGAGCTGAAATGTGTCTTGAACTTGAGGAAATGGGAGTACCTGTTAAATATCATCATCATGAAGTAGGAGCAGCAGGGCAGCTTGAAATAGAGGTTGAACTTGGATCAATGCTAAAGATGGCAGATGCTACTCTTATTGCAAAATACATAATAAAGAACACATCAATAATGCACGGAAAAACTGCTACCTTCATGCCAAAGCCACTCTATGGAGAAGCAGGAAGCGGAATGCATGTTCATATGATACTTAAAAAGAATGGAAAGAACATATTCTACAATGAAAATGGATATTCAGGACTAAGCCAGGAAGCATTATACTTTATAGGTGGAATACTGAAGCATTCACCATCACTTCTAGCATTTACAAACCCAAGCACAAACTCTTACAAGAGACTTGTTCCAGGCTTTGAGGCACCTGTTTCAATTTGCTTTGCAACAGCAAACAGAAGCTCAGTAATAAGAGTTCCTGGATACGCAACAAGTCCAGAAAAGAAGAGATTCGAATTTAGACCATCAGATGGAACCTGCAACCCATACCTTGCATACTCAGCACTTCTTATGGCAGGAATCGATGGAATAATAAATAAAATCGACCCAACAAAGGAAGGCTTCGGACCATATGATGTAAACGTATTTAACCTTCCAGCTGAGGAAAGAAGTAAGATTAAGGCTCTACCAAAATCCCTTGATGAGGCTCTTGAAGCATTGGAGAAGGATAATGAATACCTGCTGCATGGTGGAGTATTTGATATGAGATTTATAGAAAACTGGATTAATTATAAGAGAAGCAAGGAACTTATGAAGATAATACCAGTTCCAACACCACAGGAATATGGAATGTACTACGATTTATAATAATCAAAGCAATACAACCTTCGAGAAAAATGTCGAAGGTTGTATTTTTATGCAGAAATTCCAAAATCTATTGAAAAGTTGGCAAATATTATATATGATGGTATAGGGAATTGAAAAATTACCAAGGTTAAGAAAAATTTTCTTTAACTAAAGAAGGGAGGAATGACAATGACAAAAGCCAGGAAGCTGCTTAGTATAGTTATGGCTTTTCTTTTTATGGCTGTAACATGCTTAAGCATTCTACCTGTGCAAGCGATGGCTAAGAAAACTGTATTACCCAAAATGAAGCTTATTTCTGGACCAAAAGCAGAATATGAAATTGGCGAGAGAGTAACAATAAAAGTTAATGCACCAAATTATAAGGGCAATGTACAGTATAGAGTTACTCTCTGGGACGGAAACAAGAAAGCACAAAGAGAATTATGGCCATCAATGCCAGGGTATTACTACACAAATTGGATACCTAAAGGACCATCAACATTTACTATTGGGTGGCCAATTATGGAACCAGGTCCATACAGCGTAACTGTTCTTGTAAGAAGGGCTGGTTCAAAATCAAAGTATGATGACTTTGTAAAAACAACAAGCTTTATAGTAAAAGCAAAGGAAGAAGCAAAGGAAATAAACTTTGAAAAAGCAGGGGAAACCTATGGACCTCAAGACAGTGCAAAGGTTGAGACAATAGAGAAGGATATATACATAAAAGCAGATAAGGTAACTCTTAGAAACTTAAACGTAGTAGGAAATATAATAGTTGATCCAGGTAAGGATGGAACTGCAGCACTTGAAAATGTTACTGCAAAGACAATAAAGGTTCTTTCAGGTGCAGAAAACAGTATCCACCTAAAGGATGTCATAGCAGAAAAGATTGAAGCAGCAAGTAAAGATTCAAAGGTTAGAATTGAAATCCAAGGAACTACAAAGATAGAGACTACAGTAATATCTGAGGATACAATACTCGAAAATAAAGAGGGAACCTTTGGAAAGATTATAATACTAAAGAATGCAGATGGAAAATATGAAGTAGAGCTTAGAGGTAAATTTGTAGATACTATAGTAGTTGAAGGCGATGTTATTTTAAAGGCAGCAGAAAAAGCTGAAATTGCAAAAATCGAAATTGCACCAGAAAACAAAAATACAGTTGTAACATTAAGTGGTAATTTCGGTGAGGTTGTTGTAAAGAACGAAACAAAGGTTGTTGTTGCAGATGGCTCAACAGTTAAGAATATAGAAGTTAATGCAAAGGCAGAAATTACAGTAGAAAAGGGAGCGGTTGTTGCAGTATTAGACAAAAATAACAATGAAGTTAAGATTGACAATCAGGGAACCGTTACTAAGCAGGAAAACACTGGAGCTCCAACACCTGGAACAGGTGGAACTACCGGTGGTGGAGGAACTAGTGGTGGTGGTTCAACAGGACCAGTTACTCCTCCAGTGAAAGAGAAAGGCGATGTTGATAAGCTATTAGAACAGATTGTTACTGATTTTAATGGAAGTAGTAACTTATCAAGTAGAGCAACTGCAGCATATGACTACACAAACAAAAAAGGAACAGTTACAATAATAAGAGATAATGAAACAATAAGGGGAGCATATAATTCTTTAAAAAGTGAAGCTAATGCATCTGATACTGGTATTTTTGCATTATTAAAGTTGGTATTCAATGATAATGTTAAAATAAATGCTGGTAGTGGAGAAATAACTTTAAGTTCATACATTGCAAATAAACTACCCGCTGGAAAAGCTTCTGAATATTTTGCTAATAAAGATGCAGTAGGACTTGCAACTTACTTGAAGTCAAAGGATTATGATACACTTGTTTCATTGATTAAGATGGCAGTAGCACCAGATAAAACTACAGGCGTTCCAGATGTAGATCTTCATACAATAACTGTATATGGTCAAAAATTAGACTATATAAAGGTTAATGATAATGGAATATACAATGCTGACACTAAAACTGTTGTCACCATAGATGATGTTAAGAGCGGCTTTGGTATTAGCACTACATTAGGAGATGCAAACTATGCTACAGCATTTGTAGGAGATAAGGTTGAAATTAAGTTAGGTGCTAATATTTATACTCTAGAAATAAAATAGTTTAAATATGCTGTAAACAGGGTAAGTGCATATTTGCAATTACCCTGTTTTTGAATAAACTTATTGAGAGGTGAATGTTATGAAAAAATTAAAAGGTATAATTGGACTCATACTGGCCGTATTTATGGTATGTACTTCATTGCCAGCTTTCGCTGCACAGAAAAAATCCTCTCCTAACCCTAAACTCCAGCTAATAACTCCTCCAAAAACAGAATACACCGTTGGTGAAAGAATATCCCTTCAGGTTAAGGCACCAAACTACAAAGGCAGGGTAGAATACAGGGTTATGCTGTGGGATGGAAATAAAAAGGCTCAAAGGGAGCTTTGGGCAGGTATACCGGGATACTACTATAAGAATTGGAGACCAACTGGACCTACAACCTTTACTATAGGCTGGGCGATTACAGAACCAGGCACATATAGCCTTACTATATGTGTTAGAAGAGTTGGAGCGAAGGTTTCTTATGATAGCTATGTAAAAACAAAAACCATATTTGTAAAGGAAAAGAATCAGGAATCAAATGGATTGGTACTTGAGAAACAGGGACAAATATATGGACCTGAAAGCATAGCTGATATGGAGAATGTTGAAAAGGATATATACATAAAGGGTGGCAATATAACCCTAAGAAATGTAATGGTGAATGGCACAATATTCATTGATCCTGGAAAGTATGGAAAGGCATTAATAGAAAACACAACAGCTTCTAAAATAAAGATATTATCAGGTGGAGAAAAGAGTATACATCTTATAAATACCCATACAAAGGCTCTTGAAATATCCACTGCTAAGAAGGTTAGAGTAGAATTGACAGAAGGCTCTAAAATGGAAAATACAACATTAAACTCCTCTGCTATATTGGAGTTAAAGGATGGAGCCTTCGGTAAGGTTGTTATTTCAAAGGGACAAACTGAAAAATGTGAAGTGATTCTTCTGGGAAAATTCAAGGAAGCAATAAGAGTTGAAGGAGAAGCAGCAATAGTAACAGAGGATAATACAGAAATTGAAAAAGTTGAAATAGCACCTGAAAACAAAAATTCATCAATACTTCTTAAGGGTGCCTTTAATAATGTTTTTGTTGAAAAGGAATCAGTAATAGAAGTTGATGGAACAATAAAAAATCTGGATGTAAAGAAAAAGGTATCGATTAAAATGACAGACAACACACGTATTGATGTGTTAAATAGAAATGAAAATGAAGTTAGCTTAGAAGGCAGCGGAAAGATCATAAAGGATGAGACAACAAATAGTGGAAGTACCAGCGGAGGAACAGGCGGAAATGCTGGGGGGACAACTGGTGGAGGTGCTGTAATACCGACAGGTCCTGCACCAGAGATGGAATATGCAGGCGTTCTTCTAAGCAATGGCAAGACCATGGCAGCAGCTAAAACAGGGAATACAAATGAATACTTCTTGGATTTATCAGGTATTGAAGGTGGAATAGGGGTTAAAACAGTCTTTGCTGTTGGTAAGGAATGTCAGCTTACCGTTAATGGATACAACTTCAATTTAAAGGCACATGAAAGAAAGAATTTTGGACCTGCAGATTTTGGTGAAGAGGATAATGATCCTCCTGGAGTATCTCTCTCAAACTTTAGAGAAAATTATGCAGATTCAAAGGGATGTGTTTCCCAAAGTATAATATTGAAGGATTCTTCAAATCAAAGTGCAACCTTTACATTTACATTAAAGGTTAAATAGTAGTTTAAAGGAATTTATAAATATTATAAAAGGGGTTGGCGCACAAAGAAAGGCTATGCCTTATATCCCTAGGTAGCAGGCACTTGAGTTATGAGCATTTATGAAAGATGGGCATTAAAGTTAGTTTTTCTTAAATAAATCATAACTCAAGAGCCTGTCACCAAGAGATAACCGTTGTGCGACATCCCCTTTTATTATTGAAAGGCAAGTATTAATGTTTACGCATTTTTTAAAGAATGGTAAAATATGAGTAGCTGAATTGGTAAATAGGAGTTGGTTTGATGGGTCGCAAAAATAAAAAAAGAGAGCTGTACATATTTATTTCAATAATCGTTCTTCTATCAATAATACTTGGAACCTGTACATATCTTGCATTTGGAGATGAAATTCCTAAAAATATGGTTTCGGCATCATCTCCATCAAAGGTTATAGATAAGATTAGAGAAACACAGGTAAAGGGTGGAAAGCTTGAAATATCTCCTGAGGAACTAAATGGAACAATATCGGATATACTTAAAAAGCCAATAACTAAAAAAGGCGTAACAATTAAAGGGGCATACTTTGATATTAAGGATAATAGCATGCTGATTTATATTCCAATAAAATATAAAAACCTAAACCTTTTACCTAACATCAAAGGAAATATAGAATATAAAAATGATAAACTTATTTTTAGGATATCATCAATAAAGCTTGGAAAATTAAAACTCCCTAAAGGACTTTTGATGAGTAAGCTTAAAAAATACTCCAATGAGGATGTTTTTATTGCAGATGATAGAATTGAAGTGAGTAAATATATTCTTCCCTTTCATGCTGAGAACATCTATATAAAGGATGGAAAAATAGATGCGGATATTCAAGCTTTAAGTGCTGTTGTCAATACTAGTGTTCCTGCTGTTGATATTAAAAATGGACAGAATAACAACCAGAGCAGCATACAGAATAATAAACAAACCAGCAGTGCATCCAATAGCACTGCAAAAAACAGTAATACTGTACCAGTTATTTCTCAAACTGGTGTTAAATCAAATTATTCAAAAACATTAAAAGAAATAAGTGGTCAGCTTAATGGCGTAATGTCATCTGTTAATACTAAAAAGGAAAAACAAATAATATCAACAATTCAATCAGTTGTAAACAAGGTTTCAAATAATCCAAACTACCCATATCAAGCTGAAGCTAATTGGGTTAAATCAACATATAAAAAGCTTCCAACTGATGGGAGGTCAAGGGTTAAAAGTGCGATATTGAATAATGTTGATATAACTAAGGTTTTAAGACTGATAAATATATTTGGAGTATAATTAATAAAAAGTGCCGGCTATCTGGTGCAAGGTATGGAAGCTCTGCTTAAATGTAGGGCTTTTTTTATTGGTAATATTTTCTGAAAAAAATTTTAATGTTAAAAAGTAAGCAAATAAAAATCCAATTACTATAACAGCAGACAGCTTTGAAGTAAACTTTTATTGATTTATCTATATTCTTTATAAAAATTAAAATGATACAGGTGAAAATATATAATATAACAGTGTCGAAAAAATATCAAAAAAACCTTAAAAATCAATGAAAATAGATATTGATACAGTAAAATATATAATGTATAATAGAGCTACAAACAAGAGAACCATAGGAGGCGATAACTATGAAATATAATCAGTGGAATGGATTCAAAGAAGGAAAATGGATAGACGAAATAGATGTAAGAGACTTTATTCAAAATAACTACAAACCATATGAAGGAGACAGCTCCTTCCTTGCAGGTACAACAGAAAAAACAAAAAAGGTATGGGAAAAGGCAGCTGACCTTATACAGGAAGAAATAAGAAAAGGAATAATAGGAATTGACACAGATACAGTATCAGGAATAACAGCATACAAGCCAGGATACTTGGACAAGGAGAATGAGGTTATCGTAGGCTTTCAGACAGATGAACCACTAAAGAGAATTGTAAACCCATTTGGTGGAATAAGAATGGCAACACAGGCAGCTGATGCTTATGGATATAAGGTTAATGATGATATTGTAAATACTTTCACAAAATACAGAAAGACACACAACCAGGGAGTATTTGATGCATATACAAAGGAAATAAAGCTTGCAAGAAAAGCTGGAGTTGTTACAGGACTTCCAGATGCATACGGAAGAGGAAGAATAATAGGAGACTACAGAAGACTTGCGCTTTATGGAGTAGACTTCCTTATAGAAAAGAAGAAGGCTGATCTTGATTCATTAACAGGCCCAATGGTTGAAGAAACAATAAGACTTAGGGAAGATGTTACAGAACAGATAAGAGCATTAGAAGAAATAAAGGAAATGGCACAGTCCTATGGGTATGATGTTTCACAGCCAGCAAAGAATGCAGCAGAGGCAGTACAGTTTGTATACTTTGCATACCTTGCAGCAGTAAAGCAGCAAAACGGTGCGGCAATGTCATTAGGTAGAGTAAGTACCTTCCTTGACATATACATTGAAAGAGACATTGAAAACGGAGTAATTACAGAGGCTGAAGCACAGGAATTAATGGACCAGTTCATAATAAAGCTAAGAATGGTAAGACACCTAAGAACTCCAGAATACAACGAATTGTTTGCAGGAGACCCAACATGGGTTACAGAATCAATAGGTGGTATGGGAGTAGATGGAAGAACCCTTGTAACAAAGAACAGCTACAGATTCCTCCATACACTTATAAACCTTGGATCAGCTCCAGAGCCAAACATGACAGTTCTATGGTCAACAAAGCTTCCAGAAAGCTTCAAAAAGTTTTGTGCTGAAATATCAATTGAAACTGACTCAGTACAATATGAAAATGATGATTTAATGAGACAAACCTTTGGAGATGACTATGGAATAGCATGCTGTGTATCAGCAATGAAGATTGGTAAGCAGATGCAGTTCTTTGGAGCAAGATCAAACCTTGCAAAGGCTCTTCTATACGCAATAAACGGAGGAGTAGATGAAAAGCTTGGAATTCAGGTTGCTCCTAAGATGGATGTTCCAGAGGGAGAATATCTAAACTATGAGGGTGTTTTAGCAAGATTTGAAAAGGTTATGGAATGGCTTGCTGGACTTTATGTTGATACAATGAATATTATCCACTACATGCATGATAAATACGCATATGAGTCAGCACAGCTTGCACTACATGATGTTAAAATAGACAGGCTTATGGCATTTGGAGTAGCAGGACTTTCAGTTGCAGCAGATTCATTAAGTGCTATAAAATATGCAAAGGTTAAGCCAATAAGAGAAAATGGAATCGCAGTTGGTTTTGAAATAGAAGGAGATTATCCAAAGTACGGAAATGATGATGATAGGGTAGACAGCATTGCAGTACACATTGTTGAGAAGTTCAATGAAGAACTACACAAACACCCAACCTACAGAAATGCAATACACACATTATCAATCCTTACAATAACATCAAACGTTGTTTATGGTAAGAAGACAGGTTCAACTCCAGATGGAAGAAAGCTTGGAGAACCATTTGCACCAGGAGCTAACCCAATGCATGGAAGAGATATAAGCGGTGCACTTGCATCCTTAAACTCAGTTGCAAAGATACCATATTCAAGCTGTATGGATGGAGTATCCAACACCTTCTCAATCGTTCCAGAATCTTTAGGAAAGGATATGGAAGCAAGAAAGGGAAATCTAGTTTCTATACTTGATGGATACTTCTCACAGAGTGCGCACCACTTAAATGTAAATGTTCTTAACAGAGAAGTATTGATGGATGCAATGGAACATCCTGAAAAGTACCCATCACTTACAATAAGAGTTTCAGGATATGCTGTAAACTTCAACAGACTATCCCAAAATCAGCAGATGGAAGTAATAAGGAGAACCTTCCACGAAAGGATGTAGTAAAAATGACAATGGCAAGAATACACTCAATAGAAACAATGGGTCTTGTTGATGGTCCTGGAGTTAGAGTAGTAGTATTCATGCAGGGTTGTAAGCTCAGATGCGCCTACTGCCATAACCCGGATACATGGGGGTTAAAGGGCGGTCAGGAGATATCAGCTGAAGAGCTTTTAAATAAAATTAAAAGATATAAACCTTACTTTAAAGCCTCTGGAGGAGGAATAACCCTCTCCGGAGGAGATCCTCTTCTACAACCGGAGTTTGTTTCTGAGCTTTTTAAAATGTGTAAAGAAGAAGGCATACACACAGCATTAGACACAGCAGGATACGGATTTGGCGAATACGATGAAATATTGAAATATACAGACCTTGTACTACTAGATATAAAGCACATAGATGAAACAGAACACAAAAAGCTTACTGGAAAAGGAAGAAACGGATTTTTAGAATTTTTAGATGCAGTAAAAAGAAACAGAACCAAGCTTTGGATTAGGCATGTGGTGGTACCTGGCATAACGGATTCAGATGAACACATAAGAAGGGTTGCAGAATATATAAACACTATACCGAATGTAGAAAAAGTCGAACTACTGCCGTACCACACATATGGAGAGGATAAATATAAGGCATTAAATTTACCATATAGATTAGAGGGAACTCCTCCACTAAGCAGTGATCGATTGGAAGAGCTAAATAATATACTGAGTTCTGTATTAAGGTTAAGTAAAAGAAGTAATGCTGCTTTATCGGGCAGAAGTCTTGAAGTGGTTTGATTATAGATATTAATAGTAATGTGCGTTAAAAGATTACCCCTAAAATTAATATTAGTTTGATATAAAGATAATTACAAATTTACCCCATAAAAAACTCCTCCATCCCCCCTGATGGAGGAGTTTTATCTTTGTTTAAAACATATAAATATAATCAATAGATTCAATAATTTAAAATATGTTAACATCATTGCATATTTTCATATGTTTCAAAGTGGTATAATTACATATATTAATAAGGTTAGGGGGGTAAAATGATTAAGAAGACTGATTATTTAAAGCACACTTTAAAGTTTGGAATTATAATTGTTATTTTTCTTTTTCTTGTTAAGATACTTCCGAGTATCAGTCATATAAGAATTAAGGATATTACAGATGTTGTTGAAAAAAATATGGAATATGCATTGCTTATATTTCTATTGATATATGCAGTAAAGGGAATTATTTTCATTATACCAACAGCGGTTATAACAATATCCGCAGGAATAATATTTAATCCAGTAGAGGCTTTAATAGTAAATCTAATAGGAGTCATATTGGAGCTAACAGCTACATTTTATTTTGCACAGCTTCTTGGAAAATCCTTTGTACATAGGTTTATTAAAGGTAAAAATTTCGATGAATATTTAAATGCAAAAAAAATGAACCCCAAGAGGATATTTATACTAAGGCTTGTTCCAGTATTTCCTGTTGATGTGATCAGTGCAGTATTAGGAGTTTCTGGGGTAAGCATTTTCGATTACATTATCCCTTCCTTTATTGGCCTATTTCCAAGGGTATTCTGTTTTTCCCTCATAGGCGATGGAATACACAATCCACTATCTCCAGGATTCATAATACCTGTAGCACTAACTCTGGTTTTAACTTTAGTATCACAATATTTTTATGAGAGAAGGAGCAAGGGAAAACTGGAGGGGCGAGAAGGGGATGTTGATATATAATTTGTGTATTGACAAAAAACTGGACAGATATAGCTCAGCTAAAACTGATAAAATAGAAATTTTAAAGCTGCCGACAATACTAATTTGTCAGCAGCTTATTTATTATAAAGTAAGATACATTTCATACTGTTCTAGGAGATCCTTTTCAAATTCCATATGTTTTAAGTAGCCTTCAAAGGAAGCACTGCTTGGAAAGCTAATGGATATTTTTGAAAGATTAAGGTTTTTAACTGCATTTTTAATAAGCGCAGTTGCAATGCTTTTATTTCTATATTTCATGGGAATCCATAAAAAACTGATTTTACCGGTATTTGATATACATATGGCTCCTGCAATATCATCTTTAATATCTGCTATAAATATATGTTGGCCTAAATATTTTTCAATACATTCAATATCATTTTGCCAGTTGATATGAACATCTAAAAGAGAGCTTCTTAGTGTTTTTAACTCTTCTAAACCAGCCTCTTTAATTGAAACATCATTAACATTATATCTTTCCAGCTTTGATATATCCTTTAGGCTAAAGTACTTAAGCTTATATATTTTTTCATACCCAAGCTTTTCATAGAAATTTATAGCCCTATCATTTCCCAGGAGCACTTCTAGAAATAGCTGTTTGCATCCTTTTTTAATTGCTTCTTCCCTGTGAAGTCTAAAAAGTTCCTGGCTAACTCCTAAGCCTCTGAAATCTGGGTGAATACATAATGTACCGCATCTCATAGTTTTTATGCCTTCATAATCCTTAATTCCACCCATTATAAAACCAACAGGTGTATAACCACTAAAGGCTATAAAGGATGTTTCCCTGAAATTCCCCTCAGCTTCAAAAAATCGCTTTGTAAAAAAATCTTCATCCATCTCCAACCTTATTATGTAATCAGAAAACCCAATAGTGAATGCCTTAAAGACCGTACTCATATCTACATCCGAACACCTTTTATATTGAACATAGCTCATAGAATTATTCTCCTTTCAATCAATTTAATAAATATATATTTAATTCCTCCTAAAAAAAGTCATCTAGAATAACAAAAAAGAGTAACCGTCCCCAAACTTCAGGGACGGTTACTTAACTTATATAATTAAATGGTGAAATGTTTGAAGCGGATTAAATGATGCTAATTGCGTTAACTGTAAGGGGGTGCAGGGGAATTGGAGTAAAAGAAAAGTAACCGTCCCTGCGGGTGGGGATTTTGAGAAAAAAGGATAACTGTCCCGGGAATGGCTGCCATTCAGTAGTTTAAAGCGGTGAGTTTAGTGGGGTGATGCTTTAAATTGCAAGAAAAAATTCATTTGGGGAAAAGGGGGAATATTAGGTTTCACATGTTTAAAAAATCGGAAATGTCTGTTAGAATAGAATTGTAGGTCGTAATTAAGCATAAAATGGAAATGACATTTGGATTATATGAAATTAAATTTTATTTAAAACAATACACAATCTAATCCGTACTTCAAGGAGGGATAAATGTGATAAAAGATTTTGAGGAACTATTAGCAATAGCTAAGGAAAGACCTAAAATGAAGCTTTCTGTTGCAGCAGCACAGGATGATGAAGTTTTAATTGCAGTAGATTCTGCAAGGAAGTTGGGTATTATCGATGCAATCCTTGTAGGCGATAAAGAGAAAATAGAAAGCATAGCAAAAGCAGCATCAATAGATATTTCAAAGTATGAAATAGTTGATGTTAAGGATTTAAAGGAAGCTGCTAGAACTGCAGTTGCCCTTGTATCACAGGGAAAGGCAGACTTCTTGATGAAGGGACTTTTAGGAACAGCAGATATTTTAAGAGCTGTTCTTGATAAGGAAATAGGACTTAGAACAAAAAGCCTTCTCAGCCATGTAATGCTTTACAGTGTACCAACATATCACAAGATTATATTCCTAACAGATGGTGGAATGGTTACGTATCCAGACTTGAATCAAAAGGTACAGCTTGTAAACAATGCTGTTAAGGTTGCAAAGGCCTTAGGAGTTAGTCCAGCACATGTTGCACCACTTTGTGCCGTTGAGGTTATAAATCCTGATATGCAGGCAACATTGGATGCAGCAGCACTTTCAAAGATGAGCCAGAGAGGACAGATAAAGGATTGCATAATAGATGGACCTTTAGCTCTTGATAATGCAATATCAAAGGAAGCAGCAAAGCATAAGGGAATAACAAGCCCTGTTGCAGGAGAAGCTGATATACTTCTTGTACCAAACATAGAAGCAGGAAACCTGTTAGGTAAATCACTAACATACTTTGCAAAGGCAAAATCAGCTGGAGTTATAATGGGAGCAAAGTGCCCAATAGTTCTTGTTTCAAGAGCAGATTCCCATGAATCAAAGCTATACTCAATAGCGCTTGGTTCTTTAACTGCAAGTATAAAATAATATAAATTGTCATTAAGGATAACATTTATATAAGGGGGAAAAGTCATGAAGAAAATGATGTCTGGTAATGAAGCCATTGCCAGGGGAGCCTATGAAGCTGGATGTACAGTGGCATCAGCCTATCCAGGAACACCAAGTACAGAAATACTTGAAAACATCGCAAACTATAAGGAAATCTACTGTGAATGGGCACCAAATGAAAAAGTAGCAACAGAAGTTGTTTCAGGTGCATCAATAGCAGGAGCAAGAGCAATAACTACAATGAAGCACGTTGGATTAAACGTTGCTGCTGACCCTCTATTTACAATGGCATATGAAGGAGTTAATGGAGGATTTGTTGTTGTTACAGCAGATGATCCTGGAATGCACAGCTCACAGAATGAACAGGACAACAGATACTATGCACCTCACGCAAAGGTTGCAATGATAGAACCATCAGATAGCCAGGAAGCACTTGACTTTACAAAGCTTGCATTTGAAATAAGTGAAAAATTTGATACAGTAGTTCTTTTTAGAAGTACAACAAGAGTATCCCACAGCAAGAGCTTGGTTGAAACTGGAGAAAGAGTTGAAGTAGGAGTTAAGGACTACGTAAAGAATGTTAAGAAATATGTTATGATCCCAGCTCATTCAAGAGCAAAGCACTATGAAGTAGAGGAAAGACTTGCTAGACTTCAGGACTACTCAAACAACTGCCCATTAAACAAAATAGAATGGGGCTGCAAGAAGCTTGGTATAATAACGAGCGGTATTTCCTATCAGTATGCTAAGGAAGTATTTGGAGATAATGCTTCATACTTAAAGATAGGTATGAGCTACCCACTTCCTGACAAGATGATTACTAAGTTTGCAAAGGCAGTGGACAAGATTCTTGTAATAGAGGAAAACGATCCATACCTTGAAAACTTCGTAAAGTCCCTTGGAATAGACTGTATGGGAAAGGACTTCATTCCAATTTGCGGAGAATTAAACCCAGATATAATAAGAAGAGCATTTACAAAGGCAGAGAAGAAGGATCTTTATGATGTTGATGTAAAGGTACCATCAAGACCTCCAGTACTTTGTCCAGGATGTCCTCATAGAGGAATGTTCTATGCAGTAAGCAAGAAAAAGGATGTAATAGCAACAGGAGATATAGGCTGCTATACATTAGGCTTGATGCCTCCACTTAATGTAACTGATACAGTTATATGCATGGGTGGTGGAATATCTGCAGCAATAGGTTTTGAAAAGGCTGCAAAGATGGCAAATAGAAAGAACAAGATATTTGGATTCATTGGAGACTCAACCTTCTTCCATTCAGGAATGACAGGTTTAGTAAATGCTGTATACAACAACAGCCCAATAGTTGCTGTAATACTTGACAACAGCATAACAGCAATGACTGGACATCAGCAAAACCCAGGAACAGGAAAAACACTTATGGGAGAGATTGCTCAGGTTGTTGATATAGAAAAGATTGTGAAGGCAATTGGAATAAAGGAAGAAAACATAAGAATAGTTGATCCATATAATCTTGAAGCAACTGAAAAAGCTGTACAGGATGCATATGATGCAACTGAACCATTTGTAATAATTACAAAGCAGCCATGTGCTCTTATTAAGGAAGTTCAGAAGAAGAGAGCGAACATGTACTGTGAAGTAGATCAGGATAAGTGTAAGAAATGCAAGGCATGTATAAAAACAGGATGTCCTGCAATTTCATATAAAAATGGACAGGTTACAATAGACAGAAATATGTGCAACGGATGTACTATCTGTAAGCAGGTATGTAAATTTGATGCTATAACAAAGGTGGGTGAATAAATATGACTAAGAGTATATTGTTTGTTGGTGTTGGCGGACAGGGTATAATACTTGCATCAAAGATGTTAACCCAGGGATTGATTAAATTCGGATATGATGTAAAGATGTCCGAGGTTCATGGAATGGCACAAAGAGGCGGAAGTGTTACAACTCAGGTTAGATATGGAGAAAAGGTATACTCACCTTTAATAGGCTCTGGAGAAGCAGATGTTGTTGTTGCATTTGAAAAGGTTGAGGCAGCAAGATGTTTACCATACCTAAAGAAAGGTGGCACACTTGTTGTAAATGATTATGAAATATATTCCCTCCCTGTGCTGATAGGACAAGAATCCTACCCAGCAGATGTAATAGATAGGCTCAAGGATGGGGTAGAAAATATTAAGGTCTTTAACGCTGCAGAGGTTGCTCTAGGGCTAGGAAATATTAAGGCTCAAAACATAGTTCTCCTCGGTGCTTTGATAAAAGCCCTTGGCTTGGAAAACATGGACTGGGAAGCAGTAGTTAAGGAAAATTTACCAGAGAAGATGCATAAGCTAAATATAGAAGCAATCAGGGCAGGAATGAATATTTAATTGAAAGGGTGTCTGTGGTAATCCGCAGACACCTGCTTTATTGCAAGTTAGGTGAAGTAACAGACACTTGAGTTATGAGTTATTTTAGAGGGGTTAGTAGTGATAGATAGTTTTGTTTAAATAACTCATAACTCAAGAGCCTGTCACTTAGGGTCATGTGGCAAGGTATACCATGGTTCATGCTTGAAAAAAATGAAATATTGAGAAAATTTGATTATTCTGAAGATAATGATAAATCCACTTGAGTAGAATCATTTGATTGTCAAAAATAATCATATTATAGGGAATTTGGGATATTACAATCCTTGCATATAATATTTAAAGTGGTAAACTTTATATGTTACACCCGTCATAATAAGTGGTCATCTCCTTATATATAATGCATTTATAATATGTTTAAATAATCATATCCTGACATGAATGGTGAGACATTTTAGAGATTGCTGCAAATAACTTAGCTGCATTATGTAATACAAATTTATTTGTTTTGGATTGACTAGACATAAATAAATAAAGACTTCATTGCTGAGCCTACCTGTGAAAATTTTAATTATGATTAATTTTATGGTAGCCCGGAGGTCTGTATGTATTCATATGGATTTTTGTGCTACTTTTATTATTTTAGGGGGGGAGTTCATGGAAACTTATATTCTACTTATTCTTGCACCAATACTGTTTGCGTTTCTTTTCCTTTTTGGTAAGGGGAGAAAATACAACAGTATAATATCAATTTTAATGTTTGTTACAAATACATACCTAGCAATTAGATTAACCCTTGGTGGACAGGCAGCTTGGGTTGTATCTGGAGAAAAATTCCACATTATTGAAAGCGCTATACTAGTATTCGAAGCACTAATTATTATATTTTTATACTACATTTCCATTAAGCACAAAAAACCTGGAGTATTTATACTTACAGTAATTCAAACTATATTAAGCATATACACAGTATTCTTCACAGAAAAGTCTACAGTTGGAGCATTTAATATCGACAAACTTTCACTTGTAATGGCACTTATAATTAACATAGTCGGTTCTCTTATAGTGATGTTTGCAAATGAATACATGGATGAGTATGAAAAGCACAGAGGAATGAAGAGCAAGCAGAAGCTTTTCTACTCAATAATATGCATATTCCTGTCAGCAATGAATGGACTTATATTCAGTGATACATTGTCCTGGCTATACTTCTTCTGGGAAATAACAACCATAATATCCTTTGTACTTATATCCTACAATGGAGATGAAGAAGCATATAAAAGTGGATTTAGGGCATTGTTTTTAAACCTTATTGGAGGAATATCCTTTTCCCTTGGAATTATTCTCTTTAAAGAGATGGGGGGAATAGAAAGCTTAAGGCAGATAATATCAGGAAGAGAAACAATATATACACTTCCTGTTGTGCTCCTCTGTATTGCAGGATTTACAAAATCAGCACAGTTCCCATTCCAGAGCTGGCTACTTGGAGCAATGGTTGCTCCAACACCTGTATCTGCTCTGCTCCATTCAAGCACGATGGTAAAGGCTGGTGTTTATCTTATAATAAAGCTAGCTGGTGCATATGCTGGTACAAACCTTGGATTAATAATAGCAATCTATGGAGGCTTCAGCTTTTTGGTATGCTCCATTATTGCAATATCCCAAAGAAATGCCAAAAGAGTCCTTGCTTATTCAACAATAGCAAACCTTGGACTTATAATATCAAGTGCTGGAATGGGTACAGCCCTTGCAATATCAGCAGCCATGATGCTTATAATATTCCATGCAATATCAAAGGCACTGCTGTTCCTATGTACAGGACAGATTGAGCATATAGTAGGGAGCAGGGACATAGAGGAAATGACAGGGCTAATAGATGAGGCACCAATAGTAACAATACTTACTGCCTTTGGAATGCTCTCAATGATAATACCTCCCTTTGGAGTACTCATTACAAAGTGGATCTCAATTGAGGCAGCAGCAAACAATCCATTGGTTACAATATTTTTAGTACTTGGTAGTGCATGTACAACTGTTTACTATGTTAAGTGGCTTGGAACAATACTTGCCCATCCAGTAAACAACTTAAAACCAAAGTTCTATCTTAGAGCTACAACATACTTCCCACTTGGATTCCTAGGAGCTGCAATACTTACTACAAGTATTTTTATAACAAGGATATTTAACTTCTTTGTATCACCTGAGGTAATGGAACTTCTTCACTCTAGAAATCAGCTTGTAGGAAGGTTTGGAAAGGTATCTTCACAAATAGGTTCCTTTAATGGAGCAATAGTGCTTGCTGTAATTGCAGCAACAATAATACTTTTCCTATTAGTAAAGAAGATAGCAATAAGACCAAATATTAAAAAGGTATATATGTGTGGAGAAAATGCTTCCACATCAAATGAAGATTTAAGATTTAGAAATGGTCTTTTAGAAAAAGAAAAGAGCATGGTTGGAAATCTTTATTTAAGTCATGTTATAGATGAAGATAATATAACAAAGGTTAGCTACATAGTATCAATAACTATAATATTTGTTGCAGTGGTAGGGGGGTTAATATGAGTATAGTAATAAAAACATTACTAGTTATAATATTTGCACCTGTAGTTGGATGCCTGCTTGCTGGAATCGACAGAAAGCTTACTGCAAGGCTCCAAAACAGGGTAGGACCACCAATCCTACAGCCACTGTATGACTTTTTAAAGCTTTTGTCAAAGGAAAACATAGCAGTAAGCAAATATCAAAACGTATATGTACTTGTATATTTCATGTTTGTATTTGCAAGCCTGATAATGCTTGTTTTCCAAACTGACCTGCTAACAATAATATTTGTATTTACAATAGCAAATGTAGCCTTTATTGCAGGAGGAATGAGCACAGGCTCTCCATACAGCAAGGTAGGAAGTCAAAGAGAGATAATGGCAATGCTCTCCTATGAACCAATACTTGTTTTCTATATAACTGCAATGTATATGGTTACAGGTTCCTTTAGAGTATATTCAATAAATGCAATGGACAAGCCACTGATACTTTACCTTCCATTGATATTCGTAGGGATGCTCTTTGTTATGATAATAAAGTTTAAAAAGTCACCCTTTGACTTTTCAACATCCCACCATGGACATCAGGAGTTGGTAAAGGGTATTACAACAGAATTTTCAGGACCAGCCCTTGCAGTAATAGAGTTAACACACTGGATAGAAGCAGTATTCCTATTAGGACTAATGTTTTTATTCTGGAAGCAAAACATATTCCTAGGATTATTGATTTGCTTGTTCTCATACCTGTTTGTAATAATAGTAGACAACATAAGTGCAAGACTAAAGTTCCAATGGATGGTTAAAACCTCATGGACTGTTATGATAACACTTTCAATAATAAACATACTTGCAATTTATGTATACAATAATATAAACATATTATAGAAAAGAGGTAGTAGTATGGCTGAAATAATGAATAAGTCTCCATGGATAGTTCATGTAAACTGCAACAGCTGCAACGGCTGCGATATAGAGGTGCTGGCCTGTCTTACTCCCCTTTATGATGCTGAAAGATTTGGAGTAATAAACATTGGTTCTCCAAAGCAGGCAGATATAATGGTCGTTACAGGCTCTGTAAACCATAAAAACGTTGAAATGCTAAAGAATATATATAACCAGATGCCAGACCCAAAGGCTGTTGTAGCCGTTGGAGCCTGTGCAACAACTGGAGGAGTATTCCACAGCTGCTATAACATAATAGGCGGTGTTGATAAAATACTTCCTGTTGATGTTTATGTTCCAGGCTGCTGCCCAAGACCAGAATCAATACTCGATGGAATAGTACAAGCAGCCCAGATACTTGAAGAGAAAAGGAAGAACAAGACAAAGGGGGTTGCAGTATAATGCTAGAAAACCTTGAAGTCCTTGAAAAGGATGGAATATATAATAGAGTAAAAAAACTAAAGGAAGATGGATACAGGCTTGTAACCATGACCTGTGAAAGAGCAGGAGATTCCTTAGAGATTATATATCACTTCGATTTAAATTACAGCATGAGAAATTTAAAGGCTACAGTTGAGAAGGATGCCAATTTAAAGAGCATCTCAACTCTATTCCCAGGAGCTTTTTTAATAGAAAATGAAATACAGGATCTATTTGGTTTAACCTTTGAAGGCTTGACAATTGATTACAAAGGAAAGCTTTACATGGTACCGGACGGACCCCAAAAGCCAATGGCTTAGGAAGGAGGACAATTATGGCAAAATCGGTTATACCCTTTGGACCACAGCATCCGGTTCTTCCGGAGCCAATACAGTTACAGCTAGTTATGGAGGATGACAAGGTATTAGAAGCCCTGCCATCCATAGGATATGTACATAGAGGACTTGAAAAGCTTGCAGAGCTTAAGGATTTTACCCAGACAACATATATAGTTGAGAGGGTATGTGGAATATGCAGTTTCATGCATTCCATGGCATATGTTAGAGGAGTAGAAATGCTGATGGGGGTTGAAATCCCAGAAAGAGCAGAATACCTAAGAGTAATATGGGCTGAAATAGGAAGAGTTCAAAGTCACCTTCTATGGCTTGGACTTATAGCAGATGCTCTAGGCTTTGAAAGTCTTTTCATGGAATCATGGAAATACAGAGAGAAGATACTTGACCTTATGGAAATGACAACAGGAAACAGGGTTATAATATCAGCCAACAAGGTTGGAGGAACAACAAAGGATCTAACACAGGATCACAAGGAAACAATACTTAAAACAATAGATGAAATAGAGAAGGACTTAAGAAAGCTTGAAAAGGTATTCCTAGGAGACTACACAGTAAAACAAAGACTAGTTGGAGTTGGAATATTAACACCTGATGATATAAGAGAATTTGGAGCAGTGGGACCAGTTGCAAAGGGAAGCGGAGTTGCTATGGACTTTAGAACAACAGGCTATAGTGCTTACAAATATCTTGACTTTGAACCAATAACAGCAAAGGATGGAGACAGCTATTCAAGAACTGATGTTAGAATAAAGGAGATTTATCAATCCTTTGATTTAATAAGACAAGCTTTCTCAAAGATACCTGAGGGAGAGATAGCCGTTCCAGTTAAGGGCTTCCCAAATGGAGAGGTTGTTTCAAGAATTGAACAGCCAAGAGGAGAGGCAATGTACTTTATAGGGGCAAATGGAACAAAGAACTTAAACAGATTAAGAATAAGGACTCCGACCTTTGCAAACATCCCTATTCTTTTAAAGATGCTTCCAGGCTGCAACCTTCCAGACGTCCCAGTACTGATACTAACAATAGACCCATGTGTCAGCTGTACTGAAAGGTAAAGGAGGGGTTTATATGGCAAAGATGTTTTCAATAGTTTTTAAAAACCTTTTTAACAAGCCTGCAACAAGGCTGTATCCAGCAAAGCAGAGAACACCCTTTAAAAGAACAAGGGGAAGAATATATTTTGAGGATGAAAATTGTATCTACTGCGGTATGTGCCAGAGAAAGTGCCCTGCAGATGCAATTACAGTAGATAGAAACACAAAAACCTGGGAGCTAAACGCTTTCCGCTGCATCATCTGCGGCGAATGTGTATCAGGCTGCCCAAAGAAGTGCATAAGCATGACCAACGAAAGAAGGTCCACCTGCACTCAAAAGAAAACCATAACAATAAAAAAAGAAGAACCTAAAACAGAAGAATAACCACCAAAAGGGATACAGCCACCGCCGTATCCCTTTTTAAATGTCAAAATGTATGGTATATAGAATAATTGAGAACCATCACTATATTTGATATAATGGTACTATGAAAAAATTACCATATAGATAAGTATTGGAGGTTATTTCTTGGAAAAGTCAGGTTATCATTTGATTATTGTTAGATATACAGCATATTTTTTAGTGGCTGCATCTGTTATATTCAGTGGGAATGTAGAATCAAAATCACTTTTATGGCTTGTTGTTTTTCTATTGATATACATAATAAATATCAATGTGAGAATGTTCCTGTTGAAGAATAAAAGCGGAAAAATAATCTCTCTATTAGCAGAGCTAATATTCATATCCATTGGCTATAGGATGTTTGGAGGGCTTATATTCATATACTATTTTATATCAATTCTTGATTCGGCAATAATGCTTGAAAAGCCCTGGTCCTATATTATGACCATCCTATTCTATGCAGCAATGATTGTCCAGAGCACAAAACCTATATACAGCAGCATTCAGCAATCCCAGATTGTTAATGTTATATTTGCCACACTTATTGCAGTAAGCTTTGGAATACTTGGACAATATATAAACGAGGAAAGAAAAAGAAAAAAGGAAGCCCAAAAGCTATATGATAAATTAAGATTATCAGAGGAAAAACTTATAAGCGCATATGAAAAGCTTGAGGAGTATTCAAGTACGATAGAGGAGCTTACAATACTAAGGGAAAGAAACAGAATATCAAGGGAAATACACGATTCTGTTGGACATACCTTATCAACTCTTATAATACAACTCCAGGCAATACCCTATGTAATGAACAGTGATGCTGAAAAGGGAAAGAAGATGATAGAGGAGCTTGTTTCCTACACTAAAAAGGGAGTTGAGGATGTAAGAAGAACCGTTAAGGAGCTTCAGCCAACGGATTTTGAAAGCTTTCAGGGAATATTTGCCCTAAAGGATCTTGTTTCAAACTATGAAAAACTGACTGGAATAAAGATAAGGTTTATAATATCAAAGGATAAATGGGAGCTAAACAGCGACCAGAGCTTTACACTCTATAGAATCCTTCAGGAGGCATTAAGCAATTCCTCAAGGCATGGAAAAGCGAAGGAAATAGAGATAAGCCTTCAGTTTATGGAGGATAAGCTTTATCTTCACATAAAGGATAATGGAACTGGAGTAAACAATCCAACTCCAGGATTTGGGCTAAAGGGAATGAATGAAAGGGCGAAAAGCCTTGGAGGGTATATTGATATATATAGTGAAGAGGGCAGAGGCTTTGAAATAAATGTTACAATTCCAAGGTATATAAAGCCTTCAATTTTGGACAGTAGAGGTGATGAACAGTATGAATAATATAAATGTTATAATCGTTGATGATGAAAAGCTGATAAGAGAAGGCCTAAGCATAATATTGGGTTCAACTCCCTGGATAAACATAGCCGGACTTTGCTCTAATGGAAAGGAAGCACTTGAGCTCTGTAGAAGCAAAGAGGTGGATGTTGTTCTTATGGATATAAGAATGCCTGTATGTGATGGGGTTATGGGAACAAAGCTTATAAAGGATGAATTCAGTAAAATAAAGATACTTGTGTTAACAACCTTTAAGGATGATGAGTATATATACGATGCAATGAAATATGGAGCAAGCGGATATCTTTTAAAGGACACCTCCTATGAATCAATAATAGATTCAATAAAAAGTGTATACAACGGAAGCATAGTTGTTCATCCTGAGATTGCTTCAAAGCTTATAGGAAACATTCAGGATAAAAATAAGAATACAATAGATGAAATAATGAAAAACTTCAAGCTTACCCAAAGGGAAGTTGAGATAATAACAGGTATAGGTTCCGGCCTTACCAATAAAGAAATAGGTGACAAGCTATACATAACCGAGGGAACTGTAAAAAACTACATAAGTGACATATTGTCAAAGCTCGAACTAAGGGACAGAACCCAGATTGCAATATTTGCACTTAGAAATTCACTTGTTTAGGGGGAGCGAGAGGTGACAGACTCTTGAGTTTTGAGTTGCTTAATCAAAAGCATCGTCAGATGCTTTCATTAAATAACTTAGAACTCAAGTTCCTGTTACCTTTATGATATAAGCTGCAAAGAGCTGTTGCACAATGAATTGTATTACTTTAAGTGCCAGGCAAATGACAAGTTACAAGTTGAACAAGCCTGATATTCCAGGATTAATTCAACTTGCCACTTGTCATGTACCTGGCATTTTTAAAGAGTATTTTCTTTTATACAGTTCCTATATGACTGAAACTATATGACTTAAGTAATGTCAATTTGCTACTATATATTACTTACCTCAATGTTATATATAGAAAAAAATTTGTATAATCAAAGTATAAAAAATAGTAAGGGGTGTAGGCAATGTCTATAATAGAGATTTCAAATATAACTAAAAGATATGATGATAAGCTTGCTGTTGATAATGTAAGCTTCAACATTGAAAAGGGTGAGGTATTTGGACTGTTAGGCCCAAATGGTGCAGGGAAATCAACATTGATATCCATAATGTGCGGTCTTATTAAAGCAGATAAGGGAGAGGTAAGTATTTCCGGTCACCTGATAGAAAAGGAAACAGTAAAGGCAAAAAGCTATATAGGCTTAGTACCTCAGGAAATAGCACTTTATGAAAACCTTTCTGCAATTGACAACCTTAAATTTTGGGGAAGCATGTATGGATTAAAGGGGCAAACCCTAAAGGAAAGAATACAGGAGGCAATTGATGTTACTGGACTAAAGGAAAAAGCAAAGGAAAACGTAAGCAAATATTCAGGTGGAATGAAAAGAAGGCTGAACATTGCAGCAGCAATAATGCACAGACCGGAAATATTGATTATGGATGAACCAACAGTTGGAATAGATCCTCAATCAAGGAACCATATATTAGAGTTTACAATGGGACTTAATGAAAAATACAAAACAACTATTATATACACAAGCCACTACATGGAGGAGGTAGAGCACCTCTGCAGCAGAGTTGCAATACTAGATGAAGGAAAAGTAATAGCCCTTGGAAGTAAATCCGAGATAAAAAGGCTTGTAACAGATGAAGAAACAATAGAATTTAAGCTAGAGAACTTTAAAGAGGATATGGGTATAAATATTAAAGCACTAAAGGGAGTAAAGAATGTAAAATATGAATCTAATACACTTAGGGTAATAGTAAAGAACTCCCAAACAAATCTTCAAAAAATAATAGAAACCCTCTTGGCTTCATCGGTATTGATAAAAGGTGTAAATATAGAATCTCCAAACCTTGAAACAGTATTTTTAAGCCTTACAGGGAAAAATCTAAGGGATTAGGAGGTGCACTATGACTGTATTTAATATATTTTTAAAGGAAGTAAAGGTAAGTTCTAAATCAATAATATTCTTTTTACTTGTATTTATTGTTCTTCCATTGGTAACAGCATTTTTGTATGGTATGGGATATGAAAAAATCCTTACCCCAAACAAAAGCATTTCAAACATAAAGGCAGTTTATATAAATATGGATAAAGGGGAATATTCAAATAACCTTAAAGAAATGTTCTCCAACGATAAAATAAAGGAAATTGTAAATTTAAAAGAAGAGACTGAATTGAATAAAGCTAAAGAAGAGCTATTAAAGGGAAACATAGATGCAGCAATAGTAATACCAGAGGATTTTTCAAAGAATATAAAAAATAATATCTCAGGTGAAATAAAGGTTATTAAATCACCTTCCTCTGGTGTAAAATCACAAATAGTCTACCAAATTGTTAAGTCCTACTCCCAGACCTTCAACAATATTTCTGCAGCATACTCTGTATTGGAGAAGAGCGGAGAAGATATAAAAAATGTTAAAGGGTTGGGAAATGATATAGCAGCATGGAGCATTGGAATATCAAGTGTGAACTACACCAGGGTAACTAATATTTCAAAGGATAAAGTACTCAGCACAAAGCAGTTCTTTGTAACATCAATGTTTGCTCTTGTAAGTCTTTTTATATGTACAATAGGAGCCCTTAATATGATAAAGGAGAGGGATTCTAAAACACTGGACAGGTTAGAATCAACATCAGTAAGCTATAAGAGCCTGTTTTATGGAAAGACTCTATTTATATTTATAACATCGATTCTATTTAGTATGAGTTATATATTAATAAGCAGCCTTTTAGGGATTAAATGGGGTGGCAGCCCTATAAATCTTATATTAATTGTACTTTTACATTCCTTTGCCCTTACAGGTATTGCAGCGGCGCTTATGAATATACTTAAAAACCAAAAAACTGCAACAGCGCTTCTGGCAACAGGAACAGGAATTTTAGGATTTATAGGAGGAACTTTCTTTCCTGTAGAATATACAAATGTTGTTTTTAAAAAGCTTGCAAATGCTGCAATAAACTATTGGATACAAAACAGCTACGGAAAGCTAATGACCGGCAGGGGACTTGACGAACTTGCAGTTAATATTATAATACTGTTCTCCATTGGAGCTTTTGGAATGCTAACTGGAATGATTATAGCAAGAAAAAAATCAAGGCTTTGCTAAATGTTAATTGCACTAAAGCTTTTACATTAAGTGCTGTGTGATTAATAAGTTAAAGAAAATGATTTCAGATAAATGCTTAGAATGGAACAATATAGAACCATTTATGTGAAACATCGGGGAGGATTAAAATGGGAATTTTAAATTTAGCATTACTTAATTTAAAAAGAATGCTTAAGCAAAAAACTGCGATAATAGCAATGTTTATAATGCCAACAGCAGTTGTGTTAATTGTTCTTGCTATAATTGGAGGAAAGACCGGAGAAACTGAGTTAATCCCTAAAATAGCAGTGGTGAACAATGACAAGGGTATTGAAGGTAAAATGCTTGTTGACAGCTTAAAGATAAATAATAGGTATAAAATCTATGAAACAAATATAGAAGATGCAAATAAGAGAATTAAGACCAACATGGGGGATGCTGCAGTCGTTATACCAAACAGCTTTACAGAAGACATAAATAATAAAAAAACTCCAGTTGTAGAAATATTAAGACTATCAGAAAACAACACCAGCTATGGTGCCATTAAGGATATAAATGATTTAATAAATCAAAGGCTTATATCAAAGAATCTAGGTGGTTTTGTAAAAGGAAAGGGAGTTAATTTAAATTCTTCTGATCTTGAAATACAAAGAAGGGTAGAGGAGTATCTAAAGAATCCTGGAATGAAGGTTTCGATTGAAGCGCTAAGAAATGACGGTAAAAAGTCTATTGGAGATACTCTTTCCATACAATTTGTTATAATTTTTCTAATGACCTCCCTTACATTCGTTGTAAGCGACATATTCGAATTAAAGCAGAACAGAACTCTTAGAAGAAGCCTTTCAACTCCGAACAAAAACACAAGGATAGTTGGAGGAATACTAATAGCAATGTTCGTACTCTTTATACTGCAGGCATTTTTACTTATTTCTTCAACAATGCTGATATTTAAAGTATACTGGGGAAAATCCCTGTTAGCACTGTCTATAATATGCATCCTATTGATACTTGTAGCAATAAGTCTTGGAATACTTTTATCAAGGTGGGTAAAAAACACAGCACAGCTGCCTTTAATATCCAACCTGATTGTAGTACCAGCCAGTCTAATAAGCGGCTGTATGATTCCAAAGGAATATCTGCCTGACATTTTTGATAAGATTGCATATTTCATCCCTCAAAAATGGGCACTAGATGCACTAACCAACATAGCCCTAAAGGATTGTGGTGTAATAGACATCCTTCCCCAGGCAGGAATACTTCTACTATTTGCAATTGCATTCTTCACAGCAGGAGCACGCTCATTAAGGGAAATAGTAAAGTAGGTATTATAAAGCAATTGTACATTTAAGTTATAGATGAATAAATATGTAACTATATTTACAGTTAAATTTATATATAAATTTAACTGTAAATTGTGTATATTATTTATCCAAAATAGTGTATAATTATATTAAAGATACACAATATAAATAGGTAAGCATAGTTAATAAATCTAAATTTTAGGGGTGTTAGAATGCCAAGGGTAGAAAAATTATCTGAACTCAATGATATGCTTAATTCATTGATTAAAATTTCGGATTTTACAAAATCTACTTCAAAAATATTAGAAGAGGTAAATAAAGAAAATAAAGAAATAGTAATTATGAAAAATAACGATCCTCAGGCTGTTTTACTTTCCATGCAGCGTTTTAACGAAGTTGCGGAACGTTTAAAAAAATATGAAGAGCTTGAAGAGGAAGTTAAAAGTTTAAATGAAAAGCTTGAAGACCTATCATTATTGATTGTTGCAGAAGAAAGAATGGCAACCTATGACCCGTCAGAAACCTTATCAAGACAGGATATATTAGCAAAATATAAAATTGATGAAAACAAAATCAATAAATTGGCTGAAACCGTAGAAATAGAATAGCATGTGGATTGATAAGTATTTAAAAGAAGCTGATAAAGATATATCAAAACTTGACCAAGAAACAAGAGAAATGGTTTTTGCGGGTATTACAAAGGTTTTAAAAAATCCCCTTCCAAACACTGAAGGCGGTTATGGAAAACCTTTAGGAAACAAAGGTGGAAGGAATTTAACAGGCTTTTTCAAAATAAAGTTTAAAGATATAAGTATAAGAGTAGTATATACACTTGTTCGAGATGCTCATGTAATGAATATAGTTGTAGTATCTATTAGAGATGATGCTTATTGTTATGATATAGCTGAACGTCGTAAGAAAAAGCATGGTGAAGATATATTCAAGGATAAATATAGTAAAAGACTGTTATAACAAGAATTCCTAACTTGAGGGATATGATTACCATCATATCCCTCTTGAATATTAGGATACTTTCATTTTTTATTCCTTTAGAATATAATAAAAATATATAAATCTTTGGAGGAATAACATGGAAATAGGTATGGATATAGGTTCGTATATTGGTATAGTATTAAAACTTCTATTAGCAGTTATACTTGGTGGAATGGTGGGCTTCGAAAGGGAGCATAAAAGCAGACCTGCAGGTCTTAGAACCCACATACTTGTATGTGTTGGTGCGGCCCTTGTACAGATTACTTCCATAAACTATGCAAAAAATAACGGAATTCCAATGGATCCAATGAGGCTTGGCGCCCAGGTAATCAGTGGAATAGGCTTTTTGGGAGCAGGAACTATAATAAAGGAAGGTGCAAATATAAAGGGCCTTACAACTGCAGCAAGCCTTTGGGCAGTTGGGTGTATTGGTCTTGCAGCAGGAAGCGGTCTCTACTTTGAAGCTATAGCAGCAACAATAGTAATACTTATTTCTCTTAAAAGCTTTACAAGGATAGAGGAGAAAATAGCAAGGGAAAGAAAACAGATTGTAATTGAAGTCATTGCAAAAAATCAGCCAGGAACCCTTGGTATCATAGGAAGTGCTCTGGGTACTCTGGAGATTCAAATACAAAATGTTGAAATGAATATAATAGATGAATACACCATACACATGGAGCTGCTTTTAAAATTAAATAAAGTAATGGAAGAGGAAGAAATAATAGCAGCATTAATGAATAAAACAGGTATTGATAGTATAAGAATACTTGATAAAATGTTTTAATAAGCCTTAATAAAAAATTTATGATATAATATATCTATGTTTACATAGGAGGGGTTTTATGGAGGTTTTCGAAAAATGCCAAAGCCCGTTTGGGGAGACTTCAGATAAATATAAAAAGAGGGGCGAAATAGCCCTTGTATCAAAGCCTGTTGAATTTGGAGGAAAAACCTACAGACAGATAGTATTTCAAAAAACCTTTTTAGGAAAGGTAAAGGAAAAAATGACAGGAATTCTCTTTGCAACAGAAGAGGGTCAAGTGGTTGACAACTCAACTGTAAAAAGAGAAATTGGAGATATGGTATACCAATTCCAAAACATATTTGATTATAAGCATATCGATAAGCTTTCAAAAACAATTACATCTGAAGAGGAGAAGGTAAGGGAAAAGGAAGACTTGAACCTTATGCTTGAAGCATTAGAAAAGCTTAAGATTGAGGGCATTGAAGGAATAGACATGATAGTAACAGTTATGACAAAGCTCCCTCAAATAAAAATAGAAAATGACAAAGCAATAGAGGAGTTTATAGCGAAGGTAGATAAATATCAATCCGAGGATATTACAATAACCAGAGATATGATAGAAGACGTTAAATTCAGCTATAGGAACATACTTATAAAGAACTTCCAAAGGGTAAAGCTGATAAACAAGGGAAGATACTTCTACGATAACGTTGTTAAGGAAGTGAAAAGCAGAAGAAAAAAGATATCAAACAGAATTTCTGGCTTTGATCTATATTTTGGAATGCAGAAGCTTGGGGACCAAATGGATAGGTTTAAAAAAATACTTACCATGTATACAAAAATAACAGACATGAGCGAAGACGAATACATAAGATACCTCAAGGAAATGGATAAAACCAACCTTTCAGAAAGACTTATACTTGAAAGAAAATAGCAAATAAAACCGCCGCAGATTACCAAAATCTGCGGCTTTCTATTACCTTTCTCAGCCTAACACAGGTGCTATGGGTGAAAAGCTCTTGAGTTTTAAGTTATTTAATCAAAAGCATCGCCAGATGCTTTTGATTAAATAACTTAAAACTCACTTTCACAATATTATAACTATATATCCTATTCCCCAATCACATACAAAAAGGCTGTTGCCCCCACGCAACAGCCCCTTAACCTACATCTCTATTATCTTAATATACTCAACTTCAGGATCCTCAGTTCCTTGTACCCAAAGTCCAGCTGCCTTAAACTCTTCGATGTATTCAACAATTCCATCAGTTATTCTTTCTCCTGGATTTAAAACAGGTATACCAGGAGGATAAGCCATAAGTGATTCTGCAGAAACCATTCCAACGCTATCTCTTAGCGGAACGGATCTCTTTACTCCTTTTCCTCCAAAAGCTTCTCTTGGGTTAATAACAAGCTCTGGAATCTCTGGCATATCAAGAACGTTTCCTCTTATTGGTCTTGTTCCATAATACTTTGCACTAATCTCTCTAAGTGCAGCAAGGAGCTTTTCGTTTCCTTCCTTTGTATCTCCAAAGGAACCAACAGCAAGAGCATTATATAGGTCAGACATCTCAAACTGTATATGATAGTCATCTGCAAGTATTGCCTCAAGCTCGTGGCCTGTTAAACCTAAATCCCTGCAGGTTATAGTTATCTTTGTTGGGTCAAATGCAAATGCACCTGGCTTTCCAAGTACCTCGCTTCCAAAACAGTAGAAGCCAGGGATCTTGTTTATTTCAGCTCTTGTGTATTCAGCAAGGTCTATTGCATAATCCAAAAGCTCCTTACCCTCTGTTGCTATCTGCATTCTTGCAAAATCAAGAGATGCCATAAGTGGGTAGGATGGACTTGTGGATTGAAGCATGTTCATAACCTGCTGAACCCTGTTTATATTAACTCTTTGTGATCTAACCTGTAAAAATGAACACTGTGTCATAGCTCCAATAATCTTATGGGTGCTCTGTGCACATATATCTGCACCTGCTTCCATTGCAGAAACAGGAAGTCTATCGTTAAATCCAAGGTGAGGTCCATGGGCCTCATCAACTATTAGTGGAATATCATATTTATGCACTATGTCTACAATCCTCTTAATGTCTGTTGCAACTCCATAGTAGGTTGGATTAATAATCAGTACAGCCTTTGCATCAGGGTGCTGCTTCAATGTCTCTTCCACTGTATCAGCTGAAACCCCATGGGCTATTCCAAGCTTCTTATCTACTTCTGGCTGCATATATACTGGAATGGCTCCACTCATTATAATACCCGCCATAATTGATTTATGAACGTTTCTCGGTATGATTATTTTATCTCCATCACCTACAACACTTAAAACCATTGCCTGTATAGCTCCAGATGTACCGTTCATAGAAATAAACGCCATATCTGAACCATAGGCTTCGGCTGCAAGCTGCATTGCTTCCTTTATAGGTCCCTTTGGATGATGAAGGCTGTCCACAAGCTTAAATACCGTGACGTCCATAGAAAGGATATTCGTGCCTATGAACTCCTTAAATTTATTTTCAATTCCAACTCCCTTTTTGTGACCTGGCACATGGTAGGGAAGGGTATCTCTTTTAACATACTCCATTAGAGCGTCAAAGATTGGGGTCTGAGTTTGATCCAGCTTTTTCAATGTAATATACACCCTCCTTTAATATCTTCTTTCTTTAGAAGCTCGCGGTTTCCGCGGCATTTTCAAAACAGTTTAATTATAGAATAATAATACATAAAATACAACAATAAATTTTTAAAAAATAGAAAGATTTTTTCTACCCTAAAACAACTAATAAATTATCCGTTCCTTTAAAAAATTCTACCTATTATAGTGTACATATTTATGTAAAATTATAATGTTTAAAATCAATGATTTTGGGAAAAACTTCTTAAAGAATACAATTAAGGAGGATTTCGATGGAAAACACACTTTATGGGAAAACCAGTCAGCGCCACTTAAAGGGAGACAGCAGAAGAATAAGAAAAGAAGGTGGAATACCTGGAATAATATATGGTCTTAAAAATCCAAACATGCTTGTTGAATTTTCGGAAATGGAACTATTTCAGGTAATATCAAAAACAGGAGAACACGGAGCTATTATGGTAAACCTTGATGGCAAGGAAGAAGAGGTCATTATAAAGGAAGTCCAAAGAAACCCTGTTACAAGAAGGATAAACCATATTGATCTTCAGAGAATAAATCCAAACATAAGAATACAATCAAGGATTCCAGTGGTTATAAGAGGAGAAGAATACTTTAAAAACTCTGGAATAGTAATTCAGCAGCAGGTAAATGAGGTAGAGGTTTCAGCACTGCCAAGTAATCTTCCAAACTACATAACAGCCGATGTTTCAAAACTTAAGGCAAAGGACAGGATTACAATAGCAGATCTTGAAGTATCCGAAGAGATATCAATACTAAACAACCCAACCATGACTGTTGTAACCCTTGCAAATGTAAAATCAACTCTAGCTGAAACAGAAACAAGTGAATCGACACCAATTTATGTAGAATAATGAAAAATGGTGTACAATAACGAAGAATAAAGTCGATATTGTACACCATCGATTTTTTATTTTTATAAAAATGCATTTTTATGTAAATTGTTACATGGATTTCATGGAAATTATATCTTACTATGCTAAAATAAATTTTGTAACGACAAAAGATATAATAGACAAAATATGAAGCCTTCTTTTGGAAAATGTGTAATATTTTAATGAGAGATGATTGTAATTAACATTAAAAAATATTACAATATACTATGGGTGTGTGAGCACACCTATTATTATGCAAAAGAGGGGTGCCAATGGACTATAAAATATATTTGAAAAAAGAAATAGAAAAAGCAATATTCATCGAAATAAAAAAAGACGTTACACTTAGGGTAAAGGGAAACCCATCCCTTAAGGCAGGTGATTATCCACTTCTCCCAGAAGATGTAGTAAACCTTGCTCAAAGAGGAGTCGACTCACTGCCAGCTGAAGCCATTATAAAGGGAATGGTATATGTAATAGCCTGTGATAGAAATTTTAAATATAGGGATAAGTACATTGAATTTTTAAAATCCCTTGAAGGAATTGAAAGCTATTTTGTAATGAACATAGATAAAAACAAAGGAAATGACATTAAAAAATCAATAATATACGCAACTGCCCTATGTGAAATAGACAATAAGAAGGAAAGCAAAATGAACAGGGTTTACCTTCTAATGGAACAATATGATAGGACAGGCATAGAACATATAAAGGATGAAATACTAGAGAACCTTGAGGAATTAAGCGAGAAATACCCTGAATATGGTCCTCCTAATTTCCATCTCGGTGATTACTATCTAGACAAGGATATGGATCTTGCCAAGCTGTACTTTAAAAAAAGCATAAAAGATTCACTAACAAAACAGAAGGCCTATGAAATACTTGAAAAGATAAGAATAACCGATGAATATGATGGAGCAGTGGAGCTTGTTAAATCCGGAAATGGCAGCGATGCCCTAAGAACTCTTATACCCTATTGTGACACATATAAAGAAAACCTTGATGCAAAGTACTACACAGCGATTGCCTTCAGACAAATAGGAGATAACTACAAGGCAATCTACTATCTTCAGGAGCTTACAAACGTTGCAGAAAGGCCTGAGGTATATAACGAAATAGGGTTAAACCTAGCAGAGCTTGGTGAGTTTGAAGCAGCAAGGGAATACTTTAAAAAGGCACTTAGGATAAAACCGGATGATTCAAGCATAATATGCAACATAGGAGTTTGCCACTTAAACCTTGGAGATGAAGATGAGGCTAAAAAGGCCTTTGAACTTGCTTCAAGAATAAACCCAAAGGATGATGTTGCAGAAAAGTGGCTTATGGAAATGGAGGGGGGAGAATAATGGATGAGGAAATGACCCTTGATTTAAGGGATATATATGATGTTATAAGAAAAAGAATCTGGCTTATAGTTGCAGTTACATTAACTGCAACTATCTTAAGCGGAATACTAAGCTTCTTTGTAATAAAGCCAACATACGAAGCCAGTACAAGTGTAATAATAGGCAAAATGCCAAATACAGAGGACTCAAAGATGCAGTTTAACGATGTTATGATGTATCAAAACCTTGTAAAAACCTATGTAGAAATTGCAAAGGCAAGAACAGTATCTGAAAATGCAATAAAGGCAATTGGATTAGATATAAAGCCAGATGAGCTTATGAAAACTATTTCAGCAACCCCGGTTGCAAACACACAGATGCTTAAAATAAAGGTATCTGCAAAGAGCCCTGAAGATGCGAAAAAGATTACAAATGCAGTTACAGAGGCCTTTATAAAGGAAGCTATGGTTCAGTTCCCAAGTGGAACAGTAAAAATAATGGATCCTGCAGTTGTTCCAGAGCATCCATCAAAGCCAAACAAGAAACTTAACGTTGCAATAGCATTTTTTCTAGGCCTTATGGTATCAGCTGGAATAGTGTTCTTAATTGAATACATGGATAACACAATTAAAACAGAAAATGATGTGGAGAAATATATTGGTCTTCCTGTAATAGGAATGATACCAAAAAATATAGAGGAGTCAGGAAGGGGATAATATGATAGATATCCACGCCCACATACTTCCTGGTATTGACGATGGCGCAGCTGACATAGAAACATCAATTAAAATGTTAAAGATAGCTGTAGATGATGGGATAAAAACAATTGTTGCAACCCCACACTACTACCCAGGATGTTTTGAAACACCCTATGGTGAAATAGAAGGACATATAATAAAGCTTAAAGAAGAAGCAAAGAAAAACAATATAGAAATAGAAATAATACAGGGTCAGGAGGTATTCATAGATACAACTACCTTAAGAAGTTTAAAAAACAAGGAAATAGGAACCATAAATAAAACTAAATATATGCTTGTAGAATTTCCAATGGATACTATTCCAAACTATGCACTAGATATGATATACGAACTAAGGGTAGCTGGTATTACACCAATAATAGCCCACCCTGAAAGATATGAGTACATAATAAACAGGATATCAACAATAAACGATATAGCAAAGGAAGGATGTCTCTTCCAAATCAACACAGGAAGCATCACAGGAATATTCGGTAAAAGAGTTCAAAAAATATCGGAACAGCTTATGCAGCACAATTTATGCAATTTCATAGCATCCGATTGTCACACTACTAATCATCGCAGTCCAAGTATAAGCAATGCACTTAATTTAATCTCAAAAAATAACAATAAACTAATGAATATAATTGTAGAAAATTCGCAAAAACTGATAGAAAACATCGACATATGCAGTGACTTTGAGATAATCAAGGATAAAAAGGGCTTTTTTCAAATATTTGGGAAGTAACAATAGCTATGTCCTTTTATTACCCTTTAACATCAAAATACCAACAGATATAGGAATTAACGGAATAAAGTATAGTTGATATAATGAAAAAGGTTGCTATTATAGACAACCTTTTGTATGGGAGTGTTCATATGAAAGCAACGGATATAATAACATTAAAAAATCCAAAATCTCCTGTATCAGAGGCTTACAGGATACTTAGAACAAATATACAGTTTTCTTCTCCAGATAAAAAGGTGCAGTCAATACTAATAACAAGTTCAGGACCCTCGGAGGGGAAAACAACAACCTCAGTAAATCTTGCAGTAACAATGGCTCAATCCGGAAGCAGGACAATACTAATAGACTGCGACCAGAGAAAGCCAAAGGTACACAAGCTCCTATCGATTTCAAACCAGATAGGTCTTTCAAACTTGCTTATAGAGGAAGTAGATATGGATGAGGCAGTAATACATTCAGGAGTTGAAAACCTGGACATCCTTTCATCGGGAACAAGACCGCCAAACCCATCGGAGCTCTTAGCATCGGAGAAGATGCAAAACTTTATAGAATGCCTAAAGAAAAAATATGACTATATAATACTTGATACCCCACCGGTAATAATGGTAACCGATGCCCAAATACTTTCAAAATATGCAGATGGCTGTATATTGGTAGTTGCATCAGGAGAAGCCGACAGAGATGCAGCAGCTAAAGCAAAGGAACAATTAGAAAAGGTAAATGCAAAAATACTAGGAGTAGTTTTAAACAAGCTTGAAACAAACAGAAGAGGCTATTACGGCTACTACTACCACTATTACTATGGTGAAGATGGACAAAAGGTTAAAAAGAAGGTTAGAAAGTAACAATTACAAAGGAAAAATTTAAACAAAGAAGAAATGGTGATCATAGAAACTGTACTTCAGTCTGGGCCCTTGAGTACAGCGGAGATAGTAGGGCACCCACCGCCATATAAATAGAGATATTTATATAGGTGGTATTTTTTTACTAAAAATTTGACGTAATCTATTAAATATAAATGGCAAGGGATAAATTACAAACAAAAATATCTTTAAATGACAGAGGTGAATGAGAACTAATGGAAGGAAATCAAACAGAGGATAAAAAATGGTATGCTGCATTTGTTGAAACGGGTCATGAAGACCAGGTAAAGGAAAGGCTGGAATACAGATTTGAAGGAGAGCTATCATTCTGTGTTCCAAAACGACAAATGAGGGAAAGAAAAGGCGGCATTTGGCAAAGAATCAATCATACTTTATTTCCAGGCTATGTTCTAATAAACGGAAGTATAGATGAAAATAATTTACCTCAATTTAAAGATGTACCAGGCTTGTGGAAAGTACTTAGTAATGACAATCAACCGCTAACCATTCCAGAAAGTGAAATAAGCTTTATAAATAAGCTGATGTTAAATGGTGAGATTATAGGACCTTCAAGTGTTTTTACTGAAGGCGACAATATCAAAATCATTAATGGCCCACTAACAGGAATGGAAGGCTTAATATATAAAATAGATAAAAGAAAAGGACGTGCCAAAATAAAAATGTCCTTTCTAGGAGAAGAGAGATTAATAGATTTTTCTATTAACATTATAAAAAGGGGTTAGGGTAAAAAATCAAAATAAATTTATGGTGTTTCGGCCCATAAAGCTATTTTAGAGGTTATATGCAAAGATACTTGCAGTGAATTAACTGCAGGTAGCGGAGCATTGCCATTTTTAATGAGTTGGGTAAGGCAATTTACGATAAAAAACTCTTGGCTTTAACCTTAAATATGGAATTATATGTTAATACACATGACTGAAAAAATTTATGATTTAATACAAAAGAAGGTTTTATTGCTTATAAATAATATTCCAATGGGAATGTGAAATTGTTGATAATAAATTTAAATAGATAGTTTATTATGAGGGGACGCGATTAGCTTGTATAAAAATTATGTTAAAAGGATGTTCGATATCATATTTTCACTAATATTGATGGTATTTATATTACCAATAGTATTAGTATTTGGTCTATTAATTAAAATTGAAGATGGAGGTTCAATGTTTTATTTAGGAGAAAGGCTTGGTAAAAACAAAAGAGTATTTAAAATGTATAAATTAAGATCAATGAAAGTAAATGCACCTGATATAAGAAATAATGATGGTTCAACATATAATGCAGCAGATGATCTTAGATTAACAAGGATTGGCAAGTTTATTAGAAAAACAAGTATTGATGAGTTACCTCAAATAATAAATATTTTAAAGGGAGATATGAGCTTTATAGGACCACGACCTGATTTACCTGAACATTTATATTGTTATGAAAATGATGAAGTGAGAAAACTAGAAGTATTACCTGGAGTAAGTGGATATAATCAAGCATATCATAGAAATGCTGTTATATGGAAAGAAAGGCTTAAAAATGATGTGTATTATGTAGAACACATCAGTTTTATGCTTGATTTCAAAATCTTATTTAGAACAATATTTGTTATTATTTTGAGAAGAGGGGTATATAATGGCAGAACAACTTCAGAAACAATTGCAGAAGATAAAGTGTATAGAGCAGCAGAGCACCTATGAATATAGAAATCTAGAATGGGATACAAATTACTTTGGGATAAAAAGTGCAAGGGTAACTTTAAAGGATAAAATAAATAGAAATGAATGGGTAAAGATTAGAAATTTAATAGTAGAGAACGATTTTGTAGTAATTGATAACATAAACAATAATTCAATAAATAATTTTTTTATATCAAATCTTTTAGGTGTATTTTTAACAGATATTAATTTTCAATTTATAAAGACTATTGAAGAAAATGGATACAATAAACATATTACTGATGATAATATTATGATAAAAAATAACATGAAATACAACAAACAAATTGTTGATATTAGTAAAAATTCATACAAATACTCAAGATTTTTTAATGATCCATTTTTAGATAAAGATAAAGCCGTAAATATATATTCACATTGGGTTGAATCTTCTTTTTTGAGAGAAAACAAATATTTTCTTTACTATTGCGATGGCTTGGATATTTTGGGTTATATATTATTCAGCGTAGATAATGACAGTAAAAAAGCAATTATAGAGTTGATATCTGTTAAAGAAAGTATGAAAGATAAAAATATTGGAACAAATATGATGTCTTACTTAGAATTTTATTTAATAAATCATTTTAAGCGTATAGAAACATTGCAAGTTGGGACTCAAAGCAATAACACGAAGGCTATAAATTTCTATATTAAAAACGGGTTTAAAGTTAGGGAATTAAGATCTATATATCATTATTGGCCTAACTTTATGTTAAATAATATGGAGGGAGTAATTAATGATGAGATTGCTACAACAAGAAAATAAGGGAGAGTAGAATATGGGTAAAGTACTAGTTACAGTTCATTTAGGAAGACATTTTAGTATTTTTGGTCATTATGATTATGAGGTGCTAAAAGATTTAGGGCATGAAGTTCATATTGCTGCTAATTTTAATGAAAAGATAGATAATTTTGAAGATTTAGGTGTAATTAAGCATGATATAGATTTTAATAGAAATCCTATCAGTTTTGATAATTTTAAAGCTTTAAAACAACTTAAAAAAATATTAAGTGATAATAATTTTGATATTATACACACACAGTCACCATCAGGAGGAGCTGTTACTCGTATTGCAGCTATTAAATCTCGTAAAAAGGGAACAAAAATTATCTATACAGCACATGGTTTCCATTTTTATAAAGGAGCACCGCTTAAGAATTGGATTTTATTTTATCCTATCGAACGATGGCTTGCAAGATATACTGATGTACTTATTACCATAAATAAAGAAGATTATATTCGTGCTAAGAAGCTATTTAAAGATAAAAAAGTTGAGTATATTCCGGGTGTTGGGATAGATACAAAAAAATTCAACAAAGTTGTTGTTAATAAGTTAGCAAAGCGGAAAGAGTTAGGTTTACCAGAAGATGCTTTTGTAGTACTTTCAGTAGGAGAAATTAACAGAAACAAAAATCATGAGATTATCATTAAGGCAATAGCAAAATTAAATAATCCAAATATATATTATGTGATATGTGGACAAGGCGTATTAGCAGATTATTTAATAGACTTAGCAAAACAATTGAGTTTAGAGAAAAAAGTTAAGTTCTTGGGTTACCGTAGGGATGTAGTTGAAATTATTAAAATTTCGAATATTTTTGCATTCCCTTCGTTTAGGGAAGGCTTATCTATAGCTTTAATGGAAGCAATGTCTGCAGGATTACCAGTTGTTTGTTCTAAGATAAGAGGTAATACTGATTTAATTGAAGAAGAAAAAGGTGGGTACTTGGTTGAGCCTAATGATGTTGAGGGATTTGCAAATAGTATAAATAAAATAATTAAAAATGAAACTTTAAAAAATAATATGGGGAAGTATAATGAAGAATTTATTAAAAAATTTGATATTAGTAATGTGAAAAGAGATATGGAGAAGATATATTCAAACTTGATTAATAATATTTAGCACTAAACTTTAAATATGTAAAGGATGCATTGGTAAATTAATGCTAACAAGTGCAGATTTATCAGTATTGAAAATTATGTATAAATGGAAGTGGGGATAAGATGAAGATTTTAATAACTGGGGGAGCAGGCTTTATTGGTTCTAATATAGTTGATTTACTTATAAGAGAAGGACATAGTGTGATTGTGATAGATAATCTCTCTCGAGGTAAAAAAGAAAACATAGATAGCAATGCTAAATTATATGTATTTGACATATTGGACTTGGATAAGCTTAATAGAATATTTTTTATAGAAAAACCCGAAGTAGTTATACATAATGCTGCTCAAATAGATGTACAGACATCAATTAAAAAACCTAATGTAGACTTGGATGTTAATGTAAAAGGGACTATTAATGTTTTAGAATGTTGTAAAAATTCTGTAGTTAAAAAGATAATATATCCATCATCAGCAGCAGTATATGGGAATCCAATTTATTTACCTGTTGATGAAAAACATCCAGTTGACCCTATATCATTTTATGGAATATCAAAACATACACCAGAACATTATATAAGAACCTATAATAAACTTTATGGAATTAAATATACAATATTTAGATATTCAAATGTATATGGAATAAAACAAGATCCTAAAGGTGAAGGAGGAGTTGTGTCTATATATATTGATAAATTTTTAAATAATAAACCTCCAATAATATATGGTAATGGAAATCAAACTAGAGATTTTATATATGTTAAAGATATAGCTAAAGCTAATTTATTAGCACTTAGTAATGGTGATAATAAAATTCTAAATATAAGTACCCAAACCCCAGTTACAGTTAATGAACTTTTTGAAGTAATGAAAAAAATATTCAATAGCTGTTTAAATTCAATACATGAAGGAGAAAGAATTGGTGATATAAAGGATAGTTATTTAAATAATAATGAATCAAAAAAATGTCTAAACTGGAGTATCGATTATAGTTTGGAAAAAGGTTTAAGAGAGACTTGTGAATATTATAGAATAATTTATGAAAGGGAAAAAGAGACTGCTTTTACAAATAGTTTGTTATGAAATAAAAAATATAGAGTTACAAGGAATATATAATTGAGACAATTTCATAATTTTTAAGCTTTGAAAGCAAAGACTTAAAAAAGGATATAAAAAATTGCTTACCCCGATACGATAAATAAATTGCAACAATAATTCACGGAAAGAGGTAAACAATCAATGCATAATATTTATCACCAAACTACTATATTAACTTTAGACTGAGTTACAGAATAGCAGCTATTAACAAAGCCGTAAAATATTTGACTTTTATTGATTGTTCAGTCATTAATAAAACCTTTAAGGTTCATAACAGTAAAAGAGGTCCCAAGGGTTTTACTAATGACAGTTTATTGACTACTTTAATTACAATGCAAATAGATAAAATCCCTACCATTAAAGCTTTAGAAAGAAGGTAAAAAACAGATCCAATATTCAGAGTAACCTGTGGCTTTGAAATCATTTGCAAGACCCCAAGTACAATAACGTTTTCAAGATTTATTGCAAAGTTGTCTGCTACCAACATTCTTGAAAAAACTTTTCTTAGAATGGTACTTCGTACGAAGACACTGGGACTCATTGATGGCACCAATGTTTCTATCGATGCTACAAAGATTGATGCTTTTGAATATGCAGTAAACACATTTGAAAGTTAGGCAATCATTCCACTTAACTGGAGAAACACTAAAATTCCACCTGAAGGAATCAATTGGGATGGTTATTTCGTTTACATAATGGATTTCTCCTATGTTAATGGTGGCAATGATAATGCCACTATTCATCTGTTATGCTTGTATGCATGTGGAAAAGCAGACTGTCCTATTGGCTCAAACTGGTGCAGTAGTGTCGAGTCAGGGGATGTAGGTAAAATGAGGATTAAAGATAATCCAAGATTTTTTTCTTATCCACTATGTGAAACAGAATCATGGGATACTCTCTATAATGAGAGAACCTCTGCTGAACGTTTTTCCGGTGATAGTAAGGAAAATTATGCTTTAAACAACCTTCGTGTAGAATGGTTTGATAAAACAAAGGTATTTTAGACATAGTCTGTATCTCAGTTCTAGCAACAAAGCTTGCAGCAACATAACAAACGAAAAAGCTTGCAACATAATAGTCAAAATTTAAAGAATAGGAAGTGATATTTTATCAATTTAAAACTTAACACCTGTGGGTGACTTTCAGTCATAGACTTTACATAGGAATATACCAACCTTTTTATCACATTTTTGAAAAAATTCAATAAGTTATACACAAATTAGATGTTTGAATTATGAAATATCCTCAATTATAGGAAGTGTTTAAAATATATGATGAGAGGTATAATTTGGTTATGAAAGATGTACTATTTATAATGAAATATATAATCGATGGTAAAAAAGATAACCTTTTTATAAAATTTACTGGCCAAATTAATTCTGTTGAAAAATTAGGCTATAATGTATGGTATACGGGATGTACAGAAAAGGAAATATACCTTTGTAATAAAGCTAAAAAAATAAAAATAGCGGATATATCTAAAAAAGCGAAGAAGATTACTGATAAAATCGAGTTTTATAATATGCTTTATAAGAGTTTAAGGAAATTTGTTAAGAATAATAAAATCAATTTTGAATTTGCTTATATAAGAAATATGTTTTATTGTTTAAATTCTAAAATGCTTTTAGGAACACTAAAAAAAAGTAGTACTAAAATTATTATGGAAATACCAACTTATCCAGTAAAAAATGAGATAAAGTTAAATAATAATTTGTTTTTAAGATATTTACTTTTAATAAATAACAATCTATCAAGGTGTTATTCAAAATATGTTGATTTATATACAATAATTGGTGAAAATTGTGAAAATAAATATTTAGGTAAAAAGGCTATTAACATTGAAAATGGAGTTCAGATAGAAAAGATACAAAAGAGAATACCATCTATTATCCAGAATGAGATACATATATTAACTTTATCTAGAATGGCAAAATGGCATGGATATGATAGATTAATTAGGGGTTTATATGATTATTATAAAAATAATAATAATGAAAAAGTAGTAATACATATGGTGGGAAATGATGGAGATGGGTCTTTAGATCAGTGGAGAAAACTAACTAGTAATTTAGAACTCAATGATTTTATAATATTTGAAGGATATAAGACTGGAGATGAGTTAAATTATATTGTTAATAAATGTGATGTAGCAGTATCATCATTGGGAATATATAGAAATGGTGTTTATAATTCGTCTGAAATGAAATCTAGAGAGTATATGGCAAGGGGAATACCATTTATTTATGCAACCAATGATGAAGCTTTAGTAAATGCTGATAAATATTGCTATAGAGTTAAAAATGATAATAGTAATATTAGTATTAATAATATTATTGAATTCGTAAAAGTAACAAGAGAGAATAAAAAAATTGTAGATGAAATGAGAAAATATGCATTTTACAATATGTCATGGGAAAAACAATTTTTAAAAATTTTGAAGGAGGTAAATAAAAATATATAATTAGAATATTTATGATATTGCAATAATTTAATTAGTAGTATTTGATTTATTGGAAAATATATGAAATAAATACTTATTTAAAGTGAGGTGAATAGACTAGCATGAAAAAAATATTATTGTTGTTAACAGAATTATTTCCATATGGTAAAACTGCAGAGACTTTTTTAGAACCAGAGATAGATATTGCTCGTAAATATTTTGATGAAATATATATTATCCCCTCATCACAAATAAAAAAGTATAATGAAAAGAGAGAACTATCTTATAAGAATGTTTATATAAGTCCTGTAAAAAGAGAATTTCTTTTGATTGAATGTATAAAAAGTTTCAGATATATAGTAAAGCATAAGGGCTTTTGGCAAGATATTAAAATGTTAAGTGAAAATGGAATTATAAAAAAAGTAAGTGCATGGAGAAAACTTATTTATGCTATTCTTACAGAAGCTGCAATTTTCAGGCATTTTAAAAGTGTGCCTTTTATTATTGATAAAAATGCATCGATAGTTATTTATAGTTATTGGCTTTTTGGAGAAGCTGGTGGAGCAATAGCAATAAAAAAATTATTTGAAAATAAACAAACTATTGCAGTAGCAAGGGCTCATGGTACAGATATTGTTGGATATCGATCCATTAAGTATTATTCACCACTAAAAAAGTATTATTTAGATGAATTAGATGTAGTATACCCAATTTCTGAAAATGGTAAGGAGCATCTTGTTAAACACTATCAAAAATACAATTGTAATTCGGAAGCTATTTTAGAAAAAATACATTCTATTCATTTAGGTGTTGAAATTATGGATAAAATAGAAAAACAAAAGAATTTGATTGATAATGTGTTTACAATTGTTTCTTGTTCATCAATAATACCTGTGAAAAGAGTGCATCTTATTATAGAGGGATTATCGTATATTCATACAAATAGAATAAAATGGATTCATTTGGGTGGTGGTGAACTTTTAGAAGATGCTAAAAGTAAGTGTAAAGAAGTGCTTGGAGAAAATATTTCATATGAATTCAAAGGAGCTTTATCAAGAAAATCTGTAATTGATTTTTATAAAAATAATAATATTCATCTTTTTATAAATGTTTCATCAAGTGAAGGTATTCCAGTTTCAATGATGGAGGCCTTTTCGTTTGGTATACCTGCTATAGCAACAAATGTTGGGGGAGTATCAGAATTGTGTTATGATGAAATTAATGGTTTTTTACTACAAAAGGATTTTAAACCTATAGAATTAAGTAAGTTAATTTTAAAAATAATAAATATAATTGAGAATAATTATAATGAATATTTATTGATGCGGCAAAATGCTAGAAGCACAATAGTTAATGAATTTTCATTGAAAAATCATGATAAATTTTATAATCAAATTATTGAGAAAGTGAATGGTGATTATATTGATAACTATTGTGAAAAAGCAAAATTATAGTGAAGTTTCTTTGCAAAACAAGCAAATGTTAAATTCATACAAGAAAATTGAATTTTCAACTTTACTTTTTGGTTTTTATACAGCAATCATACCTTTTAATCAAATTATGAATTTTAAAGGAACAGGTACAATAAATAGATATATAGGAATGCTTGTTATTAGTTCATTATTAATTAGTATGTTGCGAAAGAAACAGAGAGTTATATTGAAAATGGAAGACATTTCAGTATTTATGTTTATTATTTACATTTTATTATCAAGTTTTTGGTCTATAAACCAAATGGTAGTTATTTCAACAACAACTAGTTTTACTTTATTAGTTATACTTTATCTCTTTTGCACTAACAAGACTTATTCCATTTTGGAAAAAAATTACATCAAGATATGTAGTATAATGGGATGTTTATTTCTTTCAATTTATTTAATAAGCACTAAAAATTTGTTTTACAATAGAGTATTTATAATTACAAGCGATGGAAATATTGCAGATCCAAATGGCTTATCTGCAAGTATAGCTTTTGGAATTTTAATATTATTTAGTTATTTATTTAAAGTAAAAAAGAAATCAAAAATTTTAGTTATATCTGTATGCATTATTATAATGTTGTATGCAATGTTGTTAACAGGATCTCGTGGTGGTATGGTTGGATTATTTTTTGGTGTAAGTATATATTTAATAATGGATACTCATAAAAAGAAAATTTCTAAAGCAAGACTATTTTCATTTGGCCTTGTATTATTTATAATGTTGCTAACTATCATTAATACAGAAATATTTCAAAGATATGTAAACCAAGACATACTTGAAAGATTAACAATAAGTAATATCATAGAAACAGGTGGCACAGGAAGGTTTTCCATTTGGGAGAATTCTGTACAAGCATTTTCACAGAGACCACTAGTGGGATATGGATTTGGGAATGGTCCATATATGTTAGAAAAATATTATGGGTCATATATAGGTACACATAATATTATCTTCTTTTTGTTATTAGGAACAGGAATAATAGGATTTATTTTATTTAGCTATTTTATATTTAATATTATAAAAGCTACTATTATAAAAAATGATAGTTTGACTTTATCTATGATAATTATGTTAATAGTATTTAGTTTGAGCTTAGATTATATATTAGATAAGAATTTTTGGAATGTAATGATTTATTCGCAAATAGGATTAGGCGTTATCAATTCTAAATCACAGATTAGTAAAATAAATTCAAATTTGGAGTAAAGTTACATGATAGATGTCATTTAACTCTTCTACTTTGTACATATCGATGAAATTGAACTTATAACTTGGAGGTGCTATTGGTATGTCATGGTCATTATACATTGATGATTCTAATTTTAATGTAATAACTAACTTTTCCTCAAGGTTTGCTAATGATAAAGCTAATTTTGAATCAGAGAATTATGTAGTATTATTAGACGGATTTTTATTGAATTCAGCTGAAATAAAAAAGGAATATGGATGCCGTATAATAGCTGAAGCTTTAATATCTGCATATGAAAAAAAACAGGAATGTTTTATAAATGATTTAAGAGGCTCATTTAATGGTGCTATATATGATAAAAGAAGGAAGCTATGGATTACATTTGTTAATCAATATGGGGATCGCCCACTTTTTTATTGTAAAGATAAAGAAAAAGTGTTTATTTCATCCAATTTTAATGATGTAGTGCATTATTTAAAATGTTCAGGAAAATCGTATAAACCAAATAAAACTGCAGCGTATTATATTTTAACTTATGGCTATATGATTGATGATTCAACACATATTGAAGAAATCCGTCGTTTAATGCCTGGAGATTACATATGTATTTATGATAGAAAAGTTACAATAAAACAATATTATAGATTGGATAACACAAAAATCCAGAATATAAGTTTTGATGATGCAGTAGAAAAATTAGATATTGAATTCAAAAAGGCGATTAAACGTATATTTGATAAAGATATTGAATATGGATATAAATCACATATTGCTGATATGAGTGGAGGACTTGATTCAAGAATGGTATCTTGGGTAGCTCATGATATGGGATATAATAATATTACAAACATAAATTATGCACAATCGCAATCAAAAGAATGGAAAGTAGCACTTGATGTTGCAAATGCTTTAGGAAATGATTTTATGTATATGCCATTAGATAAATGTAATTTTATATATGATATAGATGAGATAATAGGATTGAACTATGGATTAGCAATTTATGCAGGTATAACCGGTGGAAAAAGATTTTTAGCAAATTTAAATAATTCGATTTTTGGACTCGAAATGACTGGGCAATTAGGAGATGTCATAATAGGTAGTTATATTAATAATAAACCAATCCATACCCCACCTAGTTTTGGATTTGGAACCTATTCGAAAAAAATTAAATTTAATTTTGAAAAAAGTATTTTAGATGAATTTACCAATATGGAGTTATTTACAATATATAAAAGAGGATTTTTAGGAATATTATCATCTCATTTAATACGAAATAAGTACACTGATGTTGCATCTCCTTTTTTAGATATGGATTTCTTATCATTTTGTCTTAGTTTACCTTTAAAATATAGATATAAGCATAAATTGTACAATGCATGGGTCGCCCGCAAATATCCTCAATGTGCAAGTATTTCAACAACAAAATATGATGGCCCAGTAAAAGAAAATATGACGATAATTAAAGTGAAAAAGGCTATAAAAAAGGGACCAGCATATGTTTCAAAGGTTTTTTTAAATAAAATTGGTATTAATACAAAGGGAAGTCCAGTATCGATGAATCCTTTTGATTATTGGTATATGACTGATTCTAATTTTCAGAAATTTATATGTAAATATTTTGAAGACAATAAATCTAGAATAAATTCTGATTCAAAACTTTCGAAAGATATTGAAGAAATGTTCAAGAAAGGATTTACTTTGGATAAATTGTTAGTTTTAACATTACTGGCTACATATAAATACTATAATTTATATGATAACTAGTATATTATGAAAGGGATAAAGCAAAGTTTTAATATATTGATAATAAAAATATAAGGTTAGATAGTACCAAGCAATAAAAAAATGGATAATATAATTACATTAATTAAGGGTGGTATTATATTAATGTAATAGAGACTTACTTTCGCTAACTTTAGCATGTATAGATGATTATAAATCAATAAATGAAAGAATTATAAAATAATAATGATTTGTTTTTTTTAATGTAATAACCACGTTATTATGATCTTATCCTTAAAATAAATAATTTAGGATTTAAGGTGGAATAATGGATAATTATATAAACAAACTTAAAATATTAATAAATAAGGGTCTATTCCATATTTTTGGAACAAATATAATTAATAATATTGTGTCCTTTTTTACAAATATTATCATTGTCCGATTTTTGACAAAAGGACAGTATGGAATTTTTAGCTATGCTAATAATGCATTAAGCTTATTTGAACTAGTAAGTGGATTAGGATTAATAAGTGGTTTATTACAATTCTGTTCTGAGAAAAGATGTGAAACTGAAAAATATTCTATATATAAGTGTGGAATAGTGATAGGTTTTTTTTTCAATTGTATTTTATTTATTGGAATATTTGTTTATTCTAAATATGGAAATATTCCAATTTCAGAATCGGCGCAATATATTAAACAACTTATGTTTCTTCCAATATTTAAATTTACTTTTGAATTTATAATAACAATTCTTAGGGTAAACAAAAAAAATAAAGAATATGCTTACCTATTGAATATTAATACTGTTATATATTTTATGTTGGCTTGTATTGGGGCTTATGTATTTGGTATAACAGGTACAATAATGGGTAGATATATAGCTTACTTGTTATCTATTTGCATAGGTTTTTACATTTGTAAATATGATATTATTAATATTATAAATGCAAACAAATTAGTAAGCAAATTAAGAAAAGATCTAATCAAATATTCAATTATATGCTGTGGAAGTAATTCGATTTCGCAATTATTATATTTATTAGATGTGTATTTAATTGGTATATTTATAAAAGATTCGCAGGTTATTGCTTCGTATAAAGTTGCAACATTAATTCCCACAGTATTATCATTTATTCCATTAAGCATAATGGTATTTATATATCCATATTTTGCAGAGAAAAATACAGACTACATCTGGATCAAACAGCAATGTGTAAAGATATTAAAGATACTTGCAGTTATAAATGCTATTATTAGCATTAGTTTATTCGTTAGTGCTCCATATATAATCTCAATTTTATGGGGAAAAGAATATGCAGATAGTGTGATCCCATTTAGAATACTGTCGATTAATTATTTCATATTAGCAACATTCAGAATTCCTTGTGGAAATATATTAGCAATGCTTAGGAAAGTAAATGTGAATTTCATAATTAGTATTGTATCTGGGATTAGTAATATAATATTAGATATAATTTTAATAAAAAGGTTTGGAAGTAATGGAGCAGCAATAGCAACATTATTTGTGGTGATTGTTTCCTCACTAATGGCTTTTCCATATTTAGTACAATATTTAAACAAGAATATTATGGCTTTAAAAGATATGAAGAAATAGATTTTTTATAATAAATATGCAATCATAGGTAGATGAAAATAAAAGAATAGAAAATCGATTATTTTCATAAAAAGATGGCTTGATTAAAGTTAAGAAAATATGAGATAGTAATACTTAAATCATATTAAATAATGAAGACAAGGAGAATTCGTTATGAATTTATATAAGGAGTTATTAGATAAAAAAACAAAATTATCTTTAGTTGGGTTAGGATATGTAGGATTACCTATAGCAATAGCTTATGCAAAAAAAGTTGATGTTATTGGCTTTGATATTAACAAGGCAAAAATAGAAGCTTATAAGTCAGGAATTGATCCTACAAATGAAATAGGTGATGAAGGAGTTAGGGATTCTACAGTTCATTTTACTAGTGATGAAATAAAATTAAGAGAGTGTAACTTTCACATTGTAGCAGTTCCAACTCCTACAAATCCGGATAATACACCAGATTTAAGACCAGTTAAAGGGTCAAGTGAAATAGTAGGTAGAAATTTAATTAAAGGTTCTATAGTGTTTATGAGTCAACAGTATATCCAGGTGTAACTGAAGAAATATGCGTACCCATATTAGAAAGAGAATCAGGATTGAAATGTGGACAAGATTTTAAAGTTGCATATTCACCTGAAAGAATAAACCCGGGAGATAAATTCATAGACTTGAGAACATAGTAAAGATAGTTTCAGGTATGGATGAAGAAACATTATATACGGTGGCAAAAGTTTATGAATTAATTATAGAAGCTGGTGTGTATAGAGCAGAAAGCATAAAAGTTGCGGAAACAGCTAAATTAATTGAAAACTGCCAAAGAGATGTAATGATTTCTTTCATAAATGAACTGTCAATGATATTTAATAAGATGGAAATAGATACTAAAGCTGTGATTGAAGCAGCGGGTAGTAAGTGGAACTTTATAAAAATGAATCCTGGTTTAGCTGGAGGACATTGTATAGGTGTAGATCCATATTATTTGATTCACAGAGCAAAGGAAATAGGTGTAGAATCACAAATAATAGCAACAGGAAGAAAAATAAATAATGGCATGGCTAAATATGTTGCAGAGAATACTGTTAAGAGTTTAATAAAAGCTAATAAGAGAGTAAAAGGTGCTAAAGTTGCAGTGCTAGGAATTACATTCAAAGAGAACTGTCCTGACACTAGAAATACTAAAGTTGTAGATATAATAGATGAGTTAAAAAAATATGGAATAAATGTAGTTGTAACAGACCCTGTAGCCAATAAGCAAGAAGTAATGGAAGAATACAGAGTTGAACTAATTGATTTTGAAGAAATAGATGGGGTAGATGCAGTTATATTGGCTGTATCACATAGTAAATATAGAAATATGAATATAAGTGATTTTAGTAAGTTATATTATGGTAATTATGCATTAGATGAAGTTGCAGCATCTTCAGAAGTAAATGAGAAAAATGTACTAATAGATGTTAAAGGAATAATGGATAAAGATAGTGTTAATAAAGAAAGATATATTTACTGGAGGCTGTAAAGCATAGACTGCCAAACGTGGTATCATAGATATGTGCTGGGATTCCTAAAGCGTAGCTGCTAATGCACCCACGCTAGGGGGCTAGGCCCCAGCAAAAAAAGAAAATATATGTCGAACTTATTTATTATAGTGTCAAGATGTGATTATATAAAAAAGAACAATGTATACACTGTAGGCACGATTTACCTTGGAATATAGAAGACTAAATATAATGTATACAATCAAAGCCAAATATGAACAGACTCAACCTTAATGCTGTTTTATTATTTTTAAGGGGTGGGAAAATGGGATTATTTGATAAGATGAATAAACCAGTATTTCTAAAAGATGAAAGTGATGCAACAGAGTATATAGCTAAATTAAAGGAATTGCAGGAAAAGGCAGCAGGGGAAGTTAAGAATAGAATAGAAAGAGAAATAAAATTAGCATCTATAGGTGAAATGGGAGAAAGTAACATAGCCTTTGAGTTAAAGAACAGTGGTATGCCTATGTATATAATGCATGATATCCATTTTGAGATAGATGGATTATCTGCACAAATTGACTATATAGTTGTAACTAGAAAGATAACTTTTTTAATTGAGTGTAAGAACCTAATTGGAAATATTGAAATTGATAGTAACGGTAACTTTATAAGAAGCTATGAATTAAATGGTAGAAACATTAAAGAGGGTATATACTCACCTATAACTCAAAATCAAAGGCATTTAGAAATTCTCAAGCAGTTAAAAAGGGAATCTAAAAGTAATATAGTTTTAAAAATGTTTGTTGATAGGTACTTTGATGAGAAATATAAGTCTATTGTAGTATTGGCAAATCCTAAAACAGTTTTAAATGCAAGGTATGCTAAAAGAGAAATTAAGCAAATGGTTATTAGAGCAGATCAGCTTAATAACTATATTAAAAATACATACCAAGAGTCTAAGCAACCAGCCTTAAATGATAAGGAATTGAAGGAATCTGCTGAAGGGCTTTTAGCAATGCATACACCTAATAAATCGGATTATGCTAAAAAATACGAAGAGATAATAAATAGTATGGCGGATACAACTAAGGATAGTTTGGAAAAGGCTACTATAGAGGAGAAAAAGCCTGTATATATTCAGGAGAAAAAAATGGAGAATAAAACTCTAGTAAATGAAGATGAATTAATAAAGAATTTGAAAGCATTTAGATTACAAAAGAGTAGAGAAGAAAATATAAAACCTTATTATATTTTTAATGATAAGCAGATGATGGATTTAATAAGTAAGATGCCTAGAACAAAGAAAGAATTGCAGCATGTATCAGGATTTGGACCTATAAAGAGTGAAAAGTATGGACAAGACATAATAAGAATATTACATAGTGGTAGATAGATATAGAAAGTGTAATAGTTGATGACATTTGTGCAGACCCCAACAAAAAAATATTTGTCGAACTTATTATGGAAACGCTAGGATGTAATCAAGCATCCTAGTGATTTTTTATCTAAATACACAAAAATACCGGAAATTTTAATTGGTTGATTTAAACCTAATCATAATTGGCAATAATCATAACACATAGTTATGATAAAGGAGAATGCTTCATGGTAAGGAAAAAAAAAGAGTGGTATCCTAATTGTTTTTGGTAGAATAGAAATCAAGCAAAGCGGAAGTTAAAAACCCCCGCAAAAA
>DAMCZI010000020.1:0-91496 GCA_032095175.1 Clostridiaceae bacterium
CGCCGCCAGCGTTCGTCCTGAGCCAGGATCAAACTCTCAAATTCAAATCCTAGCTTTAATTACTATCCTTTTCAGTACGTTCGTCTGCTGTACTATATTTGACACATAATCGTATCAGGGATTACTCCCGATATCAAAGTTCATTTCGTCACTGTCTCGCAGCGACATTTCATATGATATCACCTAAGAGATTTCATCACACTGGCCTTATAGTCTGTTAACAGAGATTAAGTATATTATTCTCCATTATTCTTTTAATTTCTAACTATATCGCATTCCGACACACCAGGTGATGTTGTAATCATATCAACTACTTTTTATTCTGCTCATACAGCTTCGTTCCATCATTTATTATGCTGCTGCCAAATTCAGCATATGTGTTTGGAACTTTTCCTACTATAATACTTTCTGCAATTGGAACATTAGAAGTTATGGAAATACTGTTTCTTGCTGTCGGAATAACTACCTGTACATTTGTAGTTACATCTATATATATAATGTGACGGGTTTGGTTAATCCCTGCTGCTTGGAATTCTGAGCGATAGCTTGTTGTTACATAACCAACAGGCTTCATTTTAAACTTTAGTTTAGGTCCATAGTATGCAATAAGATCGCTTTTAAGTACTGCTCCAATGGGTATAGCTCCTCCCCTTACCCCTGTGTTCTCTATTCTCTTTTGTACAGCAAGAGCAACATCGGAGCCAATCCTATTAAGTTCAACTGTATTTGCCTGAAGCATTACTACATTGCCTTCCTTATCAGTTTTAATTGTCATTAAATCATCATAGGATATTTTGTTTCCAAATTCATCCCTTATTGTTTCGTTTATAGTTGACATTGCTATCCCCCTGGCTTCTGCATCACAAAGTGCCATTATAAGCGGTTTTAAATCCCTATCTATTTTATAGAAGGTAAATATAAATATGAAGAATATAAAAGATAGAATTACAAGTCTTTTAAATCTTTTTTTCCTTAAGGGCTTGCTCATATAAATAACCCCCTTCCAATTATAATATGCGAAAGGAGGTTGATTTTTGACATAAAAAAAGAAGTACTTCTATGCAATTTACAAATCCCATCATACTCCTGCGTTTCAAAAATTCTTAATTTAACTGCAAAATATAATGGTTTTGTATCATCATTAAAGTACTTCTATGCTGCGGATTCTCCATCCATATCTTCAATTTCTTTAATGCTAATTTGTCTTGTATGCTTTGTATGGCACCACTCCTTATTATTTTTATTGAGTATACCCTGTATTGTTATTGGAATCCAGGTTAATATATAAAATCCATATAAAAGGTATCTGATGAAAAGTTTAAGCGATTGACCTCCCTCTATTTTATATACTGCAAATCCTATAATCATAAAAAACATAACTCCCACAATAGAGAAAGGAATAAGGCTATGGCTTTCTCCAATTTTTATTTGTGATGCAGCTATATTAAGACTGTATATACCAAAGAATATAAACATCCTTTTTGAAAGCTTTCTTTCAATTAACATTACAAATGGAGTAAATAAAAATTGAAATATGCTGAATACCTGCCATAATATTGGATTAAACAAATAATTTATAACAAATATATTTAGACCATTTGTATTGTTTTGTAAAAAAGTAATTATAGTAGCAATACCAAATCCCACAACGATAAATGGTTGAAGAGTATATAATGCACAATCAAAGGCAACAAAATCATTTTCTTTAATCGCCTTTTTCATAAGCTTAAAAAAGAATCTTGAAGCAACATCAGAAAAACCCTGCATCCATCTCTTTCTTTGTTTCCAGGATTGACCAAGTGTTATTGGCTTTTCATCATATACAACTGCATCATGAGCCCATCCTACTCTATAACCATTTAGTATAAGCTTGCAGGTAAATTCAAGATCCTCGGTCAGGCATGTTGTACTCCATCCCAACTTTTTTAATACGTTCATATCTATACAAAATCCAGTTCCTCCTATTTGATTTGAAAGCCCCAGATTTGATCTCCCAAGTTGAAAAAGTCTATTTGATGTCCAAAAGGCAATGGAATAGGATTCTGTTATCCATGAATCATGCGGATTTTTGCTATCCAAGTAACCTTGTATAACACTATAGCCCTCTTCTAACTTTTTGTTCATCTCACTTAGAAAATTTTTGGATGCAAGATTATCTGCATCAAATATAACCACTGCATCATATTTTTTGTTCATTTCAAATAGCTTGTTAAATATCCATTCAAGTGCAAATCCCTTACCTCGTTTTTCATTATTCGACCTTTCATAAACAAATGCACCATGTCTTTTAGCTACTTCCTTTGTGCTATCAGTACAATTGTCTGCAACCACATATATATCAAAGAGTTCCATGGGATAATCCAGTTTCATAAAGCTATCAATTATTTGACCTATTACCATCTCCTCATTATGAGCAGGAACAATCAGAGCAAAGGTACTTTTAGGATCAATATATTTCAAAGTTTTACACTTTTTCTTTAAACCGAAAAAAGAAATAACAAGATAGTAAAGGGCGAATAGGAATACCATACATTGAAATACCATGGTAGATTTATAAATGAAATCCTCCATAATTTATGCCTCCAAATAAGTTTATCCCTAACATTTATACAATTATAGCTTTTGCTTAATCAACGACTCTTATTCTACATCTCAAATGTCACAATATTACATACAATGTATTGATAAACAAATGCTATATGGAACATCGACTTTAAAATTCTAGTCATAAGGAAGGGATAATGTTATAATATTTAAAAAGCCTGTCAATAATTAATAATGTCCTGATCTTATAAGGAGGTAAAATATGAACAATAAAGATAAAGATAATAAAAAGAAAGGTAAGCGGAAAAAAAGAGGAAAATCCATCTTTAAAGTATTTTTAGTAATTATGCTGTTGTTCTTTTCTGCAGCAGCAGGCGTTGGAATCGCAGTAATTAAATCCGCTCCAGCCATAGATGTAAATTTTTATGACAACCTTAGCCAGAGCGCAAAGCTATTCGATAAGAATGGTATCGAAATCGGAAATATTTCCGACGTTGAAAATAGACAAGTTGTTTCATTGAAAAAAATACCAAAAGAGCTTCAAAATGCGTTTATCGCCATTGAAGATGAAAGATATAAATCTCACCATGGAATTGACATAAAAAGAATTTTCGGTGCTCTATGGTATGATATAAAAACAATGTCAAGAGCTCAAGGTGCTTCCACTATTACACAGCAGCTGGTTAAAAACACTATATTAACACCAGAAAAAAAGATTACTCGTAAGCTGCAGGAAGCATACCTTGCTATAAAGCTTGAAAGAATGTTAAGCAAGGATCAAATACTAGAATACTATCTTAACACCATCTACCTTGGAGGCAATGCATATGGTGTACAGGCAGCCTCAAGGTTGTACTTTGGAGAGGATGTTGATAAATTAGACCTTGCAGAGAGTGCATTAATTGCAGGTCTTACACAAAACCCTGCAAAGTACTACCCATATAGTAAAAGAAATAAGGAAAATCCCCAGGCATATCTTGACAGGCAAAGATTAGTTCTAAAAAATATGCTTAAAAATAAATTAATAACTCAAGAGCAATATGATGCAGCTTATAATGAAAAATTAGAATTTGAAGTAATGGAGACAATGGCTTCATCTAAATATCAATGGTTTGTTGAGGCTGCTGTAGATCAGATAGCCAAAGATTTTTCAGCAAAGTATGGAATAACAGAATCAGAGGCAAAACAAAAGCTTAGAACCTCTGGTTACAGTATACACCTTACAATTGATACAGAAATACAGGAAAAAACAGAACAGGTTATTGAAAACCCAAAATATTATCCAAGAATACCAGAAAGCAAACAGTATTATGCAAAAAATTCAAAGGATAAAAAGCTGATACAGCCACAGTCTGCAGCTGTCATAATGGACGTTGCAACAGGTGAAGTTAGAGCAATTGTTGGAGGTAGAGGACCACATCCACTGCGTTCATACAATAGAGCAACAGACCCTGATATGGCAAGACAGCCAGGTTCATCAATAAAACCACTGGCAGTATATGCTCCTGCTATAGAAACCAAGGTTGCTACAGCAGCTACTGTAATAGAAGATTCCCCAATGTCCCAAAGCTTCGTTAATGCAAATGGAGGCTGGGATCCTAAGAACTATGATGGAAGATTCAGAGGATATACAACAGTCAGAAATGCAGTAAAGGACTCAGTGAACCTTGTTGCTGTAAAGCTTGAGCAGACACTTGGACCTAAAACAGGCCTTAATTTTTTAAAGAATAATTTTCATATATCAACTTTGGATATGGTAAACGATAGAAACCTTTCAGCACTTGCACTTGGTGGTATGACACACGGTGTTACCCCACTGGAGATGACAGCAGCATATAGTGTATTTGCAAATAGTGGAATATACTCCGAGCCAATAATGTATACACAGGTTATAGATAACAAGAATAAAGTAGTACTAGAAAAAAAGGCGAAACAGGAAAAAGCTATTTCTCCGGAAGCAGCATATATAATGTCTGATATGCTTCAAACCGTTGTTAAAAGCGGAACTGGTGCCAAGGCAAGACTTGGAAGCATGCCTGCAGGCGGTAAAACAGGAACCACCGATGACCACACAAATGGTTGGTATGTAGGTATAACTCCATACTATGCCGGCGCAGTTTGGATAGGACATGATGAAAGAAATTATCCAATTAAAGGTCTTGTGGGAGGTACTGAAGCCCCAATGTGGAGGGACATAATGCTTGTTGCCCATAAAGGTCTTGAGGTAAAGAGTTTCCCAAAATCCGGCAATATTGTAACAGCTCAGGTTTGTATGGATTCTGGAAAAGCTCCATCAGAATTGTGTTCACAGGATCCAAGGGGTTCTAGAATTCACACTGAGATGTTTATTGAAGGAACTCAGCCAGTTGAAATATGTGATGTTCACACAGCAGTTGATATAGATTCAAGGACTGGAAAGCTTGCATCACCAGATACACCACCAGAATTTATTCAGTCCAAGGTATTTATAAAGCGAGGAGTTCCATCAAGAAAGCCTCTTGCAGATGATCGATATGTAGCTCCGACTGAATATAGTGATATTGTAACTCCTCCAACAGGAGACACTGATAATGGAGAAGATCAAACAAATCCTGGTACAGATGGAGAAACCATTACTCCAGGAGAAGATGGAAGCAATCCAACTGATAATACTACAGAGACAGATGAACAAAACAAAAATCAACCAAATCAACCAAATAAGAATAAAAAATAAAGATCAATAGTTAAATATAAAATGTCAGTTGTATATTAACAGCTGACATTTTTATTTCATCCAATCTTCAATACGCCTTATTTGATGAAAGATAGAACTATCATCTAAAGTTTAATGCTTATTTTTAATTAAAGGAGTCAATCTAATCTTTATTTTCATCATGATACTTTAATATTTCCTCCATAGCTCTTGTTATTATTGGTGCTCCCAACTCAACATCATCAAGACCATCCATCTTCCCCGGGTCCCCTACTCCAACAACTATGGGAACAACTTCCTCATTTAATACATCAACAGTGTCTCCCTTTATAATCTTATCATTCTTTGGAAATCCATATTTATCAACGGATTTATATAATACCTTACCATCTCTGTCAACTGAACAATCTATCTTTACCCCCTTAACCTTGCTTGTATTTGAGGCAACTGCAACAACACCTAAAATATCAACCTCACCGCAGTTGATTATATAATCCATTGCCTTCTCTCCGTCTCCCTCATGGGTATTTCCTCTGTCATCAACCATTACTACTACGGGATCATATTTTGCCTCCTTTATATAATCAACTATCTCCTCCCCAGTTAATAAAGTCGGATTTCCTGCTGACCTTGAAATACATCTACCACCAATATTCTTAGCGGCCCTTTCAACTGCAAGCCTTGCACATTCATCACCATCTGTAACTAGAATAACCTTCTTCTTCATAATTCACATCCTTAGCTTTTAATTTTAGGCTTGAATATTATAGCCATAATATAGCCAAAGAATATCGCTGCTGAAATCCCTGCAGCAGTTGCCTTGATGCCTCCTGTAAATGCGCCTATTATGCCATACTTCTCAACATCCTTCATCGCACCCTTTGCCAATGCATATCCAAAACCAGGCAGTGGTACAGATGCACCTGCCTTTCCATATTTAAATATTGGTTCATATATACCAAGAGCACCTAATATTACACCTGCTGTTACAAAGGATACCAGTATCCTCGCAGGAGTCAGTTTTGTTTTGTCCATTAAAATCTGTCCAATAAGACAAATTGTCCCTCCAACTAAAAATGCTCTCAAGTAATCCACGCTAAACACCTCTTTCTATTGTAACTGCATGGGCAATACCAGGAATTGATTCTCCCTGCTGGCTGCTTGTAGGACTCATTAGTGCTCCTGTTGATATTAAAAGTATTCTATTGAGGTTGCCCTTCTGCATCTCTTTATATAAGTACCCACAGAAAACAACTGCAGAACAGCCACAGCCGCTTGCTCCTGAATGAACATCCTGCCTGGATAAATCAAATATCTCTATACCACAGTCAGTAAACCTTGGAGCTATGTCATAATTATTCTTTTGTACTATTTCAACTGCAAGCTGTCTTCCTATCTTTCCAAGGTCCCCAGTTATAATCAAATCATAGCTTTCAGGTGTAAAACCAGTATCCTTAAAATGCCTTATAATTGTATCTGCAGCAGCAGGAGCCATAGCTGCTCCCATGTTGTTTGCATCCTTTTCTCCAAAATCCATTACCCTTCCTGTTGTTACATAGGTTACATATGGACCATTTCCCCCACTTCCTAAAACTGCAGCTCCAGAACCGGTTACTGTCCATTGAGATGATGGCGGTCTTTGATTGCCATGTTCCAACGGAAATCTAAACTGTCTTTCTGCCGAGCAGAAATGGCTTGAGGTTGCAGCAATCGTATAATTTGCATATCCACCATCTATCATCATAGCTGCAAGTCCTAAGGATTCAGTCATTGTAGAGCAGGCACCATACAGTCCATAAAATGGTATCTTCAACTCCCTTGCAGAAAATGTTGAAGAAATAATCTGATTTAAAAGGTCCCCTGCAAACATATAATCTATTTTATCAGGTGTCATCTTTATCTTTCCTAAGGCAAGCTTTACCGCTTCCCTCGACATCTTAGTTTCAGCCTTCTCCCAGGTCTGTTCCTCAAACAAATCATCCTTAACTATTACATCAAAATAATCCCTTAAAGGACCTTCTCCCTCCTTTGACCCTACTATAGAAGCAGTGGAAAGTATCGAGGGTGGGTTAGTTAACTTAACTGTCTGCATACCCATCTTTTTTTCTGCCATGATACTTCACCTCACCTTAAAAACATAGTATAAAAGTCCTACAATAATAGAGGATGATATTCCATAAACAAGAATTGGACCAGCTATTACAAACATCTTTGCTCCAACTCCAAATACATAGCCTTCCCTTTTAAACTCCATGGCAGGAGATACTATTGAGTTCGCAAAGCCAGTTATAGGAACAATTGTACCTGCTCCTGCATATTTACCCATACTGTCATACACACCAATTCCTGTAAGAAAGGCCCCTAAAAATACCATAATAGATGCTACATATAATCCAACATCATCCTCAGTAACACCTAACGCCAGGAATGTATTCATAACAAACTGGCCTACAACACATATCAATCCACCAATAACAAAGGCCAACACACAATCTTTAAGTATGTTAGATGTAGGGTTGTGCTTATTCACCATATCCTTATATTCCTGAGCAATCTCCTTTTCCTTTGCATTTTCCATTAAATCACCTGCTATCCCTTATTTTTTCTTCTCCTCCAATTAGAGCAGATTGATAATCAATTTTAACCTTTTCATAATCAAACCTTAAACATCTATCTTCTCTCTGGCTTATCTCTGAAATCTGCTGACGTTTGGCATCATAATACAATATACTCACCTCCAAGTATTCAATATTATTTTGCCAAATATCAATTTTTTAATACAAAAGATAAATGGTATTCATATAAATTACCACTTACTAAAAATAAGCCAACAAGTCATATAGATGCCATTATTCATTAACAATACATGAATTTCTATTGTATAATCTTTAGTATTATTTCTTAACTCTCGATGCTTGTTTTATTTATGTTTTTATAAATATTATAAAAATAACTAAATATATTTTTTATTACTCGCTTCAACATACTTCTACATTTCCCCTATTTTATTATTTATTTCTTCATGTTACAATTATTTTATAATCAATCTTTATATTTATGATTGAAGGTGAATATTGTTATGGGATATTCTATACTATTAAAACTATCCCCATTAATAGTTACTATAATCTATTCGATAATAACTACTGTTAGGAGTACCATTTGGGGTAAAGACTTGCTACTAGATGAAAAGGCAACACCAAATATTGACAATGCTATAGGTTTTATAGTTTTAGCTATGTTTATTGCATATGTAGTATTCATTATAAACAAATTCAAAACCTTTCCCATTGACCATCTGTATATATATATAAATCTAATTCCACTTGTACTAAATATATATAGGATTAATGCCAAGTCTAAAGTGACCAATAAAGGTATTATATACCACAACCTTTTTTTAAAGTGGAATAGTTTTATTTGTTTTAGCTGGAATAACAATCTATTAGAACTTACAACTGTTAATAGTAGAATATTTAAAATTGATATACCTACTGAAGAAAAAGATAAAATTGATTGCTTACTCAGTAAACATATAAATACTAACGTTTATAGCATAATCACTAAAAACTATAACTTTAAATAATCAATTTGATATACATTTTTCTATATAATGCAGAGTTATTCCAATACAGGTTCTGCTGTTACATCTAATTAACAGCTAACTATTGGCTAATATAACAAAGCAACTATCGATAAGTATTTTATCAATAGTTGCTTTATATTTAAAATCAAACAATATTAGGGTAAAAATTCATGTTTACCTGGGTAAAGTCTTCTCCAACATAAATTAGTTATTCCAGTTAGTTCTCTGCCCAACTGCCGTCTAAAACATCAATATATGCATCCATCAAATTCTTCAAGCAATTTTGGGTAAACAATTTGTATCATTGTAAGCATAGAATATTTTTCAACTGTTACTTTTCAGCTAAATTCATTATCTATTTCATTGTTTTTCTCATATGCTCAAGTACCCTTTTTTCTATTCTAGATACCTGTACCTGGGATATTCCAAGTATCTCTGATATCTGGCTTTGGGTCATATCCTTAAAGTATCTTAGTATTATAATCTGTCTTGCCCTTGGATCAAGGGAATTTATTATATCCTTTAATGCTACCCTGTCAATGACATCACTGCCATAATCCTTTTCTTCACTTATTTTATCGATTAAAAGCACAGGTGAACCATCATCCTGGTGAATTGTTTCATATAGATACTCTGGTGTATAAAGACTCTCAAGGCCTAAAACTACATCTTCAGAGGTTATGCACAACTCCGAAGCGATCTCCTGAATAGTTGCATCTCTACCGTATTCCTTGGTAAGCCTTTCCTTTGCCTGTTTTATTTTCTTTGCTGTTTCCTTGAGGTTTCTGCTGACCTTTATTATTCCATCGTCCCTTAGAAACCTCTTTATCTCACCCATTATCATTGGAACTGCATATGTAGAAAACCTTACATTAAAATCAGGATTGAAGTTTTTTATTGCCTTTATTAGGCCTATACACCCTATTTGGAAAAGGTCTTCATATTCGTAGCCTCTATTTAAAAACTTTTTTATAATCGAAGAAACAAGCCCTATATTGCTTTTTACCATTATCTCCTGAGCTTCTCTGTCACCCTGCTGACTCCTCTTTATTAATCGTATTACTTCCTCCATGTCCTGAGAAACATAGTTAGTTGAAGTACCTTCATTCATATATATTCCCCCAGAGTTATACAGATTTAAATACCTTAGTCATTGTAACTCTTGTCCCTTTTTCAGGCACTGAATCCACATCCAGGGTATCCATAAAGGTTTCCATAACTGTGAATCCCATTCCTGACCTTTCCATCTCCGGCCTTGATGTATAAAGTGGCTGCATGGCTTGTGATATATCCTCGATACCCTTTCCACTGTCTATTATCTCTACTGTAAGTTTATTTCCTTCTATCTTGCCGTTTATAGTAACAGTGCCCGTTGTATTCTCATATCCATGTATTATGGCATTAGTAACAGCTTCAGATACGGCAGTCTTTACATCCGAAAGCTCTTCTATAGTAGGATCAAGCTGAGAAGCAAAGGCTGCAACTACAACCCTTGCAAAGGATTCATTCTGAGATTTACTTGGAAAATCCAATTTCATTTCATTCCTATACATAACAAACCCCCCTATTATAAATTGGCTACAGCCTCATCTATATTTTTGTATTCCTTTATTATCTTAAACAGGCCTCCCAATTCGAAGACCTTCCTTATCTGAGGCTTCAGATTTACTATTAAAAGTTCCCCCCCAAATTCTGCTATCCTTCTATATCTGCCTATTATTACCCCTATACCAGAGCTGTCCATAAAATTCACATCAGAAAAATCGATAATGAGGTTCATAATACCTAGCTCGTCTATTTTATTGTCAATTTTTATTCTTATTGCTTCAGAGGAATGATGATCCAATTCCCCTGAAATTCCGACAATTAAAGTTTTATACTTATGCTGAAATCTTAAATTCATAACTATCCCCCCGTATTATTACTCCTTTTATATATTCTATATGTTAAGATATTTTCCTTCCATTATTTGTATAATTATTATTAAAAAATTAAACTTTATGTTTCGCATACATGATTCTGCATTGCTCAGCCCTAAACATTTATGCGAAATCATATTCCTTGATTCATTAATCGCACAATACCTTATTTAAAATCTTTAAAACGATTTATATATAGTTGACACATTCCATTTTAAGTATTTCCACTTTTTTCACAACTTATACATAGATGGATAGAAATTTTCATGATTTTTATTCTGTCATGTTTAATTTGGCATTATAAAGCATACAGCAAAGCCCCATGGCTTAAAAAACCATGGGGCTTTGCATAATATAATTTTATATCTGTTCCAATATTCCATTAACTATATCTTTAAATGTATTTTCAATATTTTTATCTGCCTGAATTCCAAATTCTCTGGATATTCCCATTATATTAGTGTTCATTGGAAGTTCTCCTAAAAACTTTGTACCAACCTTTTTTGAAGCTTCCAAAGCTCTTCCTTCTCCAAAAAGTTCTATTCTCCTATTACAGTCCGGGCAAAGTATGTAGCTCATGTTCTCAACTACTCCAAAAACCTTTACTCCCATTTTCTCAGCCATATTTACAGCCTTAGCAACAATCATTGAAACAAGGTCCTGAGGTGTTGATACAAGAACAACTCCTGTTATAGGCATTGACTGCAAAACTGTAAGTGGAACATCTCCAGTTCCAGGAGGCATGTCAATTACTAAAAAGTCCAGTTCTCCCCATATAACATCAGTCCAGAATTGCTTTACAGCAGAAGCAATCATAGGTCCTCTCCAAATAACTGCCTGTTCTTCAAACTGTGTTAAAAGGTTCATTGACATAACATAAATTCCATCCTTAGTAAGAGCAGGATGCATTCCAGCTTCATCAACCTTTAAATTTACACTTTCAAGTCCCATCATCCTTGGAATACTAGGTCCTGTTATATCACCATCCAAAAGTCCAACACTATATCCCATAGCTTTTAACTGGCGGGCTAAAAGAGTTGATACCGTTGACTTTCCAACTCCACCCTTTCCGCTCATAACAGCTATTACATTTTTAACTTTGTTTAAAGGATTGTTTTCAACCATACAATTCTCTTTATTATTACATTTGCCCTTTGAAGGACAGCTATTACAATCTGACATAATATACCTCCTTTTAAAACTTAAGAATGCTTTCTCATATAAATTGCTATCATTCATATATAAACCACAAATTTTACTACATTTTATATGTTAGACCTTGTAGAAAATAAAATCAAGCTGTTGTTATATGTTCCTCATAAAGAATTCTATACTTTCCTTAAATTGTTAACCCCATTGCACCCTATTCTGAGTCTTTAGCCCGATTAACTTAAGGTATATATAAATGGATTTTTCATAACCCTTTGCATCACTTTAATTATTTCTTCCAAATCTATAGACTCTATATCCTTTAAAAAATCCTTGTATTCCCCTGGATTATTGTAATTAAGCTCCCCATCCATTATATAGTCTACAATATTCGAGGAGGATTCAAGTGCTATTGCTGTATCCGTTAAATAGCTGTTTCTTATTAATTCTACATCTCCTTGGGTAATCTTTAGGGTTCCATTTCCCATGGATTCAACTATTTCATCGATTATCTTAATGGATTCATTTAAATTCTCCTTTGACACTCCTGCATAAATGTGTAGAAGCTTCACGCCAGGAGTAAAATCAACATCACTGTAAACGCTGTAGGCATAGCCTCTTTTATCCCTCAATTCCTTAAACAACAGTGCATTACCTCCGGAACCAAGCTTTTTATTTATAACTGCAAGTATAGCCTCTTCCCTTTTATCAAGATGTTTTATATCAAATCCATATACTATATGACTCTGGGATATTCCTTTACTTTTCCTTGATACCCTTCCTGAAAGCATATTTTCTCTAGCTTCATAAATTTTTTCAGTCTTTTGTCCACTCCATATACCAAAGTATTTTTCAATCATATTAAGAATCTCATCATGAGAGTAAGAACTTGCAATACATATAACTATATTGTCTGGAGTATAATGATTTTTATAGAACTCCCTAACCATCTCAAGCTTTATTCCCCTTACGGATTTTATTGTACCTGCTATATGGTATTTGTGCCATTCCCCAGGAAATGCCTCCTTATAAAATCCAAGGTATCCCTGCTCCTCAGGATCATCCTTTTCCATCTTTAATTCCTCTATTATAACTTTTTTCTCAAGGTTGAATTCCTTCCTTGGAAAAATTGAATTCATAAGCATGTCCGATATTATTTCCATACAATCCAATGCCTTATTTTTCATTATATCTATGTTCATTGCTGTATGATTATAGGTTGTATATATATCAAAATTTCCTGCTAATCCTTCTACATCCTCATTAATTCTATCTGCATCCCTTTTTGTAGTTCCCTTGAAAATCATATGTTCAATCATATGAGATATCCCGCTGTTCTCCGTATTTTCATATAGAGAGCCTACTTCTATTCCTACTCCCATAGAAAATATATCGCTATTTCTATGGCAGGTTATAACCCTTATTCCATTTTTTAAAACTGTCTTATTTATAGCTATATCATTCATTATTATACCCCACTATCATTTTTTAACCTCTAAGCAATCATAGTATATCATAATATATACTTAAATTCCCGTCAAAGTAAAAATGATAATGCTGTTATTTTGTGTCAAAGTCTCATTAAAACTCATACTCTAATATTGACTAAAAAACAGGGAGTGTTTGAGTTGAGGTTTATAAGTCTTTTAATGATTGCGTTGGCTGTAAGTATAGATGGATTTTGGGGTGGCTTTGCCTTCGGATTTAAGAAAACGAGAATCCCACTTATTTCATTAATAATAATATCCTCATGGTCCATAGTTTGTACGATGGCGGCAATGGTGCTTGGCTGCAGCATAAAAAATTATATCCCTATTGAATGGGTAAAATATATTGGTGCATTTCTGCTCCTTCTTTTAGGCATTTTTACCCTTAAAGAAGGCTTTGATCATAAAAAGAAAAGAAGCATTTATAAAGCAGATAAGCCAAAATGTACCTTTAGCATTAAGAAATTGTTTCTTGTACTTCAAAATCCTATAGCAGCAGATGTTGATGAACAAAACGATATAAAGCCCTCTGAAGCAACACTTTTTGGTATTGCAGTGGCAATGGATGCATCCATCGCTGCCTTCACCCTGTCCCTTGTGGGATTTAGCCCCTATACAACCCCATTTTTATTTGGAGTTACACATTTTCTTTTAATAGGAGTAGGAAATTTATTGGCTAAATTACGAATTATAAACTACTTTAGTGAAAAATATTCCCTTATTCCCGGTATAATATTAATAGGACTTGCACTTTTAAGATTTGTTTAAACGCCTTAAATGAATATTGATGTTGTAATACTCTAAAGTTAATGGTAGAATACAATATAGTATGACTGGGAGGCTTCCTGTGAAGCCTCTTTATTCTATAAAAAAACGCATTAAACTCTTATATACGGATTATAACAGGATTTTTGCGTTGTATATATAAAAATATTTTTTCATGAAGGAGGCACATAATATGGAAATGTGGTTAAAAGAAATGCAAATCCCAGATGCTGCAATGACATACAAGGTAAAGGAAACACTTGTAAGGAAAAAAACTCAATATCAGGATTTGGCTATAGTTGATACTGAATCCTTGGGAAGAATGCTTGTTCTTGATGGCATTGTACAGACAACTATAAATGATGAATTCGTATATCATGAAATGATTGCCCATATTCCTCTATTTACCCATCCAAATCCTAAAAAGGTTCTTGTAGTTGGTGGAGGAGATGGCGGCTCAATAAGAGAAACACTAAGGCATCCATCAGTAGAAAAGGCAATCCTATGCGAAATAGATGGAGACGTAGTTTGTGAATGTAAAAAATATCTTCCAGAGATAAGCCATGCCCTTGATGACCCAAGATGTGAGGTTATTATAGGAGATGGAATAAAATACGTTAAGGAACACAAAAATGAATTTGATGTTATAATCGTTGATTCCACAGACCCTTTCAGCATTGCAGAAGGACTTTTTGGAGGAAACTTCTATAAGGATATATTTGGAGCCCTTAAAGAGGATGGTATGTTCATAGCACACACTGAATCACCATTCTTCCTGCCTGATATAGTAAAGAAGGCATTTAGTGATGCAAAGGCTGTTTTCCCAGTAACAAAGATGTTCATGGCAGGTATTCCTACATACCCAGGAGGATACTGGAGTTTCACCGTTGGCTCTAAAAAATACGACCCGTCAAAGGCTGATACTTCAAAGATTCCTAACATGAAAATGAGATACTATACTAAAGAGCTTCACACTGCCTGCTTCGTACTTCCACAGTACGTAAGGGATCTAATAGGAGAATAAAAAAATCCTGCGTAATGCAGGATTTTTTTATATATCAATGCCCTTTTCAAGCCTGAAATATCTTGTTCTTGCTGCTAATGAGGTTATTATAATTGCTGTAATAAGCCTTGCAAAAAATATTATCCAGCCATTTGCACCTATCTGAGTAAATATCAAAGTATCCTCAACCACGGCATGACAGGCACCAAGGAATATAGTAACAAGATAAACTTCTTTTTTATGCATGTTTCCTTCATTAACAGAATCTATTATAATACCAGCACCATATAAAAGTCCAAATAAAAGCCCTGACAAAAGCGGAAGAAGGGATTCCTTTGTAGTTCCAATTACCCTTGTAATAGGCTTTACAACACCAGATATTTTATCTAATATTTTTAAATCCTTTATTATCTCGATGATCAGCATAAGTGGGATTACTATCTTAATAACACCCCACATAGATGAAAGGCTGCCCATAAATCCTTCCTTAAGCACATCAATAACAAAATCCATTTACTTCACCCACTCCCTTTATAGAATAATATTAAGCACTATTCCAAATATAAAGGCCAATGTTAGCCTCATAATTATAATAAATGTTCCAGAAACTCCAATCTTCTTACATATTGCCGTTTCTAAAAACAGGCTGTGGGAAAAGCAAAGCATTACAGATATTATGGTTATCTCCTTCGCATTTAGAGTTATTGCAGATATGGCACCTATTCCTGCATATAGATTTATCATGTTGCCCACAACAAAAGGAACCGCAGCTTCCCCAGGAAGGCCAACCATATGCATTATCGGTTTAAATATAGAAGCAATATACCCCATAGCAGGAGTATGCTTTAATATTGTAACAAAAAAATATACAGGTATAAGTATTTTTCCTATATATATTGTCGTACTTATTCCCTTCTTAACTCCCCTTTTAAAGGTTTCAACATTTACCGCCAAAAATTTCACCCCCCAATCAATTATACCAATAGATAAAATTCAAATTCAAAGGTTATTTATCAAAAACGCTCCTTTATTCTTCGAATTTTCAAACAATTATATATATACAAAGTATTAAAGTTCTTTACAGTTCACCTTTTCAAACAGCCCTGCAAAGCTGGTCCGACTCTAGGATGTTTGAAAAGGTGAAATGTAATAGAATTTTTACTTTGTATATGTAATCATAAAATAATATTTTTTACACAATATAAATCTGAGGTGATTAAATGCTTTTGATAAAATCTGCCCTTTTATACGAACCAGAATATAAGGGGAAAAAAGATATACTCATTGAGGGAGATAAAATATCATATATTTCATCAAACATCAATATTCCCGACAAGGATTTTCCCGAGATACTTGTAATAGATGGCGAAGGATTAACTGCAATCCCAGGCATAATTGATCTTCATGTCCACATTACAGGAGGCGGCGGTGAAGGCGGCTATCCATCAAGAACCCCTGAGCTTGCACTGACTAAGTTTACCTTGAATGGAATCACAACATGTGTTGGACTTCTTGGAACCGATGGAACAACAAGAAGCATGCAGGGGCTTTTAGCAAAGGCTCGAGGCCTTGATATGGAGGGAATATCCACATACATCTGGACAGGTTCCTATGAATATCCAACAAGAACCATAACGGATAGTCCTAGAAACGATATAGTATTAATAGATAAGGTTATAGGAATTGGGGAGATAGCTCTGTCTGATCATAGAGCAAGTCATCCTTCTGAAATGGATTTAATACATCTTGCAAGTGAAGCCCGCGTTGGTGGAATGCTTTCAGGTAAATGCGGAATACTGCATATACACATTGGAGACGGTAAAAATGGAATAAAGCCTCTGTTTAGTATCGTTGAGAACTCCGAGATACCACTGGAGAATCTTCTTCCAACTCACATAAATAGAAACAGAATGCTTTATGAGCAGGCAATAGAATATGCTAAAAATGGAGGGTTTGTAGATATAACTACAGGAATAAAGCCTGAAGGTGATGATGCTGTTCATCCTGCCGAGGCATACCGATACATGCTGCAGCTTGGAATATCACCCTATAATATAACAATGAGCTCCGATGCAGGTGGAAGCCTTCCAATATTCGACGAAAAGGGTAAACTCATAAAAATGGGCGTTGGCTACCCCTCAACGGATATGGAAATACTTCAAAACTGTGTTGAGGGTGGAATGCCCTTAGAAACTGCTCTTATACCCTTTACCTCTTCACCTGCAGCTCTTCTTAAGCTTGGAACAAAGGGGCACATAGAGGAAAGCTATGATGGAGACATAGTTCTTTTAGATAAAAAATTAAAGCCCCATACAATTATAGCCAGGGGCAAAGTGCTGGTAAAGGAATATAAGCCCGTTGTGTATGGGACCTTTGAAGACCAAGGTTAGCACTTTTCCATAAACCACCTATTGCTTTCTATCTCCCATCTTAACTCAACCGGGTCTTCCCTTCCCTCAACCACACATAGATATATAAAGCAGTCCTTTAGATTTCTTCTTTCCCTCCACTGCTTTATTATTCTGCTTATCCTCAAACTCCCCTTGCTGCAGGTAACAAGCATTGGATTTACTCCTCCTCCTCCGAAAAAGACCATGGCATCGACTACTTCCCTTACCATTTTCATAATTTGCTTCCTCCCAAAAAAGGATTCATTGGCGGAGAACCTTCATCGGAATCGGTCTTTAAAAGGTTCCTGCCTTCATTCACCATGAGACATGCCCTAAAAATCGAATCTCCACCATATTTCTCCCTTACAAAATCCATACACTTATCTATCCTCTCCTGTTTTTGTCTGACATCCTCATCGAAAAAGCATACCTGCTTATAATCATTTGCCTGCTTCAAACCAGAAACCCTTACTCCTAAAAGCCTTATGGGAATAACCTTATCCCAGTTCTCATCCAAAAGCCCCACAGCATGTTTGTATATTTCATATGTAATATCCGTAGGATCATGTATGTTTCTCTGCCTTACAAATGTATTAAATCCCGATGTTCTAACTGTAATCTCTATTATGTTTCCTTCCACCCCCTGCTCCCTCAGCCTTTTTCCAACGCTCTCGCAAAGAACCATCATAACCTCACAAGCCTCCTCCATATTCAGTACATCCCTTGGAGTAGTTATTGAATTCCCCATTCCCTTTATTTCATCCCCCTGGGAGGAGACCTTGGAATCGTCAATTCCATTTGCAAAACACCACAGGTATCTTCCACCTTTTCCAAAGAGCTTTTCAATTAAACTAAGCTGAGAATTAGCAAGATCCCCAATTGTAAATATTCCTATATCGTTAAGCTTTGGTTCGGTTTTTCTGCCTACTCCAATTAAATCTCCAATTGGCAAAGACCATATTTTCTCTGGTATATCTTCCTTAAGTATAACCGTAGTTGCATCGGGCTTTTTCATATCTGAGGCCATCTTAGCCATAAGCTTGCAGTAGGATACTCCAACGCTTGCAGTTATCCCAAGCTCATTTCTTATCCTGTATCTTATCTTATCCCCTATTTCCTTTGGAGTCCCAAAAAGCCTTTCGCAGCCCGTTACATCAGCCCATGCCTCATCTATACTGAATTGCTCCACATCCGGGGTAAAGCTTTTTATTATATTCATAACAGCAATGGAATATTTCATATAATTTCTACAGTTAGGTTTTACAAATATTATATTGGGACAAAGCTTTCTTACATCCCCTATTGTCATTGCAGTCTTAACACCAAAGGCCCTGGCTTCATAGGATGCAGTAAGTATTATTCCGTTTCTTTTATCCTTATCCCCCGCCACAGCAATCGGAAGTCCTCTTAATTTAGGATTTAAAGCCTGCTCCACAGAAGCATAAAACGCATTCAAATCCACATGCAATATATTTCTCATAAAATCACCTCGAACATATGTTCGCATTTATATTATACTACATAAGTTCAATTTTTAAAACACATTAGGAGAATTCTTTTTAAAGACAATATTAGACCACTAAACCGGTTCTCAATTAATTTACCTCAGAAAAATTGTCCTTTTTCATCACCCAACTACTTAATTCGTCAATTTTTTTAATGTATTTTTTTATTTAAACCCCTATAAATAAATAATAAAATAAGGCTTGTCCGACTTTACACCTTAAATAAAAAATTCATTTTAAATGAATTTTTTCACCTCAAATTTTAAAGCACTTTTAAAAAAATTTTGCCTATACAATTTTACATTCCTCATCTTTAAGCCCATGTAAAATGTTTTCTCTAAAGCACTAAATCTACATCATCTAATACACAAGCTTTTACAGGATCAATATAGCTTAAGATGAGGCCGAAGCTTTTTTCAAAAAGTCATCCATTATATTTTTATACCTATCATCATTTTTAATAAGCTTATACCCTATTTCCTCTAGTTCAGAAACCCTAGAAAGAGTAAGCCTCCCTAACACTTTGCATATCTGACTAAAGGTAAAGTCGCAGTAATACCTTATCAAAAATACACATAGTGCTCTGCTTTCTGTTGCTTCCTTCTTGTACTTCCAATGAAGCAGCTTACTACTAACACCTGTATAGTTTACTATAAAGTCAACTATATCATTAGGATTAAAATCTCTAACCAGCGGCTTTCTCTCACTTCTGTACTGGCTTTTTTCATCCTTGAACTCAACAGTATTCATTATTTTCTCATTTTTGCAGAGCTTAACATACATATAGTAGTTTTCTCTTGCCCTCTTTACATTTTCACTGAAAAGCCCCATAACGTACTCTTCATCAACTATTTCATAGGGATCATGCCCAATACCAAGGTATAACCCAAGGGTTGAATACTTAAACTTTTCTGGGCAATTTCTGTACTTTTTTATACTTATAGGGTTGTTGTGGATGTAGGCAGATAGAGTTATAAGGTAGCTATCATCCTTTACTACCTTACTCTTAAATCTATCCTGGAACACATGGCCATGACGGTGATATCTGCAGTTGAAATATATGGCGTAGCGCAGATTGATTCCATGCATAACCGTAGATATATCAGCTCCGCTGGCATCAATTATAAGGTGAGCGTGGGTTGTCATCAGGCAATAGGCGTATACTTTGAAGCCGAGCTTCTCTTGATACTTTTTGACATAGGATAGGAATTTATCCTTGTCTTTGTTGTCTCTGAATAGGGGAATACCACTGTTGCTTCTATCCATTACGTGATAAATAAAGTCAAAGTTTTTAATACGAAGCGCACGAGGCATAATATCGTCCTCCTTTTCTTTGGATATATTGGATATTATACCCACAACATTTAATGGCTATTCTCTTATAAAAATTCTTCTAGCTAGTGTGTCACTTTTTATCATATTTTGCGAAGTAGAGAAATTGAGAACTGGTACTATTTTTTTAACTGGGAGGAGGCGGACCTTTTTTATATTGATAGCCTGGCTAATAAATTAATGGCATATTAGTATGTTTGCATGCATAGACAAATATAATATCATTAAAGATTTAAATTTAGGGGGTTTATGTTATGGGAGATAAAAGGTTTAAAGTAGTATCTACGCAGGGAACTATAGAAAGTTTTAGGATAATAATTGATAAAGAGACTGGAGTAAATTATTTATATGTTAGTAATGGGACCTCTGGTGGATTAACGGTGCTGCTAGATTCAGATGGAAAACCAATTATAACAAGAGACAAATAATTACTATTATTTATTTGGTAACAATTATCTTAAACTTGAATTAAAGGAACTCTAAAAGCAAGGTCCCCTAAGAAGAGAAATGCTATAATTTTATTATGATAAGAATACTTAAAAGAACACTTGTAGAATTGCTTAAATGAATTGGAAGTATTCTAGTCCAGTTCTGATGGTGCTATCCTTTCTGTAGTATCATCAGAACTGTTCTTTTTAATTTCTAGAAGTGTTTACAAAGCCTTATTATCCTTTCAGAAGCTCTCTCAAGCAGTTGACTGCAGTTTGCCATGGATTCTTCAAGAGATATTGGGCCTTCTGCTATGGAAAAGATGCTTGTAAAGCCCTTTTCATAGAGGGTTTCAGCTCCCTGTCCGATATGGCCGGCAATGGCTACAACTGGGATATTATACTTTGCAGCTGTTTTTGCAACACCATAGGGGGTTTTACCAAAGGCTGTTTGATAATCTATGCTGCCTTCTCCTGTTATTACCAAATCAGCATCCCTTATTATATTTTCAAGCCCTGAAGCTTCCACTACTATATCAATCCCCTTTTTAAGGGATGCCCCTAAGAAGGCCATAACTCCAGCGCCCATTCCTCCTGCCGCTCCTGCTCCTGGATAATCCATTATTGAAACATTAAGTGTTTTCTCTAAAAGCCTTCCATAATGCTCAAGATTCCTATCAAGTATCTCAACCATCATTTCATCTGCCCCCTTTTGTGGGCCATATACCTTGGAAGCTCCCTTTTCTCCACACAGTGGATTGTCAACATCACATGCAGCAGTTATATTGCATTCTTTAATTTTCTCATCAAACCCATCCATATCTATTTCATATATTTCATCAAGCCTTCTACCGCAAACTTCAATATCATTTCTATTTTTATTGATAAATCTCACTCCAAGGGCCTGTGCCATACCTGCTCCACCGTCGTTTGTTGCGCTTCCCCCAAGACCAAGTATTATATTTCTGCAGCCCATATTAAGTGCGTGCTTTATAAGTTCACCTGTGCCGTAGGTGGTAGTTTTCATTGGGTTTCTTTCTTCCATGGATATCAAAGTGAGACCAGAAGCAGCAGCCATCTCTATAACTGCAGTCTTTCCGTCCCCAAGTATCCCGTAAAAGCCATTAACTATCTCCATCAGTGGTCCCCTAACTTTGGTGTTTATAATCCTTCCACCGGTGGATGCCACAAGGGAATGAACCGTCCCCTCTCCGCCATCTGCCATTGGCACCTTTATAACCTCGATATTGGGGTCTACTCTCTTTACCCCTCTCTCAACAAATTCACAAACCTCCACAGCCGAGAGACTTCCCTTAAAAGAATCCGGAGCAACAACTATTTTCATCATTTCACCCCCTCTAGAAGTCTTTTAAGCATAGATGCATTCTTCGCACCCTGGGATCTGAAATGATTGTTGAAGGCAACAAATGTAACCCTGCTGCCCTTTTCAATATATTTGATCCTTGGAATCCACTCCTTAAGCTCATCCTCGGAATATAAATAATCATATCTTTCATAGGCTTGCTTGTGGTTGTACCACTTCTGGCTGTTCCTTCCATGAAATCGGACATATCCAATTCTTGATGTAACTGCTGTAACAGGTCTTACAAGTCCCTTTATATCTGGTTCATCCACACTGGTCCAACCTATTTGGTTTTTCTTTAAAAACTCCATTGCCTCCTGGCATGCCCATCGGGAGTTTCTAAACTCATAAACCGCCTCTGTTCCATCAAATTCTTCCCTAAGTTTTTTAAGGTAATCCATATTTTCCTTTATATTATGAAATGAATATGGAAATTGAAATAACACACAGCCAAGCTTTCCCTCATCACTTAATGGCTTAAGGGCTTCAATAAAATTTAGCGCATCCTCTCTTGTTGTATTCCTATCATGAGTAAAGCTTCCATGGGCTTTAACGGTGAAGTTAAACCCATCTGGAACCTTTTTAACAAGGTTTTTAAACATAAACTGATTAGGCATCTTATAATAGGTTGAATTTATCTCTGTAAATCCAAAGGACTTTGAATAATACTCAAGCATTTCTCCATCCTTTATATCCTCAGGATAAAAGATCCCCTTCCAATCCTCATAGCTGTATCCAGAGGTACCCACTAAAATCACATGCACCAGCTCCTTATCATGGAATATTCTTCACTGTTTATACCAAGGTGCTCATTTAAAATACAATCTATCCTCTCCCTTAAATCTTCTCCCCCTGCAGTAACTTCCCTTTCAATTTCCTCTATATAATCCGGAATCAAAAGGTGCATTATCTTGTTGGGATAGTATTCATAGAGGTTGTCTCCAAGCTTTTTAGCCATTGTTTTCACATAGAATTCATATATTCTGCTGTTTAAAACACCTACAAGGAACTCATAGGAAAAGGCTCTTTCAAATATAGGGTTTATCCTTATAGCATAAACATCTGCGCTGAAATAGCTTGCCTCGTCAATGGCAAATCTGTTTGACGAGGCCTTATATGGGAAAATTATTTTTTTACCCTCAAATATTTCTCTGTCCCTTCCCCATTGAAGATGGTACCATTTCCTTCTGCCGCTTAGACATTCCCTTCTTTTTTCCAATCTCTCCCTATGCCTTCCTATATAAGAAATTGCATTTTTATAATTTTCTTCATCCTCTATAATATTAGAATATATCAGCATCTCATTTCCATTAGATACCCTAAATCTCTCTACATTTTTATTCTTTATCCAGGGCTTTAGAAGTTCTTTTTCTATTTTTAGCTTTTCGGCATCTTCCATACTTAAAACAAAGGCATCATCGCATCCTGTTATAATGCCCTGATAGCTCTCACAAATTGTTGAAAGCTCAAGACCTTTTATCTTATCAATCACCCTTTTCTCAATAGGGCTTAAAAATGACCAACCCTCATCTGCCAAATCCTTTGAATTAACACCTATATAAGTTGATAACTGTCCCTTATAATCTCTTTTAAATTCTCTCTTTTGTCCTCTTATATCTTCAAAAACATCTCTGCCCTTTCCCGCTGCATCCCCTTTAAGCCTGTAATAATCTATAGCTTCTCCACAGCAGCCTTTTTTAAATTCCAGTATTATATTATCTACTCCAACTCCCTTTATAACCCTTACTCCATAGAAATCAATTATTCTCTCAACTTGACCAGACTTCATCAAGTATCTTCTTATGTTCTCCCCATTCAATGCCTCAAGCATATATCGTGATGTAAAAAAACAGAGCACTCCATTTTGATTAAGAGAATCTATTGACTTTTTTATAAAGCAGTAGCTAATATCTCCTTTATCTGAAAAAACATCTCCATACATTGAATAAAGACTCTTTCTATAATCACCCTTTAAAACCTTATGTCCCATATATGGAGGGTTTCCAATTACAACATCAAAGGTTCCTGTATCATCCTTTAGAAAATCCCCATGCACTATATTTTTTGAATAATACCCTGACCTGTCATATAGCTCAATGGTTGTAATCATTATGGCATTTTCATCTATATCATATCCGTATATATTGTTCATAATAACATGCTTGGCTGGGTTTTCAATTTTAGCATCTAAAGCCATATTATAAAGCCTTTCATAGAGTGAAATTAAAAAACATCCGCCGCCGCAGGATGGATCTCTTATCTTAATATATGGGTTTTTGGTATAATCAACCCTTAAAATCATCTCATCCACCATAAAATCCACAATCTCAGAGGGAGTATAAAAGCTTCCTGTATCCTTTCTGTTTTCCTTCTTCCATAGACTTTGATATCTATCACCTATTCCATTTACAATATCCCACTTCTTCTTAAATTCTTCTATACCAGGATTGCTGCCCTTAATAATTTCTGCATATATTTTTCTGATATCCTCTAAAAAATCCTTAAGCATAGTATAAATTCCCCCTAATTTGCCATTATAATATTAGACTAAACTATAAAACTGTCGGTGTAAAGTTAAATAAACTATAATAATCTTCAATTTTTTACAACAAATTTTCTTCAGCATATATTATAATATATATGTTCTACTGCTTTTAAGAGGAGGCTGACTATATGAATAGAACAAAAATAATCACAGTACTAATACCTGCAATTCTTGTTGTTATACTTTCTGCTTCATCCTGTTCATTTAGGAAACAGGCAACAAAGAAACCAGAAGATAAAAAAATAGTTTCCAAGGTCGAACCTAATCCTAAGCCAAACCCTGTGAACTCAAACAATACTCCAGATGAAAAGGAAGATGAAGATGAAAAATACAGCGACAGAATTGTAGATAATGCAAATCCAGATACATTAAGCAATGAAAAGCATGGATGGGGATTTCGTCCAAATACCAGCCACGAAACGCCAGAGATTCCAGCAAATATGAAGGAATTATTGAATAAGCATTCTGGATATTATGTTGGAGATACCTCATCAAAGGTCATATATGTTACATTTGATGAAGGATATGAAAACGGATACACCCCAAAGATACTCGATGTACTTAAGGCAAACAACGTTAAAGCAGCATTTTTTGTAACCAGACCTTACATTCTTCAAAACAAGGAGATTGTTAAAAGGATGATGGATGAGGGGCATACTGTATGCAACCATACTTCAAAACATCCATCTATGCCCTCTGTAACCAGTAACCTTGAAAGGTTCAACAAGGAATTTTCTGATACCGAGGAAGCCTATAAGGAAGTTACAGGAAAAGACATGCCAAAGTTTTTCAGGCCCCCAATGGGAGAATTCAGCGAGAAGAGTTTATACCTTACCCAAAAGCTTGGATATAAAACAATATTGTGGAGCTTCGCCCATAAGGATTGGCTTGTTGATCAACAGCCTTCAATAGAAACAACAATAGAAAGGGTTATAACAAGAAGTCATAATGGAGAAATAATGCTCCTGCATGCAGTATCAAAAAGCAACACAGAAGCCCTTGATTCAATAATAAAGCAACTTCAAAGTCAAGGTTACCGTTTTGGAACCTTAGATGAACTTAAATAGCCTGCATTGCTGCAGGCTATATTCTTGCATACTCGTTCCACTTTATGTACTTATTTAATTTATCAACAAACTTTTCAAGGTATAGCTTATCAACATCATCAAATCTTTCAATAATTGGGCTATCGATATCTAATACCCCATAAACGGTATCATCTATTATTATTGGAATAACTATCTCAGAATTTGATGCACAATCACATGCTATATGTCCTTCAAATTCATGTACATTTTTAACAACATATGTCTTCTTATCCCTTACTGCACTGCCGCATACTCCCTTTCCAACCTTTATTCTGTTACAGGCAGGCTTTCCATTGAAGGGTCCTAAAACAAGCTCACCATCCTTCATAATATAGAATCCTGCCCAGTTAATATCCTCCATATTGTTAAACAAAAGTGCTGCACTATTGCACATGTTTGCTAATGAATCCTTTTCAGAGGATAGTTGTCCCTCAAGCTTTACAATAAGTATCTTATAAAAGTTTTCCTTTGTATTTGCTGTTATTTTTTTATTGTCCTGCATAAACATCACCTCTCATGTTATTTTCTCATAACTATGATGATTAGAAAAGATTAAGTTTTCACCAACAACCAAGATACCATAAATTTAATATGCCTTAATATCCTTAAATTCAATGTCTAGAGTAAAAGGCCATCAGAGAGTTTTTCTCCCTGATGGCCCTTTACTGTCTGAAATTTTGTTTTGTAGTCGCCAAAAATTGCTTTGTGTAATATAGTCTTATGCTCAAATACTAAAAAACATTTATTTACATGTTTGTGTTAGAAGAAGAAGCTGCCAAGCAGGAATCCGGTTAAGAATGGGAACCCGAGTCCACCATATCCACCATAACCACCATAGTATGGGTACGGATAGTAAGGATAGGGATAATAAGGATAAAACATTCTTTTTACCTCCTTCCAGGATATCGGAATCTTATATATATAATTATTATCAGGCGGGAATATTTTCGTCATATTATCTTATATTTTTACATAATATGACCTTTCCCAGTATTATAATATGTAGCACTTCTAGGAAGTTGAAATAAATTTATCAAAGAAAAACAAATTATTTAAATTAATTAAAGATTTCTTTATTCACATTTATATAACCAATAACTTTAATTGGAATTTTTCATAATATTGGTTAAAATATAACTATACATAAACTTATTATTTGGGGGGTTATTTATGGAGAGGTATACCAGAAATGTTCCAGCCTTAACCCAAACAGAAAATGAAAGTCTTAGGAGATATAAGGTATGTGTTGTCGGCTGTGGTGGTCTTGGAGGATACATAGTAGAGATTCTTGGAAGACTTGGAATTGGCAATATAACAGTGGTTGATGGAGATGTGTTCGAAGAATCAAACTTAAACAGACAGATTCTTTCAGACATAAATTCAATAGGTAAAAGCAAAGCACTATCGGCGGTAGAACGAATGAAAAAGGTAAATCCTACAATTAATATTACCCCTATAACTAAAAGATTATCATTAGAAAATTCTAAAGAAATACTATATGGTCACGATATAGTTATGGATGCACTGGATAACATTGAATCAAGGCTTATACTCCAGGATACCTGCAGCGAACTTTTAATTCCCTTGATACATGGTGCAATATCAGGCTGGTTTGGACAGGTAACAACCATATTCCCCGGTGATAAAACCCTAAGTAAAATTTATAATTCTAAAGAAAATGAACTGCCCTCCCTTGGAGCACCTTCCTTCACCCCTGCCCTTGTGGCCTCAATACAGTGCAGCGAAGCAGTAAAGGTACTCATAAACCGTGGAAATGTTATTAGAAATGCTGTTTTATTTATAGATCTGATAAACAATACCTTCAAAACAGTAAAGCTTTAGATAAGAAAAAGGGACGACTAATTTAGCATGTATATATTTTGCATAAATGATTTTGCATTTTTAAAAATTATTTATGCAAAATATTTTTCTAAATTCATATAACGCAATAAATACCTTAATTTATAATCTTTATTGCATTATATATAGTTATATCACACTAAATAAATCATCCCCTTAAGGCGTATTAAAGAAAATAACAAGTCAAAGATTTTGAGAATATTTTGCATCAGACGAGGAAATGAAAGCTCAAGCTAGTTGGGCTAACTTGAGCTTTCTATATATGTTGCATTAAAATTCTTTACATTCCGCCTTTTCAAACAGCCCTGCTAAATTGGTTCGACTCTAGGATGTTTGAAAGGGCGGAATGTAATAGAATTTTTGCAACATATATACTGACAAGCATGACACAAAATAGACCAAAATATTGACTTGTTATTTTCTTTAATACGCCTAATATTTTAAATTTTCAACATCCTTCTTATACTACCGATGGCTCTAGTACCAGTTCTCCTCTTTCAAATCTTCCGGCATCAAGCCTTGTAATATCTATGGATGTCTCCTCCCCTAATATATACTGTGCCATAAGTATTCCTGTTATAGGCCCAAGCATAAATCCGTGTCCACTGAAGCCAACAGCCATATAATAGCCTTGAAGTCCTGGATAGCCTCCAAGTATAGGCTGGCGATCAGGAGTCATATTATATAGTCCTGCCCACTGTCTTATTACCCTTAAATCCTTAAGAGGAGGCAAGAGAGATACAGCTTTCTTTGACATAACCTCAAGGAAATCCCATGATGAACCCATTTCATAACCATGGGGTTCATTTGGATCACCATATCCCATTATGAAGCTTCCATTTGGAGTCTGTTGTATATATAAATTAAGAGAAAATGACATAACCATAGGGCCAAGTACAGGATTAACAGGTTCTGTAACAAGTATCTGATGCCTTTCAGAATAGTTTGGAATATCCACCCCTGCCATTTGGGCAATTACCTGAGAAAACCCTCCTGCTGCATTTATTACCCTGTTTGTTTCTATCTCTCCTTTGTTAGTTACAACACCAACTACTCTTCCATTTTCAGTTTTTATACCTGTTACCTCTGTAAATGTATTTATCTCAACCCCAAGCCTTCTTGCAGCATTTGCAAATGCATCAACAACAATGAATGGATTTGCGTGTCCATCCTTTTCACAGAAAGCTGCTGCAATAATCCCATCAGTATTCAAATATGGAACTATCTCTTTAGCCTCATCAGTTGTTATAAACTTTGAAGGTATTCCAAGGCTGTTTTGAAGGACTATGTTTTTTTTGAATTGATCAACCTCCTTTTCTGTGGTTGCTAAAAGAAGGTATCCTCCCTGTTTAAACTCACAGTCTCCTTCATACCCAAGCTCCTCGTTTATATTCTCAAAAAACTCAATACTGGCCTTTGAAAGAAGACAATTCATCTTTGTTCCCCATTGGCACCTTACACCAGCGCCGCACCTTCCAGTAGAACCACTGGCAAGAAAGTTTCTTTCCAGCAAAACTACATCCTTTAATCCTCTTTTGGCAAGGTTATAGGCAATGGCTACCCCATTTATACCTCCACCAATAACTACTGCCTCAGCGTGTTTCTTCATCTTCTTCACCTGCCTTTGAAATAAGTTCAAGCTTTATGTTCTTTGTTGGTGGCCTGAAAGTAGGCATTTCAACCTCTCCAGGTTTTATTCCTCTAGCCCTGGCAATTTCATTTATTATTAGGTTTGTACAGGTTTTCCCCCCACAGGGTCCCATTCCAAGACGACATATTCTTTTTATTTCATCTACGGTTTGAAATCCCTGATTGATTAATTTCCTTATTTCATCAAGGGTAACGTCACTGCATCTGCATATAATAGCCTTATCCTCCATAGTAACACCCCATTTTAAAATTTCTTACCTCCATAACAAGTCCCCTATCAACCTCTAGCCACACAACTGCAGTTTTGTTTTTGCCTTTTCCCCTTTGAACCTTAAAAACCTTTGCTTCTCCCATAGGTGCTCCCTCTCTATTAAGTGCTGTCACCATATCTCCTTCATTGGGAAGAGGGATAAATTCATAGGGAATTCTAATTATAGAACTTTCCCTTAATGAAATTTTGTCATTTTCTACTTCCCTTGAAACTGAGCTCTGTCTAAGATAATCCACTACAAATATCGCAAGACCAGGACAAGCTGTAATACATGTTCCACAGCCAATGCATTTATCATAGTCAAGAACAGGTACATTGTTTATATTATCCATGCCTCCTATTGCCTCGGTTGGGCAGCTTGTATAGCATGGATTACAAGGTATCTCTTGAAAGCATTCAATTACTGCCACTGGGCCACTTTTAAGCCTCTCTATTGGAGGAACAACATCCATCATATCCTCAATGTTAGGTACTCCCGTTTCTCTTAACATCTTTTCACCCCCTAAACTATATGCTTCGCATAAATGATTCCACATTTCTTGTCTACAAGCTTTTATGCGAAATTATTTTCATTAATTATTAATAGCACACCACTCAACGTGTAATCCTTTGTGCCATTAATATATTTGGCAAAGGCCCTTCCTTATTTTTTCACCAGTTGGACCTGATCTTAGCATTTCAAGTTCCTCTAGCGCAGATAATCTCAAGGCTTCCGAGGATTTTCCATCATATCCAAGACTAGCAGCAGCAGAGGCTCCTGCTAAGCGTCCTTCAACCATTGCAGCACTTGCCTCTTCAACTCCAGATATATCTCCTGCAACATATACTCCCTTGATATTGGTTTCTAGATTTTCATTTCTTAGTGGAACATGACCTCCAAGCTCAGGTATGTATTTCATATCACAGCCAGCCTGCCATAGAAGCTCTGTTAAAGGAGTTAAGCCAACTGCTATGCATATAACATCAACATTTAAAACCTTCTCTGTGCCTGGAATCGGTCTCCATTTCTCATCCAATCTTGAAATTGTTGCTCTTTCAACAGAATCTCTTCCATGAGCAGCGAGAATAGTATGGGATGTTAGTATTGGTACTCCCATCCTTCTTATTTTTGATGCATGTACAAGATAGCCTCCTATATTGGGAGCTGCCTCTATAATTGCCTTTACATTTACTCCTGCCTGCATCAGCTGATAGCTTACAATAAGTCCTATATTTCCCGATCCAACCATAAGAACGTTTTTCCCTGGAAGCACACCATGTTCATTCATAAGTGTCTGAACTGCTCCTGCACCATAACCCCCTGGAAGATCATTATTATCAAATGCAAGAAATTTCTCAGCTGCTCCTGTTGATACTATAACCCTGTCAGCCTTTATCTTTATATACTCTTTTTCTTCTCTTTCAGCTGTTATAACCATATCCTTATTGTAAAATCCCAGTGCAGTTGTGTTGTAAAGGAATTCAACATTAGGGTTGTCCTTTAATTTATCAATAAGTATTTCTGCTATATGAATTCCCCTTGTAGATGCATACTGCTTTTTAGAACCAAAGAATTTATGTGTCTGCTTTACAAGCTGTCCTCCCGCCCTTTTATTTCTATCAATTATAGTGACCTTTGCTCCAAGACTCGATGCTGCTATGGCAGCAGATAATCCAGCCGGACCTCCTCCTATAACTACAATTTCACTTCTCACCATTTTAAATCCCCTTTTCCTTTTTGAGTTTCAACCTTCATTCCTTCCCTGAGTTCTTCAATACACACCCTCACATTTGGTCTGTCATCCACAGTCATAAGGCAGGAAGAGCAGTTTCCTATAGCGCAGTAAAATCCTCTTGGCCTTCCATCTTCATGGCTGTGACCTAATACTCTTACCCCTGCTGCATGAAGGGCCGCAGCTATTGGCTCCCCTTCATATCCCTTTAATGTTTTCCCATCAAAGGTAAACTCCACTTCCCGTCCCCTCTCAAAATCGAGGATTGGATGTTCCTTAATCCTCATACATTTTCACCTCTTTTAAAAGATTTTATATTTATGACCACATTTATGTATAACAGGCTTAATTAATATATATTTATTCTGATGGGATATATTACAGAGGATTTTATTAATAAAAGCAACTATATGTTTCGCATAAATGATTCTATACTGCTTAACCCTAAACATTTATGCAAAATCATATTCCTTGATTCATAAATCACAATGTACATTATTAAAAACCTTTATTGCAATTTATGTATAAATACACGAATTCTATATGTAGAGTAATTTTAGAATAGTGCATGATGTGAAATTTCAAGCTAATAGTGTTTGCCATATATTTTAATTAACCGTCCCTGGTAATTTTTTGAATTATAATAATTTTAACTCAATTCTGCTTTATTTACAATTACTGTAATTGTTATTATTTTTTAACATTTGCCCAATAAAAAAATGGCGGAATTGAAATTCCACCATTTTAAAATATTTCTTTAATACGCCTAAAGCTTTGAATTAACTATTGCTATTATCTTTTCCTTTTTAGCCTTTCCAGCCTCTACAAGCTCTTCGCATTCCTTGGATACTCTTTCAACAAACTCTGCATCCTTAATGCTTGAAAGGTTTATCTTAACGTTCATAACAGCACCCTCAAGTCCTGTTAATGCACTCATGGCTCCAACGCCTGCATCTGATACCGCATTTGGATTTCCAATCTCTGCTGCTACCTCAAGAAGGTCAAATATCTTAACCGATTCCCTTGCAGTCTTAAGTGGAATCTCTGTTGCTCCCTTGTAGCCTTCCTGAATCTTATGGCTTCTTATCTTCTTTTCTTCATCTGTTTCCTTTGGAAGCTTGAATGCAGCCATCAATCCATTGAATGCAGTTGTATCTTCATCCATAAGGTTTAGGAATACATCCTTAAGCTTTTGAGCTGAAGCAAGTCCTTCGTCAATCAGCTTCTTCTTCTCATCATCGTATTCATTGTATAGCTTCTTTCCTACAGTAAGGCTGAAAACCATACTTGCAAGGGAAGCACCAATGGATGATGATAGTGCAGCAACTGAGCCGCCTCCTGGAGCTGGTGAATTTGAAGCAAGTTCACTGGTGAATTCTTCAATAGTCATCTTTTTCATTGAATCCATACTATAACCTCCTAATACTGCAATCTTCCATCTCTAACTACGAATCTTCCGTCCTTTATAACGTTTATTACATGATTTATTCCAAAATGATAAATCATATAGTTTTCATTTGGAGCATCCATCATCAATATATCTGCCTTCTTGCCCTTTTCCAAGCTTCCAACAACATCCCCTCTGTTTACGGCATGGGCAGAGTTAATTGTCATGGCGTTTATAACCTCCTGAGGAGTCATTCCCATTCCCATTGAAGCGAAGACCATGATTCCCTGGAGGGATTCAGTTGGGCATGTTCCTGGGTTGTAATCTGTAGCAAGTGCAACTGGAAGTCCCATATCTATCATCTTTCTTGCTCTTGCAAACTTTCCAAGCCTTAAATAGAAGGATGTTCCTGGTAGAAGAGTTGGTATTACTCCACCCTCCTTCATGGCTTCTATTCCTTCATCTGAGGCTGCAACAAGATGTTCTGCAGAAGCTGCATGAAGCTTTCCTGCAAGCTGTGCGCCGCCCATTGGTTCAATCTCATCTGCATGTATTTTGATTTTTAATCCAAGCTCTTTTCCCCTAAGAAGTATTCTTTCACTCTCCTCAAGTGAGAAAACGCCCTCTTCACAGAAGCAGTCAATGAATTCAGCAAGATCATTTTCTGCAACATATGGGATTATCTTATCCATCATAAGATTTATGTATCCTTCAGTGTTTCCCTTATACTCCTCTGGTACTGCATGAGCTCCCATATAGGTTCTTACAATATCAACAGGGTGCTTTGCATCCTTTAAAACTTCAAGGCATTTAACCTCATCAACAAAGTTTAGTCCATAGCCAGACTTTGCCTCAACGGTTGTTGTACCCCACATAAGCATTAAATCAAGGCTCTTTAAAAGCTTTTTAGTTAGATCCTCAAAGGATGCTGACCTTGTAGCTCTTACAGTGCTTAGTATTCCGCCGCCTGCTTTTAATATATCTATATAGGAAACTCCCTTAAGCTTCATTTCAAGCTCGTTTTCCCTTGAACCATAGTGAACAAGGTGTGTGTGTGGATCGACAAATCCTGGCATTACAACCCTGCCCTTGGCATCCTCAACCTGAGTATGCTTGTCAACATATTCACTTCCATCACCATTTCCAAGTTCAAGTATAATTCCATTTTCAACAGCAATGAACCCATTTTCAATTATGCCAAGGTCCTGCATTTCTTCTCCACGTTTTGGGCCATTAGACTTACAGGTCAATATTCTGGCATTTCTAATTAATATATCAGCCACAATATCACTCCTATTCAGCTATTCTATTTTCAAGTATTTGATCCATGCTGAAGTTTTCTATCTGAAGATAGTAATCAGCACAGTCGATTAATGCCTTCATTGGTACAAGTCCTATAACTTCACTGCCAACAACAGGTACTCCGTATCTTTGAGCTTCCATCTTAACCATTTCAAATGCTCTGTAAACAGCAGTCTTTTCATAGTTTACAAGGTTCATTGAAACCTGAACAATGTTTCTATCCTCAAGCTTAACTCCCATAGCCTTAACGAATCTTAAGCCGCCACCTATGAATCTTACTGTCTTTGCAATCTTGTCTGCAACTTCAAAATTGTCAGTTCCAAGGTTTACGTTAAATGCAACAAGTGGAACTCTTGCAGAAACTGCTGTACATCCGCTCTTTGCGTTCATCTTCTGTGGACCATAATCTGGCTTCCATTCTGGTTTATTTATCTTTTCGAAGAATCCTTCGTACTGTCCTTTTCTTACATCAGCTAGGTTTCTTCTTGCAGGAGTTGAAGCTGCATCCTCATATAGATATACAGGAATGTCAAGCTCTTCTCCTATTCTCTTTCCAACCTTGTTTGCCAGTTCAACACATTCATCCATTGTCATATCTTTAACAGGTATGAAAGGAACAACATCTGTTGCACCCATTCTTGGATGTCCTCCCTGATGAACTGTCATATCTATTAGTTCAGCTGCCTTCTTTGCAAGGTTGAATACTGCAGTTGCAACTGCATCAGGATTTCCAACCAATGTAACAACTGTTCTGTTGTGGTCAGCGTCTGAAGAATAGTCTAAAAGCTTAACTCCATCAACAATTCTTACTTCCTGAACTATTGCCTCAATAACCTCTTTGCTTCTACCTTCTGAAAAATTTGGTACACATTCAACTATTTTAGCCATTTATTTACCTCCTAAACTATGTATATATGCTGCATTAAAATTCTTACATTTTATTTTTATAAACAGCCCTGCTGCATTGGCTCGACTCTAAGATGTTTGTGAAGATGAAATGTAATAGAATTTTTGCAACATATATATTTATATTCTTAAACCCCAAGCGGGTTTTAATTCCTGCTCGAGGTTTTATATACAAACAAATTTATGCCAATTCTCCTGTATGCTTCATAACCTCATCAACAAGCTGTCCTGATGTTATAAGCTCTGCAGACTTATTTATTTCAACATACATTACTCTATCCTCTTCGATTGGTTCTACATGCTTTCTTATAAGCTCATATGCAGGTTTAGTACCCTTTCCAAGAGTTACATCCTCACCTCTAAGGTATAGAGCCTGTGAAGCAGCAAGATATTCTATTGCAAGAACCCTTGATACATTGTATCTTATGCTTCTTGCCTTTCTTGCAGCAATGGTTCCCATACTTACATGGTCCTCCTGGTTTGCTGAGGATGGTATTGAGTCAACTGAAGCTGGGTGTGCTAACACCTTGTTTTCTGAAACAAGTGCTGCAGCTGCATACTGTGCAATCATAAATCCTGAGTTTAGTCCTCCCTTTCTAGTTAGGAATGCAGGAAGGTCATTTAGCTGGTAGTTAACTAACCTTTCGATTCTTCTTTCTGAAACGTTAGCAAGCTCTGAAAGTGCTATTCCAAGGAAGTCCATTGCAAGTGCAACTGGCTGTCCATGGAAATTTCCTCCTGATATAACCCTATCCTCATCTTCAAATATAATTGGGTTATCTGTTGCAGAGTTTATTTCTATCTCAATAACATTTTTAACATACTCTATAGCATCCTTGCTTGCGCCATGAATCTGTGGTATGCATCTTAATGTATATGCATCCTGAACTCTAAGCTCACCCTGTTTTGTTGTAAGGCTGCTTCCTTCAAGTATGTTTAAAAGATTCTTTGCACATTTTCCTTGACCTGGCTGAGGTCTAACATCATGAACTCTATGATAATATGGATCTGTAATTCCCTTTAAGCTTTCAACTGTCATTGAAGCAACTATATCAGCTGTTCTGCTTAGATTTATAGCATCATAAACTGTAAGTGTTCCTACAGCAGTCATAACCTGTGTTCCATTTATAAGAGCAAGTCCTTCTTTCTCAACAAGCTCAATAATTTCGATTCCTGCCTTCTTCATTGCTTCCTTTCCAGAAAGTTTTTCTCCTTTATAGAAGGCTTCTCCTTCACCTATCATTACAAGAACCATATGTGCTAAAGGTGCTAAATCTCCACTTGCACCAAGGGAACCCTTTTCAAATACAACAGGAGTTACTCCCTTATTAAGCATTTCTATTAGAGTGTTAATTGTTGAAATTCTTGCACCTGAATATCCCTTACTAAGCGCATTTGCACGAAGAAGCATAATTGCTCTTACTATTTCAATATCAAGTGGCTCTCCAACTCCACATGCATGAGAAATTATAAGATTCCTTTGAAGAGTCTTTGCATCTTCCTTGGATATTACAACATCAGCAAATTTACCAAATCCAGTTGTAATACCATACTCAACTCTTCCCTCTTTAACAAACCTGTCAACTAATGCTCTGGCCTTCTGGATTTTCTCCTCAGCTTCTGTTGAAAGTTCTACCTTATAATTATTTCTTGCAACATTAACAACATCCTTGATGGTTAACTGATTACCATCTATTACTACCTTTGACACATCTATTCCCCCTTATTCTTCTTTTGACGGAATTATCAAACAACTTTATTATAACACTTAAATGCTGGGACTAATAGATGTTGAATTGTCTGAATATTTTTCCCGTGTTATCATGATAAAGCATTAGCACAATGCAATTTATGGACTCTCATATACCTATTGTTCCTTTGCAGCACTATTTTATAATTCCTAACAGCATCTTTCCTGCAACAGCAAGGGACATTGTTATAAATATTGGCTTTATAAACTTTGCACCCTTTTTAAGCGCAAAGATGGTTCCAAATCTTGCCCCCACTATCATACATAAGGCTACTGGTAGTCCCATTTTGTAATCAATCTTTCCCTGAAGCGCAAAAACCACAAGTGATGTTACATTGCTTGTAAAGTTAATTATTCTGGCATTTCCTCCAGCATTTAAAAAATCAAAGCCATATATACCGATAAAACCGAATATTAAAAACGAACCAGTTCCAGGACCGAAAAATCCATCATAAAATCCTATGATAAGAACAAAGACCATACCCAGGATGATGTTTTTTTTGCTTATTCCCTGAAATTTGTTTTCCTGCCCAATGGACTTAGAAAACAGACTGTAGATTCCTACAACAAGTACAAGTATCAGTACAAGTGGCTTTAAGCTTTCCGATGGAACCTTCAAGGCTGCTAAAACCCCAAGTACAGCACCTATAATTGTAAAAGGTATAAGGTATCTCGTTAACTTGAAATTCACCTTTCCTGAAGTTGCATATTTAATGGAGCTTGTACATGATGCTGCAGTAGCTGCAAACTTATTGGTTCCTAATGCAAAATGTGCTGGAATCCCTACAGCCATAAACGCAGGAAGGCTTATCAAACCTCCTCCTCCAGCAATGGAATCAACAAAGGCTGCTGCAAATCCTGCAATACATAAAAAAATTAATTTTCCAGTCAAAATATCACCGCCTGTTTATCAAATTCATTTCTATTGTATCATATACTTTATCCCTTTTTGCTACAAAAAAACAAAAAAACCGTGGAAATTCCACGGCAATATTTTTATTCTATACCTTCCACCTTTTCAAACATTCTTAAAAGCTATATTACTTTGGCTGTTTAAAAGGTGAGATGTAATAAAATCTTACTTTATATCTACATTTTCTACCCTTTCTTTTCTTATTATGAAGCTATACATCCATACTGCCAAAAGAATGAATACAATAGCAGCTGTCCATGGATTCTGTGTTATTGCTGGCATGATTCTTTCACCAATGTTTATTGGTATATTCAAGCCTGCAAAAAGGGCTATAACTATACCAACAAGTGCATCACCTGCAACAAGTCCTGATGAAAGAAGTATTCCTCTTTCTGTCTGTTCCTTAAGCTGCTGTTCATCATTTTTAAACCTTTTATCAACTATAACCCTTACAATACCTCCAGCAAGAATTCCTGAGCTAAGATGTATTGGAAGGTACAATCCAAGTGCAAATGGCAGTATTGGAATATCCATTAAGGCACACATTATTCCAAACACAGCACCTATTATAACCAGTGCCCAGGGCAGCTGACCTGTCATAACTCCCTGTACAACCATTGACATCAATGTTGCCTGTGGTGCAGGTATTGCCTTTGATCCCATTCCATATGTCCTATCAAGCATTAATATTACAAGTCCAACAAAGGCTGCAGCCACCAAAATACCAACATACATTCCTATTTGTATTGGTCTTGGAGTTCCTCCAATTATATATGTCGTCTTCATATTCTGTCCTGCTCCACCTGCAACTGCTATGGCAACACAGACTATTCCACCTGCAATAATTGCAGCCATCATACCTCTTTTATCAGTATATCCAGAAATCTTTAAAATAGAGGTTACAAACAAAAGCGTTGCAATTGTCATACCAGATACAGGATTGTTTGATACTCCTATAATACCAACTATCCTCGCAGATACAACTGAGAAGAAGAAAGCAAAAACTACAACCATTAAACCTCCAATAGGTCCAACGCTTACATTAGGCAGGAACCATGAAAGCAGGAATACTAGCACAGCGGCACCTATAACCCATGACATTGGCATATCCCTTTCTGTTCTCTTTGTAGTTCCGCCCTTTGCTCCAAGGCCTGATACTGCTGATCTAAAGGAGTTTATTATAGTAGGTAGAGATCTTCCAAGGCTTATAAATCCTCCCGCTGCAACTGCACCTGCTCCAACATATCTTATATACTTACTCCATATTGCAGTAGCACTCATTTCAGATATAAGCTGTGTAGATGGGAATATAGGCTGTGGAAGTCCTGCTCCAAAGTATTTTATAAGTGGAATAAGGCCCATCCATGCTACAAGTGCTCCTGCAAACATATAAAGAGCCGCCTCAATTCCAACAATATAACCAACTCCAAGAAGAGAAGCCAATGTATTAACACCAAATATGGTATTTTGCATTGGAGCTATAACCCATTCAGGTTCCTCAAGCCAGAATCTAAATCCACCTGAAAAAAGCTTGTAAAGTCCTCCACCAAAGAGCCCTGTTAAAACTGTACCAAATCCAGCTCCTCCTGTACTTCCTGTAACCAAAACCTCTGCTGCTGCCATTCCTTCTGGATAAACAAGGCTTCCATGCTCTTCAACAATCAAATATCTTCTTACAGGAACTATAAAGGCAATTCCTAAAAGTCCTCCAAGAAGAGTAACAGTTACAATTGTTGATAAACTCAACTTCATACCCCAGAGTATTATTGCAGGAAGTGTAAATATCAACCCTCCCGCAATTGACTCTCCCATTGAAGCAACGGATTGAATCATATTTGCCTCAAGTATGTTGTTTCTTCTAAATACTCCCTTCAAAAATCCCGTTGCAAGTATTGCAGCAGGTATTGAAGCTGATATTGTTAAACCTACTCTAAGTCCAAGGTATGTGTTTGCAGCACCAAAGAGTATTGCAAATAGTGCACCCAATATTATGGATACTGCTGTAGATTCAGGCATAACCTCACTGGCAGGTATATATGGAACATAGTCGTCACCATGTATACCGCCATAGGCTGTATGTGACAAACCTTTTTTCTCTGACATGTAATTACCTCCTTAATATTCTTGAAGTAACTTCAAAATTGCTCCCAATTCATTAATTATAAATATTAAAATGTATTTCGACTTATTTCCCCCTTTTAATTTATTTTGCAACAAATTCTCTGTATTATGTAATTTATTTTATTTTGTTAAGTGCATAATCCGACAAAACCATATACTGCATTTATACATTAAAAACACAAAGAACAATTAATCTAATTTGCTGCCAATTGTTGCAGATTAAATTAACCGTCCCTTGTATTTTTCCTTCCTAACAAACCAACTATCCATAATTTTACAAAAATCAAACAGGGACGGTTACTCTCTTTTGCGTACTAATTTTTGCAAATTTGATTAGCCATCCCTATGTTTTTTTATTTACTTTTCTTTAACTCCACTAAACCGATGAACTTGGGGGACGGTTACTCATTTTTATCAAATATAAAATGTTTCAAGAATTTAGAAACAGTTACTAAAAAAATCTAATGGAAAATACAGAGTAGTTTAATTTACTATTTTACACTCTGCTGCTTACAGCATTACATGCCACTTATTACCAAAACAACTTAACCGTCCCGTTTTGGGGACGGTTACTTATTTTTAAGTAAGTTTAAAGATATACAAGATAGTTTTTTAACTGTGATCTTAATATAAAACATCCTATATGCATATTTTCTCTTACTTTAAATGATTTAATTTTAGAAACCTGTTTGAATAAATAAAAATAAGCTATATTTTTCTATAGCTTGTCCACCCATATAATGTAGAATTAAAAAAGTCATTCCTATATTTTAAAAAATTTTGATCTTAAGAAATTTTTTTAATAGCATGACTACTTATAAACTCTTCAAATATATTTCTAAACCGTTCATCTGTATCTATCAAGTTAATGCCAAAACTGCTTAATGAAGAAACTCTACTCTGTGTTATATTCCCCAGAATCTTGCATATTGTGTTGCATTTGTAGTTGCATAGGCTCCTCATTAAAACGACCAACAGTGCCTTGGCATTAACAATTTCTCGGCAGTACTTGGCATAAAGCTTCGTTTTTGGCACATCCATCTTAGAGGATATAAACTCAACTATATCCTCTTCCTTATAACCTCTTACCAATATCTTCTTCTCACTTCTGTACTCTGTCTTTTCATTTTGAAACTCAATTTCCTCTTTGAACTTCTTGTCATCACACTTATACACATAACTAAGGTAGTTTTTTCTTGCAATCTTTGGAACTTTGTTAAACAATCCCATTACGAGATCATCCTCTACCATCTCATAGGGGTCGTGCTTTAAGCCTAGATATACTCCAAGGCTTGAAAACTCATACTCTTCAGGGCGATTTTCATAGCCAGGTATATCTGTTGCGTTGTTATGCACATATGCTGATAACGCTAATAGGTATTCGTTATTCTCAACTATCTTGCTTTTAAACCTATCTTGGAATAGGTGACCATGCCTTTTATGACGCTTGTTGAAGTATATAGCATATGCAAAATTAATGGAATGCATTATTTCTGAAATATCTGCATTGTTTGCATCAATGATAAGGTGATAATGAGTATCCATGAGGCAATAACCGTATATTCTGAACTTATATAAATTTTGATATTTCTTAATAATGCTTATGAACTTCAACTTATCCTTGTCATTCTTGTAAAGAGCAACCTCACTTATGCTTCTTCCATATACGTGATATGGTAATTTCTGAGTCTTTTTTCTGGCTGTTCGGGGCATAAAAACACCTCTCTCCATCTTTTTCCTTTAAATTATTTCCAACGGAGTGAGGTGATATACAACTTATCAAATTTTATTGTTAATTTTATAATTATTTAAAACTGATTACGATAAATTTTACTTAACCGTCCCTATTTGCCAATCTAATTTGCTAACAATTGTTGCAAATTAGATTAACCGTCCCTTGCGTTTTCTTTCCCAACAAACCAACTAAAAAATAAACAGGGACGGTTACTCTCTTTTGCATACTAATTTTTGCAAATTTGATTAGCCATCCTTATGTATTTTTATTTACTTTGCTTTAACTCCACTAAACCGATGAATCATAAATACTGCTGTGAGGATTAATACTCCTCCTAATGCCATGTTTAAGGTAAACTTTTCTCCAAGTATGAAGTAGCCAAATATAAAGGATAGGAAGGGTTCTATTGTACTTATAATAGAAGCTCTTGAGGAGCCGATTAGTTTTGCCCCTGTACAGAAGGCTAGAACAGGTATGCTGGTTGAAAATAATCCTAGAAGCATAGTGTTTGTCCATGCCCAAGGTGAAAATTGAAAGGCTATTCCACCTTTTATAAGTCCATAAATTAAATATGTTATAGTAACTGATGGCAGAATATAGGCTGTCATAACAGCAGGATGGATTCCCTCAAAACGTTTATCATCAATAAATGCTACATAAAGAGAATAGAAAACTGCTCCTAAAAGTGCAAGAACTGTACCCTTAATGCTAATAAACTGGTTAGGTGAATAGGACGAAACGAGTATTCCAAGTATAGATAGTATTATTGCAAATAATTTATAAAATCCTATTTTTTCATTGGATTTAATTCTTAAAATAATTAGAACCCACACAGGATATGTAAACATCAATACCTCTGAAAATCCTGCAGATATGAATTTGTATGAATTGAAAAGAGTCAGCGCTGAACCTGAATAGCATATGCTTCCAAGTACAAAAATAGATATTATCTGTTTTAAAGTTATTCTAAACTCAATTTTTTTTAAAAGCACATAAACCCACATAAAAATCGATGCTGATAAAAATCTTAAAAGAAGAACTGTTGTAACGCTTGCACCTCCACCATAGGCAAGCTTTGCAAATATAGGCATCAGTGCAAATCCTGCAGCAGATAAAAACACATAGAATTCACCCTTTAATCTCATGTAAACTCCCCCAAATATCAAAATAAAAAATGAGACTATCGCACAAATATCTATCCCTAGGTGACAGAATCTTGAGTTTTGAGTTATTTAATCAAAAGCATCTTCAGATGCTTTCATTAAATAAGTCAAAACTCAAGTGCCTGTTACCTTAGAACATAAGGCATAACCTTTCTTTGTACGGCAGTCCCATCCATATACTATGCCCTCTTAACCTTTTTCTTTACCATATCAAGAACATAATCAAATTCATCCATTTTTAATATATATGCGGCTCCAGCATATACCACAATACCTATAACAACAGGCACTCCAACATTTATAAGTTGTGCAAGCTTTCCTTCAAAACCAATTTTTCCCTCAACAATCTTATAAGCAAAAAATGTAGCGCCACCCATTATAAAGGATGCAATAACTGACTTTACCGCTGAAACCATAAGCTCCTTTGTTCTAAGCCTCTTAAACTTCTTTCCCAGAAGCTTATACAAAAGTATCATCTCAAGAATTGAAGCCAGTGATGTAGAAAATGCTATTCCACCTATTGCCAACCCAGTAAACTTTACAAAGAACAGATTCAGTGTAACGTTAACAACCAGTATGATTGCACCGATCTTAACAGGAGTTTTAGTGTCCTGTATGGAATAAAACCCTCTGATTATTATAGGAACAACTGATTGTCCAATTAACCCAATGCTGTAGAAAGCAAGGGCAACTGCAGTCAGACCAACACTTTCTTCAGTAAACTTACCATGCTTAAACAAAAGTCTAACTATTGGCTTGTCTAAAACGATTAATCCAACAGCAGCAGGTATTGTTATAAATGTAAGCACCCTGAGTCCCAATGAAAATGTCTTCTTAAAATCATCATACTCTTTTCTTGCAATCTGTGCAGCCATTGTTGGAAATATAGTTGTTGATATGGCCGCAGAGAATATACCAACTGGAAGCAGCATTATTCTCTGTGCAAACCTTAATGATGCTATACTACCATCATCAAGCACTGATGCTATATTCTGATTTACAAGAAGCTGTGCCCTTACAATAGCAAGTCCAATAATAGATGGTCCCATTAGCCTGAGCATTCTTTTATAACCAGGGTTTTTTAAATCCAATGCAAATTTAAACTTTCCAGATACCCTTAAGAATTCCGGCGTTTGTATAGCAAGATTCGCAAATGCACCAATTATTACACCAATTGCCATTCCATATATACCAAAGGGCTTGGAAAGAATAATAGCTCCTAATATAATCCCTATGTTATAAACTACAGGTCCAAAGGCAGGAATTCTGAACCTTTTATAGGAATTCAGTATTCCCCTTACAAGCCCTGCCATAACAGTAAAGGTAACAGCAGGAAGCATTATCCTTGTAAGACTTACAGTAAGACTATATTTTTCTGGATTTTTAACTATTCCCATTGCCACAATTGGCACAAGATATTTAGCAAATATTTCAGCAACTATATTAAATCCCACTATAAACAGCAGTGCAACGGTTATGAATGTGTTTGCAGCCTTCCATGCACCATCCTCATCATCCTTTGCCAAAAAGGCTGTAAACACAGGCATAAACCCTGCACTTAATGCTCCTGCAATAAGCAGATCAAACATTAAATCCGGTATTGTGAAGGCTGCAACAAAGGCATCGGTCTTTACACCCGCTCCGTAAACGTTTGCAACTATCATTTCTCTTACAAGGCCAAGCACCCTGCTTAAAAAAAGCGTTGCCATAACGATAATCGTCGCTTTGCCTACATTTTCTCCCTTGTTTTTAACCATAACTTTTCTCCTTTTCTTTCATAAGTCATATAACATTATAATCTATAGCCTTAATCAATTCAACCATCTTATTCCCAATTTCAAGTAGATAAAAGTTAACAAACTATTACTGTTTCAAAATGCTACATGACATAAAAGCTCTACTGCATATGACTTCTTAATATTTCCTCAAATCTTCTTGTAATCTTAGCTCTATCAAAATACTCCTCAATGTACATTCTTCCGTTAACACCCATCTCTTCCTTTAATTCAGGATTTTGATAAAGCTTCAATACAGCCTCAGCAATCTCCTTCTCATTTTCAGGTTCAACACATATTCCAGCCTTAGCATCCTCAATTAACTGCTGTGCTTCTCCTTCAACAGAAAGAACTATTGGCACATTTGATGCCAGTGTTTCAAACATTTTAGATGGCAATGCTCCCTTAAACAAATCAAGCTTTTTCAGTGGAACTACTGCACAGCTAAAGGATGCAACGATTCCAGGCATATTCTTTTTAGGCTGAACAGGAAGGAATGCCACGTTTTCAAGCTTTAATTCCTTTATCATGTTTATAAGCTTTTGCTTTTCTGGTCCATCACCTACAAACACAAACTTAATTCCCTCATGCTCCTTAAGAATGCTTGCTGCCTTTATTATTGTTTCAAGTCCCTGAGCTAAGCCATGTATCCCGGCATATCCAACCAAAAATTTACCCTCAAGACCGTTTTCCTTGATAAACTCCAGGTTTGCCTTATCCTTTCCAAACAAGCTTAGGTCAACACCATTTGTAACAAGGTATGTTTTATCCTTAAAACCTCTTTTAGAAATGTTCTCAACTATTCCCTTTGTCTGTCCTGTAACTATATCAGCCTTTCTATAGCTGAACTCCTCAAGCCATACTGACATCTTTATCATAAGCTTGTTGTTAAGAACTCCAAGCTTTATTGCTGATTCCGGCCACAAATCCGATATGTTAAATACATATTTTGCCTTAAGCTTTCTAGCCAATCTGTATCCTGACCATCCTAAAAATAATGGAGGTGATTCTACTATGATAACATCAATTGATTTATCAATTCCCTTTGGCCCCTGGATAACTGATGAAAAAGTAAAGGAAAAATAGTTTAAAAGCCTTTTAACAAATCCTGTATCCTTAGTAGCATATATAGAAGTTCTAATAACCCTTATGCCATCCATATCCTCTACTAAAAACTTCTTACCCTTATATCCATCATATATCTCACCCTTAGGGTAATTTGGCATTGCAGTTAAAACTGTTATGTCATGTCCATTGTTTTTTAATCTCTTTGCAAATTCAAATATTCTATTTTGAGGTGCACCTACCTCTGGTGGAAAGTATTGAGTCAAAAACATTATGTTCAATTTAGTTTGCCTCCCTATATTAATGTATAACTATTTCTTATTTGCACAGTTTATAATATTTTTAAAAAGCTTTTCCGAATTCAAATTGGAATCCCCTGAGCGTATTCTATATATGAATTTGGATTTTGAGTTATATCTGTTGTAACCATATTGTGTCGTAATAAAATACTTAAAGCCGCTATCCTTTGCTGCTCCAACAAGCCTTTTGTTGTAATGTCCAAAAGGAAAGCAAAGCATATCCGGATATTCCCTCGTATATTTAAATATTATATCCCTTGATATCAGCAAATCCTCTGCTACTCTCTTTGAATATTCCTCGTCACATTCATAGCTTGCAGTTTCAGTATTATATATCTTATATGCAAGCTTTCCTCCTTTTTTAAGCTCTGGATTTATATTTATATAATCATGGCCATTATTGCTGTGGGATTGTATATCTACCAAGCCACTGCTGTACATCTCCCATATTTCTTCAGAACTTAGAGGATTGAAATCCTTATCAGATGATCTGTAACTCTCTGTTCGCGATGTAATTACAAAGTTTACTGATGGCATATTATATTTCTTAAGAAGTGGGTATGCATACTTATAGAAGCTCTCTATTCCATCATCAAAGGTTATTACAACAGCATTATCAGGCAGTTTTTCCCTTCCCTCCATGGAATTTAAAAGCTTTCTCAAGCTTATAACATTAAGCCCCTTATCCTTAAGCATTTTTAAATCCTTCTCAAATCTCTTAGGAGTAATAGTAATTCCACTAAAAGGCTCATTGCTAATATGGTGATATGTTAATACAACTGCTTTTCCACTATAATAAATACCATCCTTAAATTGAGTTGTATAAGTTTTTTTTACTTCACTCTTCTTTTTAGGTGTTTGAAGTCTTTTGTATATTTTCCTTATGTGAAGCTTTTCTACATAATCTTCCTCTAAAAATATGTCACTCCCCATGATTTCCCCCGGCTTAAATGAATAACCTGCTGCAGTACTACAGAAAACTGAAGTCAGCAGTAAGAAAAAAAGCACAAATAAACCGGTTTTTTTCATCTCTTCACCCTCTTTTAAATATTACTTTTAAAAGAAATACTGGCAGCACCATCATTCTTTTATACCTTGTTGGCTCCTTTACTAGTCTAAAGAGCCATTCAAGGCCCATTTTACACATCCATTCAGGTGCCCTCTTAATGTTGCCACATATAACATCAAGGCTTCCTCCAATTCCCATAGAAATTGGGACTCCATGTTTTTTCATATTATTTACAATCCAATATTCCTGCTTTGGACTTCCCATTGCAACAAATAATATATCAGGATTTGCAGCCTTAATATCATTTATAACCTCTTCATCATCCCTAAAATATCCATCCCTAATTCCACATATTTCAAGTCCTTCATATCTCTCCTTAAGTATACCTGCTGCTCTATCCGCTACTCCAGGCTTGGCTCCAAGCAAGAACACCCTGTATTTCATCTGGGCTGCTCTTTTACACAGGGATTGCATAAGATCGATTCCAGTAACCCTCTTTTTTATACTTCCTCTCTTTAGCTTGGATGCTATTAAAACTCCAACTCCATCGGGAATTTGGATGGATGCCCCATTTAAAAGTTCTCTTAAAGCTTCATCCTTCTGTGCTTTCATAATCTTCTCAGGATTGATTGCAACTATAAATGAAGGTCTTCTTTCACATATTATATCATCAACCTCATCTAAAACCATTTCCATATCAAGGCTGCATACATCAACCCCAAGGTAGTTCTCTTTATTCATCAGTAAATCCTCCAGAAAGTATTCTTTTGTATATTTTGCCATAATCCTCTGCCATATTTTCAAGAGAATAGCTGCTGCTTGCCTTTTCATATAGTCTTTTCCCAAAAGCTTCACATTTATCAGTATTTGATAAAAGCTCCTTCATCCTCTCACAAAGCTTAATGCTATCCCCAGGCTGAACCAGATATCCATTTACTCCATCCTCAATTAGCATGGATACCCCGCCAACATCTGTAGAAACAACTGTTTTTTCATATAATGCCGATTCCAGTATAACAAGAGGAAAACTTTCTGTAAAAGAAGTAAGCACTGTAAAATCAGAAAGTGCAAGGAATTCATCTGGCTGCCTAAAGCCTACAAAATATACATTATTCTTTATTCCAATAGTTTCTGCATAGTTTTCAAGTTCTTGTCTTATATCTCCATCGCCAGCAAGTATAAAGCCAGCATCAATTCCACTATCTATTATTCCCTTACATGCATCAAAGAATATCTTATGCCCCTTAACAGGGTGAAACCTGGCAACCAGTGAAACGTAATGCTCATGATTTCCAAGGCTGTATCTATTTATAACATCACTCTTGGTTACACAAACTCTTTCCTTATTAAAGTCTATTCCATTATATAAAACATATATTCTTTTTCCATTAAATCCTCTTTCAACAAGCATGTCCTTAAAGCTGTGGGATACAGTTATATATGCATCAAATGATTTAAGCGCAATTTTATTTATATTACTATAAACCGCAGTTTTATAGGCATTTCCTCTGTAATCATCCCTATAATCACTATGTACTGTAGTAACATACTTTGCAGTATATTTTTTCATAAGAAACCAGCCTACAAAGTTCGCTCTTCCACCATGGCAGTTTATAATATCGATTTTCTCTCTTACACATATTTCATTAATTTTAGCTATGATACTAAGGTCAAGCCTCTTTGATTGCCTGATAAGTATAATATCAAGCCCCATCTTCTTAGCATCATCATAAAGGCTTCCCTCCATAAAGCAAACTATTATGCTCTTTCTTCCCTTATCCTTAAAACTCCTGCACAGGTTCAAAAGGACATTCTTAGAACCTCCCTTCTCTCCTCCACTGATTATATGAAGAACATTCATCTAAAACCCCTCCACAAAATATATACACTATTATACACCAAAACCGCCCCACGTTAAACCATCCTGTGTTTTATGAATTAGTAAGTAACCGTCCCCATAAGCGAAGCGGAGCGCATGCCATCCTTTAAGTGATTTATTGTTAACCGTCCCGGTGGGGTGCAGCATGGATTAATAAGTAACTGTCCCCTTGGGCGGAGGAACGGAGTATGTGTCACCCTTTATGTGATTTATTGTTAACCGTCCCCGTGGGAGAATAGCACGAATTAGTAAGTAACCGTCCCCATGGGCGTGGGCGGAGCGCATGCCGTCCTTTAAGCTATTTCTTGTTAACCGTCCCGGTAGGGCGCAGTAAAAGCCCCGGATAAAAATCCGGGGCTGGTATTTACTATATTGCTTTGAAGTACATGCCTTCCTTTAGGAGTTCATCCTTGATTGATGCAAAAAGGTTTCTTGTATCGAATATTACGGTTCCCTTGTTTAAAACCTTCTTAAGATAATCGATACCTATCTTATCGAATTCCTTTTGCTTTGCAAGAACAACTACTCCGTCCATTCCCTTAAGAGCATTTTCAATGGTATCAACCTTAAAATCATACTCTGTTGGAACGGTAGGGTCACAGGCGGAAACATGAGCTCCTCTGTTTCTTAGAATCTTTATTATCTCAATTGGAGGACTTATTCTATCATCGTTTGAATAATCCTTCATTGCTATTCCAAGTATTCCTATTTTGGCTCCAGAAAGGCTCTTTCCTGCTTCCTTAAGTCCATCCTCAAGCATTCCAACCATAACCTCTGGAAGTGCTTCATTCTTTTCTCTTGAAAGCTTTAATATATCGAGTCCAACTCCCATTTCATCAGCCTTTGGCTTTAGATAGTAGTATGCATTAGGTATGCAGTATCCTCCAACTCCTGGTCCTGGAGTAAGAAGGTTTACTCTCTTATGGGTATTTGCAACTGCTACAACCTCATTTATATCTATTCCAAGCTTCTCTGAAAATCTTGCAAATTCCTGAGCCATAGCTATGTTAACGTCTCTTTGAACATTTTCAATAACCTTTGAGGTCTCAACAACCTTTATCTGGCTTGCAATCATAACATCAGCCTTGCAAACAACAGATAGAAGCTCTTTTGCTCTTTTAGCACTTTCCTTATTTATACCAGCAACTATTGTTGGCATGTATGCAAACTCGTCAAATGCCTTTCCCTCAGCAATTCTTTCTGAAGAATATGCAAGATAGAAATCTACTCCAGCCTTCATTCCTGATTCTTTTTCAAGTATTGGTAAAAGAAGTTCCTCTGTTGATCCTGGAATTACTGTACTTCTAATAACAACAAGGTCTCCCTTTTTAAGATTTTTTGCTATTCCTGTACAGCATTCAACAAGGTCAGATATATCATGCTTACCATTTCTTATTGGTATTCCAACTGTAACTATTATATTGTTACAATTCTTCAATGCCTCTTTTGTATCAGTTGTTGCTCTATAGTGTCCATTATCTAGCTGTTCTCTTAAAATCTGCTGTATTGTTTTGCCCTCAAAGCATTCAGTATGATGTGTAATTCCTTCGTTTGTAGCCTTTACAAGTCCTTCTATTACATCAACACCATAAACATTGCATCCTCTAAATGCAAAGCTTAATGATAGTGGAAGTCCAACAAAGCCCTGACCAAACACGGTTACATTTTTGTATATTTCTTTAATTTCGTTATCTATTGTACTCATTTTTTACCTCCTGATTTTCAATGTAAACTCCTTTGTACAGCATTGCAGTTATAAGCCAGACAAATACATTTAACTGTGGTATAAACATTAAATTATTGGAGAAATTCTGGCATAAATAGGTTGCCCAAAAGCCCATAAATGCAATTAATGCAACCTTATATTTTTTTGTGTGTTTGTATGCACTGTAGCAGCTATAAAAAAGTGTAAAATATATTAATGCAAAGGATATTCCTCCGAATATTCCAAGCTCTGCAAACATCTTTATATAGGAATTGTGTACCGTAAAGGTTCTACCATCAATATTCAATTCCGGATGGTTTTCTGCATATTTACGATACCAGGTTAAGTAGTTTCCATTTCCAACACCCTTCCAGAAATGATCCTTAAACATCATTATTCCTGTTTTCCAAAGCTTAAGTCTTTCTGAATTGGTGGTATAATTCGGATTAAATATTGATAGAAATCTACTTCTTGTAAAGGGAATTACATATGCTGCAATAACACCAACTGGAACAGCAAAAAGAGCTTTTCTATACCTTAATACTGCAAGAAGAAGTAATCCACAAGCAAATCCCAACCAGGAACCTCTTGTAAAGCTGAAAATAAGATTTATTGCAAATAGTATTATCAGCCCTATATCATATGCCTTGTTATGCTCCTTATCCTCAATAAAATTTATTATAGGATAGAAGATCACCATATTTACAGCCGCTCCCCAATAATTTGGATTTTCAAAGGTCGCATAAACCCTTCCTCTTCCTGAATATCCACCCATTCCAAAGGTTGATGTATTGAATATCAACTGAAAAACTCCAAAGAAGCTTGCAAATATCATGGACATAAAAAACAGGGTTAACCCTCTTTTTATAAATTTCTCATCACTGGAAACTAAAACCATATAAAAGAGAGCTACATATTCTAAAAATCTCATTGTCTCAGCTACAACAGCTGTTTTATTCTTAGCATAGGTTATTGAGAAAAGTGATAAAAATACGAAAAAGATTATTATAATACTCAAAAACCTAATATTTCTGTCCTTTAATATTTTAAAGGAATCCCTGTCTTTCCTGTATTTGATAAATACATTGATTACTCCTATAAGTATTGCTATACCGCCTATTACGAAATCTGCTGATATAGGAAATATTGAAATCTTTGCTTTCAGAGGTATTAATGGCACTATCATAAAGAAGCAGTACATCACTATATTAAATAAATTGTTTATTCCCATATCCATCCTCCATAAAAATATGCTACTTTTTCCTTTAGTAGGCTCCTTCCCTCATAATTACAACCTTTACGGTTTTAAGAAGGATTTTAAAATCCATCCATAGTGAAAAGCCTGTAACATATTTTATATCATATTTTATCGTTTCGCTTAATTCCAAATCGCCTCTTCCGTTTACCTGTGCAAGTCCTGATACACCTGGCTTCATAAGAAGTCTTATGCTTTCCTCTTCAGTATATAGGTCTGCAATGTCCGATATTTCAGGTCTTGGTCCTATTATGCTCATATCGCCCTTTATAATGTTTAAAAGCTGAGGAAGTTCATCAAGGCTTGTTTTTCTTAAAAATCTACCTGAACGAGTTATTCTTGGATCATCCTTTTCCTGAAAAACAAGGTTTCCAAGATTTTCTCTATTAACTTCCTTATTAAACATCTTATCGGCATTTTTAATCATAGTCCTGAATTTATATATTGTAAAGGGTTCTCCCTTTACTCCAACTCTTGTTTGCTTAAATACAGCCTCTCCTTTTGAATCTGATTTTATCCAAATCATAATAATCAAAAACAAAGGACTAAGTATTATTAATAGCAATGTTGAAAAGAGAAAATCAAATATTCTCTTAACACCAAGCTGAAATTTCTTTCTTTCAAGCTGACCTTCAATTTCTTTCAACAGTTCTCCTGACTTCATCTGTTATATCCTCCATGCCCTGTTTTGTAAGACACCCGTTAAGCCTTAAGAATCTCTATTATTCTTCCTGCAGCATCTCCATCTCCAAAGAAATTCTCCCTTGGCCTTTCAGGATTAAATACATTTATTCCTTCAACAATTTTGGAAACGTTTGATCCAGCTATCATGTTCCAGCCATTTTCTACTGTTTCAACCCACTCTGTCTCTTCTCTCATTGTAATACATGGTTTTCCAAAGAAAAAGGCTTCTTTTTGCACTCCACCGCTGTCAGTAACGATTTTCTTACTATTGTTCTCCAATGTTAACATATCAAGGTATCCAATTGGTTCAATTATTGAAATATTATCATTGAATTTCAAACCATAATCCCCAATGAATTTCTTTGTTCTTGGATGAAGAGGCAGTATTATCCTTGTATGTGATTGATTAAGAGCCTCAACAATTCCTTTAAGCTTGTTTATATCATTTGTGTTTTCTGCTCTGTGTATTGTTGCAAGTATAAACTCACCAGGAGTAAGGTTAAGTTCTTCCATTATTCTGCTCTTCTTCTTTGCTATTTCACCAAAGTGAAGCACAGCATCATACATAACATCACCACTGTTATATACTCCATTTTCAATACCCTCATGCTTAAGGTGTTTAACTGCTGTTTCTGTTGGAGCAAACAGATATTTTGAAATATGATCTGTAAGTATTCTGTTCTGTTCCTCAGGCATTGCCATGTTAAAGCTTCTAAGACCCGCCTCAACATGAGCTACAGGTACCAAAAGCTTGCTTGCTGCAAGGGCTCCTGCCAATGTTGAATTGGTGTCACCATATACCAAAAGCATATCTGGCTTTTCCTTTAGTATTATCTCTTCTATCTTAGAAAGCATCATTCCAGTCTGATATCCATGATTTCCGGAACCAATGTTTAAATTGTAGTCTGGTCTTGGTATCTCCAGTTCATCAAAGAATATTTTTGACATATTCTCATCATAATGCTGGCCGGTATGAAGAATCAATTCATTATGCTTTTTCCTTAACTTTCTTGAAACAGCAGCAGCTTTAATAAACTGCGGTCTGGCTCCTATTACTGTTATTATCTTCATATTATCTCCCCTAAACTAAATTATTTACACATGCTTCTATAAAGTTTTTCCACTATGGCTGCATTATTCTTCCACACAGCTTTTTCTTTAATTATATCAATATTTTTTTCTCCGGCCACAATAAGTTTATCCTTATTATCTGCACACCACAGTATTGCATTTTTTACATTCTCAGGAGTAGTTTTATCAAGTATTAAACCATTTGCACCATCACAAACCCACTCCCTGTTACCAGGCAAATCTGATAAAACAGGGAACAGTCCTACTGCCATACCCTCAAGAAGGCTTACAGAAGTTGAATCAGACTCTGGTATGGACACAAATACATCATTATCAACAAGAAGCTTTCCAACCTTATCCGGATTATATCTTCCTGTAAATTTAACCTTCTTTTCTATACCAAGTTCTAAAACAAGATTTTTTAATTTCTGTTCCTGGCTTCCTGATGCAGCTATGGTTAGGTTCATATCTTTCCTAACCTTTAATGCTTCATAAAATCCCCTTATTAATATATCAATTCTGTAGATTTTTTCAAGCTTTCTTATACTTATAATATTCAATTCAGGGCTTTCTGTTTTATATAGATGCTTATATTTAAATATTTCTTCCTCTACGCCCATTGGAAAGGTATATACCTTGTTTTTATCTCCACCAAGTCTTATAATCTCGTCAGACATATACTCTGCATCAGAGGTTATGTACTTTGCTCTTTTTAAAACGTATTTTACAATCCATTTCATCAAAGGTGACTTTTTAGGTGCAACAAGTATATCCGACCCCCAGGCTGATACCATAAAGTCATATCCCTTCATGCTTGCAGCATAAAGACCACAGGTATTTGCCTGATGTGCATGAAGAACATCAGGTTTTATCTTTTTAATAATCTTATGAACCTCAGATGCCATTAATATAAAGTTCTTTATATTGTAATCCAGATAATAAACCTTTGCTCCAGGAATAGGGGTATCCCTATGTGATATTACATGAACCTCATGGCCCTTTTCTACAAAATAACTTACCCATTTTGCTGTATGGCTTATATCAGAATTAGCTATATAACATATCTTCATGCTATTATAATCCTTTCTAAAGTGGGTGTCGCATAAATATTATATTCCGAGGTAACAGGCACTTAAGTTATGAGTTATTCATGATAGATGAGCATTAAAAGATAACTTTACTTAAATAACTCATAACTCAAGAGCCTGTCACTAGGAGATAGATATTGTGCGACAGTCCCTTTATACATTTAATTTCTTTATATATTTTGCTGGTACTCCTCCAACAACCGTGTAATCAGCTACATCTTCCCTTACAACGGCTCCTGCAGCAACAACAGCACATTTTCCTATTCTTACACCGCATAAAATTGTTGCATTGGCTCCAATCCAGCATCCTTCATCAAATACTACTTCCCCATCTTTTCTCTTATAGTATTTCTTCAACATTCTGTCCCCTACATCCTGATGGGTAATAATGCTTACTCCCTCGGATATTACAGCATCCTTTTTTATAATTATAGGATTTGCCATATCCATAAAAACCTTTCTTCCAACAAAGGCATTTTCACCAACTTCAAGATTTCCATAGTTAAAATATGTGTTATCAAGTATAAGCCCCTGCTTAACATTTGAGGTTAAATCAACCCTTGCACCAAAGCTGTTTAAAGCATGCTTTATACTTCTTTCACTGCAGCCTTCTATATAGTTGTTAAGTATATAATCTCCAAAAATCCTTCCAAGGATCTTTAAAAACGCTATCCTTAGCCTGGTGAAAAAATACATTATCCCCCTAAGAAATCCCTTCATTGCTACTACACCCCTTGGTTTTAAGCTCAATGAGCATAAATATTATCCATATAACAAGTGTTCCTGTTATGATTCCTTTATGTTCAAACTCAATTCCTGTCAATAGAGAATATATAGTAAATGCAACTATAGCAGCAGTTTCACCTCTGCATATTTTAAAGTTTTTAATTGCAGTCACAAACCTGTTTAAAACAATTCCAAGGAAAGAGAACATGCTTACTATTCCAAGCTCCGATCCAATCTGAAGCCAGAGATTATGAGCAGCCTCCATATTATAGGTTGCAACCTTTATTTTCATCCTAAACCATTCAGGTATCATCAAATACCCTTCTGTAACATGGCTTTTATACATTTCAGGATATGAACCTGAGCCAGCTCCAAATGGATACTTGAATATTATAATGAAGGATGCAAACATCGATTGAATTCTTGCAATAGTAGATTCATTTGTTAAAAGCGTTGTTGATGTACCCCTTCTTAATATATATCTTGCAATAGGCCTTATACCAACAATCATTAGGCCGCCAAGTCCATATATAAAATATCTGTATCTTCTGCTAATTAAAACTACAAACACAGAAACTAAAAGTGCTATCCATGCTCCCCTGGTATATGATACAAACAATCCTAATGCATTTATTGCAAGAGACAGGATAATGAAAACCCCTTCCTTGCCCTTCTTTTTACCATATAGGAACATATCAAGAATAAGTGGAAATACAAGAATTGCAATTCCTGCAAATACATTTACATTATGATATCCAAATGTAATAAGACCTCTTTTAGCTCCCGCACCAGAAATTGATAGTCTATTTGTTACCATTTGAAAGAAACCATAAAAGCAGCTAAAATCACACATAAGAATTAATGCATAGTATATTCCTTTTATGTCCTTTCCCTTAAAATTTGATGCCAGTGATAATGCAAACATCATTGGTATCAAAACACTAATAAAGGTATGGCTCAATGCTCCAAATGTGTTTTTTGAGAATAGTACACTGTTCAATGCAAATATTGCAAATATACCCATGAAAATTAGAAAGCTAAAATCAAATGTTTTTCCATCTCTATAAGAATCCTTTATAAGCTTTATTATTTTCTTGAAGCTTGCTATAAAAAGTATCGTTATATAAATAGATTCATAGGTAATCTTTAAAAATAAAAAGTCAATATTAAAAGCCTTTCTTGCAGTTACAAGGACTGGAAAAGAAGCAATAAAAATAAGTATTGACTTTTCAGTATCATTAAAAATCAAGTATATTGCGGAAATAAGGGCCATGGTTGCTAAAAAAAGCATCGCTGAATCCTTATATCCCAAAGTTCTAAAATTAAAAGCTGTTACTACTGCCGAAATAACCATAAGTATGGCTATTTTAACAACCATTTTCCTATCAAAATTTAACCCTCTCATGGTTTACTCCTTATCAACATAGTTTTTAAAATAATTTGCGTCCACTTTTATAACCTTATCCATGCATTCCTTAGAATAACTGTTAAGCTCTTTTATAACATCATCAACATTTCTACTGCCATCTATAACCTTGCAGAAGAGCTCTTGAACCTTTGTATAGTTATAATCAAAGGAACCTGTAGGATCCTTTTTCTCATATTTGAAATTTTCATTGTTATCATATTTATCTAGTTCAGGTGATTCTCCATTTTTATATTTTAAGACTTTAAATGTATTGTCCTTAAAGGCCATATTAATAAACCAATTATAAACCTTTTTTACATCTTCACTATTGTCATCATTCTTACTTGCAACCATTACATTTATATCCTCAACGTAATAGTAGTTTTTACTCTGACCCTTATACAATACAGGCAGTCCAGCAACTCCAGGCTTAAAGCTGAGCAAAGATCCAGTTAGAAAATCAATCTTATCCTCATAGGTGCTTACTATCATTGCTGTTTTGCCATCTACAAAGTCTTCTCTTACAGCCTTCTTGTCCTTCTTCATAAAGTCCTTTGATAAAAGTCCCTTGCCATACATATCTTTGTATACCATAAGTATATCCTTTGCTGGAGTAAAGTCATACCTGCCCTCACGATAATTCCAGAAGGTAGTATAGATATCTCTTTTATCCAGAGAATTTTCACCAACAGATACCTTTATGTCCCCAAAGTTTCCAGAAGGGAACTCAAAGGGAACTATATTAGGAAATGCGGCCTTTATCTTTTTTGAATACTCTATAACCTCCTGCCATGTTTCAGGTCCCCTATCAGGATCAAGACCGCTTGCCTTTAGTATATCCTTATTCCAGGCAAATTTTACTGTACTTCCTGCTATTTTAACACCCATTGGTTCACCAGTATAATAAAATAGCTTTTCATCTCCAATGGATTTTGTATTCACATTTAACTCATTAAGGTTATAAAGCTGTCCATCCTTTAGATGGTCATAAAAACTAAACTGAAATATATCAGGTTTGTTTTTAGTAAGCATCATAAGCCTTATAAGATTGTAATAATCATGGTGAAAAACCTGCAGATCTATATATACATCCTTAGAAGTATTATTAAACTCTCCTACTTTTTCTTTAATATAACCTGCATAATAATTATTTTTTATACCTATTGTAACTATTCTTCTTCCTGCTGCTCTCTTTTCAGCATCACTTATTAGAACTCTATCGTTAAAAATAAAAATCCTGTAAGTAAGGGAGAGAATAAGCAGCGCTATTACAACTATGGTATATATCCTTAACCTTCCTCTGTTTTTCATAATACTCTCCTTATTAAATAATACTTAACTTAACTCATCATATACATTAAGCAGTCTCTTTTCTGCTGCAGACCAATTGTATAGTTCCTTTGCACTTTTAGAACCATTTTCTCCCATTTCACTTACCTTTTCTCTATTACTGCACACAAAATCAATTACCTCAGCAATACTCTTTGAATCATCTGGTCTTACAACAAACCCACAGTCAGCTTTTTCTATAACGTCCTTCATCATAGGAAAATCACTTGCAATAACTGCAGTTTTACTCATCATGTATTCAAAAAGCTTTATAGGTTCAGAATTTACATATCTCCAATTGTATGGCTGGAGAAGTACAAAGCCTGCATCTGCGCTTTTTAAATACTCAAACACCTTAAGATGAGGAACTTTTCCTGTAAAAACTATCTCTCTTTCCTTCAAGTTATTCTCTATATAATTATTAACCTTTTCTTTAAATTCTCCTGTTTCAAACTCACCTATAAATATATATTTTGCATCAATTTTAACCATATTAATGGCTTCTAATATCTTTAATATTCCCCTATCCTCTCTGAGTCCTCCTGCATACACAAATACCGGTTTATCTATATATTCCTTTTCAGTACAAACCTCACTGAATACAGGATAATTTGGAATAAGCTCCACGTTTTTATGATACTTTTTAAACTTACCTACAAGAAGATTGTTTACAGTTATAATGTAATCCGCTCTGCTTGCAAGATGTTTTTCGTATAGATAAACAGAATCCTGTATCATACCCTTACAGGCATTAAAATGCTCTGAAAAGGCTTCGGGATAGTATTCATGAGAATCATATATCACCTTTGCACCAGTTCTTGCCTTAAGTTTAACCGCAACCTGAAGAGAATCTGGTTCATGAGCATGATATACATCTGCACCTATCTCCATTGCCAGCTTAAACATTCTATTCATAGGAGAAAACCTGTCATACCAGGACTTTCTTCTCTTAAAGCACTTTACAACTATACCCTCCGGGGTTATAAAATCCTTTTCTCCTGGTGCTATGAGATAGAGTTCATTATATATCTTTTTTAAGGACAATAATTCCTTATAATAAATTCTGTTATCAAAAACGTCATGTCCCGACGTTAACATGCATATTTTCATCTTTCCACCCCATATCCTTTGTAGCAAAGATATTTATCGTATATATTAATTCAACAACTGTTTATAAACCTCTAGCGTTTTTAAAGCATTTTTATCCCATGTCCATTCATTTATGATATCAAGCCTTGCTCTTTGTCCCATTTCATACCTTTTCTCAGGGTTACTTAAAAGGTACTCTAAAGCATTTACTATATCATCAATATTTTGTGGCTTAACTAGCATTCCATTTTCGCCATTCACTATCGCATCCTGTATACCCTGACCACTTACTCCAATAACAGGTTTTCCAAGGGACATAGCTTCTAAATAAGCAACTCCAAATCCCTCTTGATAGCTTGGAAGGCAAAATATATCACACTTTGCAATGTGGCACATTGCATTTTCATGGGACATCCTTCCTAAGAACTCCACGCAATCCTTAAGTCCCAAACTCTCAGTTAACTCAACAAGCCTTGCCTTATCCGGTCCATCACCAATAATTTTATATTCTATATTAGGATATTTTTTAATAATCCTAGATACTGCATGTAAATTTAAATCAATACCCTTAAACTTATATAGATTAGATACGCTGAGGATTCTAATCTTTTCATCCAAATTCTGATTCAAGGAGGTTTCATGTTCTTCACAAAGCTCAACTCCATTATGTATAATAGCTGAAGCTTCCATTAAACCTTTATCCTCAATCATTCCTTTAAGCTTGCTGCTGACAACAACAACTCTGTCGGCATCCCTCATGGCTCTGTAAACATTTTTTTTACAGAGACTTCCCTTATTCACCGTAACCTGAAGATCCTGTCCATGTATGGTTAATACAAGAGGTACACCATAGGTTTTATTTAAAATAGTTGATGCAAAGCCATCAGGAAGTGCCACATGACTGTGTATTATATCAAACTTCCAATCTTTATATATATCATCAATGACTTTTTTCATACCCTGGTACATAAAAAGTCCCGAATAGCCCATAAAAAGAGACTTGGGGAAATCAATATACCTTGGATAATAAACATCAACACCTTCTATATTATCATGCACTGGTATTTTACCGTATTCCCTCCACTTTGGCTTTATTTTACCTAAAAAAGTTGGAGCATATGGAACCGGTGAAACAACCTTTACCTCACATCCCTTATCAATCAATGCTTTAACCTGCTTATGGACAAATATACCTGCCATACTGTTAAAGGTTGAAGGGTACATGTGTGATACAACAAGTACTTTCATAAAAATCCTCCAAAAGTGGTTATTTACCGCAAAGCTTACTGTATTCTCTAAGAAGTATCTCCTGTTCAGCTTCCCAGGAAAAATTTTCCTTTATAAATCTTCTTCCTTCACAGGAAAGTTTATCAGCTTCATCCTTGTTTTCTATTATATATCTTATTTTTTCTGCAATATCTTCCGGTTTCTCAGGATTTGCATACACTGCATGTTCCTTAAATAGCTCCTGCCAGTATTCAAAATTGGACATTATAACAGGAAGGCCACAGGTCATATACTCAAAGGGCTTGTTAGGCATAGTATAAAGATGATTTGGTGCAGGTAAAAAATTAACTATACCAATACTTGACCTTTTCATATATGAATAAACTGTTTTTAATGGAACAAATCCCATATCCTTTGTATATTTCCATCCAGAAGATTTCTTACATCTTTCTCTGTATTCATCATAATCCCAGGGTCCAAAAAGCCAGAGCTCAACCAATCCATCAAGCATTCCAATGGCATCAACCAGCTCCTTGATACCCCTTATTTCAGTTATTCCTCCTGCATAGATTACAACTGGCTTATTAACCTCAATCTCTGCTGGTGAAACATTTTCAATTATATTTAAAACAGGCATATTTCTAACTACAACCGTACCTTTAGAAGTAAAATTCTTTGCTATATCCGGCCTGGCTGCAACAACTCTGTCAAACCTCTTTGAAGAACCCTTTTCATACCAGTTGAATGCCTTTGAAATAAACCTTCTCAATCCTGGATTTATCCACTCCTTGGTAAGTATCTGCATTGGAACATCCTCATGTACATCATAGATAACCTTTTTTCCAAAAAGCTTTAAAACTCTTCCAACTGGAATCAATTCAGGATCATGAAAATGGTAAACATCAGCCTTTAACTTTAAAGCCTTAAAAAGGGCACTCCAGCCCTTTACAAAGAACCTGTAAAGTCTGCTCTGATTATTGGAAAGTGGTATTATGTTTATTCCTTCAACCACTTCCTCTTTATCATGGGTTACAATGAGGCTTACATCATAGCCATTTGCTGCCAGAGACTTACACTCTTTATAAAAAATTCTTACATCCATTGCCTGGTGTACAGTAGAAATATGACACACCTTAACAGTCATCGAATAACCCCCTATTTCTTGCTCTTACAGTATTAATTGCTTTATTATCCTTGGTTTTTAAGTAGCTGATCCTCAGGCACATCTCTTAAGTATTTTGCAGGGTTTCCAACTACAATCTTTCCACTCTCAACATCCTTTGTAACTACACTTCCTGCAGCAACAAATCCGTCTTCATTTATTATCTTGCCAGGTAGAACTGTGGCCTGAGCACCAATTCTCCCTCCCTTTTTAACAGTAATGCCCTTGAAGTGTCTAAACCTTTCCTTTGAACGTGCTGCAAAGTTGTCATTTGAGGTTACAACACCAGGTGCAATAAACACATTATCCTCTATTTCTGAATAGGCAGTTATATAAACATTTGTTTCAAGCTTGCAGTTTGAGCCTACATTACAGTAATTCTCAACAGCAACCCCTCTGCCTATTATTGTCTTGCTTCCAATTTTAACATTTTCTCTAATTGTAGATAGGTCTGCTACCAAAGTCTTTTCACCTATCTCACATCCACAGTATATTATAACTCCTGCCCCTATTAGGCATCCAATTCCTATCCTTGCGGGCAAAAGCTCCTTTTCATCCTTCATTATGCTGTTTACAGCTCTCATAGGCTTTTTACCAATTACAGTATTATCATCAATTCTAACATTTTCTCCTATAATGCTGCCGCTGTGTATACAAACACCATGTCCTATAATGCAGTTATCTCCTATGACAACATCATCCTCAACAACTGCAAATCTTCCTATACTAACATTATTCCCAATTTTGGCCTTTTCAGATATATAATTCATATAAATACCCCTTTATATAAACTTTATTTAAATATTCAAGTAAACTGCAGTGCAAATAAAAGGTCACATATTTGCACTGCAAGCTCTACTCTATATATGTTGCATTAAAATACTTATATTATATCATTTCAAACAGCCCTGCAAAGCTGGTTCGTCTCTAGGATGTTTGAAATGATATAATGTTAGAATTTTTGCAACATATATATAAACTTTTCTATTTTATCTTAATATCTGCTTCCTTCATTTCCAATGTTGAAAAATCGCCCATTGGGAACTTAACAGGAAGTCCTGTCTTTTGTGATTTATAGGCAGCAAGTATTATCTCCATACCCTTCTTGCCTTCAACTCCACTTATAAGTGGTTCTCTGTTGTTCTTAATTGCATCTATCATGTCCTCAAATAGAGGTGTATGTCCATGTCCGTAAACTGTATCTGGATCTCCTTCCTGCCCCTTTAATATTTCTTCTTCACTATCAAGACCATCTTCAAATCTCCAGGTCTCAATTCTGTTAACAGCAAGGCCTCCAATAACTACAGCACCCTTCTCTCCAAATATGCTTAAAGTCTCCTCAAGATTCTTTGGATATACGCAGGCACTTCCTTCTATTATTCCAACTGCACCATTTTTAAATCTAATCATTATTGCACCAAAATCCTCTGCTGCAATATCTCTTAAGAAGTTTCCTGTCTGGGCATATACAGATTCAATCTCTCCGCCCATCATCCATTGAAGAAGGTCTATATCGTGTATACACTGATTCATTAGTGTACCACCATCAAGCTCCCAGGTTCCTCTCCATGGTGCCTGCTCATAATATCCCATATTTCTGTTCCATCTTATACTAGCCATTCCATTAACAAGCTTTCCAAATCTTCCACCTTCAATTGATTTTCTTAACTGCTGTATTGGCTTGTTAAATCTATTTTGATGGCTTACACAAAGCTTAACGTTGTTCTTCTTTGCAGCCTCGATCATTCTATCTGCATCACCTGTTGAAAGAGCCATTGGCTTTTCAACTATAACATGCTTACCCTTGTTTAGGCAGTAAATAGCTATTTCAGGATGGAATCCACTTTCTGTTGCGATTGTTATAACATCGATATCCTCTTTATCTAGCATTTCCTTATAGTCTGTGTAGATCTTAACATCAGCATTTTCAAAAAAACCTTTATAAATATCGGCCTTTTCAACTGCTTTTTCCTTTAATATATCACATGTAGCAGTTAAGACTGCATTATCATTGTTTTTAGCAACAGCTTCAACATGCCATTTTGATATTCTTCCACAACCTATTATTGCAAACTTTAATTTACTCATAGTATATCCCTCCATAATACATAAAATCAGATGCTGAAAACAGGGTAAAAATAGACTTTAAATTCCCCTCCCCTTCAGCATCTGGTTCAAAATAACAATAAATGAGTTTCAAAAATTAGAGTTTTCTAATCTTCTCCCTATTTTCAACTACATCCTTTGCTGCATTTCTTGTATCAAGTACAACCTTTGCATTTTTAGCAATAAAGTTATAATCATAATCTGAGTGATCTGTTGTAACTATTACTATATCTGCATTCTTAATTTCCTTTTCACTAATTTCAACTGATTTATATTCCTTTCCATTATGCTTGAATTCAGGAATATATGGATCGTTGTATAAAACAACTGCATTTCTCTTTTCTAATATATCTATAATCTTAAGTACTGGTGATTCTCTTAAATCGTCTATATCCTTCTTGTATGCAGCTCCTAAAAGAAGTACCTTTGAACCATTAAGAGGCTTCTTGAAATCATTTAGTATATGTGCTGCTGTCTCAATAACAAATTCAGGCATATAGTCGTTTATTTCTCCAGCAAGTTCAATTAACCTTGTATGATAATCATATTCCCTTGCCTTCCATGTTAGATAGAATGGGTCAATTGGAATACAGTGTCCACCAAGTCCTGGACCTGGATAGAATGCCATAAATCCATAAGGCTTTGTCTTTGCTGCCTCAATTACTTCCCATACATCTATACCCATCTTGGAGCATAATATTGCCATCTCGTTTGCAAGGGCAACGTTTATATTTCTAAATGTATTTTCAAGTATCTTTTCCATTTCAGCAACTGCAGGTGATGAAACAGTAAATATCTCTCCCTGAAGTACATTTCTGTACATCATAGCTGCTACCTCAGTACAATCTGGAGTTATACCTCCAACTACCTTTGGAGTGTTCTTTGTCTTATAGAACTTGTTACCTGGGTCAACTCTTTCAGGTGAGAATGCAAGATAGAAATCATCTCCACATTTAAGTCCTGTTTCCTCAAGTATTGGCTTTACAATCTCCTCAGTAGTTCCTGGGTATGTTGTACTCTCAAGAACAACAAGCATTCCTCTGTGAATGTACTGCGCAATACTCTTTGATGAACTTACAACATAGCTGACATCTGGCTGCTTATACTTATCAAGTGGTGTTGGAACTGCTATTGCAACTGCATCGACCTCTGAAATCTTGCTGTAGTCAGTTGTTGCAATAAGCTTTCCTGCTTTAACAAGGTCTATTAACTCTTCGTCAACAACATCTCCGATATAGTTCTTTCCAGCGTTAACCATGTCAACCCTTTTCTGTTGTATATCAAAGCCTATAACCCTATATCCTGCCTTTGCCTTTTCAACTGCAAGGGGCAATCCTACGTAACCAAGTCCTACTACACCAATTACAGCTGTCTTGCTTTGTATTTTTTCAATTAAATTCTTTTTAATGTCCATATTAAATCCTCCCTGCTGCAAAATATACAGCTAATAGATATTTATTGTGATTTTTTTACATATTTCATAATCCCATTTTAATATTATACCCTTATATAAAATCAGCGTCAAACCTTTTTAAAGGGTAAAGCATTGTTCTTACTTCTTTCTTTGATATGTTGGGACAATCTTCTCCATCTCATCAAATATAACTTCATCATCACATTCAAGCTTATCCTGAATTTCAAATATTTTTTTCTTAAGCTCTGTAAAATCTATATCCATAGGCTTTCCTATAAATATCTTTTTGTGTCTTGTGTTCTTAATACCTTCCTCATCCATTAAAAGCTCTTCATAAAGCTTTTCTCCTGGTCGAAGTCCTATAAACTCTATCTTTATATCCTTGTCAGGTTCAAAACCTGAAAGCCTTATAAGATCCCTTGCAAGATCCACAGTCTTTACTGGTTTTCCCATATCAAGTATGAACACTTCTCCACCTCTCGCCATTGCACCTGCCTGTATAACAAGCTGAGCAGCTTCAGGTATTGTCATATAGTATCTGTTTATCTCTGGATGGGTAACAGTAACAGGCCCGCCTTCCTTTATCTGTTTTTTAAACAGAGGAATAACACTTCCATTACTTCCAAGTACGTTTCCAAATCTTACTGCAGCGAATTCGGTTTTGCTAACCTTATCCATTGACTGTATTATCATCTCACATACTCTCTTTGTTGCACCCATTATATTTGTAGGATTTACAGCCTTATCAGTTGAAATCTGTACAAACTTTTTAACTTCATACTTATCTGCACACTCAACAAGGTTTAATGTTCCAACTATATTGTTTTTTATGGCTTCCTTTGGATTTGCCTCCATTAAAGGTACATGCTTGTGTGCTGCTGCATGGAACACAACATCTGGTCTATAGGTTTCAAAAACATTTTCAAGCCTTTTCTTCTCCCTGACGGAAGCTATTATAACCTCCTTAGCAAGCTCTGGATGCTTAAAGTTAAGCTCCATCTGAAGATCATAGGCATTATTTTCATAAATATCAAGTATTAAAAGCTTCTTAGGCTTAAACTTTGCAATCTGTCTGCAGAGCTCGGAACCTATTGAACCGCCTCCACCTGTTACCAAAACAGTCTTGTTTTCAAGATATCCTGCAATTTCATCTATGTTTAACTCAATTGGCTCTCTTCCAAGAAGGTCCTCTATCTCAACCTCCCTTATCTGGCTTACTGTAGCCTTTCCACCAATAAGCTCATACATACCTGGTAAGGTTTTTAGCTTACAGCCTGTGTTCTTACACAAATCTATTATTTCTCTCTTATCATCCTTATCAATTGATGGAAGAGCTATTAATATCTCATCTATATCCTTATTCTGAACAACTTCTTCAATATCACATCTTCCACCTACTATAGGAACTCCATGTATAAATCTACCCTTTTTACTTTTTTCATCATCAACAAAAGCAGCTGGTATATAACCAAGCTCCGGATGCTTTTTCATTTCCTTTACAACCATTGCCCCTGCATCGCCAGCTCCTACAACAAGAATTCTCTTGGTATTTTTAAGCATAGTTGGTGAAACAAGTTCAACATTCCCAATTAACCTTCTTAAAAATCTTATTCCGCCAGACATTATAATAGTTAATGCCCACATAAATAGATATATGCTTAAAGGCATTCTGTTTCTAAATACTATTCCATATATAAAACTTCCTATGGAACCTGTACTAACAGCTATAATTACTGACACAAGTTCATCGATACTTGCATATCTCCATATACTATTATATAGTCTGAAACAATAAAAGCTTACAATCATTATCAAAGTTATTGGAATGGCTGAATTGTAGTAAAGCTCAAGATCCGCTTTAGGTATGTCCCAGGAAAATCTTAAGAAATACCCTGCGAATATAGAAGCATTTATAAACAATATGTCTAATATGACAAGCATTATCCGTTTAAATCGGCTATTCATCTTTTATCTCCCCCTCGAATAATATAACACAATTATTATACTCCATTAGACATTAATAGTAAAATATCTGACGAATTAAAATGAATACTATAACCCAAATATAAAAAATTAGGGGACATACTTCTCAGTATATCCCTTAATTTAGACTATTTATTCATTTCTTCCTTTAATTTTTTGATTGCTCTATCCTTCAATCCAACAACCGCCATATAGTGACACCTTTTATTTTTACATATATCCCTCATGCTGATATTTTTAAAGAAGAAATCATCAATTATCTCCATCTGCTTTTGGCTAAGAGCCTTTAATGCAGCTCTTAACCTTTCCACATCATCTTTTAAAATATACTCCTTCTCCACATCAGCATCACTTTTTAAAAACTCATATAGACTTCCTCCACCATCCTCTCTACTTTCCTCATCAAGGCTTATATTTTCCTTAATCCTCTTTGAAAAATCCCTTATGGAATAAATAACAGCTCTTTTAACATATGCAGGAAAAGGATACCTTGAATCCACATCATAATTTTTAATGCACTGAAGGACTGTATAATATCCCTCCTGCATAGCATCCTCAAAATACTCGGTATTTTTCACGTATATCTTTATGCACTTCTTTATAAGCGGCTCAAAGGCCTTAGTTAACATAACCCTTTTATCCTCATTCTCCCTGGCATCTAAAACAAGCTTCTTCAACTCACACCCTCCAATACAATTTCTGCACCGGTGCTATGAGTTAAGCATAAAACTTAATCCTAAAATAATAAAACAAGCAATGCCAGTCCTTCCCCCTCACCACATCCCACTTCACACATTTTATAAACATTACAACATAAAAAATAGATTGAAACTAACTGCTTCAATCTATTCTTTCTAAAACCATATTTTTTAATACGCCTTAAGAATGAGGTTCAAAAAACTTATGTTTTTTCAAACACCTGCCTATCTATTTACCTTTTCGTTTATTTTTTTAACGACCGCTGCATCAACAATACCTGTTTGCTTTAGTCCAACAGATTTTTGGAAGCTTTTAACTGAGGCTGTGGTTACTGAGCCGAAATATCCAGTTGATTTACCCTTATAGTGTCCGAGCCTTGCAAGTAAATCCTGTAGTGTTTTAACATCACCACCACTCATTCCTAATTTAATAGTTCTATTAGGTGCATAAACTATCTTACCTCTCGAAGGAGTTGGTGGATTTGTTGAAGGTTTGCTCGGAGTAACTACAGCTGTTGATGTATTTGAAGCAAGCTTCTTGTTAATAGCATCTACTGTCTTCTTATCGACAATACCATTGGCAGGCAGCTTATTGCCCTTCTGGAATGAAGCAACTGCAGTATGAGTTACACTTCCAAAATAGCTTGTGATGGAAGGATATTTATAATATCCAAGCTTTTTCAATACCTCTTGAAGGCTTTTAACATCATTTCCGCTTACACCCTTCTTAAGTGTCCTTGTGAACTTAAAAGCTGTCTGAGGTTTTTCTTCAACCTTGACATCCTTAACATCAAGCTTTATTTCCTTGACATCATCAACATCTCTTGAACTCATAGTATCCTTTATTTTTATTCTAAATATGTACTGCCCAGGAATCTTCGGTGTATAGGTATAGGATGGTTCCTCAGTTTCCTTTGCTTCAAGAAGTTTTCCATCCTTTAAAATCTCTACTGTACACTTTATACTAGCACCGCTCCCTCCCTTAATAGAGGATGAAATGGATACAGGCTTATTGATATAAAGTTCCTTCGTTAAAAGATTAATATCCCCTAAAACAGGAGCTTCAAAAACATTAATTGTTGATGTTTTTGAGTCATCATATTCATTATTGGAATTAACAGCCTTAATGTAAAGCCTAACATAATAGTTTCCTGGTTTTTGCCCCTTAAATACTACAGAAGCATCACTGCTGTAGTCTCTAGTGTATACTACAGTATTTCCAAGCATAAATACATATTTATAAAGCTTGTTTGAAGTGCTTCCGCTTATTCCTGCATCAAATTTTACTTCGTCACCAACCATTGCTGTACTCTTGTCCTGAGTTAAAACCAGAGTACCTTCATTAACACTTGTAATGTTGGAGCCGTAATAATAAAATTTCAATATTTCATCATATTTCATTCCAGCATTTGCTCTATTTCTTGCACCTATCTGGCTCATTCCTATACCATGGCCATATCCCTTACCTGTAAAAGTATATGTATCCGCTGTTTCATCATACACTATGTCATAATAGGTACTTGGCAGTGCCAAAAAGGTTCTTACCCCTTCCTTTTTAACTTCCACCATTCTTTCCATTCCATTTATGTCCCTTACTACCAGGTTCAATTTTGAAATTCTTATATCCTGATATCTTTCAATGCTTGGAATATCTATTCTAACAAAAGTATCATCCCCTAATATGATACCTTTTTCCTTTAATTTGCCATCGATTTCTGGAGTTGTAAATTTCTTTTCTCCTGTAGGCCACAATTCGTTATCAAAATCATCCCTTTGAATTATTAGATATGGTACGCTTGAACCCCATGGATTCTTTGAATCCTCTGTATAGCCCCCATTGCTTGCTGCATAGAAGCATCTTACAAGGGAACCTTCATGTAAAAGCAGAACTCCCTTTGTTTCATCCACTGCTGTATTTACCCTTCCATACCCAGGGTTGTAACCTCTATATACCTGACACTCTGTTCCATCACACAAATCATATCCAAGTTTTCCATGCTTCCCTATATTGGTTAATGCATAGTTTCTTGCTGCAACTGCCTGAGCCTTTAATGCCTCAATAGGATAGGAGTTTGACATTTCATATGCAACTACTCCCTTTAAATAATCATCAACCTTTACAAGATTGATAGGCATTACCCCATTTGCATCAGCTTTAAAAATCATACTGCCAAGGAAATTATATACTTTAGCACCATTCTGCAGTTTAATGGTACTGGAAGCTTCCAAGGGGCTAAACTGTAATTCATCATATTCTTTATCACTAATAACGATCTTTCCATTTAGCTGTTGAACAACAAGGCTTGTCCCTGATTTGTACAGTTCTCCTCCACATATGTAGTCACCATTGAATGTGACTGATAACACCATTGCCTGCATGTTCTTAAGCCCAATCCTTAAATCCCTGTCATAGGAATCCATCCTAAAGGCTAAGGCCTGTGTTGAGAAAATAAACAGAAATGCTACTACTAGACTTACAATACGTTTTTTCACCCTGTCATACCCCCTGATCTATTATTTCAGAAAACTACATAATAACCCACAAGATTTATATAGTTTTCCCAATTATTATCATTATATTACAAAATACCCTGCACATCAACTTTGCAGGGTATTTTGTAATATATTTCCACAATATTTTTTTCGACAAAGTGCATGCACGTGGCAAGTGGCAAGTTTGATAACCACGGAACTCCGTGGTTATCAAACTTGCCACTTGCCTGACACTTATCTACATTCCATAATGCGAATAAAATTCTTTATGGTTTTCCATCCACTCTCTCATTTCCTTAATCATGGTTTCATAATCAGGAACCTTATAATCAAAATCAGTTCTTGTATTTATGAGGCTTTTGTCCAATACAAAGTCCTCAAATCTTTGTATTTCTATATTACTCATATTAAATTCATTCTTAAAAAGCTTAAGAAGTTCATATTTATTTATGCCCTTTGTTGGAACAAGGTGATATAAGCCTTTTAAATCTGTTGCTATTGCAGCTTCAATCGCCTTTGCAAGCTCAACAGTTGTAACTCCAGTCCAAATGGCATTTGCATATCCATTTATGCTGCCATTCTGTTTCATAAACCAATTAAAAAGACCAATTCCATTTAAGCTAAGCTCAGGTCCTATAATTGATGTTCTAAATGTCAAATCCTTGTCGTTTACTATTTCACCTATTGCCTTTGTTCTATCATAGAAGGTATCTCCATCCCTAAAGGAACCTTCCTTGTATCCTCCGGTTTTACCTGAAAATACACAGTCGGTACTGATATGGATAACCTTTGTGTTTTTATCCTTATATTTGCTTTCAAGAAAATGTGGAAGGTAGCTGTTTAATAAAACTGCACTGTCCTTGTTTCTCTCAGCATTCATATTTAATATTCCAATACAATTTATCACAACCTCTGGATTGATCTTATCAAGATATTCTCCAAGGCTCTTAAAATCAGTTACATCCATAACTGTTGTTCTGTCATCTACCCTTACTCTGTGGGAAAGATTATATACATCAAAAGCTTTTCTTTCCTTTAGGTATGTTGTAACAATATGTCCTGCCATACCTGATGAACCAAGAACTAAAACCTTTTTCACAAAATCACTCCTTATGCCATACAGTTCTATTTATATAATCTACATAGCTTTCAATTATCCTTACAACCTTTTTGGATACATTGTCAATCTCATAGTCCTGTACAGTTCTTATCACATCTTTATTATTAAGCTGCTGGGATGCCACTATATTTATGGCCTCAATAACCCTATCTCTCTTTAATCCACACATTACAAGGGTACCCTCATCCATTCCCTCAGGTCTTTCATGAGCCTGTCTTATTGTCACTGCAGGGAACTTTAGAATAGAGGATTCTTCAGTTATAGTTCCACTGTCTGAAACAACACAGTAGGCATTCATCTGAAGCTTTATATAATCAAATAATCCAAGGGGCTTCATAAATTCTACCCTCTCATCTATTCCCTTTATACCAAGGCTTTCAAGTCTTTTCATTGTACGTGGATGTGTTGATACTATTACCCTTTTATTATACTTTTCCGCAATACCCTTTAATGAATCTAAAAGGTTTTTGAAGTTCTCTTCAGAATCAACGTTTTCCTCTCTATGAGTACTTACAACGAAGTATTCCCTGGCTTTCAATGTAAGTCTATCTAAAACGTCTGAAGAATCTATTTTAGGCCAATAATATCCTATTACTTCCTTCATGCTTGAACCTGTCTTTATAACAGTTTCTGGTCTAATACCCTCATCTAAAAGATATCTTCTTGCATGCTCTGTTAGAGGCATGTTTATATCGCTTAAGTGATCAACAATCTTCCTGTTTATTTCCTCAGGAACCCTCTGGTCAAAGCACCTGTTTCCTGCCTCCATATGGAATACAGGTATCTTTCTCCTTTTTGCAGATATTACAGAAAGACAGCTGTTAGTATCCCCATATAAAAGGATTGCATCAGGTTTTTCCTTCTCCATTATTTCATCTGATTTTGCAATTACATTTCCTATTGTTTCAGCTGTTGTATTCCCAACTGCATTTAAAAAATAGTCTGGCTTTTTTATTTCAAGTTCCTTAAAGAATATTTCATTAAGCTCATAATCAAAGTTCTGCCCTGTGTGTACAAGAATATGATTTGTATACTTTTCAAGCTCGGCCATAACCCTGCTGAGCTTTATAATCTCTGGACGTGTACCAACAATGGTCATTATCTTAAGCATACTCTACCTTCTTTCCTATCTTTTTCTATGTATATAGAATCTAAAATTACATTCTGTTCTTTCAAGAATCCTAGAGTCAAAATGCTCTTTGAAAAAACAGAATGTAAGAATTTTATTGTATTCTATATAAGTTCTCCCTGAGTTCCTGCAATTTCCTTTTGTATATAATCAAGCCCAAGGAGCAGCTTCTTTACTCCCTCTACATCAAGTCTTTTTGTGTTGTGGGAATTATAATCATCATGCATTGATATCTTTGATTCTCCCTCAACAAAATACTTGTTATAATTTAAATCTCTGTTGTCTGCTGCAATTCTAAAGTAATTTCCAAGATCCTCTGATTTGCTCATTTCCTCCCTTGTTAAAAGGGTTTCATAGAGCTTTTCCCCATGTCTTGTTCCAATAATCTTTATATCATTATCAGCATTAAATATCTCCTTAACAGCCACTGCAAGATCCATAATAGTTGATGCAGGAGCCTTCTGTACAAATATGTCTCCCTGTCCTCCATTCTCAAAGGCATATAATACAAGGTCAACAGCCTCTTCAAGTGACATTAGATATCTTGTCATGTTAGGGTCTGTAATGGTAAGAGGCTTACCCTCCCTTATCTGCTTTACAAACAGAGGTATAACAGATCCCCTTGATGCCATAACATTTCCATACCTTGTTCCACAAAGTATAGTCTGGCTTTCATCCATAGTTCTTGCCTTTGCAACAAATAGCTTTTCCATCATTGCCTTCGATATTCCCATTGCATTTATTGGATAAACAGCCTTATCTGTGCTTAAAAATATTGCCTTTTTAACCCCGGACTGTATAGATGCATTTATTACATTTTCAGTTCCCATAACATTCGTCTTAACAGCTTCCATTGGATAGAATTCACAGGATGGAACCTGCTTTAATGCTGCTGCATGGAATACATAATCAACTCCCTGCATTGCAAACATAATGCTGTTGTATTCCCTTACATCACCTATATAGAACTTAACCTTACTATTGTTAAGGGCTATTCTCATGTCCTCCTGCTTTTTCTCATCCCTTGAAAATACCCTTATTTCCTTTATATCTGTATTTATAAATCTCTTTAATACAGCATTTCCGAAGGATCCTGTTCCTCCGGTTATCAATAATGTTTTTCCCTCAAACATTTTATTACCTCCATAGTAATAGCGTTATATTTATCTTAACAGATTATCAACAAAATCAGCAAACTGGCTTTTAACCATATCAAGGCTAAAGTCTCTAACAGCAGCCTCCCTTGCATTCTTTGATATCTCATTTTTTAATTCATCATTCTTAATTAAATCCTCTACAGCACTAATTAAAAGCATAGGATCATCCTTATCAACAACAACTCCACACTTGTTTTTTGTAAAATAACTGCTTAAAAATGAATCTGAAGGCGCATGAACAAGTATTGGTCTTCCAGAAGCCAGATACTCTCCAGTTTTTCCAGGGGCAGATGTTTTTATAACCTCTGGAAATCCTGAGTTAAATGCAAGTGGTAAAAATAATATGTCTGCATTTCTTAATATTGTTGGGATTTCTTCCTGGCTGACATAGCTGTGGAATACCATAAAATCTCCAAAAATCCCCTTTGATTTTAAATCTTCCTTTGAAGTTGAAGTATAAAGATGTATTCTTATATTTTTATCCTCAGATAGTTTAACAGCATCAACAAGATTTTTAAACGCATCATAGTGTGCACCATATATGGAACCTGTATACACTATGTTAATGTTATCTCTATTAAACACTGAAGGTTTCTTATCAATTTCATTTATATCATAAATCTCACATGGGTTGTGTATAACATTTGCTTTAACTTCATAGTTTTTTTGATATTCATCCCTTAAATATTCATTTGGAGCTATTATTCCCATGGCATCATTAAACAATCCTGGTGCCAACGCCTTTGATAAGCTTCTATTCAATCCCTTCCATTGATATACATAATCATCAAACATGTATATTCCAAGTGGTATATCAAGGTTTTTACAGGCAATGTTTGCTGCAGGCAGGTTATATAAATCTCCAGAACAAGCTATTATTGCCCCGAGGTTCTCATTTTTTATTATTTTCATTAGCCCCTTTACCCTGGTATTAATATTATAAAAGGGCAAAAACGGAATATTAAAAGCAGCAAGCCTGTAAGGAAGTCTTATATTATTAAGATAGTAATGGCTTCCTTTAAGCTTTTTCAATCCAACCTTACCTTTGCTCTCAAGCTTTTTATTTTTTAAAGATATAAGGCAGTATCTATTTACTGGCATATCCTTCAGCAGTTGATAAATAACTGCTGCCTGTCCTGATTGAAATGGTGGCAATATATGAGACAATATTCCAACCTTTTTACTCTCTTCCATACTACGTCATCTCCAATTTAACGAATAATATTGGTTACATATGCTGCATTAAAATTCTTACATTAAGTTTTTTAAAACAGCCTCGCAAAGCTGGTTAAAGAACATATTGTAATAGTATTTTTCAGCATATACAGATTCAAACTGTTATTTCTTGATTTTTGCCTTAATCATATCCAAAAATACATGGAATTCTTCAACCTTAAGAACAGTTATCATTCCAGCATAAACACAAATACCTACTACCACTGAAATTAGGATTATAATTAGTTCTCCCATCCTTCCAGTCAGGGTCCCCCCAAGGAGCATCTTAATTCCAAATACAACAGCACCCATAACTGCAGATGATATTACTATCTTAGTTCCAGTTGTAAACAGTGCCTTGCCGTTAATTCCATCAACCTTTCTTTTAAGGTTAAATCCTAAAAGTACCGCACATACCGCTGCAGAAGTTGATGTAGCAAGGGCTAGTCCCCTTATTCCCATGCTTTTTACAAGCAATAGATTAAGAGCTATATTAAAGAATATTCCTATTATCGCATTTGTCATTGGAGTTTTAGTATCCTGAATGGCATAAAAAGCCTTACCAAATACATCTCTAATACCAATAAACACAAGCCCAATTGAATAAAACATAAGAGCCCCAGTAGTCATAACAACTGCTTTCTCATCAAATTTGCCATGCTTAAACAATACATCTATTATAGGTACTCTTAAAATTATCATACCAACAGCAGATGGCAAAACAATCATGCTTATGGTGTTTACTGACCTGCTAACAAGGCTTTTATAATTATCTCTGTTTTTATCCATTCCAATCCTTGATAATGTAGGATATATAACTGTAACAACAGCAGTAATGAAAATACTCGTTACAATGCTGTTTATTTCATTTGCAAAGTTAAGTGATGCAATGCTTCCATCCGGAAGTCCTGATGCCATATTTTTATCAACCAGTGTATTTATCTGGCTTACTCCAGAACCTACAAGTATTGGAAGTAAAAGATAAAGCATCCTCTTTAGTCTTGGATCCTTAAAATTTATTTTCAAACTAAATCTAAAACCCTTTTTAATAAGCCAGGGTACCTGAAAGATAACCTGTAGTGCTGTTCCAATTACAACAACAGTTATTAATCCTTCAATTCCATTACCAGCACCAATCATTATATATATTATAATAGGAATGCTTGTAACAAAACCAAGCATTGCTGGTACTACAAACTCATCAAGACTCTGAAGAAGTGCTGTATAACAGCTGTTCATCGTTATAAGCACAATATTTATAACGCTTATTTTCGTAAGCACTACAGCAAGCTCATAGGTCTTACCTGTAAACTTAGGTGCAACAATCTTTACCAATTGAGGGGTAAAAACTATTGAAACTATAAATAAAATAAGTGATATTATAAACATTATATTAAGTATGGTATTTGCAAAATTAAATGCATCCTCCTTACCCTTTTTAGAATAACTTTCACTAAAAAGAGGTATAAAGGTAGTTGTTATAGCTCCTCCAAACAACCCATACATTACAGATGGAACAACAATAGCAATGTTATATGCATCCGTAAGATATGACGCTCCAAAGGCTCCAGCAACAAGTGTCTCTCTAAAGAAGCCTATAGCCTTACTTAAAATCGTTATAATCATCAATGCGCCTGCTGCCTTAGCAAGCTTTTTATTCTGCATGGTGTATCCTCCAGTCTATTTATAAACTTACAATTATATTAATCACACTAAGGATTTTACATTGGGTGTTGTGCGATTAATAAATTAAGGAAAATGATTTCGTATAAATACTTATGGTCGAGCAATGTAGAATCATTTATACGAAACATATAATATACTTCACTATTACATTTTAATTGTTTATTCCCACCTTGGCAACTATAAAAGGTGCCAGGTACAAAGTGAATGTGTACCTAACACCTTTAAAATTAATTAATTAATTATTTATTTACCAGCTCTACTATTTTTCTTACAAGATTTGCATCAGCTATACCAGTTTGGCTTAAACCATTAGCTTTTTGAAAGCTTTTAACAGCTGTTTCTGTTATGCTGCCAAAATAAGTTGTAGATCTATAGTTAAAGTATTTTAACCTTGCAAGCAAATCCTGAAGTGTCTTTACATCATTTCCACTCATTCCTCTTTTAAGTGTTCTTGTTGGTGTAAACACTATCCTTGTACTGGAAGGAGCAGATGTACCTGCAGTTCCTGAAGTATTAGCTGTACTTGCAGGAGCAGTCGTTATACTGCTTGATGTTTTTACTTTCAAAGCCCTGTTTATGGCATTTGCAGTTGCAGCATCAACTATACCAGTTTGGCTTAGGCCATATGCCTTTTGAATACGTTTAACAGCAGTAACCGCTGCACTTGAATAATAAGTCGAAGACTTACCAGTAAAATATTTCAGTCTGGCAAGTAGGTCTTGAAGTACCTTTACATCATTTCCACTCATTCCTGCCTTAAGCGTTCTTGATGGTGCAAAGATTATGCTACCATTTGTTGAAACAATTGCACCTATCTGCAGTGCATTATTAATAGCATTTATTGTTGCAGCATCAGCGATACCTGTTTGACTCAAACCAGCATCCTTTTGAAAATTCTTCACAGCTGTTTCTGCTGTACCATCAAAGTATATAGTAGACTTAGTATTAAAGTATCTTAATCTCGCAAGCAGATCTTGAAGCGCCTTTACATCACTTCCACTCATTCCCTTTTGCAGTATTCTTGTAGGTGCAAGTATTGGATTATGTGACTGGACCTGAGGCTTTACTTCAAAGCTTATTTCCTTTAAATCATCATAATCCGCAGAATTACTACTATTAGACACTTTCATCCTTACAGTATAATTTCCTGCAGCATTAAGTGTAAATGAATAAGTAGGCGATGCTGTTTCACCAGTTTTAACTACCTTACCATCCTTTATTACCTCAAATATATATCTTGTGCTATCTCCACCAGCAGCTGCAAAAACTGTTATTGGAGTATTTACATATAGGGTATTAAACAAAAGGTTAAGCTTTCCTGGTGTAGATGGCTTTAATACTGTAAGTGTTGAAGTTCTCAACTCATCATACTCATTACTTGAATTTTGAGCTTTGACATAAAGCGTTATTGTATGCTCTCCAGGACTATTAGGTCTAAATAACACTTCATCGCTGCTGCCGTATTCCTTTGTATAAACTATAGTGTTTCCATTCTTAATTACATACTTATACAGCATATTTGAAGCTCCTGTGGCCACATATGCACTAAGTCTTACTTCATCTCCAACCAGTAAAGTATCTTTATCCTTTTTTATATAAATAGTGTTTGAAACAACACTTTTAACATATGAGCCACTATAATAAAATTTAAGTATTTCTTCATAGTTCATTCCTGCAATCGCTCTGTTCTTAGCACCTATTTGGCTCATTCCTATACCATGTCCATATCCTTTGCCGGAAAAAGTATATGTATCTGATACTGTATCATATTTAACATCATAGTAACTGCTTGGAAAGGATAAAAATGTTCTTACCCCCTCTTTTTTAATTTCCACTACTCTTTCTACGCTATTTGCATCCTTCACAATTATATTTAATTTCGATATTCTAACATTTTCATATCTCTGTATGCTTGGGATATCTAATCTGACAAAGCTGTCACTATTTGCTATTATCCCTTTTTCTTTCAATTTTGTATCAATATCTTTAGTAGTTAGCTTTCTATCACCGCCAGGCCATAAAACACTATCATAATCATCCTTTTTTACTATAAGATATGGCAGCGCTGCACTCCATGGATTCCTGGTATCCTCAGTGTATCCTCCATTACTTGATGAATAGTAGCAGCTTACAGGTGAATCATTATACAAAAGTACAACTCCCTTTGTTTCATCAACAGCTCTAATTACATTTTTATAATTAGAATTGTACCCCCTGTATACCTGGCAATGCTGTCCATCGCACAGGTCATATCCATTGCTTCTATGTCTTCCAATACTAATTATTGCATAGTTTCTAGCAGCAACAGCCTGAGCCTTTAGTGCTTCAAGGGGATATGAATCTGACATTTCATATGCAACAACTCCCTTAAGATAGTCATCTATCTTAACAAGGTTTACTGGTAATACCCCAGATGTATCATATTTGAAAATCATGCCCCCAAGGTACTTATAAACTTTTGTCCCACTTTCCAGAGTTATTGTGTTATTAGAACTTAATGGACTAAACTGAAGTGAATCATAGGAATTTTGATTAAAAGAAATCTTACCATTGGCTTGCTGAAGAATAAAGCTTGTCCCATTATTGTATACCTTTCCATTATTCAGGTAATCTCCATTTAAGGTCACCTTTATTGTCTGAGAAGCCATACTATACAACCCTATTTTTAGATCCATGTCATATGAATCCATTCGAAATGCAAATGCGTATCCAGGGAAAGCAATTATAAAAGCCAGTATCAAACACAAAATACGTTTTTTCATTTTGTCATCCTCCTCCCTAAAATGTTGATTTTGATATTTCAATATAACACCATAGGCTATATTGAAAGTAATAAAATTCTCTACATTCTACTTTTTCAAACAGCTATACATAGCTGATTCACTTCAAGGATGTTTGAAAAGTAAAATACTATTGAATTTTTTACTCCTTATATAGTTTGAAAAATGCTGATGCATTTCGACTTATTCTTTCATTTTATTGCATATTGTCCTACTTTTCAACCTTAGGCATCCTAAAAAGGCACTCAAGTTATAAGCAATTTATGTTAAAAGCTTATAACTTGAGTGCCTGCTAAACTCAAAATATTCTATATAAGTGAAAGTGCATCCTGAAGATCTTCAATTATATCATCTGCATCCTCAAGACCAACAGATATTCTAATCATGCTTTCTGAAAGCCCAAATTCCTCAAGCTGTTCCTTTGGGTATCCCCTGTGAGTCATTGCTGCAGGGTGCTCAATCAAGCTTTCACAATCTCCAAGGCTTACTGCTATCTTTAAAAGCTTAACTCCATTTACAACTCTCTTTGACTCTTCAAGTCCTCCAACAACCTCAAAGCTTATCATTGCTCCAAAGCCGTCCATCTGCTTCTTTGCAATTTCATGTCCTTCAAAGCTTTCAAGTCCAGGGTACATAACTCTTTTAACCTTTGGATGAGACTCTAAGAATTTTGCAACCTTCATTGCATTTTGCTCATGCTGTTTCATTCTTATAGGAAGAGTCTTTAATCCTCTTAAAAGAAGCCATGCATTAAATGGACTCATTGCTCCTCCAAATTCACACATATAATCAAACTTCAATTCCTGTATGTAATCGGCATCCTTTGAAACTGCAACTCCTCCAATTACATCTCCATGTCCACAGATGTACTTTGTTGTGCTGTGTACAACAACATCAACTCCAAGTGTAAGTGGTCTTTGGAAGTATGGTGATGCAAAGGTGTTATCAACAACAACCTTAACTCCCTTTGCCTTTGCAATCTCAACAACCTTTCTAATATCGATAAGTGTTAAGTTTGGATTGCAAGGAGTTTCAAAGTATATAACCTTTGTATTCTCATCGATTAAATCATTTAAGGATTCAGGATTTCTTAAATCCGCTGTTTTATGGTTTACATTATATTTTGCTAAAAGCTTATGTACAACACTAAAGGTTGAACCGTAAACAGTTCTATGAACAATTACATTATCATTTGGTCCTAATAGTGAGAAAAGTACTGAGCTTATTGCAGCCATACCTGAAGCAAAAGCAACTGCTCCACTACCTTCTTCAAGTGCTGCCATCTTATTTTCAAAAAGTCTTAATGTTGGGTTATTTCCCCTTGTGTACACGTAGTCATCACTTTGAAATGACATTACCTTATCTACATGATCAAGGTCATCAAACACAAAAGTAGATGTTTGAAATATTGGTGGATTCAATGCATTTGCTGGATTCTTTCCAGTTGCTCCTGCATGAATTGCCTTTGTAGCAAATTTATAATTTTTATTCTTATCCAAAACCTATCCCTCCATTTATCATAATGTACACTAAATTTCACGATTCATAGATTCATATTGTATCAGATTTCAATTAACATTATTAATATTAGCTGTCACTATCTTCTCTGACCATATTTGTTAAGATAGAAATTTCTCATTGCATCTATTTCACTCTGCTGAAGTTCAACCACTCCACCATAAAGCTGCGCAAACAATGTTGCCTTAGCTGACTTTTCAACTACTGCAGCTACCTTTAAAGTTTCCTTTAAATCCTTTGATGCTGCGACACATCCATGGTTTGCAAGGATTGCAGCGTTTCTATTCTCCAATGCCTTAACTGCTGCCACTCCTAATTCTGGTGTTCCTGGAAGTGCATATTCACTAACCCTTACATCTCCTCCAACTATCTGAACAAGGTCCTCAGCAGCACCAGGTATTGGCTTTCTTGCTATTGCCATTGCAGTGCAGTATTCACTGTGAGTATGTACAACTGCATTAACATCACATCTTGACTTATAGATAGCACCATGAAGTCCAAACTCTATTGAAGGAACTCTATCACCATCAATAACGTTTCCATTGAAATCCATTATAACTATATCCTCAACCTTTATAGTGTCATAATCCATACCACTAGGTGTTATAGCCATTAAATCCTCACCAGGAATCCTTGCACTTACATTACCCCATGTTCCAACTACAAGATGGGAACCTGCCATCTTCATTCCTGCTTCCATTACTTCTCTTCTTACCTTTTCATACTTGATTTCCATAGTTATGTCCCCTCCTAATACATATTATCCTAAATATATATAGTTTTTATTATTTGATATTTAAGGAGCTGTCACACAAAGAAAGGTTATGTCTTATCTAGAGGTAACAGATGCAGTGTGACAGCCCATTTACATTCTAATTATTGAAAGAACTCTGAAATTAAAAGTCCAACAATTCCAATACCAGCAACTGTAACTACATTTGTAAGTCCAGCTTTGCTTTCAAATCCAGCCTGAAAAAGAGCCTGTCCACCACCAAGAGCTAAAACAAGTCCAAATATTAAACCAAATAGTACTGAAGCTGTCATCAATACTGCTCCTATTCTTGCCTTGCTTCCTGTTCTTGGTAGATCCTCTTCATTCATAATATCTGTCCATAATAAGTCCCACTTCTTTATTCTAGGATATAAAACAATAAGTAGTGGAATACCTAATGCTAATGATGGCACAATGTTGTTTAATGTTATTATAGTTCCAAGTGCTGCAAAAGGAACCATCTTTAAGAACTCAAGTCCCCAGGCAATAATAAGGGCACATCCCATTGAGCCCATTATAGCTGAAACTACATAAGCAAATATCTTTCTTCCTGATTTAAGGTTTGGTTCATTGTCATCGCTGCTAACTAATCCAAGGTTAGTCCATAGCTTATAAGGAATATAAGCAAACATGAAGTTTCCAACAAAACCAAATATACTTCCTACTCCAAGTGAACCAAAGAAGTCTCCTATTAAGTTACCAATAGCTGAACCCCATGCACCTGCTGGTCCAAAGAGTAATCCAAGAACTACTGGCATTGCACTTGCAGGTCTGAATTCAGTTATTCCAGGAATAAGAACAAATCCCTTGAATGGAATTAAAACTGCTGCATATATACCAGCACAAAGAGCAACAAGAACTACCATTTTGGTATACTTCCACATTCTAAATACATCTTTCATTGTTAAACCCCCAATTCAATTTCATAAATTTCTACAAACAAAACTACAAGGCTAAGTTACTAAATTACAAATCAAAATTTAGATATAAAATCATATAATTTTATTTATTCAATTTTTTCAACGGGATAGTTCTGTATGTTTCGCATAAATGACTCTAAATTGCCTAACCCAAAACATTTATGCGAAATCATATTCCTTGATTCATTAATCGTACATTACTCAATCTAAAATCTATAGTACGATTAATATAATTAAAGTTTCATTGTACTGCTACTGCATTTACAATTGTCCTGATTTAACGCACCTGAAAATACCTTTAAAAATGCTCCAGTTATATTTTCTTTGTTCTTATTCATTGCACCTTGAATATCATGAAGTGTTATATCCTTACCTTTAATTCCCGTACACCAATTAGTTATGATTCCTACTGCTGCATAGCACATTCCAAGTTCCTTAGCTAACACAACCTCAGGCACGTTAGTCATTCCTACAACATCACCCCCAATATTTTTATACATCTGAATTTCAGTACCTGTCTCAAACCTTGGGCCTTCGGTGCAAACATAAACACCCTCTCCCTTGATGTCCATTGACATTTCCTTTGCAGCCTCATAGAATTTGTTTCTTAAGTTAGTACAGTAAGGATCGCTCATGTCTGTATGTATTACTCCCTCTTCTCCACCTTCATAGAAGGTTATAGGCCTTACCTTTGTAAAATCAAGGAAGTCATTTATAACAACAACATCCCCTGGTGCAAATTTTTCATTACATGAACCAACTGCAGCAGTAGCATATATATATTTAACACCAAGCTCCTGCAGTGCCTTCATGTTAGCCCTATAATTTATAAGATGAGGGGGCACTGAATGTCCCTTACCATGCCTTGCCAAAAAAACAATCTCTTCTCCATTTATTTCAACGATATCAACAAATGCATCTCCATACTTTGTATTTACAACCTTAGAATAGCTTTTACCCGAAACATTATAGACTCCAGTTCCACCAATAATCGCCTTTTCCATCATTATTCCTCCTTCAAATCTTTCTATATCGTAATTTAACAAATTCCATTGATTAACTTATAATCCCCTTAACCTTTGCAAATATAGATAATCCTATTACTATAACTACCCCTATCATTAATACAGCATCCTTTGGAGTAATTTTTATTTCAAGATAGTTTGTTCTATTATTACTATACCCAAATCCCTTTGATTCAAGTGCCATCGAAAACACGTTTGTTCCTCTTATTACCGATACAAATGTAGGAATAAGAAGCGGAACATACTTTTTAACCTTTTCAAATATGGAGCCTGAGTCAAGGTCTAGTCCCCTTGATTTCTGTGCCTGGGTTATTGTATAGCTGGTTGCAACTATTGTAGGTACAAGTCTTAATGCAGTTGAAAATGCAAAGGCTCCTCTATATGGCACCTTAATCTTTACAAGTCCAATTGCAATTTCCTCCATCTTTGTAGTGGATAGAAATATCATACCGGATACAATCATTACATCAAATTTAATACCTGTTGCAATACCCAAAAGAAGTCCCTCAAGGGTTATAGGTCCTAAAAGCCTTGTACTTCCCTTTCCTGTTAAGGACCACATTACTATTGATAAAAGGGCTATCATAAATAGTATTACTCTTATACGCTTCAAATTAGAAAGGGCTTTGCCTAAAAAACCATAGAAAATTATAACAACACCTATTACACAAAGTGCAGCAAGTGAACTAAACATAAGTGTTACTACGAAGGAACCCAGCATAATAAGCATCTTTGTTCTTGGATCAAGCTTATGAACAAAGGTATCCTTATCTAAATATAAAAACATGTCCATATTATTTCACCTCTTTAGTAAGCATTTTCATTTCATCAACTGATAAAACCGTTTTTCCGAGCATATTGCTTAATGATACGATATGTGGTGTTTTAAGGTATGAATCTAAAAGCTCCTCTTCTCTTTTAAACACATCCCTTGTTCTTCCATACATGCTTAAAAGGCCTTCCTTAACAACAGCAACCTTATGTGCATATTCCGCAACAACCCACATCGTATGGGTGATAATAATAATGGTATGCCCGCTTTCATTTAATTTTTTAACAAGCTCCATCATCTGTCTCTGTTCCTTATAATCAAGTCCAGTTGTTGGTTCATCAAGTATTATAACCTTTGGTCTTGCAGAGAGTATTGATGCAACAGCAATTCTCTGTCTTTCACCCTTTGTAAGTGAGAATGGGTCTTCCTTTTCATACCCTTCCATATCAACAGATTTCAATGCTTCCTTTACCCTTGAATCGATTTCTTCCTTTGAACATCCTCTTATCTTTGGGCTAAAGGCTACCTCATCATAAACTGTATCAGCAAATATCTGATGATCAGGGTTCTGGAATGCATAACCAACCTGCTTTCCTATTTCATAGATGCTTGTATTCTTTGTATCCATTCCACCTACAACGACATTTCCAGCTGTTGGAGTTAAAAGTCCATTTAGATGCTTAACAAGAGTTGTCTTACCACTTCCATTATGTCCAAGAACTGCAAGGAACTCGCCCTTTCTTACTTGTAGGTCAATTCCCTTTAAAACCTTATTTCCGTTTTGATATGTATGCTCAAGATTCTTTACGTCAATCAGTACCTCTCCATATGAGGCTTCTCTTTCATCTTCCTTTTTTATTAGGGCATTATACTTATCTTCATCTATTTTTAGATTTAGTTTTTCAAATTTTTCATACCCTTCTTCAGGTGTAAGAGGCAGATCTTCCCTGCCTAAATTTGAAACCTCTTTAAAATACTTTGGAACTTGTAGGGACATTATTCCTATTTTATCTGTCAGCTCTATTTCCTTTAAAATATCCTGAGGCTTTCCATCCCTTAATATGTTCCCATTTTCCATAATAATAAGTCTGTCTGCATTAAGAGCCTCTTCAGTTTCATGCTCAATAATTACAAGTGTAAGCTCTTTACTTTCATGAAGCTCCTTTGCAATATTAAATATCCCAAGTTTTCCAAGTGGATCAAGGTCAGTTGTAGGCTCATCCATACATACTATTTTAGGTTGCGTTGCAAGAACTGATCCTATTGCAAGCCTCTGTTTTTGTCCACCAGAAAGGGTTGATGGCTGCCTGTCCTCAAAGCCCTCAAGCTTTACCACCCTTAAAATCTTTTCTATTCTCTTTTCTATTTCATCCCTTGGAACCCCAAAGTTTTCAGGCCCAAAGGCAATCTCAAGCTTTGTATTTGTAGAAAAGAGCTGGGATTCAAAGTCCTGAAAAACAAGTCCTATGCTTTTTGCATTTCCACTTACATTTAAATCCTTTACCTTTTTCCCATCCACATATACTTCGCCATTGTACTGTCCCCTTATAAAATGGGGTATAAGTCCATTTAAGCAGTTGGCAAGCGTTGACTTACCAGCTCCACTTGGTCCCATAATAACTACAAACTGTCCCTGGTTTATATCAAGGTTTATATCATTAAGTGCTTGTCCCTCTTTTTGATCCTTATACTTAAAGGACAGATTCTTTATAGAAATGGCTTTTTCGCCCTTTACATCAAGTCTTTCCTCCATTTTTATACCCCCGTTATTTAAGCTTTAGTATATTTTCCTTAAATGGCTTTCTTATAATTCCCTTCTCTGTAATTATTCCAGCAATGTTTTCATTAGGAGTAACATCAAAGGCTGGATTAAATACATCTATTCCCTCAGGTGCAACCCTGACTCCTCCTATGGTAGTTACCTCATCTATGCTTCTTTCCTCAATAACTATTCCCGCTCCTGTCTCAGTTTCAACATCTATTGTTGATGTAGGAGCAACTATATAAAATGGTACGTTGTATGCCTTTGCAATAACAGAAAGCATAAAGGTTCCTATTTTGTTAGCAGTATCTCCATTAAGCGCAATTCTATCGGCTCCAACAAGTATTACATCAATCTTTCCGTCCCTGATAAGTGTTGCTGCAGCGTTATCTGGTATAAGCTTTGCTGGTATTTCTTCCTGAACAAGCTCCCATGCAGTAAGCTTTGCTCCCTGAAGTCTTGGTCTTGTTTCATCTGCATATACAAATATATTCTTTCCGGAATAATGTGCCTTTCTTATAACTCCTAATGCAGTTCCCCATCCTGCAGTTGCAAGAGCTCCTGTGTTGCAGTGAGTTAATATTGTTCCATTTTGAGGAACGATTTCATTTCCGTTCTCAGCCATTTTCTTATTTATCTCAATATCATCCTTTAATATTGTGTCAGCCTCATCCTTTACAGCACTTATGATATCGCAAACACTTTTCTGTGAATTCTTTTCAATCATTCCTCTCATCCTCTTAACAGCCCACATAAGGTTTACTGCTGTAGGCCTTGAGTTATAAAGTACAGTACAAGCATTCTCAAGGTTTTTTAAGAAGCTTTCCTTATCCATATCCTTATATTCCACTGCTGCAAGGTAAACTCCATATCCTGCTGCCACACCTATTGCAGGTGCTCCTCTTACAACCATGTCCTTTATTGCAAAATCAACATCCTTGTAGGTGCTGCATTCAAACATCTCATAAACACCTGGTAATTTTCTCTGATCAATTAAAACCAGCTTACCATCTTCGAAATAGACTGCATTAATCTGTTTTGCCATAAAAATTCCTCCCTTTGTAAAAGACTATCTCATAAAAAGTCTGTCCCTTATATGCACAGTAACAGGCACTTGAGTTATGAGTTATTCATTAAAATAAGATTGTTTATAGCTATTTTAATTTGAATAACTCATAACTCAAGAGCCTGTCACCTAGATACAATGGTGTGGGACAGCTCCTAATTTATTTTCCCATTAATCTCTTTATGCATTTATCAACGTTGAAGAATACCTTTTCAACATCAACTGTCTTCATTTCTCTATTTTCCATAACTATTTTTCCATTTATTATAACTGTATCCACATCAGATGCCTGAGCTGAGTATGCAGCAGAAGATACAAGGTTATACGCTGGATAAAGATGAGGCTTATTTAAATCAAGCAATATTAAATCTGCCTTCTTTCCAACCTCTATTGAACCTGTCTCCTTTTCTAATCCAAGAGCCCTTGCTCCATTAATTGTTGCCATTTCAACAGCCTTTGCTGCTGGCACTGAGGTTGGATCTCCGGTAACAGCCTTATTTACAATTGCAGCAAGGTTTATTTCTTCAAACATATTTAAATTGTTGTTGCTTGATGCTCCATCGGTTCCAAGAGCTACATTTATTCCTCTCTTAAGAAGCTTATCAACAGGAGCAAATCCATTTCCAAGCTTAAGATTGCTTCCTGGGTTGTTTACAACACTAACATTCTTTCTTGCCATTATCTCTATATCATCATCTGAAAGATGAACACAGTGGGCTGCTGCAACCTTTAAATCAAGAAGTCCCAAATCCTCCATATGCTTAATAGGGGATTTGCCATATTCCTTGTAGCTATCATCAACCTCTTTTTTGCTTTCAGAAAGGTGTGTATGTATTCCAACATTTAATTCCTCTGCAAGCTTTATTACGCTTTTTATATAATCAGTCGAACAAGTATATGGAGCATGTGGTGCAACCATAACAGTTATTCTTCCATCACCCTGTTTGTGCCAGTTTTTATAAAGCTCACGTGTATCCTTAAATCTTACATCTCCCTCTGCACTTTGGCCCATCATGCCCCTTGCAAGCACAGCTCTTATTCCTGATTCATCAACTGCCCTTGCAGTATTCTCCATAAAGAAGTACATATCAGAAAAACATGTAACACCAGACTTTATGGATTCAACGATGCTTAACATTGAACCCCAGTATACGTCTTCTGCTGTAAATTTGTCCTCTATTGGCCATATCTTTTCTGAAAGCCATTCCCAAAGAGGAAGATCATCTGCGTAGTTTCTTAAAAGGGACATAGCCATATGAGTATGGGAGTTTACAAGTCCTGGCATTAAAAGCTTGCCCTTTCCATCTATTATCTTGTCTGCATTAAAATCCTCTGGTATTTCACCTATGTACTTGATTTTATCATCTTCTATTGCAACGCTTTTTTCACTATAGAATTCATTGTTATTGTTAACTGTTATCATTGAAATGTTTTTAATAAGTATTTTCATTTTTACCCTCCTAAATATATTATTACTATATTATCCTGTTCACCTTGAATTTAAATACATCCGGGTTGAAATAGTCCATGGAATAGATTATAGGAGTTCCTTCCTTATCATAATGAATCTGATTAAGAAGCAGGAATAAATCTCCCTTTCTTACATCCATGTGCTTCATCATCTCCTTTGTAGGAAATGTTGGTATAATTTCTGCAACAGCATATTCTACCCTTATATTGTATTTTTCACTCAAAAACTCAAACATTGATATTTCTTTAAGATTCTCCGGAACCATACCCTTAAACAGATATTCCGGAACCGTATCTATACAAAATGCTGCAACCTTTTGGTCAGCATATTTTATTCTTGTGAATTCTAAAACCTTTTCATCTTCCCCTATGTTTAACTTATCAATCATATCCTTTGATGGAGATATTTTTTCAACCTTTAAGCATTTAGAACCTGGTTCATACCCAAAATTGGTTGTTATTTTACTTATACTTTCCAATCTTTCAAGACCACTTTCAATTTTAATAGGAGTTTTCTTAACAAAAGTACCCTTGCCCTGTGCCTTATACACCAGCTTATCCTGTTCTAGGAGTGCAAGGGCTTCCCTTACAGTGTATCTGCTAACTCCAAGCATTTCTCCTAAAGCTGCCTCTGATGGAAGCTTTTCATCTGGCTGAATATTCTTTTCTGTTATGTATTTTATAATCTCTTCCTTTGCAAGTCTGCTTAACGCAACTGAATCTTCTTTTATTCTCATTTTTATATCCACCTACTTGTCTGACATGTGATATCTTACAAGTTATTATACTTTTTAATATTTTCCCTGTCAATCGATAAATATTAATTAAAACTATCTTTCCCAAAATACTAAGATAAATTGCCTTTGAAATGGTGATTTAAAAAATAAAAGATTAGAATTCAAACAGCACTTATGCTGCAAAAATGCGATAACACTTGATCTTAACTAACTTTCTAAGCCGAACTTTATGTCTCATATAAATGATTCTTCATTGCTCGACCCTAAACATTTATGCAAAATCATATTCCTTGATTTATTAATTGCACAATACCTTATTTAAATTCTTTAGTGCAATTAATATAATATAGCACAGACATTTGCAAAGGAAATTGTCAGAATATTATTACAACACCCATAGAATAGAAAGTGCCAGGTATTGAGACATAATATTCTCATATACCCAGCACTCTTTATATTAATTTTCTACTACTAAACCTGAAGTATAAACTTCAAAATGAATAGAACTGTGAATATATACATTATAGGATGTACTTCCTTTGCTTTTCCCTTTATAAGCTTAATTAGCGTATGGAATATAAACCCAGCTGCTATTCCGTTTGCAATACTGTAAGTGAAAGGCATAATTACAATTGTAAAGAATGCTGGTGCTGCTTCCTCGAAATCCTGGAAGTTAACTTCCATCAAGGAACTAACCATCAGTATTCCAACTATTATAAGTGCTGGAGCAGTTGCCTGTGCAGGAACTATTCCTACTATTGGTGCAATAAACAGTGATAGGAAGAAGCATATTGCTACTACTACTGAAGTTAAACCTGTTCTACCACCTGCACTTATACCTGCAAGACTCTCAACGTATGTTGTAACGTTACTTGTACCAAGTAGTGCACCTATTGAAGTTGCTGAAGCGTCAGCAAGCATAGCTCTGTCTATCTTTCTTGGGAATAATCCCTTTCTTGGCACTTCATTTTCATCATCGAATATATGAGTCTTTGAGCTTGCTCCTATGAATGTACCTAATGTATCAAATGTATCTACAAGGCTGAAGGAAATTATAATTGTAATTGCAGTTAAGAAACCTGTCTTTGCTGTAAATAGTTCCTTAAAGCTTAACTGCATAAAAGTTGGAGCAAGGCTTGGAGGTGCTGAAAATATATTAAATGATTCTGGTAAAAATATTCCCATTTCAGCGCCAAAGTATTTTTGAGCTATAACTCCTACAACTGTAGTTACTATTATTCCAATAAGTATTGATCCTTTTACATTCTTTACCATTAATATTATTGTTAAAACAAGTCCAAATAATGCAAGTAATGTTGTTGGTTTACTTATATCTCCGAAAGCAACCAATGTGTCAGGATTTGAAACTACTAATCCTGCTCCCTTTAGTCCTATTAAAGCAATAAATAAGCCTATACCTGCACCAATTGCATTTTTCAAATATGCTGGTATAGCATTTACGATTGCTATTCTTACCTTAGTTACTGTGATTATAAGGTTTATAATACCACAAATGAATACTGCAGCAAGAGCTGCTTTCCATGAATACTTAGCTGTTAAAACAACATAGAATGTGAAGAATGCATTCATTCCCATTCCAGCTGCCTGTGCAAATGGAACGTTTGCATAAAGTCCCATTATAAGTGTAGCTATTATTGCTGATAGTATTGTAGCAACAAAAACAGCTCCCATTATTGGGTCATTTGATACGCTTAACATTGCCTTTCCTACTTCGTCACCAAACAGCCCCTTTGCATTCATACCCGCTGCTCCTAAAATCTGTGGATTTACGAATATTATGTAGGCCATGGTAATGAATGTTGTGATTCCAGCAACCACTTCAGTCTTGACATTTGTTTTGTTTTCCTTGAGTTTGAAAAAATCCATTTGTTTTCCCCCTCCTAATACTAATACTTTAGTTATCATTCCCATAAAGCAAAAAATAAAAGCATGAATTTCAAAAGTGAATTCACGCTTTTAGCCTATGTCCGCATTAATAATTACACAAGCGAAACAACTAAAGTACTGCATTTATTCACTCATAGCCAGACAGTTTACGGTTGTCGGTAGAAACACCTAGCCCCTATTGCTAGATTTATATGAGTAATCGTTAATTACAAACTTATAGTAGCATATTTCAATATATTCGTCAATAATATATGAACATTAATTTTTATCATTATCGTAATGTTCGTGTTTTTTGCTTAATAAAGTCAAAAATATATAGGCACTTAGGCTATGAGTTGCTTAAGTGTAAATCCATATTTATAATAAAACTAAAAAAGGTAACAGGCACTTGAGTTTTGAGTTATTTAATGAAAGCATCTGAAGATGCT
>DAMCZI010000021.1:0-87608 GCA_032095175.1 Clostridiaceae bacterium
ATGACACAAAATAGACCAAAATATTGACTTGTTATTTTCTTTAATACGCCTAAAAAAGAATGCCTTTAGCATCCTTAAGATATCCTTTTACTTACTTTAGCTCGTTAAATCCCTCTCCTAAAACCTCATGTACATCACTTACTGTTATAAATGCCCTCTTATCAATTTCTCTAATAAATTCTCTAAGCTTTATAAATTCTTTTCTACTCATAACAGTTATCAATACTTCCTTTACTTCACCAGAATATGCACCCTTTGCATCGTAAAGGGTAACGCCTCTTTCAAGTTCATCTATTATGAATTTTTTAATCTCATATCCCTCAGAACTAATTATTGTAACCTGTTTGCATATATTTAATCCATCAATTACACCATCAATAACAAAACCATTTATTATAACACCGAGAAGGGCATACATTCCTGCCTCTGCTCCGAAGGTTAATCCTGCAAATAATGTTATAATAAAGTCAGACATTAAAAGTGCTTTTCCCATATCAACATGGAAAAATTTATTAATAATTTTTGCAATTATATCTGTTCCTCCAGTTGATGCATCTTGATTAAATACTATCGCCATTCCTATACCAGAAGTCAAAATTCCAAATAAAAGCACCAAGAGCAAATCTCCTGCTACAGGTTTTGTATTTGGAAATATTTTTTCAAGGAATAGCATTATTCCTGAAAGCCCTAAACTGGCATATATTGTTTTTGCTCCAAATCCTGGTCCGATTACAATAAATGCAACAACGAAAAGAATTATATTCATTATAAACATTAATAGTCCAACTGATAAAATAGGTATGTACTTGTTTATTACTATTGCAAGACCACTTACTCCACCTACAGCAAGATTGCTTGGGACAAGAAAGAAGTGTATTCCTGCTGCAACAAGAATTATTCCTATTGTTATAAATATGTATTCTCTAATTTTTTTCGCCATATTACATGCACCTCCTAATATTTAATTTATTTCTATATACAACCATCAAATTTTTAAATATTCATTCAATTATTTTTCTATATAATAATCCATAATTTAGTGAATCAGCATTGCAGCTATATATTTCGCATAAATGATTTTACATTTTTAAAAATCATTTATGCGAAATATTTTCCTAAATTCATATAACGCAATAAATACCTTAATTTAAAATCTTTATTGCGTTATATATTTACTATAAATAATATAACCTTAATATAAAAATTTCAAACCACATAAAAAAGAGCCACCAGGCTCTTTGAGATAGTGTGCTTTTATAACAATGATCTAATGTCAAGGTTATAGTGTATTAAAACACCGACAAGTACTACGAAAAGGCTGATAAACATAACCACAAACCCTATATTCATTTGCTTAAAATATTTTTTCCATTCATCCTTATATATAAGGGGTCTTGTCCCATCTCGCTTCATAAAGAAACCGCCACTTAAAAGAAGTCCCATTGCTCCCACAAAATAATTTATACTTTTAATCCAGCCAAACACTAAAGCTGCATTAGTTCCAAATATAATAAGAAGAATCAAACCTGATATTATTGAAAGGCCAAGGGATATGGCAAAACCAACTACCATGCACCTTAAAATATCCTGTAAAAAATATAAACTCTTTTTCATACTGCACCCCCAGGATTTTAGATTTTTTTGCAAATACCTTGTAAGCTATTTATTACACCATATATTACATATATCATATCGGCAAAAAATTTACAAGCAGTAGAATTTTTAAATTCTACTGCTTAAAAATGGGCACCTCCATATGGAAGCACCCATTTTAATATTCAAATTATCTTCTCTTAATTCCTACTACCTCTCTAACTGCACTTGCCACATTTCCTGCAGTTAGCCCATATTCCTTTAATAGTTCTGCTGGCTTTCCTGATTCACCAAAGGTATCCATTACACCAACTCTTTTTACTATTACAGGACAGTTTTCTGAAAGGACTTCACAAACTGCACTTCCAAGTCCTCCAATTACATTATGCTCTTCACAAGTAACAACTGCTCTTGTCTTTTTAGCAGAGCTGATAACAGCCTCAACATCAATTGGCTTTATAGTATGGATGTTTATAACCTCTGCATCTATTCCCTCATTCTTTAGGATGTCAGCAGCCTTCATAGCTTCATTTACCATTATTCCAGTAGCAAAGATAGTTACATCTCTTCCTTCTCTAAGAGTAACTGCTTTTCCTATCTCATACTTGTATGCAGCTTCATCATTTAATGTTGGAACTGATGAACGACCAAGTCTTATATAAACTGGCCCATCATACTCTGCTGCTGCAATTACAGCTGCTCTTGCTTCAACATCATCACATGGACATATTACTGTCATGTTTGGAAGAGTTCTCATTATTGAAATATCCTCTATTGACTGATGGGAAGCTCCATCCTCTCCAACAGTAAGTCCTGCATGGGTTGCAGCTATCTTTACATTTAACTCTGGATAGCATATTGAATTTCTTATTTGCTCAAAAGCTCTTCCAGTTGCAAATACTGCAAATGTGCTTGCAAATGGTATTTTTCCACAGGTTGAAAGACCTGCAGCTGTTGTCATCATATCTCCCTCTGCGATTCCCATGTTAAAGAATCTTTCAGGATATGCCTTTCCAAAATCAGCAGTCTTTGTGGATTTTGAAAGGTCAGCATCTAAAACAACTATATTTTTATTCTTTTCTCCTAATTCAACTAAAGCCTTTCCATAAGCTTCCCTTGTTGCAAGATTAGCCATTTATAGCACCTCCCAATTCCTTTAATGCTTGATCGCACTGTTCCTTACTAGGTGCAGTACCATGCCATCCTGCCTGGTTTTCCATAAAGCTTACGCCCTTACCTTTTACAGTGTTTGAAACGATAACAGTAGGCATTCCTTTTGTGCTCTTAGCATTATCTATTGCTTTAAATATCTCTTCAAAATCATGTCCATTGATTTCAACAACATTCCATCCAAATGCCTTGAATTTATCAGCTATTGGCTCAGGATTCATAACATCTGATACTTTTCCATCTATCTGAAGATGATTATTGTCAACAAATACTGTGAGGTTGTCAAGCTTATAGTGTGCTGATGTCATTGCAGCCTCCCATATCTGTCCTTCCTCAAGTTCTCCATCTCCTGTTACAGCATATACTCTGTAGTCCTTTTTATCAAGCTTGCATGCAAGGGCCATTCCATTGGCAGCTGAAAGTCCCTGTCCTAAAGAACCAGTTGACATATCAACTCCAGGAGTATCGTTCATGTTTGGATGTCCCTGAAGCATTGAGCCTAACTTTCTTAAGGTTAAAAGATGCTTCTTTTCGAAAAATCCCCTTTCAGCAAGGGCAGCATATAATACTGGAGCACCATGTCCCTTTGATAATACAAATCTATCCCTATCCTCCCATTTTGGGTTATTAGGATCCACCTTCATTTCGCTAAAATAAAGAGCTGTTACAATATCAGTTGCTGAAAGAGAACCTCCTGGATGACCAGAAGCAGATTCAGTAAGCATACTGATAATATCCTGTCTTATTACAGCTGCTGTTTCTTTTAATTTTTGGATATCTCTTCCCATATTAAAACCTCCTCCTACATAAAATTGCTGCGGTGAAATATATGACTATTTGCACCATATGTATTTTAACTAAATTATATTATATCAGTTTATTAATTTAAATTCCATTGTCTTTATGCCACAAGTTAATGGCAAAATGGCAATAATGGCAGGCATATAAGTTATAAGTTAATTAAATGGAGGTATTAATAGATACCTCCATTTAATTAACTTATAACTTATATGCCTGCCATTTTATAACTCTACAAGTCCTAAACTTATCCTCAAAGCCTCATCAACCTGCTCCATAATAGTATCACTAATATGACCTATCTTATCCTTTAATCTTCTTTTATCTATAGTTCTTATCTGTTCTAAAAGAATTACAGAATCTTTATTTAATCCGTATTCCTCATAGCTTATTTCTACATGAGTTGGTAACTTGGCTTTGTTTATCTGGGAAGTAATAGCTGAAACAATTACAGTAGGACTGTACCTGTTCCCAATGTCATTTTGAATTATTAAGACAGGTCTAATTCCTCCCTGTTCTGAACCTATGACGGGGCTTAAATCAGCATAGAATATATCTCCTCTTTTCACCACCTGTGTCATCTATAATATCACTCTCCGCTAAAACTGCTTCATATTTGGCCAACTCACTACTATCGCAGCAAAATCCATATTCAGCCATTTCAACATTCACATCAGCCATCTCTTGATAGCCCTTTTTCATAAGCTCTCTCATAAAGTCCTTCTTACGCTCCCTAATATATAGTATTACAGCTTCCCTAATAAATTTACTTCTATTTTTATTTTCTTTACAATCAATGATTTCGTCAAACTCTTCGAGGAGAGTTTCCGGGAGGCTTACAACAATTTTTTTATTTACAGCCATGCTTTTACCCCCTAAATTCACCTATGTACCTTTAATTATACTCTATGTAATTGGAAACTGTCAAAAAATGTCCGACTGTCTTAATAATCATTATTTCCATTATTCCTAAAAATATGTTATATATAATTTTTAACCTTAATAATTTTTCCATCCTCTACAAAAACCCTTGGGACTCTTCTTGAAACCATACATAATATCTCATAACTTATAGTCCCAATGCTTTCTGCCAAATCATCTGCTGTTATTGAAAGTCCCTGGCTTTCCCCCATTACAATCACTTCATCACCTATATTTACATCTCCGCATTCAGTTATGTCTGCCATGCACTGATCCATGCATATTCTTCCCACTATAGGTGCAATCTTTCCATTTACTATTACATTAGCTTTTCCAAAAAACAACCTTGTAAATCCATCATCATAGCCAAAGGGCAAAGTCGCAATTCTACTCGTTCTCTTTGTATAAAATTTTCTTCCATAGCTTATAGGAGTATCTTCAGGAACTTCCTTAATATGCACTATTTTTGCTTTTAGTGACATAACAGGCTTCAGTGTCAGCCTGTCGACTTTAACCTCTTGTGATGGATAATATCCGTAAAGCATTATTCCCGGTCTTACGCCATCAAAATATGCATCAGGTAAATCTATAATGCCTGCACTATTTGCCAGATGCTTTACTTCAAATTTAATACCTAGTTTTGAAAGTTTGTCTATTATTTCTACATACCTCTTCATTTGCAGATTTGCAAAATCTTTATTTTCCTCATCTGCAGCTGAAAAATGCGAGAAAATTCCTTCAAGGTGCAAATTATTAAGTCCAGCAATTTTTGCTATTTCGTCAACGGATTCCTTTACAGGAAGAAAACCTATTCTGCCCATTCCTGTATCAAGCTTTATGTGTATTTTAGCTATCTTATTCTTGTCTACTGCCTCCCTGGATATTGCTTTTGCCTGCTCATAACTAAAGACTGTCTGTGTTATATCATTTTCAACTATCTCTTTAGTAAACTCAGGGGGTGTATATCCTAATATAAGTATTGGCTCTTTAAAGCCATTTCGCCTTAGCTCTAATGCCTCCGTTATTACTGCCACAGCAAAGTAGTCAACTTTTTCCTCTTCTAGTACTCTTGCAAGCTCAACGGCACCATGCCCATAGGCATCTGCCTTAATAACCCCAAATGTCTTCTTTCCCATTGCAAGTCTTTTAGCCTCTCTGAAATTATGCCTGAAATTATCGAGATTAATTTCAGCATAATAGGGCCTTATGTTTTTCAACATATTTCCATCCTCCTTTGTAAAGGGCCCAGATTTATTGTAGTTTAAATAGAGAGTCATCCACGCTGCAATTGTAGTCAAAGCTGCTGTACTTAATAAGCACTACTACTTTTTCTTTCTCGTCAAGTATTTCTAATATTTTGGGAATATACCCTTCTTTTTCAAGATAAAGTATAGCATATTTTCTATATTTATTCCCATCCGAAATAATACATTTAACTTGAATATATTCCATTCCGTCCCTTTTTATGGCATTATATTCCGCCTTTTCTCCTGCTAGCACGCCTTTTTGAATTATTCCAAGGTTTGTGAACCTATTGTCATCTTCATCTCCATTTATTTCTATCGTCTGGTCTATTAATGGGTGATAAATTGCACATCGTTTTCCGTTATATACCATTATCTTTCCCTTCAGAAATTCAGGTTCTATTGTCTCTATTCTAAACTTATCATCTGCTTTATAATATTGATTTACTAAATATTTGGCATTTTCTTTTGTACCATATACAATTATCTCTGCTTTAGCTTTATATGTTTTCATCTCTGCAATTTTTTTATTTGCATTATAATTTTCATTTCTTCCACTACAGGATGTTAATAGCATAGACATGAGAATGATAAAAGCAATCCTTTTCAAAAAATCACCTAATCCAATTCCTTCATATAATGTTTATTCCAAATCATTTATATATATTACAATTTGTAGAGGTAAAAAGTAATAGTGAAAAGGTAAGAGTTAATGATAAAACTCTCCGAGTTTTTAAATTAAATACTTCGTTTTTCTTAACACAGTTAAGAAAAACTTCATTACCTCTTACCTCTTACCTCTTACTTCTTACTTAAAATGCAAGTTCAAACCTTTGGTCTATATGATAAGACTAATTATATTTACTATATAACCTATATACAAGTTCCAGATGGGTGCTTTTTTAGAGCTTTAATGGACCAGTGCCAGGCAAATGACAAGTGGCAAGTTGGTTAACACTAAATTACCCAACTTGCCACTTGTCATTTACCTGGCACTTTTAGAGGCATGAACCCAAATAGTCTATTATCTTTCCTGCTGTTAATCCATATCTAAAGGTATCATAGGCTTTATCACCTGCACAGCCATGTATATATGCTCCAAGCACCGCAGCATCAAAAACCTCATAACCCTGACCTATGAGGGATGCTATAACACCTGTCAGCACATCACCACTTCCTCCTGAGGCCATACCAGGGTTTCCTGTTGTATTTATATATACCCTTTCTCCATCAGTTACAACTGTACTTGAACCTTTAAGAAGTAGTATACACCCATACTCCTTTGCAAAATCACGAGCAACATTAATTCTGTTCCTGTTTATATAGTTAGTGTCAAGCCCTGTTAGCCTTGCCATCTCACCTGGATGAGGTGTTAATACTATATTACACCCTGCATTTTTAAGCTTATCCTTTATACTTGTCAATGCATTTATTCCATCTGCATCAACTACCATTGGCTTACTACCTCTTTCAAACATATATGAAATCATGTCCTTAATATGAGTAGCTCTTCCGATCCCTGGTCCAAGAGCTATTACATCGCCTTCACTCAATATGCTGTCCATCTCAGTCTCATTTAAATAAATACATCCATCCTTTTCTGCAGCTGTTCTATAAGTAGCTTCAATTACAGAAGTTCCTACTCTATCCAATATACTCTCAGGTATTACACATGTGGCAAGGCCACAGCCGGAGTTTAGGGCTGCCTTTGCTACAAGTATAACCGCCCCAGACATTAAATGACTTCCACCTATTATATGTACCCTCCCAAAGTTTCCTTTGTTTGAATCTATTCTCCTCTTTCTTAATAGATTGCTCGGATATTCTCCATAGGAAGCTTTTACAGTTATGCCCTGCTCCTCAATGCATTTATAAGGAATTGATATTTTCTCTACATATACCCTTCCTGATGCTTCTCTTCCTTCTAAAAGAAGGTGACCTAGCTTTAGGCATTCAAAGGTTATGGTATCATTGGCATATATACATTGTCCTAGTTTTTCTCCTGAGTTGCTGTCTATTCCTGATGGAATATCAACAGCTACTGTATACCTCGATTGATCATTTATTATTTCTATTGCATCTTTAAATATTCCACCTATTTCGCCGCTGATACCCGTTCCAAATATAGCATCTACAACTAATTGACTTTTTAATATGTCATCCTTAATATCCTTTATTTCTCTTTTTATATTCACCCCCATCCTTAGGAGTATATCAAGGTTTATCTTTGCATCTCCATTTATCCTTGAAAAATCCTTTAAACAATAAACAACAGTGTTATATCCATAATTTAAAAGAAGCCTTGCAATAGCAAACCCATCTCCACCGTTGTTTCCACCACCACAAACAACAACTACATCCTTACACTCAAGCTTTCTAATATGCATAAATACAGAGTTTGCGGCATTTTCCATAAGCACTATCCCAGGTATTCCATATTCATTTATAGCCCTTCTATCTATATTTTTCATCTCTTCAGCATAAGCAGCATACATAATTATCCCTCCATTACAGCAGTTGCCACTGCATATTCCCTGCAGTGGGAAATTGATAAAAATATTGATTTTACTCCCATAGAGTCGGCAATCTCCTTTGCCCTGTCGTGAAGTACAACCCCAGGCACAGAATTTATCTTAACAACCTCAACATCCTTCCATTTCAAACCTGAAAAGCCAGTTCCCAGTGCCTTTACAACCGCTTCCTTTGCACAAAAATATCCTGCAGCACTTTCTGCTGGTTTGTTTTTTATATACTCCTGTTCTCCTTCATTAAAAAATCTTTCAATAAATTCATTTTTATCAAGAAGTTTTTCAACTCTTTTAATCTCTATTATATCTGTACCTATTCCTATTACCATCAATATCACTGCCTTTCTAATACAAAAATATATCATAAAAACAAAGAGGTCAATGATTATTGACCTCTTTGATAAACTTCTCTATAAATATATTATTAACCTATTATTCTTCCTATGATTCCATCAACAACCAGCGCTGCAACCGCCGCACATGTAAAAATAAGAAGTACCCTATTTATTATCTTCATTTCCAACCCCTCCTATAATATAAGACAGTTGGAAATAAGAAAAGTTTCAAAAAGAATTCGACAAATTATGCAAGTATTGAAGCCTTTAGTATGCTCTTTGCTTCATTATCAAAATCTTCTACCCAATAATCAGCATACGCCCCAATAACATCTATTAGGTGAACTGGAGAAACAGAATTGATTCTCAAAAGTTCTATTAGCTCCATAACCCTATTTTTAATTGAGCTTACACAACCGATTGAATCGCCATCTATACTGACGATTTTACCATCATTTATTTCCTCGGAAATAGTTTCGATTCCATAGGAGGGAATTTTAATATACTCCCCTTCTACTTCTACGTTTACCGTACCTTCTAGAAGAAAATATCTGTATGTATACCTTTTGTTCTCACATCCTGTAACCTGGCACGAACATATTTCAGTTTTATTATACATACTACCCCTCCCTTTTGTATTATTTTATCACTTTTAAAAAGAGCATTTTGTTGTAATATGACATGTACCAATAAGAACTTGTCCCTTCGATACGACACTTTAATTAATGTTTTTCTAATTATTTTTTCATTATATCCAGAGCTTTCCATATATATGTTATATGTTTCCATTTAGTTAATATTTATTGTCGAAGGAAACAATTATTTGTTAATAAAAAAATGATCTCCAACTATATAATAGTGAAGACCATTTTTTAAAGTTATCTGCTGCTCATTTCCTTTGATTTCTCCATGCACCTTACTATTGCCTCAATTACTGCAGCTCTTAAGCCCTTCTCTTCAAAGGTTCTAACCGCTTCAATTGTTGTTCCCGCTGGAGAACATACCATATCCTTCAATTCTCCAGGATGCATACCTGTCTCAATTACCATCTTCGCTGAGCCAAGAACTGCCTGGGCTGCAAACTGGTAAGCCTTATCCCTTGCCATTCCACCAAGAACAGCTGCATCTGCCATGGCTTCGATAAACATAAATACATATGCAGGTGATGATCCACTTATTCCTATAACACTGTCAATAAGATGCTCAGGTATAATCTCTGCTTTTCCAAAGCTCTCAAATATAGACTTAATATCATTTACCTCTTCAGGAGTAACATTCTTGTTTGGACAGAGTGCAGACATTCCTTCTCCAACAAGTGCTGGTGTATTTGGCATTGCTCTAACAAGCTTGATATTCTCTCCTAAAACCTTCTCTACATCTTCAATGGATTTTCCTGCTGCAATTGATACTACAATTTTGTCCTCTGTTATATAGTTCTTGATACTCTCCATAACAACATTATATACATTAGGCTTTACTGATAGAAATATTATATCAGCCTTTTTCGCAAGTTCACCAGAATCTGTTGTAGTTTGTACACCAAATTCATCCTTTATTGCATTTAGCCTTTCTTGGGAAATATCACAAATTATAACCTTTGATGGTTCAATTAATTTTGATTTTATTATTCCCCCCATCATTGCCTTTCCCATATTCCCTGAGCCGATAAAACCTATTGTCTTATTCATCATAAGTACCCCCAATTTAATTAAATTTTTGTTCTGTTCTTTCTATTATTTCATCTTGTAATGGCTTACTTAAATTGTTGAAATGATCACTATATCCAGCAACCCTTACTATAAGATCGCTATACTCCTCAGGATGCATTTGTGCATCTATAAGAGTTTTTCTATCTATAACATTAAACTGAATATGATGTCCATCCATTGTGAAATATGCTCTAATAAGAGCAGCCAGGTTTTCAAGTCCCTGTTCCCCTGCTAAAACTGAAGGTGTAAATTTTTGATTTAAAAGGGTTCCTCCTGTCTTTAAATGATCCATCTTTGAACAGGATTTTATTACCGAAGTTGGTCCATTAGTATCTGCACCCTTTTCTGGAGAAATTCCCTCTGATAAAGGTTTATTAGCCAATCTTCCATTGGGACTTGCCCCCATAACCTCTCCAAAATATACATGGCAGGTGGTTGGAAGCATGTCGATTCTATAGCTTCCACCCTTCATATTAGGTCTTCCAGTTACCTCATTATAAAAGGCGTCAAATGCCTCTCTCATTATCTTATCAGCATAGTCATCATCATTACCATACTTTGGTGTTCTATTAAGAACCATGTTTCTAATATATTCAAAACCTTCAAAGTTATTGTTTAGTGCCTCCATGAGCTCCTTCATTGTGAATTTTTTTTCATTATAAACATTATATTTAATTGAAGCCAATGAATCAGTTATGGTTCCAATACCAACACCTTGAATATAATTGGTATTGTATCTTGCTCCACCTGCATTGTAATCCATCCCCTTTGATATACAATCATCAACAAGTACAGATAAAAGTGGAGCAGGCATATGCTTTGCATAGATCCTTTCTATTATATTATTTCCTTTAATCTTTATATCAATGAAATGTTTCATTTGCTTCTTGTATGCATCAAAAAGCTCCTCATAGGTCTTAAAATCCTCGAAGCCTCCAAGCTTTAATCCAAGCTGCTTTTTTGAAATTGGGTCATAGCCATTGTTCAGCGTTATTTCCAGTATCTTCGGTAAGTTAAAATATCCTGTTAAGATATATGCCTCCGTTCCAAAGGCTCCTGTTTCAACACATCCACTTGTTCCGCCTCGTCTTGCATCCTCAATGGATTTTCCTGCATTAACAAGCTCAGAAACTATTGCATCAGTATTATAGAAGGCTGGTTGTCCCCATCCCTTTCTTGATACCTCACAGGCTTTAATGATGAATTTGTGCGGTGTTTTTTTACTTATTTGAACATTGGAGCTTGGTTGAAGAAGCTTCATTTCATCCATAACCTCTAATATTAGATAACTGACATCATTTACTCCATCCTGACCCTCTTCATTAATTCCTCCAGTATTGATATTGGCAAAATCAGTGTATGTGCTGCTTTCCTTAAGTGTTATTCCAACCTTTGGAGGTGCTGGTTGGTTGTTAAACTTTACCCAAAAACACTCTAATAGCTCCTTTGCACTGTCCCTTGTTAGTATTCCTTCATTTATTTCTCTTTCATAGAATGGATTCAAATGCTGATCCAATCTACCTGGGCTGTATGCATCCCAATTATTAAGCTCATTGGTTACTCCAACATGGACAAACCAGTACATTTGAAGTGCCTGGTGGAAGGTCCTTGGTGCATGGGCTGGAACCACTTCACAGTTCTCTGCTATTAAAAGAAGTTCCTTTCTCCTCGCAACATCCTTTTCCTTTTCCGCCATTTCAATCGCAAGCTCTTTATATCTTTTTCCATATATGATCATTGCGTCGCAGCATATATCCATACCTTGAAGTTCAGCCTTTTTATCATACGCATTGGGATCCTTTTCAAAATCCAGCTTATCAATTGCTGCTTTTATATCCTTTTTGAAATCTAAAAATCCTTTTTTATACATCTTTCCATCTGCAACTGTATGTCCTGGCGCTCTTTGTTCCATAAACTCTGTGAATATACCATTTTCATAGCAATCAATCCATTCCTTAGGCATATGGTCAAATATCTTTTTTCTAAGAGACCTCTTTTTCCAGAAAGGTATTATTCTATCCTTTTGAATTCTTCTAACCTCATCATTCACCTTAAAGGATATCTTTTCTCTGGAGTTCATTATCTCTAAATCATCCATGTTGTGGCAGCATAGCTCTGGAAATGTAGGTGCACTCTGAGGGCATTCACCCTTTTCTCCAACTATAAGCTCCCCGTCATTAATACAAAGCTTTCTATTCTCCATTAAATGCTTAAAAGCTAAAGCTCTAAGCACTGGAGTTTCTACTGTTCCCTCATACTTCTCATAGGCTTCAGTTATAATTCTTGCCCTTTCAATAGATATGCTTGGCTCAGTAGAGAGGCTCTGTTTTCTAAGTTTTTTTATTCTCTCATTCATACCCCTTTCCATATTCATCCCCCTATTTTTATTTTAAAATTATTTTTTTCAAATTCACCCTTTATCCACTGTATCTTATCATCTGAAGGCACTTTCATAAGCTCATTTTTGTACTCCATATCCAATTTTCTATATTTATCCCTGGCTATATCATGGTATGGAAGGAGATTTACATTATGAATATTGAGCCCCTTTATAATATCAATTGTTTCTCTTATATTTTCCTCATCTGCATTTACACCTTCTATAAGTGGTATCCTGATATTTATCCTTGCACCATCCTTAGAAAGCCTTCTTAAGTTCCCAATTATAATGTCATTATCCACTCCAGTATACTTTCTATGTTTTTCTGAATTTGCAAGCTTTAGATCATATAAAAACATTTGGACCTTGTCCTTTATTCCTAGAAAGTTTTCATATGGAACATTCCCACAGGTATCCACCACCACAGATATACCCTTTTCATCGCAAATATTAATCAGTTTCTCAATAAAATCAATATTTACCATTGGTTCACCGCCGGATAGCGTAACGCCTCCACCTGATTGTTCATAAAATATCCTATCCTTTTCAATCTCCTTAATAAGTTCTTGAATGCTATATTCTTTTCCTACAATTTCCCTGGCACAGTTAATACAAAAATCAACACATCTGCCGCACAGCTTACATCTGTTCATATCTGTGAAAATTGTTTCATTCTGTACCATAATTGCTCTCTCTGGGCAGATTTTTTGACATGTACCACATTTTGAGCACTTATCTGAATCATGCATCATTCCTATTTTAAAGTTCTGAGTTTCAGGATTATGACACCACATGCATTTTAATGGACATCCCTTGAAAAAGACAGTTGTTCTAATACCAGGACCATCATGTACTGAGTATCTTTGTATGTTTGTTACAATAGCCTTATTCACTCTCAATCCCCTCTTCATTAAAGTAATTTGGAGTACTCACCTCAATAATTCGTACCATCTTGTTTGTGTAATTGGCATAATTGTGAATTACTCTGGAGTTGTAATGAGCACTATCCCCGGGATATAATTCATGTCTCTCGTCATTTATAAAAAGAGTTAAAACTCCCTCTAAAACATATAAAAATTCCTCACCCTCATGCTGATACTGGTCAAGATTTTCATCACTGTTACTTGGTAAAATCTCAACAAGCCTTGGAGTTATTTGCTTATCATATGCATTTGGTGTAAGAAGGTAGTTGATATACTTTGCATTATCTATTCTCATTACTTCCTTCTCATAGCTTCTCATTATAGTACTCGTTCTCTTGGTCGGTTTCATAAAGAAATACGATAATTCAACATCGAGAGCATCAGCAATCTTCATTAGAGAATCTGTTGCGATGCTGGTAAGCCCCCTCTCTAGTTGTGATAAAAAACCCGTAGAAAGACTTGTCTTCTCACTCAGTTCTCGTAAGGTCATTTTTGCATTTGTTCTCAGTTCCTTAACCTTACTTCCTATATCCTCATTCAATCTAAACACCTCACTCTATCTTCTAATATTATAATATTCCTAATTTTCATGAATGTAAATATTTCTGTTGCATATTATGAAATTTTGTTTACATATATGAACACAACCCAGCGCCAAGCACATGACAAGTGGCAAGTTGGATAATCTTGGTGGTCACCAGAGTTACCCAACTTGCCACTTTGTTATATTCCCTGTACTTTCTATATATTTAGGTGTTCAATCATTTCTTCAACGGAGTTTGTAGGTCGTTTACATGCATAATTCATACATACATACGCAGTAGCCTTCCCGTTTATAGCCTCCTGCCCTGATGTATATTGAGCAATTTCATTTATTTCTTTAGTATTTTCACCTATAGGATTAAAAACAACCACTTTTTCAGGAATAAACCTGTTGTTTAGTGCTCTTATCATCTCTTCTGTATCAGAGGCAGCTTTTTTACCTGAAATAACCACCTCATAGGTTGGTCCTAATACAAAATCAATTCCGCAAAGGAAGTGACTGTAGCCATAGGGCATCTGGCTGACTGTTCCAGAGAAAGCCTTAATCAAGCTGTGTGCCAGTTCTTCATATCTGCTTTCTCCAGTAATTCTCGAAAGCCTTATCAGATTTAAAAGTGCTGCCGAATTTCCTGATGGAACTGCCCCATCATATACTTCCTTATTCCTCATAATAAGGGCTTCTGCATCTGATGATGTAAAATAAAAACCTCCTGCTTCTTCATCCCAGAAATGTTTTATCAACTCATCCATAAGTTCTATTGCAGTTCTCAAATACTTAACCTCAAAGACAGCCTCATATAGTTCAAGCATACCCCATATTACAAAAGAATAGTCATCAACATTCCTAGGTATACTCCACTCACCATCCTTATACCTGTGCATGAGCCTTCCATTGTCATTAATACCTTTAATTATAAAATCACAGGTCTTCTTTGCCATTTCACCATATTCAGAGTTACCAAAGGCTACTGACGATTTTGCCAGCGCTGCTATAATAAGCCCATTCCAATCTGCAAGTATCTTATCATCTCTTCCTGGCCTTACTCTTTTATTTCTATGCTCAAATAAACTTTTTTTAACCTTATTAAGTATATCCTCGATGTTTTCAAAACCCAATTCCTCACCAACTATGGAAACAGGCTTTTTCATATGAAGGATATTTAATCCCCTTCTTTCTCCTGTTGCTTCCTCCTTAAAATTACCCTGCTCAGATAGATTGTATATTTCAATAGCAAACTTTGAATCTTCCTCCCCTAGTACTTCCTTTATCTCCTCAATTGACCACACATAGAATTTGCCTTCTTCCCCCTCGCTGTCTGCATCCTCCGCTGAATAAAATCCTCCTTCAGGTGAAAGCATATCCCTCTTCAAATATTCATATATTCTTTCAGCCATCTTTTTGTATTCTTCATTACCAGAAGCCTGATAAGCCTCTGTATATGACATAGCAATCAAAGCCTGATCATATAGCATTTTTTCGAAATGAGGCAGAAGCCATTTTGAATCTGTAGAGTATCTGTGGAATCCATACCCAACATGATCGAATATTCCACCCATAGCCATGGAATCGAGGGTTTTTGTGACAATATCAAGCGCTTCTCTTTCCCCACTTCTTCTCCAATACCTCAGCAAAAACATTAGATTGTGGGGAGTTGGAAATTTAGGCGCCTTTCCAAATCCTCCATTAACCTTATCAAATGACCTTGAAAAATTTTTATATGCCTTCTCAAGTATTTCCCTCCCCGGCATATCACCTTCACGATCATCCCTAACCTCTTGAAGAGAATTGGTTATTCTATCTGCTGACTGAACAATATCCCTTCTATTCTTTTCCCAAAGTTCCTTAACTCTTGGAGCAAGCTCCATCATTCCCATTCTCCCATACCTACTCTCCCTTGGCAGATATGTCGCTGCAAAAAACGGTTTTTTATCCGGAGTCATAATAATAGTAAGGGGCCATCCTCCGCTTCCCGTCATCATCTGACAAACAGCCATATAAACCCCATCTATATCGGGTCTTTCCTCTCTGTCTACCTTTATGGATACAAATGTATCATTCATAAGCTCAGCAACCCTCTCATCCTCAAAGGATTCGTGGCTCATCACATGGCACCAATGGCAAGTCGAATAGCCTATACTTAAAAAAATGGGCTTATCTTCTGTTTTTGCTTTGTTAAAAGCCTCTTCTCCCCAAGAATACCAGTCTACAGGGTTATATGCATGCTGTAGAAGATATGGTGATTTTTCATTTATCAGCCTATTTGCCTTTTGATGCATATTCTCTTTTGGCATGTTATCACGCTCCTTAGTAGTTGAATAGTCAATATTGCTCCCCCACATTTCATTTTTTATCCAATAGTTATCATCGTATTACCCCATCCTAATTTAGATGAAAAATAATGGCTACTATGGCTCCTTTCTTCTAACATTCAAATAGAGGAAGGTATTTATTAAGTAAACTCACCCTGAATTTAAGAATTACATAATTTTTATTAATATATCCAAAAAAGCCATGAGATATAATCTCACAGCTTTTTTTATCACTTTTTTGTAACCACTATTCCCTTTTCACTTGGGTTGTAATCATAATAGATTATAATCTGTCCCTCATCTGTAACACCTAATATACGAATATTTGCAGCCTTAACTTTAATTATCTGATGTTCAAGCTCAAGTGTCTTAAGGTTTAGTCTGTTTAAATAATACATGCTATTCGCATAATCCTCGTAATCCATTTTACATGTTACAAAGGCAGCATAATTTTTACCTACATAGCACATACTTTCATCCCATCTTAAATAAGTATCTCCTTTATCCTTAAATGGCACTTCGGTTAATTTTCCAGTTTTAAAATCCAGATAAACTGTTCTAAATTTATTTGTCTCACCATCATAAACAGTTCCCTCAAGAATTCCACTATCCTCAACAATCCCGCTTGTTGTACTATCCCCTGAATCTAAAACTTTCCTTACATCCTTAGATTGTATATCATATAGAAATACTCCTCTTGTCCATTCATATCCTGACATTGTACTTACAATCTTTGTTTCATCTGCAACAAAATATGGAAAAAAATAGAATGACAATATTTCTCCACTAGGACTTTCATACATTTCTGATTTCATAAGTAGCTTTGCACTTGAATTCTCAGACTCAATTAACTTCAAGCCTTCATCATCAGAAAAAACAATCCTCTTTAAATCACTACTTACATCATATCCATGGATTTCTCCTTTAGTTTTAATGGAAATCTTCTTTTCTTTTTTACTATTTAAATCCTTATCTACGATTATCAATTTATCCCTTAATTTTACAACTATATCATCGTCAAAAATTCTTATACCAAAGAAGTCCTTATAGGCATTAACATCATCAGAAACTACAAAGGATTTTGTTACACTCATTGTTGACTTATCTATATACATGATTTCTATATTGTTTTTATTATTACATAAACTATAGAATAGCAGTTTGCCATTAACTTTCCCTGCCAGTCTAACATGTACTAAATCTCCATTATACCCCTTTACATTATCAAACTTTTCGCAGTCACCAGTTATTTTAACAAGATTATTATTAATCCAATCCCATCTGCCACTTAGAAAATATAAGCTTCCATCGCTTCGTTCTTTAAGTGTATAGGTTATTGTCATCTGAACTCGCTTTTCCTCTTCATAATCATAGGTTCCCATAACAACTTTATATGTACCATCGGTGTTTTTCTCTACATCTAAAAGATGTATGCCCCAGGGATTGGGCTCATTATATTTAGTAACCCACTTATCACGGGGTTCTCTTGTTATAACAAATGACTGTTTTTGCTTATAATAATAATCTGAACCAATTGCAGAGACATTTATTTCATCTATGTTAAAATAACGCTTTGCATACTCCTTTGCGGTTTTGAGTGGAAACAAGAATCCTTGTATTTCACCACTTCCCCCTTGTGAAAGCTTACTAACTCCATTTTTTGCAACATATCTGTTAAAACAATACTCTACAATATTAGAAGGCTCTATTTCCTCTGGTGAATTAAATAATTGACAGTTACTAATATTGCAAATTGTATCATTTATATAGTTATCCCAAATCTTATCAAGCTTTTCAGTGTTAGTAATTTTTTCACTTACAATTTTATGTCCATTTTTCCTAATATAATCAAGCAGATTTGAGTACAAAGATTTAGAAACAGAATAATATCTGTAATCTCTGTTATATAAAACCATTGCTAAAGACTCGCTTTGGTAAAACCTGATCTCGTGCTTTTCTCCTATCTGAATCCATAAATCAGATGAAAGCTCAAGTTGTGATGATTCTTTTTTTTGCTTCCACTTCTTTTGCATTAATAAATCAATTAAATCCGTTCCTGAGTTAATTTCATATTTCCCTTCTTTTGTAAAAGCAGTAAGGGGACTTTTCTGTGCCATCACAGCTATTGTATTGTCCTTATTTAATAATGAAATATCTCTATTTTTACTTTCAGGATTATTCAATAGGAAAATTCCTATACATATAAGTGTAATAACAGCAAAAACTACCGCTATAATCCTTGTCCTTTTATGCCTTATATTTCTATCTTCGGATTTGTTTTTATCCATTAAATACACCTCCATCATTACCCATACAGCTATTATACCTTATAACAACTTTACTGTTAATTACATCCATTCGACAATTTTGTTAATGGTATTTGGGAACTTGTAAATATTGAAAGATTGCATAATCGCCATGGAGTAGGTGCATAAACAACAAATCTATATGCCTACCACTAGAAGTACTCAATAGTTTTATATAGATTATCTTCTAATTATCTCAATTTTTATCCATTATATTCTTTATGTACCCTGCTAAATATTGTATAATTAACAGATGTTGATACTTATAAATAATAAATTGCATCACATTTAATTACATAGGGGTGATTAATTTGAGTTTAAATAACTATAGAGATGAAGCAGGGGACTTTCTAAAAAATATAGGAACAGAGAATAAAGGAATAGAGGAAAAGATAAAATGGCTTGAAGAAGAGTTTAATATATTAAAGGCATCAATAGATGAACCAAGTAAGTTGAATCACCAAGTATATGATATGCTATTCTTACTTTTTGAGATTGCATTTGAGTCCAATATGGATATTGATAAAGAGTGGAACAATGGTCGAGTTCGCAAGCAGAAAAAATATATTGATAATATTAAATAATTTATGTATTCTTCTACTATGCAGAAGAATACATAAAATGCAATGCAGAGATGAAACCTTTTTTCTATAATATGTTCAGGAGGTGAAAAAATGGATTGGCAAAAAGGTATGAATAATGCAATTGATTATATTGAGAGCAACTTAATGGGAACTGTAGATTTTAACACTGCCGCAAGATTTGTTGGCTGCTCAACATGGGAATTTCAGCGTATATTTTCATTTTTAACGCATATATCTCTCGGAGAGTACATTCGCAAAAGAAAGCTTTCACTTGCAGCCCAAGATATCCAAACTAATGATTTAAAAATAATTGATATTGCATTCAAATATGGTTATGAATCTCCAGCTGCTTTTTCCCGTGCATTTAGTAAGTTATATGGAATAACACCTTCGTCAGCGCGCGACACTGGTACTGATCTTGATGCTTATCCAAGAATAACCTTCGAATTCATTGAGAAAGAGAGGCTTTTAAAAATGAGTAAATTCAGCGAAAGAGGCTATGTTGTTAGGGAGAATGGTCCTGTCTATTTTACAAAAGACATGGACAAAACTGTAAAATGGTTTGAGGATGTCCTTGGTTGGTATGGAGATGTTGTTGCAAGGGATAGTGATGGTAATGGAGATTATGGCTGCGTTTTCGATTATCCAGGTGAGATAGCAGTGGCTCACATAACACCATTTAGAGGATTTCATCTATTCACAGGAGAGCCAACAAAGGGTGTAGCTGGATTCCTAATGATTGAAGGTCTTAATGCACTTCATAAGTTTGTCAAAGATAATGGCTGGAATCAAATTTCAGACATAGTAACACGACCATGGGGTGCTAGAGAATGTAGTATCACAACTATTGATGGCTGTGTACTGCGCTTTTTTGAGTCGACTCGATAAGTGGCGATAAACAAAATATGAAGTTGAGCTGCTTCACTGTCTTTATAAATTCTTAATTTTAATAGATATTACTTACTATAAAACCTTGCAGCTATAAATTTTTTCTGCAAGGTTTTATATTTATCTCTATGATATTATTTTTTTGAGGTGATCAAGTATGGAATGGATTGATAAAATGAATGCTGCAATTAAATATATTGAAGCACATATTGAAGAAAAAATTAATTTCGCAGAAGTTGCTCAAATAGCTTGTTGCTCTTTATCAAGATTTCAAAAAATGTTTACATTTGTTACTGATATTACTGTATCAGAGTATGTTAGATATAGGAGAATGTCTTTAGCTGTAAATGATTTATTAAACAGTGATATCAAAATTGTTGACTTAGCTTCGAAATATTGCTACGAATCCCCGGAAGCATTTACAAGAGCATTTCAAGCTTTTCATGGAGTTAGTCCAGTTAGTGTCAGAAAGCTTGGCATACACAATAATTATCCACCAATCTCATTTCAACTAACAATTAATGGAGGTAATTTTAATATGGGAATGAAACCTATAATACGTATTGAAGAACATAGTCTAGAAAAAGTGGTTTCCTTTAACGTAAACTGCAAAGCTCCAGAAGAATCTGCCTGGAATCTGCTCAGAAATTGGGTCACAAAAAATATTAGCGATTATACCGTGCGCAGATATATCGGCTGTGCACCAAAAGGACATCATCCCAATGGAGAATCACACCATTCAGATGAAGAAATTGGCTGTCATGAATATACCGCTCAAATGTTTCTATACGATGAAGAGGGGAATAATAATACATTCTCGGGCGCAAACGTATGTGATGGACCAAAAGGATTATTTCTTGTTGGAGATGTTGTATTAAACGAATTTAATAATGATGGTACTATTGATATTGGTTCTTCTATGCAGAAATCTGCCGGGGTTATGTTTGAATGTCTTAAAGAAATGGGTGGTTATGATTTTGAGTTGAATAGTAGACCATATTTTGAAGAGCACATTTTTACCAATGAATGGTTTGAAGGAAATGGCGAACTTGCTGGGTTTAAGTTATGGCTCCCAATCAAAAAAATCATTAATTAATATATAAAATTTATCCACTAAATGTAGTTAAAAGTAAATAATTTAATTTTTGAGTAAAAAAGCAAACTCCTTTCTGACAAGAATCAAATAAATGCAGAAAGGAGTTTTTATAATCTATTTCTAGGAAATAAGGATTTTTGCTAAAAATTTATATGTGATTATATATAAAATTTCCATCAAATCATATCAAAAAAACTCAATTGATCGCTTTCTGGAAGCCCTTTTAAGCAGTCAAACTTTTTAAGTAAATCTGTAGCAGCATTTCCAATCTTACCACGTTTCCTTACATCCTCTATCGACATAAAAGGTTTTTCTCTGGCAGCGTTATATATGCCCTCTGCTGCAACGGTTCCCATTCCGGCTATACTGCTTAAAGGCGGCCTTAAGCCATCATCCTCCATCAGGAATTTTGTGGAATGGGATTTATATAAATCAATTGGAAGAAATTTAAAGCCCCTCTCGTACATTTCCAAAACTATTTCCAAATCGTCATACATATCCTTATCCTTAGGAGAGGCTTGCATACCCATCATTTCAATTTCCTTCATCTTCGCTTTAACCTTTTCTTTTCCAAATATCATAAACTCAGCATCAAAGGCCTTTGCTCTAATTGAGAAGTAAGCTGCATAATAGGCCATAGGTATATGAACCTTAAACCAGGCTATTCTGAAGGCCATCATTACATAGGCTGCAGCATGGGCCTTGGGGAACATGTATTTTATCTTTCTACAGGAATCAATGTACCATTCCGGTACTTCATGCTCCCTCATTAAAGCTTCATATTCTGCCCATTTTACAGGATCCTTTAATGCTTTTCCTTTACGTACAAGCTCCATTATCTTAAATGCAGTATTTGGAGGCAGTCCCTTTTTAATGAGATAAATCATAATATCATCTCTGGTACATACTGCCTCACTTAATATAACTGTTCCTGCATCTATTAAATCCTTAGCGTTTCCAAGCCATACATCAGTACCATGGGAAAGTCCTGATATACATATTAAATCTGAAAAAGTCTTTGGCATTGTATCTAAAAGCATTCCTCTTACGAATTTAGTACCAAACTCAGGAATTCCAAAGGTTCCTACCTTGGAATTTATCTGTTCCGGCGTTACTCCTAGAGCCTCTGTAGATGAAAACAAAGACATAGTTTCCTTATCATCCATTGGGATACTTTGGGGGTCCACTTCGGTTATATCCTGCAGCATTCTTATAACTGTTGGATCATCATGACCCAGTATATCTAACTTCAACAAATTCTGATCAATAGAATGATAATCAAAATGTGTTGTTATTATATCTGAGGTTGGATCATCAGCAGGATGCTGTACAGGGCAAAATTCAAAAATTTCTCTACCCTTTGGTACAACAATAATTCCCCCTGGATGCTGCCCTGTGGTTCTTTTAATACCTGTGCAGCCTACTGCAATTCTTATGATTTCTGCCTTATTTACCGTAAGGTTTTTTTCCTCATAATATTTTTTAACATAGCCAAAGGCTGTTTTTTCTGCTATGGTACCTATGGTTCCAGCCTTAAAGGTTGTGCCCTTTCCAAAGATAACCTCTGTATATCTATGGGCCTTTGCCTGATATTCTCCTGAGAAGTTCAAATCTATATCAGGTTCCTTATCACCATTGAAGCCTAGAAAGGTTTCAAAGGGTATGTCTATACCATCCTTAGCCAGCTTTTCTCCACAAACCGGACACTGCTTATCTGGTAAGTCAAAGCCGTTTTTAACTCCATAATCCGCAAAGTCTGAATACTTGCACTTAGGACATCTGTAATGGGGCGGCAGGGAATTTACTTCTGTTATACCAGTCATATTTGCAACAAAGGAGGAACCAACAGAACCTCTGGAGCCTACCAAATATCCATCTTCATTTGATTTCCATACTAGCTTTTGAGCGATTATATACATTACGGAGAAGCCATTTTTTATAATGGAATCCAACTCCTTATCAAGTCTTTGCTGAACAATATCTGGCAGTGGGTCTCCATATAGCTCATGTGCCTTCCCATAAGCAATATCCTTAATAGTCTGCTCACATCCATCTATGTGAGGCGGACATTTTTCTGGTGAAATAGGACTAATCTGTTGGCACATATCTGATATCTTATTGGTATTTGTAACTACTACCTCATATGCCTTTTCCCTACCTAGATAGGAGAATTCCTCAAGCATCTCCTCGGTGGTTCTTAAATATAAAGGAGCTTGATTATCTGCATCCTTAAAGCCCTGTCCTGCTTCTAATATACGCCTGTATATCTCATCCTCAGGATCCATAAAGTGAACATCACCTGTGGCAACTACAAGCTTATTTAATTTTTCTCCCAAAGCTATAATTTTTTTATTTATTTCCATTAAATATTCTCTGTTAGGTACCTGCTCTGTCCTTACTAAATAATCGTTATTTCCAAGAGGCTGTATTTCCAAATAATCGTATTCATCTGCAATGGCTTCAATTTCTTCATCAGATTTACCTAGAAGTATTGCCTGGTATAACTCTCCTTCACTGCAGGCACTGCCGAGAATTAAGCCCTCGGAATATTTTTTATACAGACTCTTTAATATACGCGGTTTTTTATAAAAATAATTTAAATGAGAATAGGATACCAACTTATATAAGTTTTTTAAGCCTACATAATCCTTTGCAAATATTATTGCATGATATGTTTTTAGCTTTTTATACTCTTCCTTCTTTGCTTCCTCATCAGAACCATATCTATCTATTTCCTGAAGGGTTTCCGCTCCCCTTTCCTTTAGCTTTTCAAGCATTACATTAAACACCTTAACGGTGGTATCCACGTCATCTAAGGCTCTATGAGCGACCTCTACCTTTATACCAAGGTTTTTAGCAATTCTTCCTAATTTATAGGTTTTAAAATCAGGAAATAATTCTTGTGCCAATGACAAGGTGTCCAGGTATGTGAAATCAAATTCATAACCTAATACCCTTGCATTATGCTTTAAAAAGCCCACATCAAATTCAGCATTATGGGCAACCAAAACACTATCCTTAATAAAATCCAGCATTTTAGGGAATACCTTCTCTATGGTTTCTGCATCCCTTACCATGTCATCGGTTATATTAGTAACCTCCACAACCCTTGCTGGAATAGGCTTTTCAGGATTTACAAAGCAGCTGAATTTATCTATTACCTTTCCATCCTTAAGCTTCATTATTCCTATTTCAGTAATTTTTTCAGTTACTGGTGAAAAACCTGTGGTTTCCAAATCCAGTACACAATAAGTAGTATCTATGCTCTGCCCCTTTTGATTCATTACAGATGGCTTTTTATCCGGTGCCAAATAGGCTTCTACTCCATATATTATCTTCATGTTGGGATTATCTCTTCCTAATAACTTATGGGCCTCAGGAAAGGACTGTACTACTCCATGGTCAGTTATGGCAATGGATTTCATACCCCAGTTCATGGCTCTTTTAATCAAATCAGTAGCGCTAGTCATAGCATCCATCTGACTCATTTGTGTATGCATGTGCAGTTCTACCCTCTTCACCTCTGCATTATCCTGTCTCTTAGACTTCCTCATGCCTTCTGTTTCTACTATAGTATTAGCAATCACCTCAATTTCTCCTGAAAACTTACTATAGCTTGCATTTCCAGAAAGTCTGATACCCTTTGCCTTTTTAAGCCTTGGCAATACTTCCTCATCTTCACCAGGCTTTAAGAAGGACTTACAGGTCATGGAACTTGAGCCATCATATAAATCAAAGGAAACCAATATTTTCCCGCTTTTTAATTCCTTTGCTTCAATATTGGATATTTCACCCTCTAAAGCTATTCTTCCCTCATCCTCAGTAATGTCAATAATTTTCATTAAAGTTTCCTTAATTTTAGCGTTTCTACCAAATATCAAGGATGGATCGCCTTTTTTTCCACCAGCTTCCACTTTCATTTCCTCTTTCTTTTCTGCAACTTGGTTAGGCATTTTAGATGCAGTATTGTTTTTTATAGCATTAATTTCATTTTTAATAAGCTGCAGTTCATTTGCACGAGCTTCCTCTTGCATAGTTATTAAATCTTGATTGCTTAATTTATCAACAAAATTTATTTTATATGCTGTGTCATACAGTTCTTTTATGACCTCATGTATTTTTTTATCATAATTCATGGATTTTAAAAAGTCTGATATCGCAATTTTAAAATTAAAATTAATAGTATTATTAACAACCTCATAATCACTATTATCCAATACTGCTTTTATGGCAGGATATTTACCTGTCATGGAAAATATAATACTTTTGAGTTCCTCTTCTATGGGCTTTTTATCTGTGCCATCAGCGTACTTTACAATAACCTTAGAATCTTCCAAGGAAAATCTTTCTCTTATAAACTTATTGAAATGTTCAAATTCTTTTATTTCAATATATTTATCAGAGCAGATTTTCATTTCCAAGGTTTTAGTTTTTTTTATTAAAACCGCTCCTTCTACAATGGCAGTATTTATATTACCCATTACTTCATAATCACTAAAAATTTCATTTATTCTTCTCATTGTACTCTTAACCTTCTCATAAATACTTTTAATATATTACTATTATATAAGATAAACTTATGCTTTGTCATATAGGAAAAATAGGTATAGACATGTTTCTTTATAAACAGTATCTTTATCCCTCACTTATATTTATTCTATAAAGCATTTTTATTGTTTCTAAAACCCCAGCAAATCATGCACCTGTTTGCATGGCTGATATCAATTAATCTATATATGCTGCATTAAAATTCTTACATTTTATCTTTACAACAACCCTGCTATATTGGTTCCACCCTAGGATGTTTGAGAAGATGAAATGCAATAAAGTTTTTGCAGCATATATATTACCAAAATTTATATGCCTCCCAGAAAATAACGTTAATTGTCATGATTAAACCAGTAACACCTGTCATAATCAGCTTTATCTTTTCCTTCCTTGTGCAGTTGAATTTTTTCCACTTTACAACAAGGATAACAGCGTAAACAACAGGAACTAGTGCGAGGATTCCATTCAGTATGATACACCATTTAACATCCTTAAGCAGTGCCAAACTGGAAAACAATTTTACTGATATATAAATAAACATAATTGCCGTAATAACAACGGAAGCATTTACAATAGCACGGTATATTCCCAAATTCCCTTGAACCCTTTTGTGTTTTAAAAAGCAAATTAAGCTGATAATCAACACAAAAAATCCATAAAGTGCTGCCAATATGAATAAACCCAATAGTATATATTCTGCTATCACTCCATAACCATTCACTTCCACATAATCTGCACCTGGCAGCTGCAGGACTGTATGTCCATCTTCATTGGTTGATGAATAAATAATAAACTGCTTCACTCCACCCATATCCAACAGATATGAGTTTTCACCAATAGATGTGACAGTATGATTAGCTCCAGGTACAGAATATATACCCTCACCTTTTGATACAAACCGCATCTGGCAAATTAAACTATAAGGCTTTGCAAAGCCTTTGAAGCAGGTTCTCGATGACACATACATGCCAGAAATGTCTTTTGATGACACTTTACCTGAACTAACCTTGTATTTTCCAAAGACCAGTGGTAAAAGGCCACAGTTATATATCGATTCATTGCACTGGTTTGTAAGAACTATCATGCCTGTGTCTGATTTCGGATCAAACGCAAACCATGAGGTACTTCCAAGCGTACCCCCATTGTGCCATAAAACAGAAACTCCTAGCTCATCTGTCCAAAATCCATGGCAGTTCCTAGCCGTTGTCCCATCAGCATAGAACAAGGAAGGAGAAAGCATTTCATCTAGGGTTTCTTTTTTTTCAAACAGTGGTGATTTTCCCTCTTTGGTAGTTAGGAATGCCTGCCCAAATTTTATAAAATCACTTATAGTCCCAGTTGCTTTTCCTGCGGGATATAACGGAAGATTATACAAACAGGTCCCAAGTGATTCATTCTTTGTGGAATAACATTTTTCTAATCTACGCTTTTCAGCGACCCATTTATTATCTGAAAGTGTAGGATTTAATGCCGTATGCTCCATGCCAAGTGGCTCAAAGATGTGTTCATGCACATAGTCATCAAAAGATTGTCCACTGACACGTTCAACGATGTATCCTGCCAGTGTAGAACCCCAATTGGAATATGCTAGAATAGTACCCGGCTTATTAATCTGCTCTGGTTCAATCAACTGCAGCACATCTTCAAGTTTTTTTACATCTTCTTTGTCTTTAACAAATATGTCTGTAAGTGTTTCCTGCCAGCCAGCATTATGGTTCATAAGGTTGAGCATAGATATTGGAGTATCAAACTTAAGTCTTTTAAAAAAGCCATCAGGAAGATATGTACGAATATCTTTATTGAGGTCTATCTTTCCCTTTTCCACAAGCTGCATAACACTTGTCCACACTAGCAACTTGGTACAGGAACCCCACTCGAAAACCGTATTCTCATCATTTGCAATTGTATTCTCAATATCTGAATATCCGTATGCCTTTTTAAGCATCACATCACTGCCTGTAAATACTGCAACAGATACCGCAGCTGTAGTACCCCTATTCTTCTTTACATAAGCATCAATCACAGCTTCGATATTAGAATAGGAAACCCCTGATGGCAGTACCCCTTCATGTCCTGCTGCAAATGCAGTCAATGATGCTGATGCACACAAGACAAGTGCAAGAGCAATGCTAAGCAATCTTTTCATAAACAACCCATCCTTCCTCTTTTGAAACAACTGAAAAATATAATACCACACAAAGTTCACTAATACATATTAAAAATAGATCTAGGACGTCCATCTATTCTCAACTTACCTTCTACTACAGATTCCAAATATTGCTTGCCATTTTTATCTTTTTTGAATATTCCTAAGTACTCTTGACCTGTTTTATTAAATCTAATATAGGCTTCAGAATAGTCTTTTTCCTTGTAATAATTTACACTCCAATAAATATCTAATTCATTATCGCTGTCATAGTACAACCAATCATAGTCTTTTATAGCGATATTATTGTAATCATAGACCCAAACATTGAACATAACATGGGCATTATCCTGTACATCATCTTTATTATATCTTCTTATTCTACTTTGAATGGGAGCATCCTCTGGGTAGTAACAAGAGGAATCAATCTTATTAAATCTGTTCTCCAAAGCTACTTGTTTTCCAAAATTATATACTTGCTTTAATGATGATTGCGGAACTATATAGTTTATTGCAATAAATGAAATTAAAGAGAATATAAGGGCCATCCATTTTATCCTTATGTTTGACTTTGATTTTTTCTTAATTACAAAATAGGCGATAATAATCAGTATTGGTATTTTTATTGCTTGGAAATAAAATAAGACAATATTACAAAGGTAAATTACTATAATTTTTAACCATAACCATTTTTCATCTTCTTTAGTTTGAAAAAGAACAGCAACTATAAGTGAACATAGAAGAAGGCCAAAAATAATATAAAACAAATTTATACCCCTTTTATATAAATAATCACTATTACTGTTATAATACTAATGCTCCATTATTTATATTATAAAGAATACCAATTTTGTTTTCAAATTAATAGCATAGTTATATATCAATTTCATTGAGCATCAGGGAATATTGAAATTATTTGAATTATCTGTGCTTGAATTACCATAGATATAATGATAATATTGAGAAAAATAATATTTTGAATCGGAGGAAAAACAAGGATGAAAAATGCATTTGATAAATTGTAGATTTGACCTTTAAATAATACTCTAAGATATGTTTTCAGACTATCTAGAGCGCCTCCTATGAAAATTCTTATATGAAAACTTATATACAGCTTTTTAGACCTTTGTATAAATAAGCAATATAAGCTTGTTTCTTTGATATTAGTATAAGAATTATGATAGGGGGATATATAAATGCTTTATTTATTTTATAGTACATGGAAATATGCCAATAAGGATCGTTGGAAATTAGCAGTATGTTATGTACTTCATATTATTTCATTCACAGGAGAGCTTATTCAGCCTTTATCCTTTGGTATGGCAATAAATGCTATTCAAAGGAATGGTGCTAACGATATTATGCCAGTGCTAAAATGGCTCGGAGTTTATCTTGCCGGCTTCTTTATATTTCAAATTTTTCATCACAGTGCTAGATACTTCGAGATAACATCAGCGCTAAAAAATCAGCAGCGCTTTGTAAGGGATATGTATAAGAAAATATATAATCTACCTATGAAGTGGCATATAGATCATCATTCAGGTGAAATTGTTAATCGTATTAAAGTTGCAGGAGAAGCCTTGAGGGATTTTGGATTTTCACAGCATTCTTATCTTGAAAATCTGTTTCTATCTGTTGGACCAATTGTGCTTCTAATGAGGCTGAATTGGCAGATTGCATTAATAAGTATTGTACTTACTACTATTAATTTAGTAGTAGTATTTAAAATCAATAAGACAATTCATCCAATTCTAGATAGACAAAATGATTGCTTTCATGCTTTTTCAGCAAGAATAACAGATTTTGTATGCAATATTAAAACAATTATAACACTTGGTTTAGGAAAACAAACAGGTAAAGATTTAGATAAAAAGTTTAACAGCTATTATGATGAATGCATGAATGAATTTAGGATAAATCAACCAAGGTGTTTCTTAATTGGCTTTGGTGCAATTGCTACTGAATTAATAGTAGTTGTATATTATATATGGTCATGCAAAAGACTAAATATTTACCTAATGGCTGGAAATGTAGTCATGATAGTAACATATTCTAGGCAGCTGGAAGATGCACTCTCCGGCATAACTTCAAACTTTTATGAAGTTTTACATAGAAAAGCTGCTCTTGAATCAGTAGATATAATAATACAATCATCACTACATAATGAAGTACTTGAATACAAAGATAGCATAAGTTCCTGGCAAAATCTTTCAATTGGAAATTTAAAGTTTAAATTTGATAATGAGAATTATATTCTTGATGGAATTGATATAGATTTTGCGAAACATAGCAAAACAGCTTTAGTAGGCCTTAGCGGTTCTGGAAAAAGTACTTTGCTGAATGTGCTTGGAGGCATTTATCAGCCAGAATATGTTGAAGTTTTAGCTGATGAAATGAACTATTCAAGTTTAGGAGCCTTTGCAAAATCAACTGTATTAGTTTCACAGGATCCAGAGATTTTTGAAAACACAATTAATTATAATATAACCTTTGGATTAGAGGCTGATGATGCTGAAATTGAATCAGCAATAGATATAGCCCAAATGAATGAAGTCTTAACCAAACTTCCAAATGGATTAAATACTGATATAAGAGAAAAGGGTGTTAATCTCTCTGGAGGAGAAAAACAAAGACTTGCATTAACAAGAGGATTATTTTTTTCTAAAGGAAAGGATATTCTACTTCTAGATGAGGTTACCAGCAGTGTAGATGCAATTAATGAAAGATTAATAATGGAAAAAATACTGCAGCATTACAAAGAATGCTGTGTAATCTGCACTGTTCACCGTTTACATATACTTGATATGTTTGACAATATAATAGTTATGGATAACGGGCATATTGTTCAAAAAGGACACTTTTCTAAACTCATTAAAGAAGAAGGACCTTTTAAAACATTATGGGAAAAGTACCAGTCAGAAACTGATAGCAGATATTGATAAATTTTATAAACACTAAAATAGAAGGTGCTAATTTTTCTCTTTGATATTTTTACCCCCCATGATTTCTCAAAAAATCATGGGGGGTGTCTTCAATTTTAAAAGCTCATCTAGGATTTATAACTCACGAAATCAATTTCTCCAAAGGATATATGCTAATCCAATAATTCCATATCATATATAGTATAGTCACATCGATATATGAACAAATATTGACCATCTATTAATATTCCAGTAGATTTATCTATATCTGTTGCAAAGTAGCTAACATCATCTCCTACAAAGGTTGCCAATGGCTTGCCACTTTGAGACCTTATTAATATTGCTTTGCTTTTTCCAGTTGTAATATTTCTCATATCATTTATCATTCTATTAACGAATGGTACAGACCTATCGAAATTTTTAACATCGACTCTTTTAGCATATTCATCAAATACATTGGTTAATCCATCTTCATACATTATTAAGCTGCTTCCTACATGAACCATAGATTTTCCGCCTATAGTCAAACTAATAACAGAAGATTTCTTAGTAGTTTCGCCTTCTTCATTTTTAATATCAAATTTATTTTCTGAGCTTATGCTTATGGATCTGCCTTTTACTTGGTCTATAATATTGCTTTCTTCATCATAGGTTTGTACTATAGCGGTTCTTCCTTTTAATTTTTCCTTCATTTTCCCTAGTTCATTTTTAAATAGATTACAACCACTCATTAATGTTGTAGCACAAATTATACCAATAATTATTGTACTTTTAATTTTTTTCATCCTTAGTCCACTCCTCCCAAATTACAACCAGTCCTTCTAGGCAGATTGCATGCCTGCCATATTTATCCTAATCATTATATGACAACTTGTCTTATAAATCAACATTGAATGTATAAGGAAAGCTACATACAATTGATAGCTATTGTGCAAAATAGATTAAATTCTTATGTCTTATAAGTGTAACCTTACAGGAGGTGTGCTTAAATATGAAAAAGAAGTTGCTAGTATTTTTTAGTATTGTCGTATTAATTCCAACTATTATTATAGAAACAGCTTTTGCAGTAAATCATATTAAGCTAATTGTTAATGACAAAGAAATAACCCCAAGTATTCCAATACAAATAACCGAAGGGAAAACAGTGGGATCTATTAAGGATGTTGCAGAAGGATTAGGGGCTACTGTGCAATGGGATGAAAAAAATAAAATGATAATTATTGCTGATAAAAAGAAACAGTTATTAGAACGAAAAGAACAATTACTTGAAAATGCCTTTGCTTTAGATACACCTGAAGAAGTTGCTAATAATTGGGCTAAAGGAGTAATGTCCCGAAATGGTGCTTTGCAATATGCATTATTGTGTGATGATTTAAAAAAGAAGATGCTACCTGATTTTGTATCCTTCGATTGGGTAACAGGTGTTTCCAGTCCATGGATAGACCATTATCAAATAATAAATAAAGTAGAACAGAAAGATGGCACATGGAAATTCGCCATTAAGTTTCACTATACAGATTCTACTGGAAGTTCTATATATTCAACTTCTAATATAATTGTAGAAAAAAACTATATTGGGCAGGCTCCATTGCCTATATATCCTCCTGTTGTTGAAAATAAGTGGTGCATAATTGCAATTAAATAAGTTACTCATTAAAAACTGAAATATTTAGTATAAAAAGGAGCTCATTGCTGCTCCCTAAACTCTCAAAGACAACCATCTAGTATTCTTATAACTCCAAAATCAAGTGGCTGTCATTTTTTAGAAGGGTCATATCTGCTATGTATAACGCAATAAAGATTTCACATTAAGGTATTTATTGCGTTATATGAATTTAGGAAAATATTTCGCATAAATGATTTTTAAAAATGTAAAATCATTTATGCGAAATATATAGATCATGATTTTCTTTATTTTAAACGTCTTACCTGCAATTAATATTTACGTAAGTATTTTGTCCATTTTAATAAGTTTTCTAAGGAAAAAAAAGTATTCATTGTTATTAGTACCTTTCTTGCTTGTAAATTTATAGCTGTAGCTTTTCGAATTAAATTATCCTCACTATTTAATTTATAACATATAAAATATTTAGAGTTATTTATAAAAGAAACACTTTCTAAAAAAGCTTCTAACTTTTCTCCTTCTATAATCATTAAACCTTTTCCATCTATTCTATATAAATTATTCCCTTTATCTGTTAAATTAGTATGTAAGCACATCAATTCATATATTACTTCCTTTGGTAAAAAATCATAATATTTAAAATATAGTTGGGATATTTCATCATTTATCTCTTTCAACTCATTTTCACCTAGTTCGCTTAATGTTTTAAGATTTGCTAATCTGCTAACCTTTTGGCATATATCCTCCCTTATCTTAAAATATTGCTCAATTATTTTATTAGAAATATTCTGTTTTTGGTTATAGCGAATTATTAAGAAATTCGAAACCAAACTCAAAACAGCAACTAAAAAAACTGATATTAATGGAATTAAACTAATAAAATCTTTATTTTGAAACATTCTTACGCTTTCCTTTCAATAAGATCTTTAAATATTGCATTTGTCATCTCATTTATAGTTTGATTTTCAAACATGAAATTAAAATGGAATTCATATTCAAACATATTTATTAATTCAGTCATAATTCTTATAGCTGTTAGAGAGTCAACACCGATTTCAAAAATGTTATCATTAATTGATATTTCAATCTCTCCAAGTGTCTCTTTAAAAATTTGAATAATTACCTTTTCAATTTCACTTTTAAAAATCGCATCATTTTTTCCAACATTCTCATCTTTCATAATACTTTTCCTTTCTTTTTATATTTATGATATAAAAATTCGGAAAAAAATTACAAACTCCTTTATTGTTACTTATTCTTTACTAATTTAGCTTACTACACCATTTTAGATAATTGCTTATAGCGATATTATGGTATCAAATTCCCATAAACTATCTCTAAAATATAGTCAGGTACAAAATAATTGCAATTGTTTTTTACCTTTTTCCGCTACTTAATATATGCAATAATAGAAATGTAGAAATTCCCTAAAGATATTTCGGAGGTGGTTGACATGAAAATTATAAAAAGAATAACTTCAGATACAATAAGCGAGTATGCAGATAAAATTGAATATGCAAAAGCGAATTTTATTCCAATGTTGCCATTTGTAAAAATGCCCCTACATGATTTTGACAGATATAAATTATATAGCGAAAAAGGGATTTACTTAATTGATTACATTGGAGATGAATATTGTCTTTACCATCTTTATCATTTAAGTGAGGGAGATGATACTTTACGAGCAACTTTAATTCTCCCATCAAATTGGAATAAACGATTTGAAATTATTGAAAAATCAATTCCTAATATTAAAGAATGGTTTTTGTCAGAGGATAATTCGAAAAGGTTTATAATTCAATCACTTGAATATGGTGAAATTGAATACTTTCCAACACTCTCACATTACCTAATCCCTACGATTATTAGAAACGGATTTGAACCTAAATATAGGATGTATATGAAAAGGGATGGGAATATTCCAGTGAACCAATTAGGCGAGCTAGGTAAAGGCTTATCAAAAACATATTATTCAACTGAACTTTTGAACGATATTATTGATTTCTACTTTAAAAATAAATCTACCAAAAATTATCGTTACTTTACAAATTGTACTTATGAGGAATTCTCGGATATGCTAAAGCAAGATTTTACTATAAATAATTCAAGATTTATAACAACAAATAATGGCAAGGTTATCTCTGGTATCATTGTATCAAAGGATTCAGGGAAAGTATGGATAGATAATTTTACAGTATGCCCCGAATATAATTGCAGCAGTATTGGTGAATACCTTTTAAGTGAAACAGTAGCACAGTTAGCAAAGATTTACCCAGATGAGTCAATTTACATCTATTTAAACAGGGATTGTTATGATGCAGTTTCTGCTTGCGAGAAAGTCGGTTTTGTTCCTTTTGAATTTTGGACAGACATGATTTTTGAGAGGTAATACCTAAGGGGGGCTAATTTATTGAACTATAAAAATGCAAAGGATATTTTTCCTCCTGAACTTTTAAGAGAGATTCAAAACTATGTTCAAGGTGAGAGAATTTATGTTCCCCAATTAGAAAATATGAGAGTAAATTGGGGCAAAAAAAGTGGCTCACGGCAGGAAATTACTTTTCGAAATAATGAAATTTTGAAGAAATACAAAGATGGCTTTAGTATTGAGGAATTATCCGAACTATTTTGCTTAGGTAGTGAGTCTATTAGAAAGATTATTTATAAACTTAAAGAATGAAAATAATTACATAGAAGGAGACTGATAAAATGTCAAAAAAATATAGAGGAAAAGGATTAATCAACCTGCCTTCCAGAGGAAGAGGAACATGCCCCATATGTAATGCCAAAAGAATCAAACTACTATATGAAATTTTACTGGATAATGGCAAAAGGCTAACAGTATGTAAGCGTTGTCAACATAAAAAATTAAGTATTTAAATTTGTTAAAATTAAAGAAGAAACTCCTAGTTATCCACCTGTATGTGTCCTCTTAGTATGGTTTCCAGAGTATGAACTATTAGATAAATGTCATTATCACGGAAGAATAGGAGCCTCTCTTTCAGTTTATTTAGACGAAAACAATTAATATACCCAAAAGGATGTTATCACCATTATTTTAATAGGTAATAACATCCTTATGAATTTTGCCAATATAATATCGTAGCCAATACTAGCTAATTTCATATACTCTTATCATACTTTTTTCTTTACCTGCATCCCATGCTGACATATTACCTGTAACAACACATAAATTACCTGCAGTATTTGCAAAGTAATCAAGTATACCACCTTTTAATCTATGATGAGATAATATTTCTAAATTATCAGTATATAGTTCTATAGTACTTGCACCCTTTTGTATTATAAGATTGCCACTTTGATTAACACAAACTAGCGATAGTTCTTCATTATATTTCTTATGTACACAAATCTCCATTTTAGCAATATCTATCTTTATTAATTCTTTTTCAAATATTGTTATGAATAAATTTTCTCCTTTATTATCCATTACAGCTTCAAAACTGGCATCACTTAACTCTATTTCCTTCAATATTTCAAGTTTATTATTAAAACAAACCAGTTTTGTAATTCTACAATCATTATCATCAATGCTATAACAATAGAACATTCTACCGAACTTATCAAAAAAGAATTTATCCCAATGACATCCTCCCAGTGTTTTAGTTTCAAAGCTTGCTTCAATATTACCACTACGGTTTATCTTAACTATTTCTGTCTTATCATTATAACTTTTTTCTCTATGTAGGTATATATATTCACCATGAATAATTGGTGAAACATGTAAGTATCCAACCTCAAGTTTCCATCTTTTATCCCCATTAGCATCATAATCATATATAATTTGGTTTGGACCATAGCTAGAATAAATTATATCACCATCTGGTAATAGTCGAATCGGATAAATATCTTTTTCATGCACAATATAACTATCAGTAAGTTCACCATTATTATTGAAAGAATATAGTCTTTTTTCCTCTATTTTTTTACCATTAACTTTAATTGAATTGCTTAATATTACCTTTTTATGTTCATTAATAAAGCCTGAATACTCATCACATTCAAATCCAATTGAGTTATTTTTTAAAAATGGTAAAAGAGCACCATCAGGTCCAGGTACAAAAATACATGAATCATCAAGAATATAATCCTTCTCAGCACTCGGGAGAATAACATTATATAAAGTCGAATCCAATACCTGGTTAAGCATTCCTTCCTTTTCATAGATTAACTTCAACTTTGTATAATTTTTTATTTTACTATCAGCTTTAGCTTCTCTCATGTATTCTACAACAGTATTTTTATCACAACTATATTTAAAATTTTCCTCTCCAAGCTCTTTTAATGTGTAAGAATCTATCCAAAGAGGTATGCCAAATAACACTGAAAGAAGTTCGACCTTCCTTCCTAAATCTTCACATTTAAAAATCCACTTAAGCAGTTCCCCATCATCATTATCGAGTTTTAGCTCATTTACAAATGCATCAACCTTTCCCATCTTGGCAGTATACCCATAGGCATCACTTGATACATGGCTTGTTATATTTTTTCCATTTCGAAAAATGCTTAATACCAATATGTCATCATCAAAATATCCAACTGCTAATACAGCTGAATCAATTTTCTTTGAAAGTCTGCGGGCTTCCTGGTCAACCTTACCAATTTCAAAATCTTCCCGAAGTATAGTTGTCCAACCTTCAGAAATGGTCTTAACTTTATAACTCAGCAAAAGCTTCTGCAGTATATCAGGCGAGACATCTCTTATATGGATACTAGAAAATTTTGTTCCCATGGACTATCCTCCATACAAAATAAAATTAATCATTGATGTGTTTTTTAAGAATACAAATTACATTCATTATACCACATACTGGAATAATCATTATTTATTTTATAAAACCGGAACTTGAATCCCAACTGCAAAACCTATAAGCATTAAAGCAATGAAAATCAAACCAATTCCTACTGTGGCTATAAAAATTCTGATCAAAGTAACTTTCATCACCTCAATCAGCACTCTAAAGCTTCTATTCTTTTATAGTCTATTTTTATATATTTCACCTATTCCAGATCAATTAAATATTTATTAAAAAAAGATATTAAAAAATCCTTATTCGGAATTATCTCTTTTATTATTTTCTCGCAAGTATTATGAGCTATATCGCAATCTAACTTTGTTATAATTTTTAATTCAAGGGCTTCCATTAACTCATCCTCATCAAGGACTACGATTTTAAAATCCAGTGAAACAGCGATATCTAAATAGAGATCATCATAAAATGGATTACCTTGTTCATCAATTGAATTCTCCTTTGTCATATCGAAATACCATTCAATTATTTCATTTGATTTATTATATACTGCACTAACACACCAATTTTCATCATCTGGTAAAAACATTATACATTTATAACCATCATCTATTAAACATACCTCTGATTGCTCATAATCCACTGTAATCTTTTGTTTTACCTTATCAACTCTAATCAATGAAATATAACCTCTAAATATATCATCAATATAAATACATTTAGATGAATACGCCTCTAGAAATCCCCAATTCAATCCATTTATAAATTTTCTTTTCATAACGTTTATCACCTTCCAACTAACACTGTTGTACATTTTCTTCATTAACAACACTTCATCTTTAATTTTATATATCTTTTTAATGCAATAACATGCATAGGATAAAATCCTTTTTCATTTTTATCTAGTAGTTCCTTTAGTTCACTTACCGAAACCCATCTTAAATTTCTAGTTTCATTGGTGGTTGATAAAACTTCCCCTTTTGCCTTACAAATAAAGGTTTGTACCATTATCGGATAATAACCTTCTATATTTTGTGTACTTGTAAATGGGATATAATTAAGAACCTTATATCCATTTGATTCATAGATTACTGCATCCTTCTCCCCTTCAATCTCATAAACTTCAAGTCCTGTCTCTTCTTTTATTTCTCTTTTTAAACATTCATATATGTTTTCAAATTCTCTTGTTTTTCCTGCTGGAATTTCTATCAATCCATTTTCTGCTTTTAAATTTTCCTTGAATCTTTCCTGAATCAAAATGTAATCTATTCCGTTCTCATTTTTCTCAATTATTCCACCAGCACCAGGTATAGTAAACTTCTCTATCATATAAAAATCTCCTTACATTTATAGTTTTTCAATTTCTTTTACCAATTCTTCTACTAAATTTTCTTCTTTAATCTTTTTTATTACTTTGCCTTTTTTAAATATTAAACCTTCTCCCTTGCCTCCTGCAATGCCTATATCTGCCTCTCTAGCCTCCCCTGGTCCATTAACTATACAACCCATTATAGCTACCTTAATATTTTTTTCACACTTTGCCAGTCTTTTTTCTACCTCTTCAGCTATTTTTATAAGATTTATTTGTGTTCTACCACATGTAGGACAGGATATAAACTTAATGCCCCCCTCTATATAACCTAAAGCTTTAAGAATTTCACGGCCCGCTCTAACTTCCTCCAATACATCTCCAGTAAGTGAAACTCTTAAGGTATCCCCAATTCCCTCCGATAGAAGAGTTCCGATACCCACACTGGATTTTATAGTTCCACTCCATAAGGTTCCTGCTTCTGTAACGCCTATATGCAGAGGATAATTTACTTTTTGTGAAATCAGCCTGTTACTTTCTATCATTTGCATTACATCAGAAGTTTTTATAGAAATGGCTATATTATAAAAATTTAAATTCTCTAATATCCTTACATGTCTTAAAACACTTTCAACCAATGCTTCCGGGCAAACTCTTGTATACTTTTCAAGAATATCCTTTTCTAAAGATCCTGAATTCACTCCAATTCTTATAGGTATACCTTTATTTTTTGCAGCATCAGCTACCATTTTAATTCTATCTATACTTCCAATATTGCCTGGATTTATTCTTACTGCTGCAGCACCATTTTCTATAGCTTTAAGTGCTAGCTTATAATCAAAATGCACATCTGCAACTAAGGGAACATGAATTTGTTTTATTATGTACTTCAAAGCCTCTGCAGCTGCTATATCAGGCACTGCACATCTAATAATGTCACACCCCGCCTCTTCCAAACAAAGAATTTGATCCACAGTAGCTTCTACATCTCTAGTATCTGTATTAGTCATGGACTGTACAGATATCTTTGAATCTCCGCCTACATATATGCTTCCTACTCTTATTTTTTTTGTAATTTTCCTATTCATTTATTTTCCCCCCCAAGATATAAGGATTCTAGCAAAGTTTATAAGAAACTTTTTGTTATAATCCCTTTATTTTCAATTTTCATTGAATTTATATACAGTATACTAGAGGATTTTTAATTCTTAAAACGAATTATATTAATTGTATCAATCAATATAATCGATAATAGAGGAGGAAACTATGAATATTGAATCCATCGAAACTTTTGTACTTCTTGCAGAGAATGGGAATTTTACTAAAACCGCTGAGATGCAGTATCTAGTTCAATCAACAATTTCAAATAGAATAAATGAGCTTGAAAAATACATAGGAAAAGAGTTATTTATAAGAAATAATAAGAATGTAAAACTCACAAAGTCTGGAGAGGCTTTTCTCCCATATGCCAAAAGAATTCTTATGCTAAAGAAAGATGGAATAATAAAAGCTAGATCTATAGAAATGTATGAAGATAGATTAGCCTTAGGATTAGAAAATTCAATATATAAGAGTATTATATCGCCAATAATAAAAAAATATTTTTCAACCTTTCCAAATATTGCTGTAAAACTTAAAGTGAATCATTCCGAAGAAATTATAAAGCTGCTAAGCGATGGCATATTAGATATTGGATTTGCTTACACAAAATCAAAATCAAGTAAATTTGAAGTTATTGATTTTTTAGAGGACGAAATAATTCTGGTAACAAGCCCCAAAAATAAAATCATAGTTGAACCAGAAATTTCATATGAATCTCTAACGCAGCTCCCATTACTTTATGTAGATTTAGGAGAAGAGTTTTTTAATTGGCTAAGCATATTGTTTGGAGATAGCCCTCTATTAAAGCTTTCTGTTGATGAAATTTCATATGTAATCGATTTTGTAAAAGAAGGTTTAGGTTATGCATTCGTTACTAAATCCTCTGTTATCAATGAAATTCAAAATGGAGAGTTAATACAAATAAAGATAAAAGATTCAATTCCACCCTCAAGGCAGATATATATGCTAATTAATAAAAGTAAAAAAGATTCTATTTCAATAAAAAGTTGGTTGGAGATGCTTCATTCAGGAACCAATTGTTCCCATTATGCTTTAATTAACAAATAGTTAATATTAAAATAAGAATCTATTTACTACCTCATGATATAATATCAATTGTAGTTAATAATTATAATTTTGTCTTTTAAATTTACTAGTTTTGGGGGTTTAGTTGATGGAGATAATAGATCAATTTTTGAGTCAATATATAAGAGAAATAGATTTTTACGAAAAGGCTGCGAGGATATGTGCAGAAACATGTGAATATGAGCTTGAAAGAGAAGGAATAAGAGCAATTGTTACCTATAGAGCTAAAAGAATTGATAGATTGAAGGATAAGCTTGTAAAAAGAAATGAAAAGAAAAAATACTCAACTGTAGATGAAATATATGAAGACATTGTAGACCTTGCAGGAGTTAGGGTTGCAATATACTTTCCAAACGATATAAACAAAATAGATAGATTTATAAAATCCAAGTTTAATGTAAAGGAAATAAAGGAGTTCCCTCAGTTAAAAAAGTATACTGATGAAGCCAATTCTAAAAAGAATGAGTACAAAAAGGTATTCTCAGGATACAATGCCACACACTATAGGGTATATCTAAAATCTCAAGACAGAAATGTTGATGATTCCAGCTATGGTCAAGCTATGATAGAAATCCAGGTTGCATCAGTATTGATGCATGCATGGGCTGAGGTTGAACACGACCTAGTGTACAAGCCATTAAACGGAGAACTTTCTACAGATGAATATGAGATATTAGATGAGCTTAATGGTCTTATTTTAGCTGGTGAGCTTGCACTCAAAAGGCTCCAGAAGGCTGTTAAGCAGAGAGTTAGAAAGAATGGAAGGTATTTTTCAAGCCATTATGAGCTTGCTTCCTTTATTTATGATAGGATTTCAGCAGAATCAAAGGTTAAATTTGAAGATATAACCATGGGAAGAGCTGATGTTCTTTTTAAATTCTTAAAAACCTTGAATATGAATAGACCTGAATATATTGATAAATATCTTGATAATGTAGATCCAGAATGTAAAAGCATTTCTGTTGTTGAACAGATTATAGATATGATGATTGAGGGAGATTCATCTCTATATAAGGTTTTATTAAGAGTTAAAAATCAAATGAGTGGTAAAAACCCATACAGAAATTCCGATGAAAAGGAAGGCAATTCACAAAGTAAAAGAACCATTTTCTACTTTATAGATAAAATGGCGGATCTTCAATATACAATGAGAAAATACGTCGATAAATTCCGTCCAGAGTTAAAAAACCAATATGCAATGAACATAGATACAATAATGGGTCTTATAGAAGATAAGGATATAAAAGCAAAGCTTGAGAGCGTTAAAATTATAAATACCGAAATTAAACACGGTTCCTCCATTCCATCAGATGAAATGCTCGTTGAAGGCGGAAAAATAATGGAACTTATTACCCAAAAGATACTGTCAAAATTCGATCTCGAAGACAGAAAAGAAATCGAAGACAGAATTCAACAAATAGAAGTAAAAGTTGATTAAAAATTTTTGTCCATATTACTGACAACTTGAGTTATGAATAATTAGGGATAATACATAAAAGTGCCAGGCCATTGCCTGGCACTTTTATGTATTATCCCTATTATGAATCGAGATATATTAATAACTTAAGTGCTTGGTGTTTGTTTTTTTGATATAATATTTTATATTTAGGGAAGTTATTATTAATGGATTGGTGTGATATGGATGATTGGATTGTTGAAGAGTCTTACTAATAATCTGGGGTATGTAATACTTATAGCATTTATAGTTTCAAATCTTTCTACATTTAGAAAAACAATGCAAAAGGATAAATTTAACAGAAGAGAACTTATAATTTTATCACTTATTTTTGGTGCATTTGGTGTCCTTGGAACATATGCAGGGACAGAAATCAATGGTGCTGTTGCAAACACAAGACTTATTGGAGTTATGGCAGGTGGAATATTGTGCGGTCCTGTTGTGGGAATTTCTGCAGGTTTTATCGCAGGTATACACAGACTTTTTGTTGGCTTTGGAAGGCTCACAGCTGTTCCCTGCACAATAGCAACAATAGCCTCCGGGGTTTTTTCTGCTTTAATATATAAAAAATCTAACAAAAACAATAGGTGGCTATATGGTTTATTAGGCGGCATATTTATGGAAAGTATTGAAATGCTACTTATCCTTATTATATCAAAGCCATTTTCACAAGCTGTTTCTATTATTCAGAACATTTATCTGCCAATGGGGTTAACTAACGGTGCTGGTATAGCTATATTAATCATAATAATACAGAATATATTTGATGAAAAAGAAGAGATAGCTGCAAAGCAGGCAAAGCTTGCGCTTGAAATAGCAAATAAAACTCTCCCATACTTCAGAGAAATAAATGCTGATTCTTTACAGAAAATATGTACGATAATAAAGGATTCGATTGGAGCAGATGCTGTTTCAATAACTGACAAAGAAAAAATACTCGCTCATGTTGGTCTTGGATCGGATCACCATGTTACTGGTGGAAAATTGCTAACAACTGCTACAGAAAAAGTTATTAAGGAAGGTAATATTCTAAGCATAAACCACCCTTCCCAAATCAACTGCAAAAATCATGACTGTCCCCTAAAATCTGCAGTTATAGCTCCACTACTTGAAGGTGATGAAGTAATAGGAACTCTTAAAATATACTATGCCAGAGAGGATGCCATATCCTTCAGTAATCAAAACCTTGCCCTTGGACTATCGCAGATTATTTCCACCCAGCTTGAAATAAGCAAAGTAGGAAAATTAAAAGAGTTCGCTGCAAAAGCAGAAATAAAAGCTCTTCAGGCACAAATAAATCCACACTTTCTGTTTAATGCACTAAATACAATTATATCCTTTATGAGAATAGATCCTAACAAAGCAAGGGACTTGATAATAAACTTTTCCACTTATCTAAGATATAATATTGAAGCCGGAGAGAAGCTGGTAAACATTCACCGTGAGCTTGAACAGGTTAATGCCTATGTTGAAATAGAAAAAGCAAGGTTTGGGGAAAAACTGCATGTTATATACAATATAGATGATGAAATAGATATAAAAATACCTTCTCTTGTTATACAGCCCTTAGTTGAAAACTCAATCAAACATGGCATACTGGAGGGGGAAGGTCAGGGAACTGTAATAATTACAGTTAAAAGAATTGACCATAACAATATCATAATATCTGTTGAGGATGATGGAATAGGTATCACTGAAGAAGTAATAAATATGGTTTATAAGGGCGAAATGAAGGAAAATAAAATCGGTCTAGCAAATGTAAACAACCGAATAAAGTATCTTTATGGAAAAGGCCTAGAAATTGAACGTCTTGCCAAAGGTACAAAAATGAGTTTCATTGTTCAAAATATAGAGGGGTGATATTATGAATTGTATTATAGTTGATGATGAATTCCCAGCAAGAAAGGAATTATCCTACTTTATAACAAACTTTAGCAGTATAAAAATTACTGAGGAATTTGATGATTGTATAGAAGCTCTTGAATATGTAAAGGAACACAAACCTGACATAATATTTTTGGATATAAATATGCCCAAACTTGATGGAATACAACTTGCTAAAATAATAAACAATCTTACCCCAAAGCCAACAGTTGTATTTGTCACAGCCTACAGAGAGTATGCTGCAGATGCCTTCGAAATCGAAGCCTTCGATTATATATTGAAGCCCTATTCTGAAAGCCGTATAATCTCTACACTTAGAAAGCTTGAGAATGTTCAAAAAAGCAGCCTGACCTCAAACAAAATAGCTGTTTGGAAAAGTGATAAAATGGTTGTAGTTAATATTTATGACATATGCTATTGCGAAGCAAATGAAAGGGAAGTCATTATATATACTGCAAAAGATAAATATAGAATGACTTCAAGCATTTCAGACTTCTATAAAAAGCTTCCCCATGACAGCTTTTTTAAATGCCACCGTTCATTTGTTGTTAATCTGAATAAAATAATTGAAATAATACCTTGGTTTAATAACACATATATGCTGAAAATTGAGGGTATAGATGCAAATATACCTGTAAGCAGAAATAACATCTCAGAATTTAAGCAAATAATGGGTATTTAGGCGTATTAAAGAAAATAACAAGTCAAAGATTTTAAGGATATTTTGCGTCAGACGAGGAAATGAAAGCTCAAGCTAGTTGGGCTAACTTGAGCTTTTATTGACGAAGTATGACACAAAATAGACCAAAATATTGACTTGTTATTTTCTTTAATACGCCTTAAATGCAGTTAATGTTGCTATTTTGTTTTTTCATGCGTTTCTCCACTATTTATGTCACATTTTTTTTATAATTATCTTATATTAATGATTTAAAAAATCAATTAGGGGGGAAAAGTATGATAACCTTTTTATTAGCAATTGCAGCACTTATACTTGGTTATTTCATCTACGGCAAAATCGTAGAAAAAGCATTCGGTTCTGATGACAAAATAAAAACACCTGCAATTCGTCTTGAAGATGGTGTTGACTATGTTGTACTTCCTGCATGGAAGATTTTTATGATTCAATTTCTTAACATCGCTGGTCTTGGACCTATATTCGGTGCAATTTCAGGAGCTCTTTGGGGACCAGCAGCATTTATCTGGATTGTTTTAGGCTCAATATTTGCCGGAGGAGTTCATGACTACTTCTCAGGAATGCTTTCTGTAAGACATGATGGAGCAAGTATTCCAGAGGTTGTTGGTAAGTATTTAGGCTCAGGTATAAAGAACTTCATGAGAGGCTTCTCAATTATTGTTTTAATACTTGTAGGTGTTGTATTTATAACTGGACCTGCAGCACTTCTTGCAGGCTTAACACCTGACGCATTAGACAAAACTTTCTGGGTATATGTAATATTTATATACTATGTACTTGCTACTCTTCTTCCAATAGACAAGCTTATTGGAAAGATATATCCTCTATTTGGTATAGCCTTACTAATAATGGCTATCGGAGTTAGCGGCGGAATAATATTTGGTGGATATCATATTCCTGAATTGACACTTGCAAACCTTCATCCAAAGCAGCTTCCAATTTGGCCTTTGATGTTCGTTACAATTGCCTGTGGTGCTATTTCCGGTTTCCACTCAACACAATCACCAATGATGGCAAGATGTATATCAAAGGAATCACAGGGAAGAAGCATATTCTACGGTGCAATGATTGCTGAAGGTATAGTAGCTCTTATATGGGCTGCAGCAGCAATGGCATTCTTTGGAAGCACTGGAGAACTTGGAAAGCAAATGGCTTCTCATGGTGGTGCAGCATGGGTTGTAAGTACAATCTCAAACACATTACTTGGTAAAATAGGTGGAGCCCTTGCTATACTTGGTGTTGTTGCCTGTCCTGTTACATCAGGTGACACTGCATTCAGAAGTGCAAGACTTACAATAGCAGATTTCTTAAACTTTAAGCAGGGACCAATTAAGAACAGATTGATGATAAGCTTGCCTCTGTTTGTTATAGGATTTATCCTCACAAAGATTGACTTTAATATAGTATGGAGATACTTCGCATGGTCAAATCAGACACTAGCTATGATAGTACTCTGGGCTGCAGCAATGTATCTTGCAATAAGAAAGCAGTTCCACTGGATAGCAACAATACCTGCAACATTTATGTCAGCAGTTTCAATAACATATATACTCGTTGCACCAGAAGGATTAAAAATGGCAGGAGCCATTGCATATCCAATAGGCGTAGGCGCTGCACTTGTACTTCTTGCAATATTCCTTGCTTCAGCAAATAAAAAGAAAAATTCAGCTAATAATATAACAGCATAAGGATGTTTTAACCCCCTCCAAGTTCAAAGCTTGAAGGGGGTTTTAAGTTATACTTTATTATTTCATTTTCTTAATGTATCTATAGCTTATAAAAAACGATGCACTTCCAATAAATCTTAATACTCCTGTTACACAAAGTGCTATGTGTATATTTAATGAATTTGCAATTGCTACCCCAATTATAGGAGATATGACTGCAGAGAAATTAATCAATGTATTATATATAGCTATATAAATCGTTCTATTCTCTGTTGGAGTAACCTCTATAAGCATATTAAAAAGTATCTGTGTAGTTCCTGCAACGGATACTCCTATTATTATATTGAAGATTACCAATTCCACAAGATTTCTGGATAGCGCATATAAAAACGGTGTTATAGACATACCGATCGTTGCAATTGCCAGTGCAAAGTTACTACCCTTTTTATTTGCGTATTTTGCCCATAGAGTATATGTAAGTATGGAAGAAACACTGCTTGCTATAGCCATTCTGGCAAACCACTGTTCATTTCCCTGTAGATTATTCATGGTATACATATTAAAAAGCGGCCAGCCCATCTGCCACCCAAAATAGAAAATAAGAGAACAGATTGTAAATATGATATATTTTTTCTGGTCGGGAATTGTTTTTATTGTAGCCTTTACAGTCTCTAAAAGCTTTATCTCACCCTCACTACTACTTCCTTTAACTCCTCTAAACCTAAAATAGGATATAACCTCTCCAAGACCTATTAAGAATGTAATGACTAAAAAAATCTGATAAAGAATTATTGTATGCCCCTCTGTCTTAGGCAGCTTTGTTATTAGTTCAGCCGAAAGATAGGCAGTTATCATTCCTATAATCGATGAATACCTATTTCTAAGTGCCATTGCATTTCCAAGGATCTCTCCCTCAAAAATATCGCCTATGCTTGATTGAAATCCCATAACCCCAATGGAGCCTGGAAGGTTCATTAAACCAATTAGTACTACAAAAACAGTAGGCTGTAATTTTCCATTTAAAAATGGAACCATAGCTAACAGCAAGTAAAATATTTTATTTGCAAACATTATGGAACCAGTTATCTTTTTTTTATTTTTAAAGCTATCAATAAGTATAGCTCCTGGTATCAATGTGAAAATAGTTATTGCAGCAGGTAAAGATGTGAGAAGTCCTTGATGAAAGTCACCTGCTCCAAGCCTTTTGGCAAGAGTCGGAAAATATGGCGTGACAAGATTTGCTGCTACCGCAGCCATCATACCATTTATGATGTTCACTCTAATATTATGTTTAGTTACCTTTTCATCAAAACATGCCTGTTGCCCCATCATATTACCCCCTACCCTTCTAATGTTGAACACCTATTATTATACATTACCTAGATGCTGGGTAGTATAGGTTAAAATTTCGAAATACAAAACTATATGTATATATGAACAAATCCTGAGAGCAAAGCTCCCAGGATTTACATATCATGATTTAAAATTAGTCTTGAAGATTTTCTATAATGCTCTTAATCTTTGCTACAGCTTCTTCCTCATCCTGTCCATCAGCTTTAACTACTATTTCTTCATTCTTACAAACTCCAAGGCTTAAAAGTCCTAAAAGGCTCTTTAGGTTTATTTCTTTTTCTCCCTTTTTTACAGTTATGTTACTCTTGAACTTTGATGCTTCACTTACTACAGTTGCAGCTGGTCTTGCGTGAAGTCCTGTTTCATTTTTAATAACTATTTTTGCTTCTTTCATCCTAATTCCTCCTAGAATTTTTTATGTGCTGCTTTATTCTTGAAAAGCACTATTAGCATATTCCTTTATTTCATCGGAAGTCTCCATTGAAAGTACTTCCTGTGCAGCATTCTTTGCTTTTTCATAGTTCATATTATTTATAATCTTTCTTGCATTAAGCATTGATGAAGCACTCATACTGAATTCATCAAGACCAAATCCAAGTAGAATTGGAACCAATGTTGGGTCTCCAGCCATCTCTCCACACATACCTACTTCTATTCCTGACTTATGACCATTATCTATAACGGTTTTTATAAGCCTTAATACAGAGGTATTAAATGGATCATATAGATGAGCTATCTTTTCATTCATTCTATCAACAGCAGTTGTGTACTGTATTAAATCGTTAGTACCTATACTGAAGAAATCTACATGCTTTGCTAATATATCAGACATAACAGCTGCTGAAGGTATTTCAATCATTATTCCAACCTTTACACTGTCACTGTATTCTAATTTATCCCTATCCAATTCCTCTTTTATTTCAGCAATAACCTGTTTTGCAGCAAATATTTCCTTAAGGTTTGATATCATAGGAAACATTATTTTAAGGTTACCATATATTGATGCTCTATAAAGAGCTCTAAGCTGTGTCTTGAATATATCCTTTCTATCAAGGCATATTCTAATTGCTCTATATCCAAGGAACGGATTCATTTCATCCCCTATTGGAAGATAGGTAAGCTTTTTATCTCCACCTATATCAAGGGTTCTTATAATAACAGGTTTACCCTGCATTCTTTCAAGTACTTCCTTATATGCTTCAAACTGTTCTTCTTCTGAAGGAAAATTGTCTCTATCCATGTATAGAAATTCAGTTCTAAACAATCCTACGCCCTCTGCTCCATTTCTTATAACTCCTTCTAGGTCTCCTGGACGTCCTATGTTTGCTGCTACCTCTACCCTTCTTCCATCAAGGGTCTTTGATTCAGCATTTACATATATGCTTAGTTCCTGCTTTGCCTTTAATTCCTTCTGTCTTGTAGCTTCATATTTTTCAATAGTAACTTTATCAGGGTTTACTATAACTAATCCTTCATTTCCATCTACTATTATATAATCACCATTGTTTATATTTGAAGTTGCATCCTTTGTTCCTACTACAGCTGGGATTTCCAGTGTTCTTGCCATAATAGCAGAATGTGAAGTTCTTCCTCCCATATCAGTAACAAAGCCTAAAACCTTTTGAGTATCCATTTGTGCTGTATCTGATGGTGTAAGATCCTTTGTAACTATTATACATTCTCCATCTATAGCTGCGAGGGAATTATCACTTATACCTAGAAGTACGTTTATAAGTCTGTTTCCAATATCCTTTACATCGGCTGCTCTTTCCCTCATATATTCATTTTCCATCTGTTCGAAAATAGCAGAAAACATTTCTATAGTTTCCTTTACTGCATATTCTGCATTCACGCCTTCTTCTATTTTGGTGGAAACTGCACCTATCAACTCAGTATCTTCAAGCATCATAAGATGAGCTCCGAATATTTCTGCCTTTTCCTTACCTATTTTTTTCTCTGTATTGATTCTTATTCTTTCAACCTGTTCCTTTGCTTCCCTTATAGAATCAAGAAACCTGTTCTTTTCAGACTCTACGCTGCTAACCGTCTTTTTCTCTATTACGATATCAGCTTTCTTTATTGCAAGTGCCTTTCCCATTGTAATTCCTGATGAAGCAGGTATGCCTTTTATCATTTTTATACCCCCAGATTTTATAATATTGGTACACCGGTGATTAATATGTTTATTAGCATTTCAATGCTGTCTATATTTTGTGGCATTACTATAAAAACAATACAAAAAAAGCATAAACCTAAATCTCCCACGTGAGGATTATGGTTTATGCCTGATTTTATCAGTAACACACCTAAATCTTATAAAATTTGCTTTCTCTATATATTCTAAACTATTTAGTTTGATTTTTCAATACATTCAGATTTTAAATTGTATAATTTTTTTACCATTTTTTTATTATCCTTGATTAACTCTGAAAAAATATTGTATTATATAATGTAGCGTTATAATCTATATTAATCACACTAAAGATTTTACATTGAATGTTGTGCGATTAATGAATCAAGGAATATGATTCCCCATAAATGTTTAGGGTCAAGCAATTTAGTATCATTTATACGAAACATATAGCAGGCAAGCTTAATTAAAGGATGTGGTGAAATGCAGCCTGAAAACTATGAAATACAGAAAATTTTTAACAATAACGTAGTTCTTGCAAAACAGCATGACAAGGAAAGAATTCTTATTAAAAAGGGTATTGGTTTTGGGAAAAAAACAGGTGATATTTTAGACAGCAGTACACATGTTGATAAGGTATTTATACTTCAACAGGGTGAAACAACTAATAAATTCAAACAGCTTATAACAAGAATTGATGATAACTTGATTGGAATATGTGAAGAAGTAATATACATGATTAGTTCTGAAATAAACGAACCAATCGATGACGAGATACATTTGAGGCTCATTGATCACATTGCCTTTACCTTATATAGAATTAAAGAAAGGGATAAGATACAAAACCCATTCATAGTTGAGGTTGAAACACTCTATCCAAGGGAAATGTATGTAGCTGAGAAGGCTGTAAAAATGCTGGAGAAATCCACAGGGATTTCAATTCCAGATGATGAGGTAGCATTTATAGCTCTCCATATTCATTCAGCAATTAATAAAGGTAATTTTTCAAAAACCATTAAGTACGCATATATATGCAGCTCAGCAATTGAGCTTGTTGAGGATGAATTAAATATAGAAATACCTAAAAAATCAATAGATTATGCCAGATTTGTGTCACATATAAGGTTTGCCCTTGAAAGAGCACAGAAAAACAAGGAAGTAAAAAATGACCTCCTTCCAGCAATAATGAGCACCTATAAGTCTTCCTTTGCAATAGCAGAAAAAATTGCAGTACTGATATCAGAACAAACTGGTATAATGGTTTCTAAAGAAGAAATCGGCTATATAACTATGCATATTGAAAGGCTTAAATTTACATCTGATGGTGAACTATATTAATAGCACTAAAGATTTTACATTGGGTATTGTGCGATTAATGAATCAAGGAATATGATTTCGCATAAATGTTTAGGGTTGAGCAATGTAGAATCATTTATGTGAAACATATATAACCTTGACAATTGAATCGTCTAAAAATTATAATTATTGTTGTATGAGTTGCAAACATTTTATGCAACATAATATATAACGCAATAAAGATTTTACATTAAGGTATTTATTGCGTTATATGAATTTCGGAAAATATATCGCATAAATGATTTTAAAAATCATTTATGCGATATATATAGATGATATTATTTAATGCTTCGGCGTGCTACCTATATGGGCAATAGCTGGAAGGGTTATCCCTTTTGGCTTTTTTTGTTATTCAAATTACATAATATAGAAATATCAATATTTAGAAAAGGGGAATGTATTGATGTTATCAAAAATAAATCCCGAATTTCTTAAGGAAAAGGCTTTTAATATACTTAAAGCAGTAGGATGTAAAGAAAACCTTGAGGAAATAGAAGCCTGTATAACACGTATAAGGCTTGTTTTAAAATCCACTGATAACATAGACGAAAAAAAACTTAAGGAAAACGGATCTCTTGGTATTATAAAAATAAGTGAAAAGGAAATTCATATAATTATTGGACCTACTGCAGATCCAATTGTAACTTATATTAAAAAACTTTTATAGAGGTGTTGAAAATGAAGGCTTTTAAAAATGTAAAGCTAATAACTAAAAATGGAGTTTTAGAGAATAAGGCAGTTGTTTTTGAAAAAACTATAATTTCCATAATAGACGATAAGGATTTGGATTCTAATATAGAATCCATAGATTGCGGTGGAAACTTCCTGTCTCCTGGTTTTATTGATGTTCATATTCATGGATGCAGTGGCCATGATACGATGGACGATGACGATAACACTATATTTGAAATTTCCAAAAGCCTTGTTAAAACAGGTGTTACCTCATTTCTTCCAACAACGATGACAATGGAATTTCAACATATAGAAAAAACTCTTGAAAGAATAAAAGCAGCAAAAAAATCTACTAAATATGCAAATATACTTGGATGTCATCTTGAAGGTCCATTTATTTGCCAAAAATATAAGGGTGCTCAAAATGAAAAATATATTATAGCCCCTGATTTTGAAAGAATTAGACCATTTTCCGATATAATTAAGATTGTAACAATCGCTCCTGAAGTTGAAGGAAGCATAGATTTTATTAAAGAGTGCTGTAAAAATGATATAAAAGTTTCAATAGGCCACAGTAACGCCTCCTTTGACGAAGCCTGCAGAGCTATAGATGCTGGTGCAAGCCATACAACCCATACCTTTAATGCTATGACTCCACTCAATCACAGAAACCCAGGTGTTGTTGGTGCTGCAATGTTAAAGGATGTTAGCTGTGAAATAATTGCAGATAACATACATGTTCATCCTTCTGCTCAGCAGATACTTTTTAATATGAAGGGAAACAATAAAATAATACTGATAACTGATGCAATGAGGGCATGTCTTTTAAGTGATGGAGAGTATGATCTTGGAGGACAGCTTGTATATGTTAGAGGCAAGGAAGCACGACTATCTGATGGAACAATTGCAGGAAGTGTATTAACAATGAATCTTGCAGTAAAGAACTTCATGAAAAACACAGGCATTAACATCTTTGAAGCTGTTAATATGGCCAGCCTAAACCCTGCAAAGTTTATAGGTGTTGAGGACAGAAAGGGAAGTATAGAGGTAGGCAAGGATTCTGATTTTACAATTTTTGATGATAAATTTAATATAATTTCTACATACATCAATGGAATTAAAATGTTTGGAGGAGATATGTAATGAGAATTATTATTGCAAAGAATTATGAAGACATGGGTAAAAAAGCAGCAAACATCGTGGCTGGTCAAGTATTTCTAAATCCACAAAGCATACTTGGACTTGCAACAGGAAGTACACCTCTTTCTATGTACAACCAACTAATTAAAATGCACAAAGAAGTTGAGTTGGATTTTAGTCAGGTTAAAACCTTTAACCTTGATGAATATGTTGGTCTTCCTGAAGAAGATACCAACAGTTACCACTATTATATGTCCAACAATCTTTTCAATCATATAAATATAAAGAAGGAAAATGTCCATGTTCCAAATGGAATGGCAAAAGATATTGATAAAGAATGCTCTGAATATGAAGAAACAATTAAAAATTCCGGAGGAATGGATCTTCAGATACTGGGCATTGGAAACAATGGTCACATTGGTTTTAACGAACCTGATTTAAAGTTTGAAGCAACAACCCATTTAGTTAAGCTTGATGACGAAACAATAGAAGCTAACTCAAGGTTCTTTAAAACAATAGACGATGTACCAAAATGTGCAGTAAGCATGGGTATAAAGACAATAATGCACGCTAAGAAAATTATTCTATTAGCAAACGGCTCAAGCAAGGCTGAGATACTTGCTAAGGCTTTATATGGCGGCATAACACCTGAAGTACCAGCTTCAATACTTCAACTTCATCCAGATGTAACTGTAATCGTTGACGAAGCTGCTGCAGTATGCCTTAAGGATATAAAATAAATCAACTGTTTTTGGAGGAAATTTATTATGGAATTTACAAAGCTCCATATTAATTCTCCTGTTTATGGGAAGTCTCTGGATATTTCATCTGTTCCCGATGAGGTATTCAGCTCTAAAATTCTTGGAGATGGCATAGCCTTTGATCCTGATAATGGAGTTATATATTCTCCAGTTGATGGACAGGTGGCAAGCCTCTTCCCAACAAAACATGGAATTGGAATTCTTTCCAAGGAAGGCATTGAAATACTTATTCACATAGGTGTAGACACCCTTCATTTAAAGGGTCAGGGCTTTAACTATCTTGTTTATGAAAATCAACCAGTTAAAGCCGGGGATAAGCTTATGGAGTTTGATTTGGAATATATAAAGCAAAACGCCAAATCCCACATCATATCCATGCTTCTAACAAACATGGACATGATCCACTCCATCCTCCCAAGCTACGGCATCACCTCGCCATCCTGCACTGCACTTGAGATTGAAATAAATAATCCCTAACCTTTTGCTTAGTGATTATGTGCCGTATTAATTGTAACAAGCACTTGAGTTTTGAGTTATTATGATAGCAAAATTATTTATAGATACTTTAAATTAAATAATTCAAAACTCAAAAGCCTGTCACAACTGCTATGACATATTATCCTTAGACTATAAATTAAAAATAGGTCTATCTTATTAATATTTATGTTTTTTATAATAATGTACCATATCCGCCTACAAACATTTCCTTTATTGCTATTGTAGGTTGTCCACAACCAACCGGTACTATCTGTCCTTCCTTTTTACAAAACCCCGATTCAATTTTTAAATCATTAGCAATTCCAGTAATATTTTTTAAAAATCTTTTATTATTATCAGATATCATAATATTTTTGATATTTTGTTTCAGCTTCCCATTCTCAATTTTATTTCCCTCTGATACAATAAATGAAAAGTCTCCTGTATTAATATTAACATTTCCTCCTTCAATTTTGCTAATGTAAATTCCATTTTTAACATTAGCAATTATTTCATCTGGGGAGTTGGGGCCCGGTAATACATATGTATTGGTCATTCTAGGAAGGACAGCAGAGTAATAATCTTCTTTCCTCCCATTTCCTGTACTGATGCCACCTAAAATTGCAGCGTTTTTTTTATCTGTCAAAAATGATTTTAGTTCACCAGAAACAATAAGTTTTGTTATTCCTGTTTTAGTTCCTTCATCATCTATCTCCATATACCCTCCATAATTTGCATTAGGATCGTCAACAAAGTTTAATAAAGGTACAGAAACGCTTGTGTTTAAATCCCCTCTTTTAAAAACAGATATATTATTTGAAATATTATCCCCCTCAAGACAGTGACCACATGCTTCATGAAAAACAATCCCATTCCATCCAGGCGCTAACACAACGTCATAAATACCATGATCTATCATTTGATAATCTGCTAAAGCATGATTTATCATTGCTTTTTCTTTTTCACAAAAATAATTATATATTTCATCATTAGATATAATAGTTGGGAAGATACTATTACTTTTTAATCCTCGAGTACTATCATATACCACAATTGCTAAATCTGTATAAGAGCGAACTGTTTCATAATGCTCTTCACCTGATTTATTAAATATCTCAATTTTACTAGAATGGAAACCACAATAATAGCTGATTTCATATCCATATAATTTTTGAAACATTAGAGACATTTTAATAAGATTATCTACCAGTTCTTTTTTTTTAGATAGCCCAACAATATCTTCAGCAGTTCTTCTAATTCTTGAGCATGAACATTTCTGTTCATTTTTTAAAATATCATTACTACAGCAAGTTCCACCTGATTGACCTTCCTCAAAATCTTCTATAATTCCACCCTTTATTTTAATTTTTATTGAATATTCATTTCGCATATACTTTTGTAGAAAATCATTGCAAAGAACCAAACTATTCACCTGCCCAATTCATATTTTTTGAAACAGATTCCAAAACAGTTAATATCAATTGTTCCCTTTAAACAAAAGTTAGCAGTTTATAGTAACAGAGTTCACCATGATATTTTCATACTATTTACTAAAGCCGCAGGAGCCTCCACTACACATTTTGAAACAATCCATTCTTTATAAGATGACAATGCTATGATATCTGAAAATATATTTTTTATATTTCCCGATAATGTAAGTCTTGGAATGTAATATTTCAATTTCCCTTTCTCAATATAATATCCATCTGCATAAAATGAAAAATTGCCCATAATATTGTCAATGCTACCCGGTATGTATCCAATTTTATCAATATAGAATCCCTCAGATATGCTGGTTATTAAATTATTAACATCATGTTTGCCACCATTTATTATAAGATTGGTCGGTGCAATGTATGATCGACCTTTATATGAATCTTTCATTTTATTTCCTGTTGATACATGAATTCCTTTTTCTTCATCTAAGGCATCCCAAAAAAAACCTGATAACCTTCCATCCTTTACTATGATTGTATTTTGGGTGTTTCTTGCTTCACAATCAAAAGGTGCAGAAGCAAATCCTGAATTAATGTTTCCTTTATCTGTGATTGTAATAATCCCATGAGTGTTCTTTAACTTATTCAATAAATCAATTCTTACTGATGCATTTCTTCCAATAAATATATTTGAGAAAAAGGAAATAATAGTTGCTAATGCATTACAGCTCAATAGAACTGGAAATTCTCCACAGCGGTTTATGAAACCTTGACTAGTAATTGCTTTTTTAAATTTTAGTGATAGATTATTATATAAGTTCTTAAATAAATCCGATACATCATGTCCCACTATGGAACAAGAATGAAACATTGCTGAACTTAATTCAAATTGAAAGATTAAATAAATGTACTGGCTATTATACCCACAATTAAATCCTGCTGTATTTTTTATTTTTACATTACTTGTACATTTTCGGACCTTTAACCTCTTTATTTTTGCAATGTCATACTGTGCTAAAATTTCTTTAAATCTTGAAAAATCAAACTCTCTATCATTATAAACTTTACTTAATGTTTTAAAGTTGCTTTCATTACAGCACTGTTTACTAAGAGAATATGTCCCCCTTTTCCCAAAATATTCAGCATTCTGCATCGCATCATGTAATGTCATCTCTAGTTGATTTTTATTAAATCCACTTTGGTACGCTGTTCCGATTTTTCCTTCATAAAAAGCTGTGACATACACTCCCTTTTCAATACGATAAGATTGCATTACTTGCTTTTCATCAGAGAATTCCTGAAATTCATTACTGCTTTCCTCAAAGTATTCTTCTATTTCTTTACAATTTACCCCATAACATATTCTCCTCAAAACTATTGCTTCTTTATATTTGCTATCTTAATTCTTCCGCAAAGCAAAATATATTTGGCAATCTATTTTCCTCATAAAAATTTTTAAATACTCGACAGCCACCTTTACACTTGTAAGCATTTATACATACGCTACAAACTTTATATAGCGGGCTTGTTTGCCTTATTTTTTCCATTCCCTCTGATCTCCAAATTGTTAGTAAATCTGTATACATAATATTTCCATACGATCTATCAAAAAAGACACATGGTTTTATATCTCCATTAGCTTCAATTGCACAATGAATTTTACCTGCACCACATTGTTTTGCTATACTATTATCAATTCCCCAAAACTTCACACATAAAGGATCATCAATGATAAAATTTTTATACTTTGCTTTAAGGTTTTGCAATTTTTCTAAAAGTATTTCAGAATTGATACAGAGCTTATTATAATCAGCTTTACCTTTGCCTTTTGGGATATTAATAGTGACTCTCCAACTATCTACTCCTAATGAATTTAATAAATCACCGAGTTTTTCGATATTTCTGATGTTTTCCGGGATAAGTACTGTATTTACTCCTACCGTTATTTGATTATCACCACAAAGTTTAATAGCATTAATAACATGATCAAAACTTCCATTATATTTTCTGAATGTATCATGTACTTCCCTAGAATACGAATCAAGACTAAATTGTATTTCACCTACTCCAAGCTCTTTTAGCCGTTTTGCAACAGTGTAATTAACATAATAGCCATTTGTCATTAACGAATATCTCATCCCTGCTGAGTAGATAATATTAAGCAATTCAAAAATCTTTTCTTTAAGAAGTGGCTCTCCTCCAGCGATTATCACCTGCTGCACACGTGCATCAAGCATTTTATCTATTACAGATTTACATTGAGCAAAATCTAATTCATTCCCATCAGAGGATACAGCATGGCAGTGCTCACAATTAAAATTACATTTTTTTGTTATATTCCAATACACGAAAAAAGGACCATCACTCCAAATCTTATTTTGTTCCATTTACTATGCCTACTTTCCCTCAATTATTCTAACTGCTTTAAGCCAAAGATATTGCAAGTCTTTTGAACTTAAATATTTAGTTTCTAAAGCAACAAACCATGGAAACCTTGAAACATATTCCAACTTTTTATACCATTTATTATCAATCAATTTTATCCCTTCATGGTTGTAATACTCCGTATTTGGAAAAGGAGCAAGAATAGAGACATCAGCTTCATCAGCTTTTATTTGCTTTGCCAAGTTAATTGTTTCATCAACTGTGTCTTCAGTTTCACTTGGTGCACCGATAACATAATTTACACTTGTTTTAATTCCTACTTCTTTTGTCCACCTAACCGCATTTACACTATCAATAACCTTAGCAGGCCTTTTGTATTCATTAAGAATCTTTTGGGAACCTGACTCAATTCCATAAAAAATCTGAACACATCCTGCCTCTTTCATATGTCGAAGTATATCAGGGTCAACCAGTTCCACATAAGTTCTGCAAACAAAAGAGATATTCATATTCTCTTCAACTAGTTCAGAACATAGTGTTTCCACCCACCTTTTGTTAATTGTAAAATTAGGTTCAACAAATTCAAATTTTGTTATGCCATATTTTGTATGAACATATTTAAGTTCATCAACTACTTTTTTTACAGGCTTAAATCGCATAACATTTCCCTGTATTTGGGGGAATCCGCAAAAGATACAGGAATTAGCACACCCTCGTTTACCTTCAATTGTCATTAAATTTATTTTTTTATAAAAATCCATATCAAGCAAATCATACCTTGGCATCTTATCTCCTAACACAGCATATGAAGACTGATTTGTCTCAATGATATTGACTCCATCACGAAAAATAATTCCTTTTATATTATGATAATTAGAAGATCCTACTGATGCTTCATTACACAGTGCCTTAAAGCTTAATTCTCCTTCACCCTTAATAAGTACATCTACATAACTGTTTTCTTCTAAAATCTCTTTCCCAAGTAATGTAGCATGGGGGCCTCCAATAGAAACAATAGTATTTGGTGAACTATATTTTACTATTTTTGCGATTTGCATAGCATAATAATAATTTATAAACATTACTCTAATTCCTACAATATCTGGTTTATAATCAATTATCCTTCTTTTCAGTTCATTCTCCTTAACATCTTCTGGATGTGCCAATCCATCTATCAGAATAGTTTCTGTTTTTTCATCTAAATATGATGCAATCAAAATCTGGCCTAGCGATGGATAGGTTCCCCGAGTACAAACACCATAGCTTGGCATTGGTGGTTGTATAAACATAACTCTCATATTCATTGTTCTCCTTTATTCAACAATTTTGTTTGCTTATTATATTACTTTACTCAGTTATTGATATAAGTCCCCTTTTATTCAACTCATTAATGAACATATCTACATCGGACTCTATTCTTGAATCATCCATATCCGGATACTTTTTCTTCAAAATGTCTACAATATTTTTGTATGATAGACCATCGCAATTTTCCCAGATTATTGCTCCAGTGTTATTTAATCGTTTAAACTGTCCATTATGTGTATTGAATAAAAATGCCTCTCCATTATCTTCCTTTCGGGAAATTACCGCTTCATTTTTTACTATTTTCATCACAATTCACATTCCTTTCATTTAAACATTAAAACGGTATTTTATATTATTATGATAATTCTATATTTTCATCTTTAATAATTAGGTAATCATCTAAAGCTAAATAAGCAATTTCTGATTTTAAAAAACTTTTAATTGCATCAAGCGGAGTCTCTACTATTGGCTCGTAACCAATATTAAAAGACGTATTAATTAGAACTGGGACTCTTGTGATTTTATAATATTCACATAAAATTTTATTTAGATATGGTGCATTTTCACTTGTCACACTTTGAATTCTTGCTGTTTGATCTACATGGGTAACTGCAGGTATAATATTAGCTTTATCATCTCTTACATCAAAAACAAATAGCATATAAGGAGAAATAAAGTCTGCATTAAAATATTCTTGCTGTTTATCATACAACACTGCTGGAGCAAATGGTCTAAATCTTTCACGTCTCTTTATATCATTAAGCATATCTTTAGCTTTACTTTCCGTAGCCGAACAAAGTATACTTCTATTGCCAAGAGCTCTTGGTCCAAATTCAGATTTCCCATTATAAACACAGATTGGAAAACCTTTTGATAATATTTTAGAAATATCTTCTGTAATATTATCTGAATGTTTTACAGTTACATTTTTTTTATCAATTAATTCATCTAAAGCAGTCTTTATATCCTCTGAATTATATTCTCTACCTAAGAAGGAATTACCTATGGGATATCTTGAAATATCATTTTTACCTTCATTCGAACAGCAATAGTAACCCCATAATGCTGAACCAATTGCTGTTCCTGAGTCACCTGAACCTGGCTGAACAAAGTAATCATTGAACCAATGTTGGTCAGCTATTTTTCCATTTGTAACACTATTTAAAGCAACCCCTCCAGAATAGCATAAATTGTTTTGAGTTGTAGATTTTCTAAGGAAACCTGCCATGTGCAATACCGTATCATTTGTAACTTCCTGAACAGCCCTAGCGAAATCTGCTCGCACTTGGAACAAATCTTCACTTGATAATGTTGATTTTTTTTGTTCTGATTTTATAAACAAACTACAATCAACTAAATCTAAATGAGAAATTGTATATTTACCATCAGGGTTGAGCTTGACAATATTTTTAAGATAATCATAGTATTTCATAGTCCCATAAGGAGCTAATCCCATAGTCTTACCTTCCTGAAGTATATGAAATCCTATACCTTCTGTTACGATGGTATAGAGTTGTCCAATTGAATTACATATGTAACCATTTTCTTGGTTTACAGTTCCATAGATTTTAAATAGAACTTCAATATTATTTTTATGCCCTACAGCTAGAGTAGCTGTCTCAACTCCCTCTGAGGAAACACTACCTGCTGCATCTACAACTAAAATAGCACTATCTACAAAACCAGATGCAAAGTATGAACTTGCTGCATGGGCTAAGTGATGGTTAATACTGAGGAATTGTTTAAATCCGAAAAGAGGTGCTGCATTTAAAATATCATTACTTACAACCATGCTAATGTCATTTCTTCCTATCTGGCCATACTTAAGGCAATAATCCACTGATTTACCAATTTCTAACGTCTCTACTATACCAATTCCATGCTTTTTTCTAGTTATCCTCTCTTCTTCAACTGCAACTATTATTCGGCCATCCTTACATAATGCACATGAAAAATCATGGTCAGATCCTCCAATACCAATAACATACATTCCCTTTCATCCCCTAATATTCATAATAATTTTCTATTTCTTTTTGTGACATGCCTTCGGAATAAAATATTTTTTTTACAAGCTTACAAACCTTTAGAATTTCATTTTCATCCTTATCTCCCCTCCACATTAAGTCCCTTATTTCCCATATTGCTAGGAAAAATTCGATTTCTCTCTGATTCCAAATTTCGCTAGACTTCAATTTATCAACAAATGAACGTACAAAAATCCATTTTTTATTTATATCAATATTTGAATGATGTTTCCATATTACAAGTATTTCAGCGATTATTTCTGAAAGGCTACAAAATTTATATGTTTCTCCAAAATCTATTATTGAAAGTGGTGTACATATTTTTATATAGTTTTTCATGCTCCATGGATAACCAACTAAAATATTATTATATAAATCCCTTGGTACTAAATATTGTGTTTTATTAAAAGAAATATAAATTTCACCGCAAGTAAATTGAAAATATTTTTTGTAATACTTTACATTTACACCATTGGGGAAGTTATTAAAAATGTCATTCATTTCATTTTGAAGTATAATATCCTTATTAACATTTCTAATTTTTGATATTTGTAATAGTAAATAAGTCAAGCTTTCAGCAAGCTTTTCAAAGTAATATTCTTCCTGTACCCCACTATCTTCAAACCATTTTTTTGCATCGCGATTTTGATAGATCACACCTTCAACAATTAAATATAGCCCTTTATTATTTTCAAAAACTTGATGTTTGGGTACAAATATAATTCCGTCATAACTTATAATGTCTTTCATATTACAGTATGCAATGAATTGAGGTAGAACATTTTGTGATTTTATGAAAAAACTTAAATTGTATTTTTTTGAAACTATTACTTTCTTTACTTCCTTCCGGATAGTATTAATATTTTTATTCATTTTGATACCCAAAATATTTTACTAAAAGAGCAGTAATATATGCTGTTAATGTAATATCATCGAATCTTTCATTGTACCCCCATCCTCCAGTTATATGCTGCCTTTTTAATAAAACTATTATTAAATTATCAATTTTTGTTTTACATTCGTAACTTGCATAATCCAATAATACACTGCACACATTTTGAGTTGCATCAAGGTTATTAGACCATATCTCATCTTCATCATGTATATTAAGTAAAATATTCTTTATTTCTTGTATTTCATTCGTATATTTATCAACTTGAAGATATAACACACGTAAAAGATGTGCTAAAGACCAAATATCAATATTTTGATAAATCATATATGATATAAGAAACTTTTTATCAATATTTTTTGAATACATTATAATTGCATCAATTTTTTTTAACAAAAATTTATATCCCTTTAATATATTGCTTTCGCATTTATCTCTTTCTCCAAATATATTTAATATTACAGTAGCAGTAATCCAATAATGTTTTGTATTGTGGTGATACCATGTTTTATTCTTTGGTAGAAACTGGGTAATCGCTTCTTCCCAACTACCATTATCAAATTGCTGATCTTTTACCCATTCCAAATATCGTGCCCCCATCTCAGTATTCCTAAAAATTCTTGCAGCTTCAGATGTATAAATTACTGAGCCACAACTACCACCATATTTATTAGGGATACAGTTTGAAAAGGTATTTTTTTTTATATAATCTATTCTTTTAGAATAAGCAGTTGATTTTGTAAATTGCTCTTTATATAGTTGCTTTGATACTATCCAATCTGCCTCAAGACCTATGCCATCATTTCTAATATTTTCTTTTAACCACTCAATAGCTTTTTGGATACAATATTCAAAATCTATCATTTTAATTCTCCATTATATACTGATAGTATTGCTTCTATATACAGCTGTCTAACTTCTTCAATAGACAGATATTTAGTACCTGTTACTACAGTTCTCAGGTTATAATTCTCATTTTCAATAAAATCTCTTTTATTTATTAATCCATTTTCCAACGCTTCCTTAAATGCAATAGTCCCAGGAAATGGTGTAAACGGTTGAAACCAAACATCATTCACCTGAAGTTTGATTGCAAAATTAATGGAATCTATTATTGTTTCCTTGGTATCTTCTGGTAACCCAATAATAAAACTAAGAAACGGCCTAATATTATTCTTTTTACATTGTTCAACTGCTTGCTCAACATTACTAAGTTTAATTTTTTTATCATACATATTTAATATATTTTGATTTCCACTTTCAACTCCAAAAAATATCTTATCAAACCCTGCTTCTCTCATATTTTTAAGCAATTCATTGTCAATGTAATTTACTCTTGTTTGACATGAAAATTTAATTCCTAACTGTTCCTTTTTTAATTGTTCGCATATATTTAAAACATAATTTCTATCTGCTGTAAAAATATCATCAAAAAATGTTATTCTTTCAAATCCATATTTTGAAACAATCTCAATTATCTCTTGTATAACAAATTTCTCATTTCTTTTTCTATACATGTGCCTGCCCATTAATGTTCCAGCACAAAATTTGCAACTATAAGGACACCCACGGGAAGCTATAATGCTTGTGTCATTAGTATGACTTCTATATGCAGTCATTGGTATCAAATCCCTTGCCGGAAATGGAATCGAATCTAGGTCATCAATCAAAGATTCCATCTTATTAAAAATAATTTTTTCATTTTTGCGATAAACCAATGAAGGTACATTATCTACTGGTTGTTTATAAAGCAATTTTTTTACAAGATTTAAAAAACATTTTTCTCCTTCCCCAACCAAAATATAATCCACTTCTCTATGCAGCATACATTCCTCTGCATTAAATGAAGCATGTGGTCCTCCTAAAATTGTCATTTTACCTAGCTTTTTTGCTTTTCTTGCAATACTTAATGCTTCTGAATAATTAGCTGTGTTAAAGTATATCCCAATAATTTCATATTTGCTAATAATATTATCAATATCAGTGACCATATCTATTGCCATATCAAGAATAGAAACACTAATGTTTTCATTGCGTAATACTGAAGCTAAATATCCTATTCCCAGTGGGGGATAAAGTTCGGTAGCAATATTTTTCAACTTTGCATTGACCAAAAGTACACTCATACAACATTATCCTTTCTTAATCGGGAGGAGCGAGAATGAAAAACATGCATGCTCCTCCCACTTGAGATAATTACTCTACTGTAGTCCAAGCTGTAGCCAATGACATTTCATCTAGGTCATCAATTTGAGGAGTAGCATATGCCTGATTAAGTTCATCCATAATATCACCTCCTCCCATAATACCCCATCTCCAGCACCATGAACCTAAAATTGATATGTATTTACATAATTCACGACACCTTATATGATAGGTATTTAAATAATAATTATTAAAATGTAAATAAATAATAATGTACACTAAATCAAGATTATCAATATAATGAATAATGAATTATTGATAATTTCTCCCACTATCAATTTCATAATATGGAAAATTATGTATGAATGAAAAACACTTATATATACTGTTATAAAAGTTAACTACTTGCACTTCTATAATGTCGAATTGAAAAATTCCATACCTTAAAAGTAATCCATGTAAAAATATTTGTAATCAGGAAAGAATATAAAATAACCCTCCAATTAAAACTATTAAAAAACAAATAACTTGGAATTGTTGCTACTATCCCATATGGCAAAAGTATACATAACACTATTTTCAAAAATCCTTTAAAAATAGTTCCAGGTATTTTCATAGTTAATTCAGTAAATGACCATTCTATCCTTTCCAATCCAGAAATATCAATTGTATAGAAAGAAACACAACGTACAAGAACCAATAAGTCATAATAAAGAACTGTCATTAAAACTATTGTGACTATATACAACATTATATTAAAAAATTCAACACTAAGATTTTGTTTTGATGCTGAGTAAAATAAAATTATTAAACTGACTAATACCATAGGAATCGATCCAAGATCAAAACTACTGAAAGAAACATATAATAAAGAGTTACACGGTCTAATTATAAATAAATCTAATTTACCGTTCCTTACTAGTTGAGGGACAGACATAATACCAAAATAGTATAACATCATACTTATAGAGTTAATCAATGTATACGTACCAATAAAAAACATCATTTGATATCTTGTCCATCCTGCAATACTATCAAATTGGCTATATATAGTATTAAAGAGGAGAATCTGAGTAATAAAAAGTGAAATATTTACCAGAAACGAACCTAAAAAGGATTCCCGGTACATCATCTGCTTCATAAGTTTTATTTTAATTAATAATCCAATCAATTTAAAATTCTTTTTCATTTACAATCCAACACCTTCATATTTTTTGCGTATTCTTGTCATCATTACTTTATTTGCTATCTTCGCAGTCGCAGTCCAAGCTACCAATACAAATATTGCTATTTTTACATCCTTTGTATCTCCGGTTATAACTAATTCAGTAGGATAATAATTTAAAAAGTAGAATGGGAAAAACTTCATCACCCTGACTACATTTTTTGAAAAAAAGGAAAGTGGTATTAATCCTCCTGTAATTAGCATTATTATATTGTCTTTTATTAATACAAAAACTGTAACGTCTATATATTTTATTGACAAAATTCCTATTGCATAATTTATTTCTTTCATAAAAAGCAAACCTAGCAGAACAATAACAAATGACAATCCTAGCCTTGATATTTCTATATTATAAAATAAGTTTTTCTGAAAGATTAAACCAAAAATAAATATACATACTATTGAAAATACTCCAAAGAATACAGTACCACCTAAAGAATATAAAAAATAATATTCTTTAATATTAATAGGAAATAGGAGGTATTTGGAAAACTGTCCGTTTTGAACTTCCTCACTCATTTTATTAGTAATCATGGATGTTTGATCAAATTGTGTAATTGCTGAACTGATTATATAATATAAAATCATTGTGTTAAATGTATACCCTGCTACCATATGCTTTGATTTGAATACTGCTCCCCAAAGGACATAAGCAAATATTATTTTTGTAAACATAGATAAAAAGTTAAAGAGAATATTCATTCTATATGTCATATGTATTTTCAAAGAAGTAGTAAACATTTTGAAATATTTAGCCATTGTTCCCACTTTCCTTTCAGATAATCGCTTGATTATAAACTCTTTCTATGATGCTTGCGATATCCTCATCTTCTATCAAAATATCTATAATATCATCTCGGTTCATTATAATTTTGCCAATTTTCTCCGATTGTAGTTGCTGAACAGCAAACACTACCTTATGGGGTTTCTTTTCTATAACCTCACATCCATCGATTAGTTGTGGAAACCTGTTGTTTTCACGCAAATAAATAGTAATAATTTTTTTAGAGTTATATCTTTTTAAAAGTGAGTCTATATTTTCATCATTTATTTTTCTTCCTGAATTTATGACAATACAACGATTACAAAGATCCTTTACATCCTCCATATAGTGACTTGTTAAAATGATAGTAGTACCTTTTTTATGATTGATTTCTTTAAGATAGCTTCTTAAATTTCGCTGACTTATACAATCTAGCCCAATAGTAGGTTCATCTAGAAAAAGTATAGGTGGATTGTGCAACAAGGCTGCTATAAGCTCCATCTTCATTCTTTCTCCTAACGATAAATTCCTTACAGGCCTGTTTAATATATCTTTAACGTTTAATATATTTGATAGATCATCTACAGTTTTTATAAATTCCTTTTTTTCTATTTCATACATCTGTTGAAATAGAAGAAAAGAATCCTCTGCTGATAAATCAAAAAACAATTGACTTTTTTGGCCCGCTACAAGTGCAATTTTTTGTTTAAACTCTTTTTTCAATTCATAGGGTTTGAATCCCATGACTTTGATATTCCCTGATGTTGGGCTAATGATTCCTGTTGCTAATTTTATTAATGTTGTTTTACCAGCTCCATTAGGTCCTATAATTCCTATACATTCACCACGTTCTGCACAAAAATCAAAATTCGTAATTGCCTGTTTTATTATCCTTTTTCTATGGAAAAGACTCTTAATACTTCCCATGAAGCCTGAATCTTTATCAAATGTAATATATTCTTTTGTAAGATTGGAAATTTCTATATCAAGCATTTTTTACCTTCCTACTTTCATATTTATAAAATATATTTACAATATTAAATATCGATAAAAACAAGTGGCTAGTTATGCTTGTCCTTTTTATAGCTATATAATTGTAGCCTAAATTCACAATAGATATTTATTTATTTTCATTTTTTATACTTCCTCCTATTATTAGACTTTTAATGATATTCAATATATTTTCATAATAATATTACCACCAATTACATTCAATGCTTTTCATGTAATATTTTGTTACTATTTGACGCATTATATTTATTTAATATTTTGGGGACACAGGTACAACAATTTATTTCACTAATAGTCATGTTTATATATAATTCCATGCATAATGCTATAATATGATTTGCTTTTCATTACAATTTATTAATAAGTTCTTACTTTTTCTCAAATTACAAATTAAAAATAAGCTTGAATATAAATGATAGATGTGATTGTTAAAATGAAACTTTATTGTTATAATAAAAATACGTTCGTTCACTGTTATTTTCAAGGCCGCCTATTATATAAAAGGAGGTGGCTTATTTGAGTATGCCAAATCATCCAGATCTTACGGAAGAACTTAACAGGCTGGACTTCACTCTTAATTTTCTTAAAAAATATCAAGAGCATATTTCTAAGGAAAAAAAGAGATTGGACAAGGAAGTAGAATCAGGAATAAAGCATTTTAGTTCTGATAACAGCCAGCAGTACATTGAACTTACAATAAACACAACACTTCAAAGTGGAGTATCCCAACAATTACTAAATATTGAAAAATCACTATCAAAGCCCTACTTTGCAAGGGTTGATTTTGCTGAAAAAGGTGCCTTAGAAAAGGAAAAACTCTATATTGGTAAAATGTCCCTTATGAATGAGGAACATAACCATGAACTAATAATCGTGGACTGGAGAGCTCCTATTTCAAACCTGTATTATGAAAGCAGGCTTGGAGAAGCCAGTTATGTATGTCCAGAAGGTAAGATAGATGGTATTATCAGTTTAAAGAGACAGTATTTCATAGAAAATGGAAAACTCGAAAACGTATTTGATATTGACATAACCACAAATGATGAATTTTTACAAGGTTTTCTTGGAGCAAATGCAGAAAACCGACTTAAGGACATAGTTTCATCAATCCAGGTTGAGCAGAATCAAATAATAAGAGCTAATATGTGGCATCCTCTTATAGTACAGGGAGCTGCCGGAAGTGGAAAGACAACAATAGCCCTGCACAGAATTGCATACCTTATATATACCTATGAAAAATCCTTTAAACCAGAAAACTTCATGATTATAGCTCCAACAAGATTCTTTTTAAGCTATATATCAGAAGTTTTACCAGAGCTTGGCGTTGAAAGAGTTAAGCAGACAACCTTTGAGGAATTTGCCATGGAACTTTTAGGGGCAAGGTTTAAGATAAAGGAAGCCTATCATAAGCTTTCAATACTCATTGGTCCAAAGGATACAGCAGAGGGTGAAAGAAAAATACTGCTTACAAGAAAAGCATCAGAATTTAAATCCTCAATGGACTTTAAAGCCCTGCTTGATTCCTATATGAAATTGATTGAAAAGGATTTTATACCCCATGAAGATTTCAAGGTAGGAAGCTTTACACTTTTTACCTATGATGAACTAAAGCATTTGTTTTTTGAGGAATACAAATCCCTTCCAATGATGAAAAGAATAGGCGAAATGAAAAAAAATCTTGCAGGGAGGGTAAAGCTCAGGAGAGAATCAATGACAGAAAGGCTTCAGCTTGATTGTGACAGAAGGGTAAAGAACCTTAAGCTTTCAATGGAGGATAATGATGAAAGACACAAGCTTATTGTTCAACTGATCGATTATAAAAATGATGCAATTGCAAATATAGGAAATCTTGCAAGGCTTGCAATTAAACAATATATATCAAAGATAACACCCCTTCCACCATTTAAGTACTACACAAATCTTTTGGAGGACAGGGAATTATTTAGAAAGATATCCAGCAGCTTTGTGGATAACGATACTGCGGACTTTTTAATAGATTATTCACTTGATATATTTAAATCAGGTTATATAGAGCATGAAGATTTAGCTCCCCTTGTTTACTTGAAGTATCTAATATACGGAGTTGATGAAAGAACAAGCGTAAGGCATGCTGTAATCGATGAAGCCCAGGACTTCAGCGTTTTTCAGCTTTATGTATTAAAGAAGATAATAAAGGACAGTTCCTTTACAATACTTGGAGACCTCTGCCAGGGTATACATTCCTATAGAGGTATTAAGGATTGGGATGATGTTTCCAAATATGTATTTGAAGAAAACGAAAGCTCAACCTTAAAGCTCGAGCAGTGCTACAGAACAACTGTTGAAATAATGGAAGCAGCAAACTCTGTAATAAAGCATCTTAATGACTCAAGACTCCCAGTATCAAAGCCAGTTATAAGGCATGGAAAAGGGGTTAGAGTTATAGAAATGGAATCATTAAAGGCCATTGCCGGTGAAATAAAGGAAAGAATCTCAACACTTGATGAGGATGGCTTTAAATCCTTTGCAGTGATATGCAAGACAATGGATGAATGCAGCAAAATGAAATCTCTGCTAAAGGGAAGCAATAAACCTGTAACCCTGCTTTCAGGAAATGAAAAGGAATACAAGGGTGGAGTTGTAGTTGTTCCATCCTATCTATCGAAGGGACTTGAATTTGACGAAGTCATAATAGCAAATGCCGCAAAGGAAGTATACGAGGAAAACGAATTGGATGTAAAACTTCTTTATGTATCAATGACTCGTCCATTACACAGGCTTACAATATATTCAGTTGGAGAAGCAACTCCAATACTTAATAACGTAAAAAATGGTGGTTTAGAATAAACCACCATTTCTTTATATTAGATATTCAATAAATACTGTTGCTAATCCTAAGAAAAAGAAGAATCCGCAAACATCTGTTACTGTGGTAACAAATACCGCTGAAGCCAGTGCAGGGTCAACATTTAGCTTTTTAAGGACCAATGGAACCATGAAGCCTGCAAAGGTCGCTGCTGTCATATTAAGGAGCATGGCAAGACCTATTACCAACCCAAATACAGGATTACCTTCCCATACAAATCCGAGAAGTGCAACAGCTATACCTATTGAAACTCCCATTGTCACTCCCGCTCCAATCTCCTTGAAAAGAACCTTTTTGGCATTTTCAAAGGTAAGCTCACCAAGTGCAATAGATCTAACTATTATTGTAAGCGTTTGAGTTCCTGTATTTCCACCCATTCCTGCAACTATTGGCATAAATGCTGCCAGTGCAACAACCTTTTGTATCGTTCCTTCAAAAAGGCTTACTGTAAGAGATGCCAGTATTGCAGTTAAAAGGTTTACAAAGAGCCATGGTAGTCTTTTCTTTACAGATTCTGCAAGAGTTCCTGTAACCTTCTCTCCTTCTTGAATACCTGCAAGCCTGTATATATCCTCTGTATTTTCCTCTCTTAATATCTCCATTATGTCATCAACAGTAACAATTCCACGCATTACATCATTATCATCCACAACAGGCATTGTCAGAAATCCATACTTTTCAAATAAATGCCCAACCTCCTCTTGATCCATATCAACAGGAACACTTGTAACTTTTTCATTCATTATATCAAGTATCTTAACATCAAAATTGCTAATAACTATGTCTCTAAGGGAAACTACTCCCTTTAATTTTTCTTCATCATCAAGCACATAAATATAATATGCCGTTTCTGCATCTGGAGCTTCCTTTTGTAGATAGCTTAAGGTTTCGCCTATGGTCATGGTTTCCTTTATGGATATGAACTCTGTGGCCATGATACCACCAGCAGTATCAGGCTCATATGCCATAAGCTCCCTTACCTCGTCTACATCCTCCTTATCTATCTTAACAAGGATTCTATCAGCTTCATCCGGGGATACGGTTTCAAGCAAATCAACAAGCTCATCAGAAGACATTTCATTTACTATTTTCCCCTGCTTTGTTTCTGGGAAAAGAGCAAGTAGTTCATATTTTTCATCATCCTCAGCTTGATCTATAACTCCAGCTACTATATCCTCAGGAAGCTTGTTTAATAAAAGCAGCTTATCTCCTTCAAACTCCCTTATAGCATCAAGTATGTCCTCTGGATGTATGTCCTCAATAACCTCGTTTATCTCCTCTTTAGTAGCATTTAATAAAAATTTTATCAAATCATCTCTATCGAAATCATAAGGCATAATGTCCCTCCTCAATTACGTCCAAGGAAGAACCACTATACTAATCGCACTAAAGATTCTACATGTAGTGCTGATTAATAAATCAAGGAATATGATTCACATATATGTTTAGAGATGAAAAGTGTAGAATCATTTATCCAAGGCATACGAGTAGTATAAATGTTTTCTTCCTCAACTATATTATTCAATTGTAAATAAAAACTATTCGCGACAGGTCCGGAATCCATTTATACCACCTCCATATAAAAAAACTTTTCAGCTCAACGCCAAAAAGTTATAAACTCTGCGTTGAGCTTTAGCACTGAAAAGCTTTGAAATATATACTCTCTAGCTTTATATTTCAGCTGCATTAGAAATACCTTAAACGATTATTCCTGTTAACCCGTTGGAGTCTCTCGACCTTTCCGGGCAGCAGCATGTATCTTTTCAGGAGCCTCACCTAACACTATTATTAATAATTATATACAATCCAGAAATTCTAAATTGTAACCTCAACTATTATCATACTCTCTTGAGATTTTATGGTCAATGATTAAATATAAAAATATTAAACCAATATTTTGTAAATGCCTTGATAACAGGAAGTGACAAAAGGTAACAAGCACTTGAGTGATGACTTATTTGTAAGGTATAGCGGCAAAGAATAGCTTTACTTAAATAACTCATAACTCAAGAACCTGTCACCTTACCATCTAACACATATTCCAAAAACTCAATAGGTTCTCTTTTAACTTCTGTGGAGTTTTAACCTTTTTTATAAACTTCCATTCATCAGGAAGAAGCCTATTATAAAGGTTATGTGAAAACCTTTCATCTATCAGCAATACTACTCCTCTATCATTTTCAGTACGTATAACTCTTCCTGCAGCCTGAAGTACTCTGTTCATACCTGGATATACATATGAATACTCAAAGCCCCTGTTGTTTTTATTGTTATAATAATCCTTAATCAAATCCCTCTCAAGGCATATCTGAGGAAGCCCTACACCAACTATTGCAACACCAGAAAGTCTTTCTCCAACAAGGTCTATTCCTTCACCAAATATTCCTCCCATAACTGCATAACCTACAAGTGTGTTAACATTATCCACAGAAAACTTGTCTAAAAACTCTTTTCTTTCTTCCTCTGTCATATCAGGCTTTTGGCAGACTGTATCTACTTCAGGATATTTTACCTTAAATCCATCCATTACTTTGTTCATATAATCATAGGACGGAAAATACACCATATAGTTTGCTATTTTTGAAGATGCCATTGAGTATATCATTTCTACTATTTCTCCATAGGTAGCTTCCCTATCCTTATATTTTGTAGAAATTCTATCTCCTAATACAACAAGAAGTTTTTCTGGTGGAAATGGGGAAGGTATTCTTGTTTTATAATCCCCTTCACAGCCTCCAAGCAAATCATAAAAATAGTCTATTGGGTTTAGAGTAGCTGAGAATAAAATTGCTGATTTTCCTCTTTTAAAGCCCTCCTCCAGATTTTTAGCCGGATCAAGACAGAACAATTTTACTTCAACATCATTTCCCCTCTTAATTACAAAGGTTATATATCCATCGTGATATGACTCTGAAGTCCTTATGAAATTAAGCACATCAAAATATATATCTCTAACCTTCTCCATCATTTCACGATTTCTTTCAATCTCAAAATACCCCTCACATGCATCTGCAAATTCTTTAAGCATCAAAACGAGTTCATCTGGGGTCTCTTTATTAACAATATATCCACTGCTCTCCTCTTCGCATTTCTTTCTAATAGAAATGAAATGGGTATTAATCTCATCTGCTGCTTTATATAGAGACTTATTTTTACCCTTAAAAAGCTTTTTCAAATCTAAAAAATTCCTCTTGTTTAGGGATGCAGAAAACATGTCTCTTCCCCTATCCACAAGATTATGAGCTTCATCAACTAAGAATGTATAATCCCCTCTAGTCATAAAAAATCTCTTTAAATAAACCCTTGGATCAAACAGATAGTTGTAGTCACATATTATACAATCACAGAACAAAGATATGTCAAGAGAGAATTCAAAGGGACATACAGAATGCTTCTTTGCATACTCTAATACTACATCGGAGGTTATATCATCCCTCTCTAATATATCATCAAGAGCTGAATTAATATGGTCATAATATCCTGCTGCATATGGGCATTCCTCTCCACAGCATCTTGAGCCGGGACTAAGGCAAATCTTTTCCTTGGCAGTCAACGATATGTTTTTTATTCTTAAATTTCTTTCTCTTAATACCTCAATTGCCTTTAATGCCGCTGCCCCTATGGTTGTTCTTGAAGTTAAATAGAACATCCTTGATACCTTTTTCTCTCCCATAGCCTTTATTGCAGGGAATAAAACACCCATTGTTTTTCCTGTACCTGTTGGAGCTCTAGCAAAAAGCTTTTTCTCTGCAGCAATGGTTTTATAGACAGCAACTGCCATCTCTCTTTGTCCCTTTCTATAGCTATCAAATGGGAATGCCATATCCACTATGGATTTATCCCTGATTAACTCCCATTGAACAATCCATCTAGCCCATTTTAGATATTTTTCAACAGTTTCAAAAAAGAAATCTTTCAGTTCATCGATGGTAAAATTCTTTGGCAGGATTTTAGTATCTTTTTCTTCTCTATTAAAATATGTAAGCTGTATTTCTATATTATCTAGCCCATTCTCGTTTCCATATATATATCCGTAAAACTTTGCCTGGGCCCAGTGTACCTCATTAAAATCCTCATCAACATACTCCAAGGGTGTCGATGTTGTTTTAATCTCTTCTATTGTTACACCATCAACCCTTTCAAAAACTCCATCTATTCTTCCATCTATTTTAAGTATCAAATTTTCATCCTCATAATCATAGGACACAGGAACTTCAGCTGAATAGCCTTCTTTTCGGGATTTTTGTATTGATTTATGAACTCTAGTCCCTTCAAGTGCTTTAGCTACTCCTGCATACCCTGAATCGATATCCCCAGAACGAAGCACCTGCTCCACAAGCTCTCTTACGGATATTCTGAAGACTTTCTTATTTTCCATAGCAACTACCTCTCATCCTTACCGCTTTGTATATAATATACCACAGAGGCATAATTCTTCAAAGAATACAAAGGAGCCCTTCGGCTCCTATTTTTCAACAATATTAAGCTGTCCAAATACTGCATTCGCCTCTATTTCAAGATAAGGCACATCCCCGTTTACATTCCCCCTTGTATATACATTATCCCCAAAATGTATACTGTTGCCTTCAGGAGTTATTGTTTGACCGAATACTGCTGATGCCTTTATAACCACTGGAACATCCTTATCTATAACCAGTGTACCACCTGCAAATATTGAATTTACCTCAACCTTAGTTTTTCTTTCAAGAGGAGGAAGCCCTGTTAAATCAACAACCCCTCCACTAAAGATCATATTGTACTCTCTTTGCCATGTGCTGCCCTTTATTCTTCCACTATCAAATATCATATCAGATTTGTTTCTGATAGAATATCCACCAAGCATAACCATAATTCCACTATAGATAAGCACTAATCCAACAACAGTTCTAAACATCGGTATATTTAAATTGAAAAGATACTTTAGTAAAAGAATTGCCCCTATACTTATAAGCAGAAAGCCCCAAAAGTAATCACCGAATAGTCTCATCAAACACCCTCCCTAATATTTAGTATTACATCATATTTTTGCTCTCTCAATAATATCCATTCTTCTCCTGTCAATGTCCTTGATTTTATTTTCATTTGCTTTAAGTTCTCTTTCAAGACCGTTTAATATCCTATTTAACTTCATGATATTATTATTAACTTGATCTATTGCATCATTTATTCTTGATTGAACCGCCATATCAGCAAATATTCCATCGAAAAAATAGTCAGCAAATGTTAAAAACGAGTCTATATTTATGCTTATATTAACTATTTGGCCTACATCACTAATCTCTTTATAGAACCTTTTTGCTAGATAGCATGCTTTTTGTATCTCATCTTGAGCTTCATCTATTTTTGAATGCTTAACCATTGTAGAAATAAATCCTCCACCCATCATGTCATATATTCCCCAGTTTCTTGCAGAATCTAAAATATCACGTACACCATTAAGGGAATATAGGAGTTTCTCTCCAGCAGCAATTGCTTCGTTAATCTCACGCTCTTTATTCTTTAAATTTACCCCCTCATCAATGAGACCTTCAAGTTCGTCATTTTGAATGTAATTTCCCGACTTTATAATTTTCTCCTTCTCATCAATTAGCTGTAGATATTTTTCTTGAAGGTTTCCAAGCCCAAATATTCTGCTCTTTATCCCTTCTATTTCTTCTTTTAGTCTCTTTATTTCTCCATTTATTTCATCATACTTTACCTTTGCTGCAATAGCTTCTCTTCTTTCTTCATAAAGCTTATCATCCTTATCTCCCTTAAGACTATGTATAAGATTTGCAAGAGATATTCCTTCAAGCCTTTTAACATCCTTTTCTTCCTTAATCAATTGATTTTTAAATTGTTTTTTTCTCTCCTCTGCAGCTCTTAACTCTTCCTCCATGCTCTTTAGGCTAATCCCAAGCCTTTCCTTTTCCTTTATATTTAGCTTTATCTTTGAAAGCATTTCATCTATTTCCAATCCAACAACCTCCCACTAGAATATAATGACCATTTTATATATTTTACCATAGCCTTAAATTATTTGGTATAATTTATTCATATGATTCAGAATATTGGAATTTATACATATTTTTATTGAAAGTTTGACATTTTGGTATTTTACTTTATCATAGTTATATAGATATTTAATGGTTATAATATATATACTCCTATTCAACTTTCTCAATCCTAAGAAATCATATGCTTTTTTAATATTTTTATAAACATTGGTATTATATTATTAATATAATTTTATCCGGAGGATTTTATGATAAAATACTATAACAGAAAAACCGGTTCATATGAAACCGAAATTGTAGTTAAAGAGAAATCAATGAAATATATATATACCTCAAAACCTGGTAAACGCGTTCTAGAACATTTTATAAAGAAAAGGCTTTTTACATCCATGGTAGGTAAGTACTGTGATATGAAGCGAAGCAGAAAAAAAATCAAGAGATTTATTAAAAACTATAATATTGACATAGAATGTCTTAAAAAATCTCCTGATGAATTTAAATCCTTCAATGACTTTTTTATTAGGGAATTAACTGAGGATGCAAGGCCAATTGATTTTAGGAAAGATATACTTATCTCTCCATGCGATGGAAAGGTTCTTGCCTATGAAAAAATTGCTACAGATGATGTTTTTGAGATAAAGGGGGTACCATATCATCTCTCTGAGTTAATAGGCTCCAAAGAGGTTGCCCAAAAGTTTTATGGTGGAACCTGTATTATATTCCGTCTTTGCCCTACTGATTACCATAGGTTTCATTTTATCGATAATGGAATATGTGAAGCTTCAAAAAAAGTATCTGGATACTATTACTCTGTAAATCCTATTGCTTTAAAAAATGTTCCACAGGTCTTCTGCAGCAACAAAAGAGCATGGAGTTTATTTCATTCAGAACAATTTGGGGGTGTTTTATATATCGAGGTCGGAGCAACCTGTGTTGGAACTATAGTCCAAAGCTATTCCCCTAATAAACAGGTTAAAAGGGGAGAAGAAAAAGGGTATTTCAAATTTGGAGGTTCAACCCTTATTCTCCTTATTCCCAAGGGAGTAGTTTCAATAGATGATGATATATTAAAGCAAACCTATATGAACTTTGAAACCCTTGTAAAAATGGGGGAAGCAATTGGTAAAAAACAAATCCACCTGTAATCAATACAGGCGGATTTGTTTTTTACTTAATATATGCTATGTTTATTTTCCAAAGTATCTCTTTAGTAATCCTGCGAATGCCATTCCATGTCTTGCTTCATCCTTGCACATTTCATGTACAGTATCATGGATTGCGTCATATCCTAGCTGCTTTGCTTTTGTTGCAAGATCCTTTTTGCCCTGGCATGCTCCATGTTCTGCATCAACTCTCATCTGAAGATTCTTCTTAGTATCAGCTGCTACAACTTCTCCTAACAGTTCAGCAAACTTTGCTGCATGTTCTGCTTCTTCAAAGGCTATTCTCTTATATGCTTCTGCAACTTCTGGGAATCCTTCTCTGTCTGCCTGACGGCTCATTGCAAGATACATTCCAACTTCTGTACATTCTCCTGTAAAGTTAGCCTTAAGTCCTTCAATAACTTCTGGATCCAATCCATTTGCTACACCTATTTTATGTTCATCTGCCCACTCTATAGCATCTTCCTTCTTTTCAATAAACTTATCTGCTGGAGCACCACATACTGGACACTTTTCTGGTGGATTGTCTCCCTCATGAATATAACCACATACTGTACATACAAACTTTTTCATTAATAATTACCTCCCTATAAAATAAATCATTATTATTTTTTCAGATCATTTCGATCTGCTTACGGCTACTTTGTTTCATTTAACATTTGTTTTCTATTGATAATTGTTTTCCGTTTCTAATTACATTATATATATTACCAATAATTAAGTCAATAGGTAAAATTAAAATTTTTATATTTTTTCTGATGGATTTTTGAGGATTTTTTGATTGGCCGAAAAAAGTCCAGGTTATAAAATTAAACCTGGACTTTTTACTTCATTACTAAGATTTTTATAAAATATTAACTATGCGCTAGAAGAGCCGCTTTGCATATAGCCTCAGTTGGTGATTGTGCATGAATTATATATCTTCTATGTGTAGTTAAATTATCGAATGAGCACATATGCTTATCATCGGAGTATGAAAGCGTATATTGGAAGCCTCTTTCCATCATAAGATCTACTATACTCCAGGCCGCAGATATATCACACGAATAGTCTTTAACTTTATCCCCTGCATTTTCTGTAGGTATATCAAAAACTTTGCTCGCAACCATTAAATTCATTTTTTCACCTGGTTTTAAAGCGATAATCTCCTGCTTATTCACTTTGCATCCCCCCTATTCTCTCACTTAAACTTATTCAACAGTTATTGTGAATATGACAACAAAATTATATCATAGATTTACATCAATATTTATTCCAATTTGTCCCACTTGATGTTTTCATAAGTTAAGTAGTGCTAATAGATAAGAGCTTAAGGCGTATTAAAGAAAATAAAGATGAGTAAATAATAGATTATCTACTCACCTTTATAATACTTTGTTTAGTAACTACTTTTCATTTAAACATTTCTCAATTGCTCTTGAAAGCTGATCTGGGCAGGAGGTTCCTTTTTCGCCACATTCTATTCCTCTTAGCCTTTTTATTGCTTCCAATGCATTCATGCCCTCAACAAGCTTGCCTATACCCTGAAGATTTCCCGAGCATCCTCCTGTAAACTTTACATTTTTAATAACATTATTCACAATATCAAAGGTTATTTCCTTTGAGCAAACCCCTTTTGTTGCATAAGTAAACATATTGTCACCCTTTCCCTTTTATTTATCATTTGTAGAACAACAGTGCTCTAACAGCAGTGATTCTTTTCCACCATTGTTTGAAGTATTACTCTATCAGTTTCAACCATTCCAGGGGAACTAACTCTTCCGAGATTCTTTATTGTATCTTCACAGGTAGGTCCTACTATTCCATTATCAGTTGGAACCATTGAGCCATTAAGCGCTAAAAGTGCTGCTTTTACTGCTACCCCTGCAGCTGTTGAAAGCTTTAGTGCACATCCTGGCTTTGCTCCATCACATATCATTCCAGAAACATCTGCAACCATGTTGTTAATAGTTCCTTCAATCTGATTAAAATCAGCACCCATCATATAGGCTATTGCAACTGCTGCACCTGTTGATGCTGCAACTCCACATCCACATAGAGCTGAAAGTCTTCCTGTAAAGTTTTTAATAAATACAGTTACCAGATGAGATACTGCTAACCCCTTAACTAACTTTTCTTTACCAAGTTCAAGTCTTTCAGCTGTAACAACAACTGGAAGTATAGCTGTAAGTCCATGATTTCCTGAACCAGCACTGGACATTACAGGTATAAAATATCCCGCCATTCTAGTATCTGATGCAGCTGCTGTATATGCTTGAGCAGCATGGTAAAGATCATCTGAAAGGATTCCCTTTTCTATTGATTTTATTATAGACGCTCCTATAGCCATTCCTGGTTTTTCCTTAAATCCAAATTCTGCAGCACTTTTATTCATGTTTGCTCCATCCATTAAAAATTCAAGGTCAGAAGCATCCATGCTGTCAACTAAATCTATTATATCCTTGATCTTTACATTCTTTAACATTTCTCTTGGTGCAGTTGCTGCAGCCTTCTTATTAGCACAATTCTTATCAATTATAACGTTTCCATCGTGCTCAAGGTAAACTATGTTTGAATGGCTTCCTCTTATAATGCATTTTCCGCTTCCTGCCTCAGTATCAACCATTGCTTCAATATATAGATTCTCACCATTATCAGAAACACCAACACTAACCTTATCATTATTTACAAGACAATAGTAGTCATCCATATCCTTTTCTGTTATGCTGTTTAATACCTGAAGACCAAGCTTATAATCTCCACCAACTGCACCTATTGCTGCTGCTGCTTTTATTCCAACTTCCTTAAGTCCTGGTATTCCAACGGACATTCCATTCTTGTATATATTAGGACTAACTATTACATGCACAGATGCTACAGGCTTTCTACCATTTGATGCTGCTGCACATGCTAGTGCAACTGCTGCTGGTTCTGTACATCCTAACGCTGGTATAACCTCACATTTTAATATTTCAACAATATTTTCCCTGGTTATCATAAGAATCTCCCCTTTGTATAATATATTATAGTTTTGAATATGTTCAAGATGTATTTTCTATAATTAGTTAAATTGCTATTTAAAATATCTATAATTATTAAAACAGCCAATTTCTAATATAGAATCAACACAGTTTTTTTCTCTTTATATCCGCTATAAATATTATTGCAAGTTTCATGCCAAAACTTTTAAATGTCGAAACACATTGATTTATGGACATTTATGAAATATACATTTCCGCATAATCTCATTTTGATACTTTTTCTTATATTTATATCTAAAAAGCCGTATCAAAATGATACTATTCTCATTTTGATACGGCTTTTCAATCTCATTCTATGAACATAAATAATAATTAACTGTCATCTTGTAAATATTTCATATTCCTTGAGCTTTCTATAAAATGTAGCTCTACTCATTCCAAGTGCCTTAGCAGCTGCTTCCCTATTGTTTTTCTTTACCTTTAGTGCATTTATTATAGCTCTTTTCTCCAACTCTACCATTGGTAATATCTCATAATCATCGCTTTGAATTTCTTCATCTCTTTTAAATTTTTGTGGAAGGCTGTTTACCCCTATTAATTTTGTAGTTTCCATATTAACAGCGTACTCAACTGCATTTTCCAATTCCCTTATGTTGCCAGGCCAGTTATAGTTTATAAAAAGTTTATATACCTCTTCTCTAAAATCATCCACATCCTTTTTAAGCTTTAAGTTGCACTTTTTAAGAATATGTCTCATAAGCAGAGGTATGTCTTCTTTCCTTTCCATTAGAGCTGGAATAACTATCGGGATTACATTTAATCTGTAGAAGAGATCCTGTCTAAATTCGCCCTCCTCAAGCATTCTTGGTATATCCTTATGAGTTGCAGCAATTACCCTTACATCAAGTGGTATTGTGTGCTGTCCTCCTACCCTTTCTATACTTCTTTCCTGAAGAACCCTTAAAAGTTTTGATTGTAAATGAAGAGGCATATCCCCTATCTCATCTAAGAATATTGTTCCTCCATTGGCAAGCTCAAACTTTCCTATCTTTCCGCCCCTTTTTGCACCTGTAAAAGCCCCCTCCTCATATCCAAAAAGTTCACTTTCAAGAAGGGTTTCTGGGATAGCTGCACAATTTACTGCAACAAAGGCCTTATCCCTCCTGCTGCTGCAGCTGTGAATTGCTCTTGCAAACATCTCCTTACCCGTTCCACTGTCCCCCATTATAAATACAGTGGAGCTTCCAGCTGCTGCTCTAATAGCATTATCTTTAACATCCATCAATGCTTTAGAGTCCCCTATTATATCCTCAAAGTATATATTAAAAGCATTTCCAGAAACATGATTTATTATCTTACGTACATCAGATATTGTCCTTACAACTATAACTGTTCCTTGAAAATTATTATTGTATATTATTGCTCTTGTACTAAAAACTCCTCTAGTCCCGATTTTTTTATTTGTTATAAACTCTCTGTTGCTTATATTCTCAGTACTATTCATCTTTGAAGCAAGCTCAGGAAATGCATTCTCAATCCTACTCCCTAAAACTGTCTTTTCTTCACCTATTCCAAATATTTTTCTTGCAGAATAGCTACAGTGTGTTACTTCTCCCATTTGATTAACAGCTATTATTCCTTCATCTATGGTATCTATTATAGTTTCAAGCTGTTTTCTAAGAAGCTTATTTTTTAAAAGCATCTCTCCTTCCTGAACTCGAGATGAAATAAGATCAGCCATCTGTGTTAAAAACTCCATAAGCCCTTCCCTGTTATCAACAAGGGCTTCCCTTTGCTTTTCCTCAAAGGCAACAAGTCCAATTACTCCTATAGCTCTCTTTTCAAACATTATTGGACAGCAGACCTCTGCAGATTCAGTACATCTAACCTTCTCACTGCAAACATTGCATAAGCTGCAGTTCCTTGGATTATCTATAAAAAAGCTGTTCCCATTTTCTATGGCTCTTGCAAAAACTGTATCCACACCTATTTTAGCTCCTATAAGTTCACTGTATCTACCTGTACCAGCAACCCTGCAAAAGCTGTCATCTGCTATTGTTACATCAACTTTTAATACATTTTGAATTACCTCAGCAAATTTTTGAACGTCACTTCCTATATTTTTAAGATACGACATTTAAATTCCTCCTAAAGTATCCTGCAATTATATGATACTATTTCCCGTATCTGCATACAATAGTCTCGGTCCAGATGCATTGATTGCTATTGCTCCTAATGGTGCAGTAATTAAAATAGATAAAACAGCTATAGCCAGTATCACATCTCCTGAAGCAACACCTAAGGATAATGGAATTGCACCCATAGCTGCCTGAACAGTAGCTTTAGGAATATATGAAATTATACAAAACAGCCTTTCTTTTCTGTTTAAATCAGTACCCAATAGAGAAATCCACACTCCAATACTTCTACCTATTAAGCCTATAATAATTACTATTATTCCCTTTGCCCCCGCATCTACTGCAACATTTATATTTACCTGCGCTCCTACAAGAACAAACAGCAGTATCTCAGCAAAAACCCATATTTTATTAAACTTTAATGCAAGTCTTTTACCTACCTCAGGCATTTTTTCAAGTATTATAAATCCTATAGTCATTACTCCAAGCAGCCCTGCTATCTCAACCTTGTTCTTTAATATGCTTTCCAGTGTTGTAAGCAAAATAGCTGAGCCTAATATAATCAACACCTTTTTAGTATCACGAATATGATGCTTTTTAAATATTCTAACCAATACAAAACCTATAATAACTCCAGCGATAATTCCTAAAAGAATTGAAATTGGAATCCCTAAAACTTGTATACCAATGTTGACATGTTTTCCACTGTATAAGCCTAAAAAAGTACTGAATATAGTTATTGCAAACACATCATCTATGGATGCCCCAGCCAGTATCAACGTTGGTATCCCCTTGTTTGTTCCTAACCCCTTTTCCATAAAGCTAAGCATTTGAGGAACAACAACTGCTGGTGAAACCGCTGCAATAATAAATCCTAAAATACCTCCCTGTATAAATGAAAATCCCAAGAATTTTGTTGCTGCAAAGGCAATAAAGAAGCCCTCTATTATACCAGGTATACAGCTTAACTTTATAGCCGCTGTTCCAACCATCTTTAAATCGTCTCTGCTTATTCCAAATCCTGCTCTCAGCAGTATGATTATTAAAGCTATTTTACGAAAATCAGCAGATGCCTTCATTAAATCCGGTTGAATTAAATTAAAGCCATAGGGCCCTATTACTACACCAAGTATTAACATTCCAAGCAAACCCGGCAGCTTAAATTTTGTGAATAGCTTATTTGATAATAATCCTAACAAAACAATAATTCCTAAACTCGTTGCCACAAAAATTCCTCCTTAGTGAAAATATTTAAAACGCAAAAACTCCTACAGGTACACTTATAATATAGCCTGTAGGAGTCATTAGCATTCCGCAATTCTGGTGAACTCCATCACCAACATTAATTTATCATCACCACTATACCACACTTATCCCCCAAAATCAACAAATCAATTTATCAGCATTTTAGGGTCTTAAATGAAAAACTAAATTCCACTTTTCAAAATGCAAAGTGGAATTTACTCTTGCATAAATTCTACTCGCCATCTATATTTATTTTTATTACTCCTTTACAATATAGTTAGCTTTTCATCTGCAGTGAAAGGAGTACATATGTCAAATTTAGTTCCAGGAAATCAAAAACATCTTACCTTAGACAACCGTGTTTATATCGAAAAAAGCCTTGATATTAATGTTTCATTTAAGGATATCGCCAAGTATCTATGCAAGGATCCTTCTACCATATCCAAAGAAATACGTAAACATCGCTTTCTTAAGGAACGTAACCCATTCAGCCATAACACTTTAACAAGTGTGTTTATCGTACATCCTGTAACCGGTCGAATATCTGCCACTTGGCTCCTACTTGTGTAAAAAAGTGTAGTACCTGTTTTAAATGCAATACGCATTGTGAGCAATATGAACCTCAGGTCTGCAGACGAATTATACATGCTCCATATGTATGCAATGGATGTCCTGATAAAGTTCATTGCCGCCTTGACAAATACCTATACAAGGCAGTTACAGCCAACCGTGACTACAAAACCATTCTGCAGGAATCCAGAGAAGGAATCAATATGTCAGAATCTGATTTGAAGCAATTAGATGAAACCATTACTCCATTAATCAGGCAAGGGCAGTCTCCATATCAAATTTTAGAGAATCATAATGAAATTACATGCTCAGCCAGAACCATTTACAGTTATATTGAGAATAATATCCTAAGTGTTAAGAATTTAGACCTTGCAAGAAAAGTAAAGTACAAGCTCCGCAAACCACATCAATCAGAAATCAAAAATACTGGTATTTTTGAAAACCGTACCTTTAAAGATTTTACTTCCTTTATTGGCTCATTCCCGGATACTAATGTTATTGAAATGGATACCGTATTAGGATGTGAAGGTAGCCACAAGGTGCTCCTAACTTTCTATTTCCGAAGTTGTAAATGCATGTTAGCTTATCTTCTGCCTAATAGAACATCGAAATCAGTTGTATCTGTCTTTGATCAATTGGAAAAAACTCTTTCTACATTTGGTTTTCGTAATACATTCCCTCTAATTCTTACTGACAGAGGCGGAGAATTTAGTGACCCTGAAAGGATTGAAACTAATGTTGAAAATGTAATCAGAACCAGCATTTATTACTGTGATCCAATGGCATCATGGCAGAAAGCAGGCATCGAAAAGAACCACGAATATATACGCTATATCCTCCCAAAAGGTTCTTCTTTTGATAATCTGACACAACGGGATATAAACCTAATGATGAACCATATTAACAGTACAGCAAGGGCAAGCTTAAATGGTCGAACTCCATTTGAGCTTGCATCTCTGCTGCTTGATCCTGCTACAGTCAATGCCTTTGGTATGCGGCTCATTCCGCCAGATGATATTGTTCTCAAACCCAGTTTACTAAAAAAATAGAGGCAATATAGTCAATCTGCAGATAAGAAAGCCAATATAATCATACAAAAACGGGTGGAATTTAGTCTTTCACAAAAATCACCAACCGTTTGTTTGCTATACTCTTTTTTTCAAAGAGCATTGACTGTAAGCTCATTATAGTATGTTTTTTGTTAAATGAACATACCAAAAACCCAGTAAAAGTAGAACTTTCTCTTGCACAGTGGAATTTACTTTTGCAGTAGAATTTACTTTTTCAATCAAGCCAGCATTTTAGGGATAATACATCGCAGAAATACCCGGCACTTGCCACATGCCTAGTATTTCTGCGACGTATTATCCTTGAAATACGACGTAAAAACACCGCAAAATTCAATTCTAAATAATGCGGTGTTCAAAATAATTATTCGGTTTCATTATTATGACGTTAAATAAGAATATTCAAAACTATTTTGATAATTTGTATATATTCATATTTATATAATATTTACCCTGCTTAATTAATGGTCGTTCATCTTCATATAGAGCAATCCACACGCAATCAGATGAAATATACAATCGCCAACAGGTCTTGTTTCCATCATTATCGTATATAGTATATTGCATCACAATCTCATCATTGCCAATAGAAGAACGTACAGTGTCTATTTCATAAATAGGTATTGCTTCTTCAACATAATTAGGAGACTCAATTTCAAAAGAATGATCTGGATACTCTATTTTGAATAAATCAGGTTCAATGGTATATTTACAACCTTTAAAATATTTGTTAACAAAATCAATTGTGGAAGATGATTCTGGTGGTAAATAACTTACTTTATCAAAAGTATATACGTCATAAAAGTCTTGTTTGTCTTTATTATTGCAACCAGATAAACAAATCAGTAAAATTAAAACTGACATTAGCAAAACTATCCTTTTCAAAATTCAAACGCCTCCGACAAATTAATATCCTTATATTTTGTATTTAAGAATACATAATAATCAAAATGCGAAATAAAATACCTCAAAATTTGTCTCTGAATAATGCAGTATTTTTGTAAATTATTCGGTTTTATAGCTATACTATTAATAAACGTAAAGTATAATATAAACTTACAATTAGATTAAATTATTATTTACTATTTGTAGTGCCCATCTAAATTATAAGCTTTCCACTATCTAAAAAAACATCTTTGTTCTTAATAAAATAGTTTATTCCCGAGTAAATTGTAATTATAACTGTAAAAAACATCATAACACTGTCCAAAGAGAAACGTTCTATTATATTAAAATGATAATTATTAAGTAAATATAATGGTATTGTTATAGCCTGAAAGACAAGTTTAATTTTCCCATACTTATCTGCTGAAAGAACTTTATTATTAATTGCTGCTGCTAATCTCAAACCTGTAACTGCAATCTCTCTACCTATAATAATAAGAGCAATCCATCCACCAATTTTATTCTCTTCTACAAGAAACATTAATGCAGAGATTATCAAAAGCTTATCTGCAAGCGGATCAAGAAAACATCCTAATTTTGTTACCTGATTATATTTTCTTGCAATATACCCATCTAATTTATCGGTTATTACTGCAATAATGAATATAGCAGTAGCAATGCCTATGTTATAATTATTTATTAAACTAAATATATTATCTTTATTTATTATCCATGCAGGCATTGGGGTGATAAATAAAATGAATACTGGTATAAGCATTATTCTTATACACGTTATTTTATTAGCAAGATTCATAATTTCATCTCCTTCTATTTAAACCCACATTTACTAATGCTATTTGAATTTTAATTTCACCTTTCTAATTAATTCTAAAGCAATTCACAAAATATATTATAGATATGATTTTAACTAAGATTAATTATACCATTTATTTCTATATTTTAATATAGGCCTTTACATAAGGTAAAATATAATTCAGGTGCAAGGAACGGTTACTTATTTTTAATTGTAAAGTGTGGCTACTCGTTTACGAATAAATTTTCAACTGGAAATGAAACCAGTGAAGGTCAAGAAATATTGCTGGAGGAGACATTGGAGCGAG
>DAMCZI010000022.1:0-82487 GCA_032095175.1 Clostridiaceae bacterium
ACTGCTACTGGTGGATTGTTTGCCTTTTCCTTTTGTATTATTTCTATTGTTACTGTTGCTGTAGACTTCCCAACTTCATCTGTTATTGTGTATGTGAAGCTGTCCTTATCTCCTGTAAAGTCTTGGTTTGGTACGTATGTGTAGGTTCCATCCTGGTTATCGATTAAATTTCCGTTTGTTGGGCTACTCACACTTTCTATTTTTAATTTATCTCCATCAGCATCTGTATCATTTTCTAAAAGCTCCGATGCAGTTATTTTTATGCTGTCAACTTTTCCAAGATCCAATGTAAAACTATCATCTACTGCTACTGGTGCATTGTTAAGTTGAGGCATTTTTATGTAGATATTTATTGTCCCAGATCCAATTCCTTCTACTCCAAATCTAACATCCTTGCTAGGAATACTATAAGTAAATGTTCTATTTAAATCTCCAATTTTTGCTTCAACAACCATTTGAGTTATTTTATCACTAACATACTCACCATCGTCTTTACCAGTAAACTTATCTCCACCATCTTTTTTACTCAAACTCATCTGTTTGCCATCAATAGTTAAAACTACGCTATTTATATTACTTATGTCCTTAATAGTATTCTTGTCATCATCCTCAAAAAAAACATGAATGTTAGTACTTTTATTATCATTTGCATATGCTATGTTCCATCCTAAGCAAATCATTGCTGTCATTGATAAAGCTATTAATCTTTTTATACCCTTTTTAATAACCTTCACCCCTTTACTTTTTAATTTGGATATAGCTTGTACATTTTTTGCACTTTCTTTTGTATTTATGTAAAACAAAAAGCTGCCTGAATAAATACATTAAGCATTTTATTCATGGCAGCCGGACGATCTTGGTATAAATACTTTAGACTCCTGACTTTGCGTCCCATCCTTTCAGATGGTTTGCCTTTATCATTGTATTATTATTAATAGCATTACCATTAACCTTATTTTATCATATTTTCCATTTATTTCAATATTTATTTAGTAATTATTTCCATTTTTTATTCATATAATACTAGGCTATAGAAATTCTTGAAACAGCTTCTATATGTTTCGTATAAATGATTCTACATTGCTCGACCCTAAGCATTTATGCGAAATCATATTCCTTGATTCATTAATCGCACAGTACCCAATGTAAAATCTTTAGTGCGATTAATATATTTACATTGAAAGAATCCGATAAAAACTAAAGATGTGATATGTGATGTTGTTGGAATTTTTGAAAAAAATGAATAGGTGCTGGAATCTATAGATTCCAGCACCTATCTGGTCTGGGTGACAAGATTTGAACTTGCGACTTCATGAACCCCATTCATGCGCGCTACCATCTGCGCTACACCCAGTCAATATTGTTTTAAGATACATATATATTATACACTATTTTAGGCTTTTTTCAATAGCATACAAATTTGCTTTTTAAGCTTGGTTTTAAGGGTAAATTGGTATTCCCTCATTATGTATTATATGAAAAATTGATGTTTTCTAGTAGGGCTTCCCCCTAAAATGCAAAAAAATTTTTTTATATAGAAGCCTTAACTGTTTATTTTGTGTTTAAAGAATGTATAATATTAGAGAGGTGATTATATGCTTTTTTTAAATCCAAATGACAGAATAGAGAATCAACCTGTTATAGTGAGGCAAATTGTAAAAAAGGTGGGACAGAATAATAAGGAGTATTATCATTTGCAGGTAAGCTATGGTATTAAAAGCTTTGATGCAAAAATATGGAATGGAGATGAAGAGATAGTACAGGAAATTACTCCTGGCTGTTTTGCAAATATATGGGGAATCGCTAAGGATTTTAAAGGAAATCTTCAAATACATATAAATAAGATTGAGAGAATACAAAATCCTGATGATGAGCTTATTAAAACAATAGTTCCTTCATGCGAGCTTAATGAATTAGCTCTTTGTAATGATATAAATAAGATTATAGATACTGTTAAAGAACCAAAGCTAAGTGAGTTACTAAAGCTTGTTTTTAATTCTCCTGAAATTAAGGATTCCTTCTTTAAAAGAGCAGGAGGAATTGAAATACACCATGCATATATAGGGGGGCTTGCCCAACATACAGTCGAGGTAGCAAAGATAGTTATTGGACTTTGTAGTATATTTGATTATATTAATTATGATTTGGCAGTAACTGCAGCTCTTCTTCATGATATAGGCAAAACCGTTGAGCTATCAGATTTTCCTGAAAATAAGTATACCGATACCGGACGACTTTTAGGGCATATATCCCTTGGAGTTCAGATTATAAATGAGAAGATATCTGGTATAGCTGATTTCCCACAGGAGCTAAAGATTGCTTTAGAGCACTGTATACTAGCCCATCATGGCACATTGGATATGGGATCTCCTGTTGTTCCTATGACTCTAGAAGCATCTGCTGTGCATAATGCAGATAACTGCAGTGCGGAGTTGAATGGATTTAACTTGGCGATACAGAGAGATTCTGGAGTAGGGGCTTGGACTGATTATAATAGTATATATAAGAGGTATATTAAAAAGAACTGTATATAAAAAAGGGGGCAGCTTCTATCTCGCTGCTCCCTTTTTAATCATGCTCTTTTTCTTTACAACCTTGAGCCTAAAGAAGTCTTCTCTGTCCTTCTCCTCAAGGGCATCCTGGATGTATTTAACCATTTCATTGTACTTTGGTATCTGTATGTTATCTAAGGCATTTGCCCTCTTTTGGGTCTTCTTAATTTCAGTTGCTAGCTTGTATACGGAGTTTTCAACCTCGGCCAGCTCCATAACAAGGTATCTTACCTCCTGGAACTTCTTAAAAGCTATATCCATGGAGGCATTTGTTTGATAAAAGCTGTAGGAGGGCTTTGCTTCTTCCCTTTTAAACTTTATCTTGGGGATTTCCACTCCCATTACGCTTTTATACATTATATTAAAATCGTCCCTCTCCGGTATGGATGCTGCAATGTCCTCGACACTTGAAATTCCCATTGTAAGGTTTGCTGTTTTCAGTGCCTCATAGGCTTCTTGAAAGGTTGTGTTTATCCTTGACTGCACATCCTTTGCCTTTCCTAAAAGGCCCATCATTTCCCTTATAAGTACATTTCTCTTCTGGTCTAAAAGCTCATAGCCCTTTTTTGAAAATTCAAGGGTAGCCTTTGCACTCATAAGGTTAGCTTTGGTTGGGGCAATATTTATGTCCATCTAATCACCCCCTATAGTGGGCTTCTATTGTTTCTGGATCAAGTCTGTCTAATTCTGATTTTGGAAGCTTTGAAAGCACCTTCCAAGCAAGATCCAGTGTTGCTGTTATACTTCTATTATCATCAAAGCTCTGCTTTAAGAACTCATAATCAAATGCCTTTCCAAATTCGAGGTAGCATTTATCAACATCAGAAAGCTCATCCTCACCTATAACCTGGGATAGGGCTAAAACCTCCTGTACCCTGGAGTAGGATGAGAATATCTGGTTTGAAAGGGCTGGGTGGTCCTCTCTTGTGTAGCCTTCACCTATACCATCCTTCATAAGTCTTGATAGGGATGGAAGAATGTTTATAGGAGGATAGATGTTTCTTTGAAAAAGCTCCCTGCTTAAAACAATCTGTCCCTCTGTGATATAACCTGTAAGGTCTGGTATTGGATGGGTTATATCATCGTTTGGCATTGTAAGTATTGGTATCTGTGTTACAGAGCCCTTTGAGCCCTCTAATATTCCTGCTCTTTCATAAAGGCTTGCAAGGTCTGAATAAAGGTATCCCGGGTATCCCTTTCTTCCTGGAACCTCTTCCCTTGCTGAGGAAATTTCTCTTAGTGCTTCACAGTAGCTTGTCATATCAGTCATTATAACAAGCACATGCATATTCTTTTCAAATGCAAGATATTCAGCTGCAGTAAGGGCACATCTTGGAGTTATTATTCTTTCAACAACAGGGTCATCTGCAAGGTTCATAAACATTACAACCCTCTCTAAAACTCCAGATTCCTCAAATACCCTTAGGAAATAGTGAGCATCATCATGCTTTACTCCCATTGCTGCAAAGACTATTCCAAAGTCCTCATTTCCATCACCCTGAAGCTTTGCCTGCTTAACTATCTGTGCAGCAAGCTGGTTGTGTGGAAGTCCGTTTCCTGAGAAAACAGGAAGCTTTTGTCCCCTTATTAGGGTTGTTAATCCATCTATTGCTGAAACTCCTGTTTGAATATAGTTTCTTGGATATTTTCTTGCAACAGGGTTAATTGGTCTTCCGTTTACATTAACCCTTTTACCTCCAAATAGCTCTCCGCCGCCATCCGCTGGCTCTCCTATTCCGTTAAAAACTCTTCCAAGCATATCCTTTGAAAGACTTATTTCAAGTGGTTTTCCTGTAAACCTTATTGAAACATCCTTTACTGAAAGTCCAGAGGTATTTTCAAATACCTGTATAATAGCCTTGTCCTTGTGGAGCTGCACAACTTTTCCGTGCTTTATCCCATCCTTTGTCTTTATCTGAACTATTTCATCATATGCTGCGTTTTTAACATCGGAAAGAACTATAAGGGGGCCTTCTATCCTTTCAAGCTGCATATATTCCTTAATCATTTTTATCACCCTTCATAAGCATTCAGTAGATTTTCAAAATAATCTTTTATTCCTGCTTCTAACTTTTCAAATTCATCTGTATAATCATTTGATATTGTATATTTCATCTTTACTATTTCATTGAATATATCACTACTTCTAACCATGGATATTGGTATTCCCTTTTTAACAGCCTTAAGTGCATAGGTATATAATGAATAAATGGTTTTTAGCATCATAAGCTGTTTTTCAAGTGGAACATAGGTATCATCCTTATGGTAGGCATTCTGCTGAAGATAGCCTATCTTTATAACCTTTGCTATTTCAAGGATCAACCTCTGTTCATCAGGAAGAACGTCTTCACCAACAAGCTTTACTATTTCCATAAGCTTGCCTTCCTCCTGAAGTATCCTTAACATTTCCCCTCTTAGCTCCATCATATCCTTGGAAACATTTTTATCATACCAAGTTGTAAGTGAATCAATATATCCACTATAGCTTGAAAGCCAGTTTATAGCTGGATAATGTCTTGCATAGGCAAGCTTTTTATCAAGCCCTAAAAATGCTCCAACAAATCTCTTTGTATTCTGTGTAACAGGCTCGGAAAAATCTCCTCCTGCTGGAGAAACAGCACCTATTATTGTAACTGATGCTTCCTTTTCTCCAAGGGTTTCTACATAACCTGCTCTTTCATAGAACTCTGCAAGTCTTGATGGAAGGTATGCTGGATATCCTTCCTCTGCAGGCATTTCCTCAAGTCTTCCTGATATTTCTCTTAGTGCCTCTGCCCATCTTGATGTAGAATCCGCCATTATTGCAACATTGTATCCCATGTCTCTGTAATACTCTGCAATTGTTATTCCTGTATATATGGAAGCTTCTCTTGCAGCAACAGGCATGTTGGATGTATTTGCAATTAGTATTGTTCTGTTCATCAGTGGAAGTCCAGATTTTGGGTCAATAAGCTTTGGGAAGTCCTCAAGAACTTCTGTCATCTCATTTCCTCTTTCTCCACATCCAATGTATACTATTATGTCAGCATCACTCCACTTTGCAAGCTGATGCTGTGTCATTGTCTTTCCTGTTCCAAAACCACCTGGAATTGCAGTTGTTCCTCCCTTTGCAATTGGGAAGAAGGTATCTATAACTCTTTGTCCAGTAACAAGTGGTCTATCTATTGGCTTTCTTACTGTAACAGGTCTTGGAATTCTTACGGGCCATTCCTGGTACATTTTAAGTTCATGTTTGTTTTTTCCATCAGAAAGTCTTACAAGAACCTCTTCCAAGTTATAGGTTCCATCATTAGCAGTAAACTCTACAGTTCCAAAAACTCCAGGAGGAACCATCAATCTATGGGTTACAAGGGGAGTTTCTTCTACCTCTCCAAAAACCTGTCCTTCCTTGAGGGAATCACCATTCTTTACTAGAAGCTTTACATTCCATTCCTTTTCAAGGTTTATGGATTTAAGACCTATTCCCTCATCTATGAAGGTCCCTGATTTCTTATATATATATTCTAGTGGTCTTTGTATTCCATCAAATATATCTCCTATTATTCCAGGGCCAAGCTTTACAGATAGAGGGCTTCCTGTGGGATACACCATCTCCCCTACCTTAAGTCCTGTTGTTTCTTCATAGACCTGTACTGTTCCTGTATCCTTATCTATTGATATTACTTCTCCTATTAGCTTCTTTTCTCCTACTGTAACCATTTCCCTCATCTTAAACCTGCTCATGTTTTCTGCTTTTATAACAGGTCCGTTGATGTAGGTAATAATTCCCATCTTGTCTTCCATATTTTCACCACCTACTGAAGCATCTCAAATAGTCTTTCACCTATATATTCTCTTGATATGTCTATTTTACTTAAAAACGACATATCTATCTTTATTCCATGCTCTGTGTCTATAACAATAAAGCCGCCTATTATATCATCATCATTTTGTATATTGAAATTTCTTGTTGAAAGCATCTTTTTAATGTCATCACCAAAAGAATCGTTATCTCTTGATGTAATATATACCTCTATGCTTGAATCTTCAGGGATTTCATCAAGTGCTGATTGTAAGTCCTTGAGAACCGTCCCTTTGTATTCTGGGGTTTTAGCATAGGTTTCACCGTACTGACATAGATCATCTAGTGCTTCGTCGAATATCTTTTTTCTTGTCTCTAGAATTACTCTTTTTTCATCTATTCTTGCCTTTGACATTATTTGAAGTCTTTCTTTGTCTATATTTTTCATTCCCTCTTCAAATATCCTGTCACCTTCAGCCTTGAATTCAGCTTTTTTCTTGTCCAAAAGATTTCCGTATTCTGCGTTGAATTTATCTATCGCGCTTTGATTTTCTTTATCTACCTTATCTTTTACTATCTTCGTAAAAAGCTTTAACTTCTCATCAATGGTAATCATAATAACCACCTCATATTTTTATACCTATAGAATCTCTTACATACCCTGTTATATAATCTTCTCCTCTTATGCTTCCATGTCTATCCGGTATTTCTATAATAAGGGGAAAGGCCATCTTCTGCTTTATGGCATTAACCTTTAGCCTCATACCTTCGGCAAGTTTTTCAGTAATAAGTATAATTCCTATTTCCTTATCCTTTGTAAGCTTATCTAAAAGCTTTTCACCTTCAGAAAGTTCAAAAACTTGAGTTCCCCTTATACCAGAAAGTCTCAAACCTAAGAGAGTGTCCATATTTTCGCTTAATGCATATATTTTCATTGGATCACATCCTAATATTTATTATCCAAGCTTTTGAAGTATCATTATTGATATTATAAGGCCATATATCGCAATACCTTCTGCAAGTCCAACGAATATAATTGTTTTACCAAGTATCTTTGGATCTTCTGATACTGCACCTAATGCTGATGAACCAACTGCTCCAACTGCATACCCAGTACCAATTGCTGCAAGACCTGTACTAAGTGCTGCTGCTATAAAACCAAGACCACTTCCTGAATCTCCAGCTGTTGCTGCATGTGCAACCTGCGGGATTGAGGTGATTATAAGTCCTGTTAATACTGGGACAATTGGGTATATGTTTAAACGAATTGCTCTTTTCAAACCGGATTTATCAGTTTTTTCTCCTCTAGAAAGCTTTATAACTCCATTTGTTATTATTCCAATAACCACTAATGTTGCAATTATTAAAAAGTAATACATATTATCTTCCTCCTATTCAATACATTTTAATATTATATTTATTGTAAAAATTTTATTGCATTCCGCCTCTCCATAAACTGTAAGATTTTAAAAATTCATCTGTACTGTTTGGAGTGACAGAATGCAAGTTTTTTTGAGTTCTATATACAATAAAAAACTATATAGAAACTTCCTCTGCACTTTTTATGTTTATATTTATGTTCTTATTTTTCCTGTACGGAATGTGAATTCCAACAGGATTATACTCATATCCTGAGCCCTCGAAGTATTTACTGAAAAGCTCATAATATTCAAGTCGAAGTCCTTGTATAAATACTATTAAACCTTCAAGTCCAATTATAACTATGTTTCCAAGGACTAGCATAAGGGCACTTTCAACCCCATTGCTCATCATCTTTGCCAGAGCATCAAAGGCAAGGAACAAGCCAACATGGTTTATTGCAAAGGCTCCGACCCTTATAAAGGATACTGTGTTGCTGAATAAACTTAGTAGCGTTTCAATAACTCCAAAGCCTTCCTCTACAAAGTAATCCATCTTTGATTCATTATATAGAGGTCTTACTCCTTTTATAAGGTTTGTAATTGGCTGCTTTAATAAAATCATTAAAAGCAGTGATATTAATAAAATCGATAAAACCCATCCAGGTACTATTGTTTTATAACCAATTACCTTGCTCAAAAGGAAATATAGTAAAATCCAGTAGAATGCGAGTCCAACAACTCCATCCCTGCTGAAAACTCCCTTCTCTATATCCTTGTTTTTGTAACAATTTATAAGGTTGTATATAAACCCTGCGGAAAGAAGCAAAGTACCAAAACCTATTGCCGCCACAAGCACTGTATTTATACTATCCATTGGCTTAACTATAATGGCTTTTAAAACATCTTCAAATCCAAAAATGCTTCCATACAGGAATCCAAATATCGTTGAGCTTATTCCAAGTCTTGCAACTACTCCTCCCATATTTGGTCTTTTCTTTAACCTGCTTAATATTTCTCCTACTAAAAACAGTACTAATCCCTGTCCAACATCACCAAACATAGCGCCAAAAAGTATCATGTACGTTATGCCTAAGAATCCAGTTGGATCCATTTCACCATAGGAAGGTATTCCATACATCTTAACAACAGCCTCAAATGGCTTTAGTATATAGTTGTTCTTAAGGCAGGTAGGAGGTTTACAGACCTCTTTGCTCTCATTTGTTTCTTTAAATATCATTATTGTTGTATCATTATATCTTCCAAGGTATCCTAAAAGTACATCCTTCCTAGAGGATGGAATCCACCCTGTTAGGTAGAAAAACTCTTTTGTGCAAGCTATATGGGATTTCAGTTCCTCAATTTTATACTCCATTGAAAGTCTTGAATAAAATCTTTCGAGATTCTCTTCATACTTGTTTCTAATAGCTTTAAGCTCTTTTCTTATTGTATCTGATTCTTTTGCTATCTCTACCTTTCTTTTATTAAGAGAGATAAGCCAATCACTTGGTGTCCCTGAAAATCTTGTATTAAGTGGATACTCTTCAAAGTCTAAGGACATCAATACCCTGTCCACCTCTATTTCAACTGGACGGGGAATAAATTGGAGTACAACAACCTCATTTGCATCTTCATGAAGCTTGTATACAATAGATGAAATATTTTCATAGTTTTTTTTCAATTTATCAAGATTGTGCCTTGGTATCTTACCAAGCTTCATACCTATGTACTCCATCTTCATCGCTTCATTAATATCAACATTAATATGCTTCATATAGCCTAGGTAATTTTCAAGCTCTAGAAGACTTTTCAGTTCTTCATTTAACTCTTCAAGCCTCTCATGCTTCTCCTTTACTACATCATAAAGCTTATCTAAGATAGAAGCATCCTCAAGAAAATTGTATTTTGTATTAAAGTATTCTGGATTAACCTCTCTTTTTAATTCAAACATGTCATATAGGGCCTTCAATTTTTTTTCTATACCGGAAAGGTTTTTGCTAGTGCTGTATTGTCTAATATAGTTGTAGTCTATTACGGCATCCACATTTTCCTGTGCCTTTAAAATAGGAAAATTATTTTCCTTTATTTCTGTAATGGCATCAACCATGTGCACCGCTGATGATAGGACTAAAATTCTTGCGATATCATCTACGTCATCCATTCGACCGATAATATCTATCATTTCCATCTTTTCAACTGCCATAGCATCACCCCAACTTATATGGCTTTAATTAAATATTTTTTTCCATCTTCATAATTCATTTCATATCTTACAGTTTCTATCATCGATATGATATCTCTTATTTCAAACTCAATAAGTTCAAGATAGACAAGAACAGCAGCAATGTTTAAGCTGTATCTTTGCTTTTTACTTTTGTATTTAAAATAGAGGTATCTATTCATCCTTCTTTCCATGTATATATCACTTTCGGAATCTCCCTTAAACATGAATCCATATGGAGTTTCAAGAGCCTTTTTTATAAACTCTTCTTCATTTGCTGCATAACAGAAATCCTTAAGCTTTTTATATTTGAAGGCATACCCATCCATAATTGAATAATTAAAAACCTCTTCACTTGAAAGGTCATAATACTTCTTTCCTCTATATATCCACCTTAAATTAAGCATGTCTATATGGCTTCCAAAAAGCTCCTCAACTATTTTTTTATCTTCAAGAGGAAGTTTCTTTGCTTTATCCCCAAGTATTGTAAAGCATGCCCTATCTAGGGACATTTCAAATCTGTACAGGCTTTCCTTGGTGTTTCCATCTATTAAATTTTTTAAAAACGGATAATATATTGTTCCATTGAGAGCTTCGATTAACTGATTTATATCTTTTGCCTGAACAACTTTGTCCATATCTATATATTTGTATTTACCTGCAAAGACAAGGTTATTTTTTAAAGCTCTAAAATCCTTATCTATGTGGATAAGCCTTGCAGCCCTTTTTAAATCCACTATTTCGTGCTTTATATAAAAGCACTTAAAGAACTCCTTATATTGCCCATTGAAATGGTGCATTAGCTTATCCATATATTCTACAAGACATCGCTTAAGCACTACTTCTATTTCATCTCTATGCATCTTAGAGGTATCCATACCATTAAACAATTCCTTATAGGCAGTATTGCTTTTGAGGTATGTAGCTATTTCTGAAGGATTCTTTAGAGATAATATTTTTTTATAATCCTCAACAGTAAGAAGTTTTCCAAGCATTGCAGAGGTTTTTGTATTTATGGCTGCATAAGTAGTATTTCTATCCATACTATCACCTGCTCGTTATTCTATAGAACCTTTTAAACATTGTCAGAACCTCTGTTATCAGTTCCATCCATAATTATCTCTTTGAAAGTTTCATAGATGAATTTATCCTTTAGCCTTAAGAATCTTTGATACATACCTTCTGATTTTTTAGCCACCTCTTCCTTTATTCTTGCAGCATCATTATTGGCCCTCTCAATTTCTTGCTTTTTAATGGATTCAAGATTCTTTCTCTGCCCATCGACTATCTCTTCCATGAGTCTTTGTATTTCTTCTTGTACCTCATGTTTTTTAAGAGATATGTCCTTTTTAAATCCTTCTCTTATTTCAACTGCACTTTTATCAATGTGTATAATGTTCATTATAATGTCCTCAATTGGTGCATCCACTTTTAATCCCCTCCTCCTTAAGGTACATTAAAAAAATAAATGAGTCAGATTGCGAAGTAATTTTAATTATTTTCTAGGCACTCAATCACGCGCATACTAACTGTATGTAAGTAATTGAGTAACGACGAAAAGAATTAAAAGGACAAGTAAGATGACTTATTTATTTTTTTAATGTGCCCAAATGCAATAAACCTATTTTAATACTATGCATTTTATATTACAAACCTCGAAATTTAGGATTTTTTTCAAATTATAGTTGCCTGAATCAATAAACAGTATATTAATACATAAGATTGAACCATTATCTTTGTTTTGCTTGATATAGATAATTTGTGAGAAAATTAAAAAAATAGTGTCTTATCTGATAATAAGACACTATTATAAATTCAATTCTATTATATTTATTCCGGAACTATAATATTAATTCCTAAAGGAATGATTTCGAAATTAATTTTTTGCCTTGATATAACTTCTCCATCAATATTAACAAAGAATTCACAATTAGCTTCTATCTCAACTTTCTTTCCCCTGAGGTAGCAAACTTCTTCAACCCCTTCAAGAGTCCCCTTCATAAAACCTGGAGCCAGCCTTAAAAACTTAGCCTTTGAAACATTTCTAATAAAATATACATCAAATAATCCATCATATATATCAGCCTTTGGAGCTGGAAGCATTCCTCCTCCATAATACCTTCCATTAGCAACTGCAGTAAGGAGCATGTCCCCTTCCATTTCAATATCATCAACCCTTATTTTCACCTTAACACTTTTGAATTTTAAAAATGCTGTTAAAACAGCAACTAAATATGCCATACTCCCTGAAAAATATTTTTTCACTCTTTCCGTTTCTTCTACAACTAAGGCATCAAACCCACCGCCGGCAATATTTACAAAATACCTTCCATTACATTTTCCAACATCTACAGCCCTTATATTTCCTCTGCAATTATCTATTATTATCTTCTCCATATCTTTACTCTGATTTATTGTCCTTATAAAATCATTTCCAGATCCTGAAGGTACAATACCAAGCGCACAGGATGTTCCAACTATACCATTTAGGACCTCATTTACTGTTCCATCTCCTCCAACCGCAATGATTCTTTCAATGCCATTCTTTGCTGCATTTCTAGCAATTTCAGTAGCATCCTTTGGTTTTGATGTAAACACCATCTCATATTCTATGTTATTATCCCTACAAATCTTCTTAATGGTCTCAGCCATATCCTTAGATTTCCCCTTACCTGCAACAGGATTTACAACAAATAAAATGCCCATTTAATATTCCCTCCAGTAGGATTGCATATAAAAACAATTCCATTATGTGATTAATATATTTCAAGTATACTAGCATTGTATAATCCGTTCAATATAATAAGACAGGCACATAAGTTATTTATGCAATACTCCACAAAAATGTACTTTAGCATAAATAACTTAAGTGTCTGTCTTATTGTTTATTTTTGTTTTACAATGTTCTGGTAATCCTCTTTAACCTTTTTAGCATCTTCTTTACTGCACTCGTCTTCTCTGTATCTTGCTCGTAAGTATACCTCTCTTAAACTATTAAGGGATGAACTTTTATACTTAACTGATGCCTTCTTGTTTATATCCTTGGTTGTATCATCATTCTCAATTTTTATTCCTTTATTAGTTGATGATATCATAAATTTACGATAATAGTATCTTATATATTCCACAGGATTTTTGGGTTTTAAAAGGTTTTTTAATTTCTTAAAATACCCATCGGACTTATCTTTTTCTTTCTTTATAAACTCGCTTTCCTCTGTATATCCACTATTTTCTTTTCTTGATACCGCATAGGTTTTTAAGAACTTTATAACTAAATATGTAAGTAACAATAAAATCGCAATCTTTAAAACTGTGATAAAATAATCATTTTCAGCTAATACTTGAAATATTGATTTTACCTTCATTGGATTTTTATTTGGGGCTTTTTTTGCAATTTTGCCAAATAAATCCCCTTCATTTGCTTGATCAGGATGAAAGTGTTTTGCTAATATCTCCATAATGTGGCTCATAACATATGCAACTGCCATAAAAAAGGAATGGAAAATTTTAAGTATTAAATCTATTATTATATTAAGGATAAAGTTGATACCCTTAATAATTCCATCTCTAACAAACTCAATACTTAGGATAGCAGTTAGAGATATCATTGTTGCTGAGTATTTTTTATTTATTTTTTCCGCATCCTTGTTATTCTTACTATACTTTAATAACCTTAATGTTCTTAGCAATATTACAGAAGATATAAAATATATAAGTATATACTGTGCAGAATTATTATTAAATAGCTTTACAGAAGCAGTCATAAGAGCCAATAAAAACATTACTGAACATACAATTAATCCACGTTTAAAAGCATCTATTTCAGATTCATAATCAAGATTAACCGTTTCCTTGTAGGATATATAAATTCCACATAAAACAGCTATGGTCTGTATTGCAAAAAGATCAAGGGACTTTGATAATATAAGAGGAAGAGCAGACAGTAATGCAATTAAAACAGCAGCCCATTTTTTCTTTTGTCCCACTACATATATTAGAAAGGAAAAACCGCACACCCAAAGAAAAACAAGGCTATTAACACCATTGCTTAGTCTAAGAGCTGCTATGAAATTTATTATCATAAAAACAATAGATAATCTATTTATGATTTTTACTGCTCTCATATAATTCATTCATTATCCCTTCCTTCAATCAAAGTCATTATATCATCATCTAAAAGATTCAGATTATCCTCCTTAAGGGATAGTAAAACAAGCTTTTGGCAATTCTTTTTTATATTATTTACATGCTCTATATATGGTTCCATAACCGATGGTGTTATCACTATAATTGTCCCATATTCACTTCTGTTCTCTATAAATTTTTTCATAAGCTCCTCAAAGGGCATATTTATTCCATAATCTATTCTGCCAAGGGTTTCAAGGATTCCGCTTAAGTGAGAGTTTCCCCAGCCTGGCTGAAAAATTGAGTTTCCTGATGCCCCACCTATCTGACTGTTTGTTACAAAACCATATGGAATACCCTGCATCTCAAATTCCTCACATAGTGTTCTTACTATAGATATGCATTTTTCTATAGCAATATGGTCTATATGCATCCAGAAGGGCTTGTATGCTTCTATGTTTAAAAGTATCATAACCCTGTTGTCAGTTGTATAGTCAAACTTTTTAACCATTAATCTTCCACTTTTTAGAGATGATGGCCAGTGAATGGTCTTTTGAGGTTCAAAACCGGAATATTCCCTTAGTCCCACTATTAATATTGGGTCATCAATTATCCATCTTCTCACAGATATATCACCATTATAGCTTCCATAGGGTACAAAACTATTTTCAATATCATAGGGCTTTGGAAGTACAATCATTTCCTGTATCATAAATATATCTTTGGAAAACACCTTAAACCCCATCATATCTCCTACTGTAATGGTAACATCCTTGATTAAATATCTTCCCCTTTTTGACACTGTTGCCCTATAGGTTCTTTTTATTCTTTGGTATGGCATAAGTGTCATATACATTACATGTTCCGATTTATCAACATTTCTTTTTACCTTTATATCCCCTATATATTCAATTTCCCCTGGATACTCCTCACTTACCTGTAAAAATGTTACTGGAAGAAATTTTTTATTTTCGATCGATGTTTTTATTTTAAATTCCTCATCTATCTCAACAACATTTTTGGGGAAATCTCTGGTGTAATTCAAGCCCTTCATTGAGTATTTTTTTGATAGTGAATTAAGGCTGAATACAATAATTATTGTAATAATAACTGTAATTAACATACAATTCCCCCTAATCAATATCCTCCACGGGAACCTTTATTTGAGAAATTAAGGAATTAATGTAGTTATAGATATTTTCCCCTCGATTAACTCCTTTGAAAAGAATTCTGTGGTTTAAAACATAAGGAGCTATTACTTTAACATCCTCAGGAATAATATAGTCTCTTCCACTTATTGCAGCATATACCTGACAGGCCTTAAAGAATGCCAGAGTACCTCTTGGACTTACTCCAAGCTGAACCTTTGAGTCATTTCTTGTTCCTTCAATGATTGTCATAATATATTCCATTACATCCTTAGATATCTTTACTTCATGATAATTGTTTCTTACATACTCTATTTCATTCCTACTAACAACACATTCAATGCTGTTTATTGGATTACTGTCCTTGTATCTTGATATTATCTCAATCTCTTCATTATGGTTTGGATATCCCATTGCTATTCTCATTAGGAATCTATCAAGCTGCGCCTCTGGAAGAGGAAATGTACCAAAGGATTCTACAGGATTTTGTGTAGCTAGTACCATAAATGGATCCTCTAGCTTTCTTGTAACTCCATCCACAGTAATCTGCCTCTCCTCCATAGCCTCAAGAAGGCTTGACTGAGTTCTAGGTGTAGCCCTGTTTATTTCATCAGCTATAATTATATTTGCAAAAAGCGGTCCTTCCCTGAATTCAAATTCCCCAGTTTTTTGGTTGTAAAAGTTTATTCCAGTAAGATCTGATGGAAGTAGATCAGGTGTAAATTGAATTCTTTTAAAGCTGCACCCAATTGAGTTTGCAAAAGCCTTAACCATCATTGTTTTTCCTACTCCTGGAACATCCTCAAGAAGCACATGACCTCCTGAAATAAAAGCTGTGGTTATAAGCTTTATAACCTCATCCTTTCCAATGATGACCTTTGAAACATTTGATACTATTTTCTCATTAAATTCCACAAATGCCTTAGTATCCATCGTTTTTCCTCCCCACCCGTTTTATTGTGATTATGAAACAATTTTTAAAATTATAGTGAAATGCTAAAATGATTTGCTACACATACTTAATATATATTCTAATAACTAAATAAAATAAATATTTAATACTATTATTTTACATAATAGTTAATTTGTCAATATTGCTTTTACGAATATGTAATATAATCAGCTTGAAATGTCGTTTTATCTGTTTTAAAACAAAAGCCAGATAAAAGAGAAATTTATTTTCATCTGTTATCTGGCTTTTAATACACCTTATATTATTATCTTCTCAATTGTTACATCTAATTTGTCAATTAAACTCATATCCGTTGGACTTATTCTGTTTCCATAGACATCATAAAGAACCCTTACAACAGGTCTATCTGGGAAACCCTTGTTATGTCCTACTACAAATCCTTCAACACCATCTGACAGCTTCACACATGCCCCAAGTGGATAAATAGAAAAGTTATTTCTAAATATATTAACAAGGTTTTCATCAAAGAATGTCCCACTACCTCCCAATATAAACTCATAAGCTTCATTGGCAGGAAAACCTCTCCTATAAACTCTATCACTTGCAATAGCATCATAAACGTCACTAATACAAGCTATTCTGGAATACTTTGATATGCTGTTTCCTGATAGCCTCCTTGGGTATCCATTTCCATCTACTCTTTCATGATGTTCAAGTATTACGGATTTTGATATTTCACTAATATCTTTTACATTCTTTACCATTTCATAGCCATACTCAGGATGTTTTTTTATTATGTTAAATTCTTCTTTTGTAAGCTTTCCATTTTTATTAAGTACCTCAATTGGTACTTGAGTTTTTCCAAGGTCATGTAGAAGTGCACCTGCTCCAAGATCTATAAGCATGTTCCTGGAAAAGGCCATCTGCACTCCGAAAAATAATGCTAAAACGCATGTATTCAAACAATGTACATATGTATAATTATCAAAGGTTTTTATCTCCATTAAATATGATGAATCTATTTCTTTATTATCTATTAAATATTCAACTATATCATTTATTATACTTAATGTGTTTTTAACACATATTGTGTCGCTATAATTCAACTTTGAAAAAACCTTAGAAAGGGACTTTATAGCTTCACTTTTGTATTCAATAAACTGTGGATCCTCAGGCTTTATATCTTCAAGATATGAATCCTTTATATAAAGATAAATTATTCCCATATCCATTAGTTTACCAATGTATTTCTCTGTAAGTGTAACCCCTTCTCTAAGCATTATACACCCATCAACACCAAGTATGCTTTGACCTAATACATCACCTGGCTTAACTCTTTCAACACTAACAAGTCTCATCTCTCACCTCAAAACACATTTTTTTGCATAATGCTACAATTTCTTTTATTTTCTACTATAATTTTAAGGTTTTTTCGCCAATGTTGCAAGAGTTTGGAAGCCTTTTTTATTTATATTTGCAATTTTGCTGTTATAAACGCATAGGATAGTATAAATATAGTTCAAAATGTAATATAATTAATATCATGGGAGTTTATATTAATTTGTTAGGGGTGTTTAAATGTTTTCTAAATCACTAAAAGACTTTTTTAAAAATCCAATCATTACAATACCAAATATTATTTACGTTGGAATTACTCAACTTTTAATCTTTTTACTATTTGGAAATATATCAGATAATTTACTCTATAACAGTGTAGAATTTGATCCACAAACTGCAGCAACAATAGCACTTTCTTTTTTACTATCTTTAATTATTTCTCTATTTTTAACACCATTCATATTTTCCTGGTCAGCTTTTATGGCTAAAAGGACAGTGGATGGAGAAAAAACAAACATTATTGAGAGCCTTAAGGAATCATTAAAGTACTACTGGAGAGTACTTGGAGTAACTGTCCTTATTGGACTAATAATTTTTGCAGTATACTTTTTAATGGTAATTATACTGGCTATTACTGTAGGAGTATCCTTTTTAGCCTCACCACAGCAGCTTAGTTCATCAACAGGACTTTTACTTATTGTGCTTGCAATTGTTTTTATTATAGGCTTTGTATTCCTTGCAATAGCTTTATCACCAATACATGCTGTATTGGTATATGACAACCTTAGTGTTGGTGATGCATTCTCAAAAGGATTTAAGCTTGGTACTAAAAAGTTTTTCCCTATACTAGGTTTTTCACTACTTATCGGACTGTCTGCAGGATTAATACTTCTAGCTTTAACTACTGCATTCGGTGAAAATTCAATAGTTGTAGAGATAATTGTCTCCCTGTTGGGTGGATACCTTGCAATCCTTCCAACAATCTTTACTTTAAACCTTTATAGAGAAAACAAATCAAGGGATGAATATAATTCAAACTTGAACTACACTAATGTTAATAATACAGAAACATATCAGCAGTGGAATGATATATATAATAAGGATGAGATTTCAAATGAAAATACTCAAATTCCTGAAAAGGAAGATGAAAATAAACCTGATGATAATAATTTCAGAATTTAAATAATTAAAACCCCCGAAAACCGGGGGTTTTAATTATTTTTTCTTTATTGCATTTTCTATTCTTTCTAATCCTTGCTCTAAAATGCTTCTTGGACAGCCTATGTTTAATCTTAAAAAGCCTTTTCCCTCTTCTCCAAATGTTGAACCATCATTTAATGCAACCTTAGCTTTTTCTATCATAAACTTGTTTAGTTCTGCATTTTCCATGCCAAGTCCTCTACAATCCAACCACATAAGATAGGTTCCCTGTGATTTTATCGCCTTTATCTGAGGTATCCTTGATTCTATAAAATCTAAAGCAAAATCTCTATTCTCTTTGAGGTATTTAAGAAGCTCCTCAAGCCACTCCTCACCATAGCTATAGCACGCCTCAAGAGCTACTCCTCCAATAAGGTTTGAGCCATCTATTCCAAGTCCCAGCATTGTATTTGTAAACCTTTCCATTAGAGTTTTGTTCGGAATAATCGCAATAGAAGCAGATAACCCTGCTACATTGAAGGTTTTACTTGGTGCAATACAGGTTACAGTAAAATCTGCAAATTCTTTTGATAATGATGCTATTGGAACGTGCTTATTATTTTCAAATATTATATCTGAATGTATTTCATCTGAAACTACCATTACATTATATTTTCTGCAAAGCTCACCCAGTCTTAAGAGCTCATTGCTTGTAAATACTCTTCCAATTGGATTATGAGGATTACACAGAAGCATCATTTTAACTCCGGATTGAAATTTTTTCTCTATATCATCAAAATCCATTTCATATCCACAATCTGAAGCTATTAATGGACTTTTCACTATTTCTCTGCCATTGCTTTCTATTACTCTGAAGAATGGAGGATATACAGGAGTTTGAATCAATATCTTATCTCCTGTATTTGTAAAAGCCAATATAGAAATAGCAAGTGATGAAACCACCCCAGGATTATTTTGTATCCATTCTGTTTCTATTTTCCATCCATGTCTTTTAAGAACCCAGTTTATTATTGATTCATAATAGGATTTCCCTCTGCCTGTGTATCCTAATACCCCATGTTCCAATCTCTTTTCTATTGCCCTTATTACCTCTTCAGGAGCTAAAAAATCCATATCTGCAACCCACATAGGAAGCAAATCAAAAGCTCCAAAACGCTCTTTAACAAAGTCCCATTTAAGACAATCAGTTCCTCTTCTTTCAACGATATTACCAAAATTATATTTCATGCAACTCACCTCGCAAATAAGCTTTTTTCTTTATTAAATCATTAATGCCGCTGCACCAAGAACACCTATGTCATCCCCTAATTCAGCCTTAACAACAGGGCAAACCTCCCATAAAGGCTGTAATGTTCTTTCTCTAACTACTTCCATTACTCTATCCTTAAGGATATCCCACTGCTTTGACATACCTCCGCCTACAGCTATCCTATCAGGATTATAGAACATCATAATGTTTGATATCCCTATTCCAAGATAGAATGCTTCATCATCCAATAATTTTTTAGCAACTTCATCGCCTCTTTTTGCTGCTCCAAAAACATGCTCCGCCTTAATAGGCTGCTCTCCTGCAATGTCCTTTATAATAGTATTTTTACCCAATTCAACAGCCTCCCTTGCAATTCTTGCAAGACCTGTTCCAGATGCAAAAACCTCAAGACATCCATAATTTCCACAATTGCATTTTGGTCCCTTAAAATCTATTGTCGCATGTCCAACCTCAGCAGCATTGCAGTTTGTCCCACTATAAAGCTTTCCATCAATTATTACACCGCCGCCAATACCTGTGCTTATGGTCATATATACAAAGTTTTTAGTCCCCTTACCTGATCCAAATATGTATTCTCCAAGGGCTGCAGAATTTGCATCGTTGTTTAGCGCCACAGGAATTCCAAATTCATCCTTCAATATTTGCACAACTGGAACCCTGTTCCATCCAGGAAGATTTGATGGGGATATAACAACTCCCTCAACAGGATCAAGTGGTCCCGGTGAACCTACACCAATTCCACAAATATCTTTAGCATTTAAAGAAGCCATTTCTAGTACATCATGTATACTCTTTTTAATCCTACCCAAAATAGCATCGGGGCCCTCAGATGCATTGGTTGGTATCTTTACGCTTTTTATTACCTTTCCATCCTCACTAACAAGCCCAGTGTTTATTTTAGTTCCTCCAAGATCAACAGCACAAACTATTTTTCCCATGTCTACCCCTCCACATATTTTTTTCTTTCAACATCATTATACAACAATAGAGCAGTTTTTATCTGCTATTATTAACAATTCAAATAGATTTTTTAGCATATACATCTATATTAAAATGGAGTGATGTTTCAAGAGATGCAATTTCATCAATTTTCTCTCTCATTTCACTTGTAATACTCCAATAGTAAGGAGTCATAGAAATGAGATTTTTAGTATCTTCACTATCATCAATTTGAATGTTATACCTGATTTCCTGATGTTCTATACATTTAAATCCATCAACTGCAGAATCCTTAACTTCATTCTTTCTAGCTTTTTCATATAATACTTCCTTCAATTCAAACAAATGCTCAATTCCAGGGGTAACTATAACAAGCTTACCATCCTCTTTTAAAACGCGATAAAATTCCTTAGGATCCCCTGGCGCAAAATTTCTTATGACACAGTCAAATGCACCATCTAAAAAAGGTAAATTAAAGCTGCTTCCGACTGCAAGATGAATACTCTTATCCCTCTTTGCTGCATATTTAATAGCTGATTTTGAAATATCCATCCCATAGAAGTTAATCTGTGACCTGTTTTCTTCACCAGATAATTTTTCCTTCAGTTTTGAAATAAAATAGCCTTCTCCACACCCAGAATCCAATATATACTCAGCATTTTCATTTAACTGCTGTGATATTATCCTATTTAATCCCTCAGAAAATTGAGCATAATATCCCTTATTCAAAAAATCCCTTCTACTTTCCATCATCTGCTTGTTATCACCTGGATCCTTTGTCTTCTTTTGATTTGCCAGCAAAAGATTTATATACCTCTTTTCAGAAATATCAAAGGTATGATTATTGGCACAGCTATAACTCTTCTCCTCTTCTACCAAAACTTCTCCACACACAGGACATTTATATATCAAATTCTCCAAAGTTCTTCCTCCTCAGCATAATTTTAATGCAATACTATATTTGTACAGATATTCATTTTCCTCTTCATCAAAAATAGTTCCTAATAATTTTCCATTGTTCTTTTCTATAATTTTCTTTGAGGCTGTATTTTCAATATTACAAGTTAAAATTACTTCTTCCATTCCTATCTCTACACACTTTTCCAATGCCAGTTTTAAAATCTGATAACCATAACCTCTTTTTCTACAATCCGGTGATATATCATAGCCTATATGACCAGCACATTCCACCTCTTGGTGTCTAATTCTCACTACGCCTACAACTTCTTCTTTATCAATTAACCAGAATGTTGAAGTTATAACCTCTCCTTGAGGCAAGTTGTTTCCCTTAGAATAATTATTCAAGTCGTTTAAATAATCCGAGAAATTTTCTAATGCTTTTTTATATTTATTAAAATAATGCTCATCCTTTATTTTTCTATACGCTAAAGGATAATTTTCAAAACTCTTTTGATATTTTTTATTAGGCTTAACTAAAAATAATTCCTTCACAGATTTTCCTCCATTTTGTATACTCTTCGCAAAAGTCTATTGTGATATACCTATTGAAAGTTATTGATTTTTCATGATGATATCATAGGCCATTGCATTTAAAGAATCTCTACTCACCTTTTGTATATCTACTATGTATTTTTGAATGTCCAAGGTATTAAATGCCTGTTTTTCAATATTAGCACGTTTATAGAAATATTCAAGCAGGCCATTTCTGTCACAAACATTATTGTGCAAACCATAATCTGAATTTTTTACATATTCAATCATGAAATCAATCCAATCCAGATATAAATCATAATTATCAGATAATCTTTCAGATGCTATTTTATCAATAATACCTTTTATATCATCTGTATACAGATGAAAAACAATTGGATTTAACGGTCTTAAAATATCAATTATTTCAGCGATAAATTCAGAAATCATTTCAGAATTACTGCTAGTAAAACGCAGCAATTCATTGATAATATGCTGGAATAAAACACTTTCAAAAATATAAACCTCATCATTTTGTACCGCTTCCTCAACAAAATCTGTTATTCTTTTTTTCATCAACATTTTAAAATCGTTATAATTGAATCTGCCCTCATACACTTGATAATCCATTAACTTATTTTTCAAATCTAAATAGTTATTAAAATTAGGATAATACAACATATAATAATCATCTATTTTCTTAGAAAATGTTGTTATCCTTTGTATTTGAGTGGGAAATTCATTTTTTAATTGATTCAATTCTTCTTCAGTCAAAACAGACATAAATCTAAAATCACAGGGATTCTCATACGGATTATCCAAATCTGCCTCAAGAAACACCTGTGAATTTATCCCACTATCTATAAGGTTATCATTTAAAATCCAAGCAGTTGTTGATTTCCCACATCCATGTATTCCTTCAAAATCAATAAATTTTGTATTCATTGCCCCACCCCATTTATATAAATTATTTTATACTTTGCAATTAGTTATATACCCTGGCCATTTCAAGGATAATTATAACATAAGTAAAACATATACACACTTTCCCTAAAATGTATAATTTCATATATGTCAATACTTTATTCAATTATTTTGTGGTAACCGAATAAATACACAATCATCTCAATATTTCATACCCAAATCATAAAATCCAAACGATTCATAAAATTTGATCGCATTTGTATTTTACATTGTTACTTCAAGTGTCATAGGTAAAGATCTAGTTTATAATTATTTCAATATAATCATATTTGCTTTTATAACTTTTATCAGCATTACTGTACTATTGCTGTAAAATAGAAATAAACTTCTCAAAAATTCAATAGACAAAACTAAATTTATGTATAAAATAAAAGAGTTCCATAAGGAACTCCTTTATTTCAAATTAAATTGTGCTTTCAAAGCCATCTTGCCACCTGAAAAAGTGCAATTCATATTGGAACCATCACTGTTAATCCATGAATACATAGTTGATTCGATATCCATTAACTTGGTTTGTGACATAATTTGTCCTTCGCCCAATATACCTTTAGCCTGATTATATGACATGCCTTCTTTAACTTGATTATATTTTTCAAGAGTAACTTTGGCATCCGTAGAATCCAGTCCAAGTTGCGCTTTACCAGTTACAACATCATTTTGTATTGTTACATTCATGTTGCTAATCCCTTGTCCATTCCATGAGTACATTGCTGTCTTTATTCCACCTAACTCAGAAGAACTCTCCTCTGTACCTTTTCCCAATATGGCTTCAACATCAGCTAACTTAGCACCCATTTTGATTTTGAGAAAATTTTCATAGGTTATCTTAGTACCTTCCTCTTTCTTAGTGTTCTCAACAGTTGTTGCTGATTTATTAGAATTAGTATTTACTGTTTTTTTATCACTTCCACCACCTGATCCAATAGCAATAGCAATCACAATAATAACAATAACCCATAACCACCACTTTTTATAAAACGGCTTTTTAATTTTTGTTTCCATATTGACACCTCCTTGATTGTATTTCGTGTACAATATTATATTCTACATATACCACCAATTTCCTTTATAGAAAATTGTAATCTTTTGTCGATTATTGATAATAATAGAAGCACCTACTGTTAAGTAAGTGCTTCATAAATATGTACCATAAATATAGTTGTAAAATATAGATTATATTTATGAAATATTATTATCAGCTTGGTTAGTGTTGCTAATTTCTACTACCTTCTTTAACTTTGCATAACCTACGAAGCTTAGTATTATTGAAGGTACTAAGAATATAAGATATAAGATAAAAATAACTCCAGCTACTGAATATAAAATACCTCCTGTTAATGCAAAGCCCCTTTTGTTTGAAAAATATCCAACCCAATTAAATATTACTGCTAAAACTACTAAAATCATATGTGGTGTAACTAGTGCAGTTGCAATAGCCCTTCCAGCAGCTTCTGCTGCATCCTTACTTTCAGCAATTCCACCTCCAAAATACACTATAAGATATATAGCATATATGGATCCTAGTATTGCCGAAATTAGTAAAAGTTTAGAATGCTTAGCTTTCATATTATCCCCCTTTTCTACTAATTCTTACAACTATATCCTAATTTCGATTATATAGTAATTTTTCATAATGTTCAACTTTTTATAACCAATTTTTTCTAAAGAAATTATATAATATTTTTTGAATTACATAAGCCACCGCGAATGCGGTTTCATTCAATTAACACATATAGTTATCATCGACTATATATGTTAATTTGCTATCTCTTATAATACAGGTTATAATATTGGTTTTTGTAACTTTTTATTGGCATTGCTGTATAGCAATAATTATAAATTAAAAGTTACTAATCAATATTAATAGTTCTTAATCAAATCCATAAGTGTTTACAGTTCTAATTATAATCCAAGCAGTTGCTTTTTCTTTGCATCAAATTCTTCTTGAGTGATAATTCCTTCATCTAACAATCTTTTGTATTTTAGTATTTCATCAGCATTAGATAAAGTAGCAGCATTATTATTATTTTCAAGCAATGATTCTTGGCTATTACAAATCAATTGTAATACTGATAAACATTCCTGTGCTGAATTGTATAAAGTTTTATATGTTGAGCTTTCCTTTTTAGTTGCAATTGTCAAAAAATTAATATAGACTACTGGATTATTTATACTATTCACAGTAATTTTTATTTTCAAACTATTGCACACTGATTTACTTTTCTTCTCTCCAGTTACTCCGCCAACAACAGCACCTACACCTCCAAATAATACTCCACCAGCTACAGCCCTACCTAATCCCCCTTTAGTAATAGATTCTCCATCTTCTAATAGTTCAAAATCAACAATATCGCTATAATTATAAACTTTTGGGTTTTTCTTCTTACCTAAAAAACCATCCGGAATAAGCCATTTCTTTTGATTATCATCAAATTCTATAAACGTACCAATTTTTTTTGTAGCATTAAACAAACTAATTTCTTCAGAATTAGCTTCATAGACACTCATTGCAGCCTTAATATCTTCCACTGTCATTTTATTAATCGGTACTAAGGTTTTAAAGCCACATTTATTAAAACAGTCAGAACATAATAATTGTTTGTCAGCAATTTTAAAATGGTTAAAGCCAACTTCTTTATGACAAACCGAACATTCGCCTTTTGAACCGAAAAGCCCCATTTTATATCCCCCTTTAATTAGTTTTAACATTTATATTGTTCTACACTAATATAATTATTCCTCCTTATTTTGTAAAACTATCATATAAATACATTATATATATCAATATAGCACACATAACCCATAGTTCAGTTCATAGTTGGCTTCTGCTAGAAATAATTGTCAACAATCGTTAATATTATTAAAATCTGAAATTGATAATAATACTTAATATAATAGATCAGGGACTCAACCGTCCCTTGGCAGATAATCACCTTAGTCCCACCTTTACCACATATGTACATTTATATTCCATATTGCTATAATTATTTTAATGAACAATATAAATGCTGCAATAAGATATTTTTAATTTATATAAAATTATTTATTATAAGTCACAAGTGTTTATATCATAAATTTATCAAAAGGGGGATTGTTACACATGATTGAAGGAAAAAATATCAACTTGAGGTTGATAAGAAAAGAGGATCTTGATGAGATACTTGAGTTAGGAAACAATTTAGCAAACAGGGGTGAATTTCTCGGTTTAGAATTAGCTTCAGAAGTTTCAATGAAAAAGCATTTTGATGAAACTGGATATTGGAATAAAGATTTTGGGAAAATGGCGATTACAGATAAAGCCGGAAACATACTTGGAGATATTATATTCTTTAGGGGTATGAAAGGGTGTGAAGGTTATGAGATTGGGTATCAAATATACAGACAAGAGAATAGAGGAAAAGGATATATAACAGAAGCTTTAAAATTGTTTTCTGCATATCTATTTGAGTTAAGGCCAATTAATAGGTTGGAAATCTGTGTTTTTAACAACAATATACCTAGCAGAAGAGTTGCCGAAAAATGTGGTTATGTATACGAAGGTACAATGAGACAAGCCTATTTTGCTCGAGGAAAATACCATGATCTTCAATTATTTTCTATTTTAAAAGAAGAATGTCCATTGCTTAATGAATTGGTTAAAAAATTTTGAGTAAAATAAACAATTAACCTTCAATAATGATAATACAATTAATATAGACAAAGTGTATCGCAAAGTTAAATTTGATTTAGATTCTGAAAAAATAATTGATAATAAATAAGTCCTCATGTTTTGTGAATATAGGAATTTGGTAGGTATATATAACAGACAAGATAATAGAATTATTGCTAACCAGAATTTTGGGCATAAAAATGGAGCAGGTAACTCGTACCATATCTTATGTACAACCTCTTTAGAAGATTATAGAAGATAATATAAATAGCTCGAGCATGTATACTCGAGCTATTTATTAGTTAAGTAACATTAATTTAAAAACATTTTCAGTTTAAAATATTTCAATGAAAGTATCAAGAAATTTTTTAATTGTCCTGACAGTTTTTTTCTCCAAGAAATCATTTTTATTTGCGTTTGCTTTTTCTAACTCACCTAATAAAAATTTCTTATCATTAGGCAGAGCATCTTCTATTTCTTTAAATATTATATCATATCTTTTGTAAGCTTTTTGAATTTGAGGATCATTATATAAATTTTCCGAATACTCTTCACTAAATTTGTAGCAAAATTCTTCAACAGTGCTTTCCATAAACAAATACCTCCGCTTTAAATGATTGAATTTGTAGAGATTGATAACATCTCTATTTTATCACTCGAACATATGTTCGTAAAGTATGCAATAAATATTTTATAATACGCCCTCTTGATATATAGCCGCATACTTATATATTATTTTTTATACCAATGCATACATTGTGTCTCTATAAATAAATTGTATCATATATATCTATCGCTACCAGAGATACTTTCGACAACATTTTACATTTTTTATTAATTTTCTATTGATATTATATTTATTCAAATGATATATTTAATGTAAAATTTATATATATTTGAAGAGGAAATATGATACCCTGTCTTAAAATTAAAGATGTTCGGCTCACTAAAAAATTATCTCAAAATGAATTAGCTAAAAAAGTTGGAATGTCTCAAGGCTATCTATCCGAATTAGAAAGTAATAAAAAAAGCCCAACCCTCAGGCAATTATGCAAAATTGCAGATGCATTAGGCGTGGATCCAAGGGAACTTGTTTATTACTTATAATTTTCGTCAAAAAGTGATGAACCTTTCACCACTTTTCACAAAAATGATGAACACCCCTATATACTTTTATTGGGGGTGTTCCATTTTGATAAAAGAAGATAATATACGCTTGACGATAACAATGCCAAAGAAGCTTTACAATATGATACAGGATGATGCAGAATATGAAGATAGATCAATGAGCAATATAATTATAAGGATACTAAAAAAGCATTACAAGTTTAAAATTGAGGATGAATAAACTGCTCTAACAGGCTCGGGGAACCGGGCTATTTTTGTGCAAAAAATAAAAAAACCCAGCATAACGCCAGGTATAATATTATATACTATTATTCAGGTCAGGCACATTAACCAGGTGTGAAAAGTTAAGAATTTAAAAATTCTTCTCTCTGTTTTATAAGGTTCTTAAGCTCTTCTATGTCCTCAAGAGTAGCCTTTGATTTAATAAAGCTCCTGCTTGCTGACCTCATCTTTAAGTAATTTGCATATTCTTTATTTTTATGCTGCCATTTCTTATTTGCTTCTGTCTGTGATGTTGGTTGCTTCTCCATCATTAAAACACTCCCTTTACAACAAAAATTATTAAGCCTACTGCCAATACTACTAATAATATGATCTTCCATACTAATCTTAATGATTCTTTAATAATCTCTTTCATTGATTTTTAGGTGGTTATATGATATTTTAATGTTGAGGGGAGGATTCCCTCCCCAGTTTGTTATAGGCTGTCTAATATCAGTTTTATTACTGCTATTAGGGTGCCTACCTTAAGTAGTAAGTCGGTAAGTGCTTCAACCACTTTTCCGACTTCTTTTATTTTAGTGACTATGTCTTTAACCACCCTTGTTTCACCTCCTTTCTATAATTTAATTATACTACGGATAGTATTGTTTTGCAATAGGCTTTTTATAAATATTCTCAAAATTGTAAATTAGTATTTCAACAAAAAATAAAAAAAGCCCTGGGACATCCCAGGGTATCTTATTCAATATATAATTATGCTTCTTGCTTGGGAATCTCTAGCTTTCCACTACTCAAGTTATCTGAAATTGCTTCCTTATCATAATGCAAATAGAATCTCCAATTGAAACGTGGCATATAAATCCATGTTTTAAGTCTTTCGCCATTATCCATAAATCTAATATCTTCAATACTACCAAATTTAATCGGATAGGATTCACCATTTTTTTCAAGAACAAGCTTTATACATTTATATGTATAGGATATTTCATATTCCTTTAAAGTATAAACACAATGTGAATCTTCACGCCCAACTAATGCATTTGTTATACCAATATCTACATTCCTGTTAATTGTAGCAAATAGATACTTATCTAGCATGATATAATAGCTAAGTAATTCTCTCTCATGATTCTCCATTTCTTCTCGTTCCTCATTCTTTGTTGCAATTTTAGAATATCTATCCGCTATTATGTTATTTACAAGTAAACCTACTTTATCAGTTTCGAGTCCTGATTCTTCAAGTAATTTAACATAAAGATAATTACTAATCTTTACATTTTTATCCCGTTCCGATATCAATTCTAATAAATCTTTAAAAATACTCATAAAATCATCTCCATTCTACAGTATAATTCTACATATGTTTGTAAAATCCTCCATTCTTTTATATTTTCTTAGGAAATAAAAGCATTAAAATCTGTTTCAGTTTATACTACTATTCAACTTTCCATCATCAATTAAATCAAGTCCTGTATTATATAGTCTTTTAACTATCTTTCTCTTTTGCTCCACTGTTAAGAACCTTACCCAACTCTTAGGAGCCTTCTCCAATATCATATTAATAACCCAATCTTCTTGTGCCTTCCCTGTCTTAAGAATCCCAGTCTTCGCCATTGCCTTAGCTCTTAGCATATAGTTATATGCATCTGCCTTAAACCCTTTCCAGTCCATAACTGCATACAATGCAAATAATACTATTGCCATAATTACAAACCTGTACTCCCATACAAAATTTAATACCTTCATCTAAATTCCTCCCTTATTCAATTGGTACTTTGGTACCATCTGGTTTTATATAGTAAACGTTTTTGTATCCTGCTTGTTTAAGTATTTGTCCCTTATTCTGTGCATACTCAGGCTTTAAATAAGGGCCAAACTTTTCTTCCTTAGAACCATACACAAGAAATTCCTGGGGTTTATCTTCTTTCCAAGTTATATTGAGCTTTCTCAGTATTCCCCTTGCTATAGCCATCGCAACTTCATCCTGGTAATTAGCAGTTATTAGCTTGTTTAGTTCATTGGTATTGCTTATAAAACCTATCTCTGTAAGCACTGCAGGAGCATTTGTATTCCTCAGCACGTAATATTTAGCTGTCTTTACTCCCCTGCTCATGGATCCTGTTGCTTTAATAAGCTCATCCTGTATATTATTGGCCAGCTCTTCTCCGTTACCACCTAGTGCCAAACAGTATGTTTCTATCCCATTTGCATTTTCATTTGCTGCACTATTAAGATGTATGCTAACAAAATAATCAGCTTTAACATTATCAGATATTTTGCACCTTGTACCTAAATCCTTTATTGGATCATTGGGCCAAATAACTCTATCAGAATTTCTAGTATATATCACATCAACACCATACTTTTCTAATGCTCTTCCCACCTTTAAGGATACTGCAAGAGCAATATCTTTCTCCTTTGTACCTGTTCTCTTATTTACCGCACCAGGTTGTGGTCCTCCATGTCCTGGATCAATACATACCTTATACATTCTCATTCTCTCCTTTCTTCTTTAACTGTTCGAGGGTGTTTATTAGCTTTTCAGGTAAGGGAACACCACACTTACCAACATTCTCCAAAATGGAAATACCCTCATTGGCTATGTAAAAATAGCACACGAGTGTTCTAAACACCCATGTGCCTTCATTAAGAAGCCTATCCAATAGAGCAGCTACTATAAGTACCAAGATAATCGTTCCTTTCCTCAGGATACCTTTAAAGCCGATTTGACTATCTAGTTTTCCTTGAATTATGCCATGTAATATTCCTGTTAGGTAATCTATAGCCATAAAGGATACCAGGATTATAAGTTCCTTATCCCAACTTCCTAGAGCAAAGGTGAATACTGCTCCAACTGCAGCTATTACACTATTAAAAATAGTTTTTTCATTCATTTCCTGCCCCCTATATCATTTTTGGTAATAAAAAATACACCTTTTGAAAGGTGCATTAATAATTTTTAATTAATAATTCATGATATGTATGTCCAAGGCTTTCATACCTTGTCCTAAGGTTGTCATTTCTGCTTACTTCTTCAATTGTAAATCCTTTATAAAGTTCCCTGACAAAGTCGCAATCATTATAGGAAAGTAAAAACTTTCCCTTTATGGTCTTAAGTTTCTCATTTAATCTAACATGGTCTGCTGGTGTGAAAAGTGCTTGATAATATCCCTCAGTTCCATAATAGGGAGGGTCTACATAAAATAATGCCCCTGGTCTATCATATACATTAATTAAATCCTCGAAGTCTTTGTTTTCAACTACTACACTAGAGAGTCTCTTTTGAATATCAGTTAGATAATCAATAGCAACATTAATATCTTTTTTAATGCAGCCATAACTTCTCCCTTTTGAACCATAGCTTGTCTTTAACAACATAAAGAATCTAGCAGCTCTCTGAATATCAGTAAGTCCTTTGGCTTCAAATTGGCTTTTAAAATCATCAAAGAACTCTCTTGAGTTTAACATGAATGAGAGTTCTCTTTTAACCTCAGGGCAATGATATTTTATACATCTAAAAAGATTAACCAGGTCACCATTTGCATCATTGTATACTTCCATATTGGCATGTCTATCTTTATGGAATAGAATCCATCCAGCTCCTCCACACACTTCTATATATCTTTCAATATCCTCAGGAAATCTATTTACAATTTCATTTCTTAATAACTTTTTACCACCTATCCATCCTGTAAAACTATTCAAGCGCATTCCTCCTATTGCATTTATGCTATATTTAATTAGTTCATTTGTTAGTGTATGCATACAACCCTTATTATAGCAATTACAGGCTATTTTATCAAACATATGTTCGTATGGTTTTTGAGTAAAATTAACTACTTTTATGAATTAATTGCAGCTAAAATTTCTGCTTTTTCCTCTGCTGTCAACTTAACATATTCCTGAATTATAACATCTGCTGTTTTTCCTTCTTGAGCCATCCTTGTTTTTATTGCATTTACAAATATTATTTTTTTCCAAACTGGCATACATTACACCTCCTACACTCCTAAAAATTGTGCTAAACCTATCTCTAATGCTGCAATTCTATTTTCTATTGATTGAGTGTTTTTAGCACCATCATTTCTTAAAGCATTCACACTTGATGTATAAGTTTGCTCATCTATTACAGTAATATCTGGATTGGTCGGAATATCTTCTTCTTCCGTTTTTAAATAGCATAGACTATTTTCAAAATCATAGACTTGTGAGCCTGCTACAAACTTATTAATATCTAACTCTTTATAATTTGGATTACCAAAATTCAACAAATTAACTATTTTTAAATACATAGTACCAACTCCTTATATTTTTATTTAAAATCTTGTGCTAATCCTATAAGCATGAGTCCTCTTGGATAGTCACAAGCATAAGACTGCATAGCTGTAAGGTTTATTCTATATAATGACCCCTCTATATTAGTCAAGTCACTACTTGTGTAAATATTATCATCATCCCCTGTTGTTTGCCACCGCCCCAATGGAACTGTTCCTGCAATTTGTCCAATATATGTCATATTTATGTCGTAAACATTTGAACCAATTAGATACTTATCTTTGAGCTTTATAAATGAGCTTGCACTGCTTGGATATTGTTTTATCAAAGTACCATTCCAATCATAATGATATAATTTGTCACTAGCATTATTAGTAACAAAACAACCGTCTTTAGTTACAGCTTTTATATAGCAATAATACAATGGCGGGTCAAAACTTTTTATCAATGTACCTTTTTTGTCATACTTATACGCAGTCGGAGCTGATGTATTTATACGGAAGTAATACAAATTTGAATCAGAATCTATTGAACTAAGAATTTTATTCTGCCCTGCTGCAAGTAATGTTAATTTTGAACCTGCAATTGTTGGAATTGCATTACTAATTTCGTTCCATGTATTGTTTGTGGTCACACTAGCTCCCTCGGCATTTAATGCTGTAACCACCTTTTGTTTTGCATTAATGCCAGACTGAAAATTTACCTTCGCCATCTCCGTTAAGGATTTGCCCTTTAATTCAACAGGTAAAGTATCATCATTTATATTACCTATCTGTTGAGTGCTTTCGGTCTTATGTGCATTAAAATCACTCTGCAAAACTGCTAGTTGATTTGTTAAGTTTGCAGCAACATCTCCACTTAATTGTCCTTTTATGCTATTAAACCATGTCTGAAATTCATCTTCAAAACTTGCCTCCTTTTGACTAAGAGCTGCATCATATTGATTAAATAAAGTTGTTACATCAACTTGATCAACTACTCCATGCACAATGCCACAAAAATTATTGTCCTGTCTTAAATCTGTTATATTTGCTTGAGATATTGATGCAGTACCTTTTCCTACATATATATCAGCAATACCAATCTCATATCTATCCATATCTCTCTGTAGAGTAGTAGCAATTGGATTGCTTGCAAACATACCTTTTTTAATATAAGCCTTGATTTCCCTATTTACGAAGTCTAGTCTTAGCACAACTCTATCAATCCTATCTAATGTACCATCTGAAGCATTGATGTTAAGTATCAAATCATCAGTGTTACTATAGAAATATCCGTTTATCCATGCTTTCCCAGGCTTTAAAGTAACAGTCATATTATTGTTAGATGCAACCTGTAAACTTGTAGACGGGTTAGGGAATACACCATTTCCTATAAAGCTTGCAAAATAACTTGCAATCTCTTCTGCTTTATATTTTCTGTCACCATTTACACTATTGAAAAAACTACTTTTCTCCATTTTATCCCTCCTTAATCCTTTAGCATGTCAGCTAATTCTGGAAGCGGACTGCCAAAGGTTGGCGTTATCGTGATCATGCCATTCTCATATACTTCCTCTATCTCTGTTATCCTCACATTTATCACTTTTCCCCATTCCCTTTTCACACATGTTACTATATCTCCCAGGTCAAAATCCTGTTTATATATTAAATTAGACTGCAAATTAACATCACTCTCAAATGACTCAGATACTGCATTACTCGCTAATACTTCATTCCCTTTTTGCATTAGCAAAGCTTTATATTCTATATCTGTCATTGTTTCATCTTTTTGTGTATCTTTAGCATCAACAAAAGTTTCATATCTATCTAAGCCTTCACCACTACCAACGGTTACCATAATCCTTGATGTGCCTTCTCCTTGTCCACCTACAAGACCAACATTTTTATAATTTTCACATGCTAAATTGTATTTATTATTTGATACATTCTCAAATTCATCAGAGAAAATGGCCCTTGGGTTTATACTCTGCTCTTTACTCCTATCAAGTCCCTGATAAACTTCAAAATAAAATTGTTTATTTTTAAAATCAGGTCTCAAAATATATCCGAGGTTACTTACTTTGGCTATCTGGGTAAGCTTGTCAAGTAGATTTTTATAAGATACCTGGAGTTCAACTGTCTGTGTATACCCTTTTAAATCTCCTAGAATAAGCTTCGGAATTAGGCGGGAATTAATGCAATTATCCAATACAAGCTTTCGCATAGCATTTTCTGCTGTATCCCTTATAGTAGTAATGCTCCAAATAATTCGACGTCCCATGTATGCGGAAAGGAATTTTCCCTTAACAGTCAGCTCCTCATTATCAATTTCAATGTTTTCTATTACTCCAGCTTCCTTTGCATCTCTACGAGATACTATGTTTTCAGGAAGCAATAACATAATATTTTCTCTAGTAGCTCTACAGTGCAATTCAAATTCACCTGGTTGAAAATATCGCCTTCGCCATCTTAAGCTATCAAAGACATCTAAAGGGCCTTGAAATTCTAAATCTCTGTTATATATATAAAGTTCCATGATCTACACCCCCAAATAAGCAGGTGTATAATAAAGAGATATATCAAGGTTATTAATGTTAACATCAGCACCATATCTTAAAAGATTATCACCTGGTTCAAGTTGTAGAAATATGCTGTTGGCATCCATAAGGTTTATTATATTGCTGACTACTCCTGCTCTCTCTAGTACAATTCTTTTCTTTCCATAACCAGTATTGATGGTTATTACATCCCCTGCCTGCATTGTTGTATTTATCTTTATTTCCTGCTGCTTATACACATCATATAAGCTTGGATTTGTAACTGTAGCTGTTGCTGTCATTTTTATAACCATTCCAAGAGTTATATTCCCTGTATTTATTACATTGGTTACTAAGCTGAGTTCTCTTTGCCCTGTTTCAATGCCATCACTTGTAATTTCCAAAGGGAATTCAAACTTTGCCAACCATAAGGCAATGTCATTTTTAATCTCATCAATATCTTCAAAGTAAGGTGATGGACACAACAGGCTTAGAGTAGCAACCTTTTCATTTTTCTTATCATCAATGCCTAAGCTTTCAACATAACAAGCTATTTTTCTTTTTATTTCTCCCTGTTCAAATATAAGAGTACCCATTGACTTCGGAATAAAGATTCTATACAGTTCGTTTCTTTTCTTTATATAATCTCTAGTAATGTAAAAGCTTATAACAATATTCCTCATATCAATAGTGCTGCCAGTATAATTTGCTCCATCTTGACCACTTCCCTTAGATGTATAGATGTTTATTTTAGGCATTCCAATGCCACCATCAAATTCAATTAAATAAAAAGGATGAAAATATCCTATTTGAATACTTTCACCTTTTATGTTTGTGTATGTTAACTGCTTTTTAGCATACATATTATCTCCTCACCCCCAGAGCTAAACGTCTATTTGCATTCCTGGTCTGTCTTGCAACCTCACTTGGGTTTAATGGTGTTGGACTGTAGATATTGATATTCTGAGTAAATCCACCATCAGAAGATGATCCAGTTGAACCATTATTGCCTTTAGGTACATCATCTGGAGTATCAACTACAATTGAAATTGATTTATTTATTTTATCAGCAACATTCTTCATTTCATTTTCAAAACCTACACCGACACCAAGAGCCATATTTTTTCCTATAACATCAGCGAATACTCTGGATGGTGAATGTATTCCCAGTTTGTTTTTTACACCATCAACAATGCCTGAAAAGAACCCTGATACATTATCCCATAGCCAACTTGCCATGCCTTTAATTCCATCCCATATACCAGTTACAATATTTTTTCCTATATCAAGCCATCCCTTAGCCCATGTAACAGCTGTATCCCATATGCCAGTTATGAACCCTTTAAAGTCACCCTGGAATAATTTTTTAAAGCTATTAAATACTTTTCTTATGCTTTCAAAAACAAACCCAAACTTCTCCTTTGCAATTGTTTTTATAGAATCAAGTACCGTTGAGAAGAAAGATTTTATTCCATTCCAAGTATTTATGAAGAAATTTTTTATACTTGTCCATGTGTTGGTAAACCACCGACTTATGGCTGTAAATGTTTCTATAAAGAATGTTTTTATTGCTCCCCACAACGCTGTTACCTTGTTTCTAAAGTCCTCATTCGTCGTCCAAAGGGTTACTATTACTGCTATTAATCCTACAATTAAACTAACTATCAACATTATTGGATTAGCCTTTTGCGCCGCATTTAATGCCCATTGTGCTATTGTTGCACCTTCATTTGCTAACTTAAATGCTTTTATTGATTCAACTACTCCATTAATTATAGATGCAACATTCCAAGCCACAAACCCAGCGCCTATGCCAACTATCAAACTAATTATTGTGTCTCCATTGTCAATTATAAAGCTTAATAGTTGCACAACCTTTTCAGCAAAGGCTTGTATCCCCTGCTTCAATTTTTCCATATCAATTTTACTTATAAGTTCCTGAATCTTTGGTAATAATTGAGCCAAGCTTTCTCCAAATGCACCCATTATAGAATTTTTTATATTATCAAGCGTATCACCAAAAGTATCTAATCCGGCAACAGCTTCATTTGACATTACTGCACCACTTTTTTGTGCCTCCAAGGTTAGTTTATTTAATTCTTCGCCACCAGCTTTGATTAAAGGATTTAACTCCATAGCAGATTTTCCAAACAACTGCATAGCAAGTGAATTACGTTCGGTTTCGTTCTTAACACCACCTAACGCAGTAATAGCCTCTGTCATTACATCCTGAGCATTTCGCAATTCGCCAGTAGCCTTATCTCTTACATCTATACCCAACCTTGCAAATGCTGCGCCTGTACCTGTAGTTTCGTCCTTTGCAGCTGCCATACTTTTTGTAAGTTTTGCTTGTGCTCCAGTAATGGTATCAAGTTCAACCCCTAAGTTGTTGCCTGCATATTGTAATTCCTGGAGCCTTTCAGCTGTAAGCCCAGTAACATCAGCTTGCCTTTGAAGTTCATCAGCATTATCCATTGCTGCTTTAGTCATTCCAGCAAAAGCAGCTCCAACTGCAGCTAATGCTGCCCCTGCTGCCACCCCTAATTTTTTTAGATTTTCAGTTGGTCTTTCATCAGTTAATTCTTGATTAGTTTTTTGGCCCTGGCTTTCTAATCCTTCTAATTTAATTTCTGTTGAAGCTATTTCTCTTTGAAAAGCTCGATATTGTTCTTCCGATATTTTTCCTTCTTTAACCTGATCCTGTACTTGCTTTTCAGCCTGCTTAAGCTGATTAAGTTTATCTTTAGTATTGTTTACAGCATCCCCTAAAAGTTTCTGCTTTTGAGCCATAAGTTCAGTATTGTTGGGATCTAACTTCAGGAGCCTGTCAACCTGTTTAAGTTCAGACTGTAAATCTCTACTTGTCTTGTTAACACCTTGTAATGCTTTTTCCAAAGGAGCTGTATTACCACCAATATCAACAACTATACCTTTTATATTTCCTGCCACAGTTTCACCTCCTCGCTAGAAGTTATCAAAGTCTCCCTGGTTTGCTTCTATTACTTTTTCCTCTTTATCACCACATTGCTCATTATTGTTAGTAATAAGTAAATCCATTAACATTCCAATAGTTAATAAATCAAAATCAGCGAGGGTAAGCCCCATCTGTAACCCTCTAAGAATTATCTTTTCGGTTGTTACTTCATCAGGGGTGCCCTCGCCATCTAGTTTTTTGATTTAATGCTGCTTTTTATTGTAGATAGTATTAGCTCCTGCAACTCTGGAATTATTTCAACTAATGGAAATTCATCAAATGTATCAAGCCATTCCATTGGTGGAGGTATTTGAGAATCTGCTGTTTTTGCAAGAGTCCAAACAATTTCAAGAAAAGGAGTAAGATCCAAAGTATCAACAGCTTCACTACTACCTTCTACTAATGGCTTCATTACCTTTTCCATCTTAAGCAGAACCCCTAATGCATCTCGTCCAAACTGTGCCTTATAACGAAGTAAGAACGCCCCTGTTGACTTAAAAGGGACGTCCTTTCCACTAATGTTTATAACTTTTTCCATATGTTACACACTCGCTTTCTCATATACTTTTGTAAACCATGCATCATAAACAGCTTGAGTTGTAGTCGAACGTGTACTTGCTTTTACATCCATTGTTTTAGGGTTAGGTCTTGATGTAAACGTCAGTTTACTTGTGTCAGGTTCTGTTTTTTCACCTTTTGTTTTACCTGTAATTTCAGGTCTTGAAACGTTACAGTAATATAATGTATGTCTTCTTGCTTTAACATCACCCTCAAACTGATACATCAATGCAAATTTCTTATTTACAATATTACCTGCATTTTCAATCGTTACATTATCAGTTGCGACAAGCGTGTTTCCTAATATCTCCTCTTCAAACCATTCTGGTATTTCTGCAATTTCCAGGTCACCATCATAGCCATTATTAGCCATTGCCCCAAAGTATTCAATGTTATCAGCATAAAAGCTAAAAACACTTCCTACAGGCTTCATTGAAAGATTTACTGCTCCTTTGATAGCTTTAGGTGCCGCATAAGTTATTGCTCCTGTTACAGCATCTTCTGTCACGACTGCAATATGAACATTTGAAAGTCCATATCTAATTTTATTTTCAGGCATCTCAATTCCTCCTTATATTGAAATTTCGTAAATGACTTGGTAAAGTTTTTGACTTTCAATGTAAGTCTCTACTTTTTCATAAAAAATAGAAGCATCATCAAGCACATTCTCAAGTACTTGCTCTGCTCCTGAATCCTTTATACTTGTGTATAATTCAATTTGTCCATGATTAATTTTACTATATACCTTATTATCTGCCCCAAAATTTGTAGAATAGGGTGTAAGGTATACAATATATGGCGGTTCAGGATTAGATTCAAAATGGTCATACGCCACAGGGTAACCAGTTGTATCTAAGATGTTCTTTAACTCACTTAATATCATCCTTTCACCGCCCTTTCAACCTTCTCAACAAACTCTTTTACAGCATCTTCTTCAGCTGGTCTTATATGTGCTTTTGCTGCAACCCTTCCCCCATTCCTTTTAACATGACCATATTCAAGTAGGTGTGTAAGTTGATACTTCTTGTTGTATACTCTATATCTGTTACCTTCTTTTTTCTTGGTCCACGACTTAGCATATTTACCCGTTTTTTTAGGACTACTTTGCTTTAGTGTACTCACTAGCTCTGTAGAAACTTCATTTGCCGCTTTTGCAATATCCTCAACAACTTCCTTTGTATATGTTTCCAATTCAGCAGCAATTACTGCAGATATATCATAAGGACTACAGGTTTTACTAGCCATTACCTCACACCTTCTCGCAAGTTAATTCTATTTCCTCAAAGCCCTCTGAATAGGTACGAATTACTTTATATTTAATGTCTTCAAATATAATTTCTGTTTCTCCAGAATACTCATATCCATGAACCAAGAATACAATTACTGGTTTAATGCCATTAGCTGCAGCATTATAAAACTCCGTTCTACCAATTGACTTTATACCACACAATATCGGTGTTTGGGTTTTAACTGGTATTTGATTGCCTATATCATCCTCTGTATATGATGTTGCTCCAATTAGAGTTAACTCATGGTCATAAGTCATAGAACACCACCTCCAGTATGGATAATAAGATTGTGTAATCTAAACTGCAAATGCCTTGGCATACCTTCCTGCTTATCAACATTCTGGTATCTCCATGCTGAATAATCAACAATAAAAATAAGATGATAGGGATTAGCACCATCAAGCACCAATCCCTTTTCATCTTCTAATTCCTTAACAACACCATTAATTATAGCTGTTAGATATGTGTCTCTTACATTTGTCCTTATACCAAGCCTTTCCTTAACTAACTGGAGGATTAATTCTATATCCAAGTTAATCCCTCCCCATTAATTTACTGTGCATTAGCAGCATCAGAAGCAAAAGTCACTGTAGTAGTTGGAGCTACATTAGCAATATTAACAATTACAAATCCTTCGCCTATTGCAGGAGCTCCATCATATCTTGCAGTGCCCTTGAACACTGTTTGATCCTCGATGAATTTAACCTGGTCAGATACTGCAAGCTGTGATCCGGCTCTCTCAGCTAAAAGATAAAGCGAACCAAATCCACCTATGATATCATTATCAGGTATAAAGTCAAGTTCAACAATTTCTCCTCCTTCTATAGGCATTGTTCCCATCTGTCCTGCAACAATTGCTCCTGCTGCATTAAACCCTACTGCCTTAGACATTAATGTCATTCTTGTTTTACGATTCATTGCCCAGAAGGTTCCGCCTGTACTGAAGTTTGGTTTTGCCACACCAAGCTGAAGCAATAATGCTGCGAAAAATTTAGTATCAGTCAAAGTAGTTCCATCAACCTTAAGTAAATGTGTAAGATGTAAATCTGTCCATTCAGGTGCATCTGTTCCCCAGTCGGAAGGCTTAACACTTTGTGCAAGTCTAGTAGCAGCACCTAAAGGCATTTTTGTACCTGTTCCATAAAGAATTGCTTTATCAACTGCAATTCCTATAGCTTGTCCAAGTGCATCCATTATCTCATTTGCAAGATTGATGTCACTATCCTCAAGTATTGAATTAGGTACTGGAATGAATCCTCCTACCTTGTACCCATCAACTTCAATTTGATTGAAGTCAAGAGTTAGTTCATTAAGCTTGCCAATTGATTCTGTCCATATTCCTTCTGGAACAGTTCCGGCTATATTCTGTCTTGCCTTACCTGCGACAGGCTTTAATCTTACCTTTGTTATTAATTTACTATATCTATAAAGGTTGTCTCTTAATATGTCAAGCATAACCTCAGGTATGTTAAGTTCTGCTCCTGTAATTGCTCTCTTTTGTCCTATTAACTCTCTAGTACGTACAAGGAAGTCTTTTACTTCATCCCTAGCAATTAAAGCATTAACTGCTTCCCTAGTCATTTGACCGAAAAATTTACCTAATCTCATTCTTACTTCGCCTCCTGAATTTCTATTTCTTTCTTCTGATTGTGGTGTTGGTTCGGGATCATTCTTAGGTTCCTTGCTGTTAAGCTGTTCAAGCTCTCCCTCAAGCTCAGCAATTTCACCTTCAAGTTTGCCTTTCTTTTCTTCTAGATCTTCCTTATCAGCATCTAGCTTTGATACTTCTTCCTCTACTGCAGCCATTTCCTCATCTGACTTAGCCTCTCCTATAGCTGTTTCAAGTTCTGCAGCTCTAGTCTTAAGCCCTTCTTCCTGGGTAACTAGTTCTGTTAAAGAAGCCTTCCTTTGTTCGATTTTCTTTGATAACATCAATTGTTTTAATGCCATGCTTTTAACCTCTCTTTCATTTTGTTTTTTCTTTGCTCAAGCTGCCTTTCTTTATGCTGTTCAACCTCTGCATGTCTAGCCTTAACCCCTGTTTCCTCATATGCTGGAAAAGTACAAACCGAAACTTCATGAAGATCAATTTTTTTAAGTGTCCATTTTACAGTGCCATCATCACGCCAGTCGGTTTCTTCCTCCTGAATATTGAAACCAAAACTACACTGATCAACGTCTCCACGATTTACTCTTTCATAAAGATTAACTGCGTCAGTATCGTTTGGATTTATTTTTACCCTGCCCCAAAGTCCATGTGAATCGGTTTTAAGTTCAAGGGTATTGGACTTATTTCTACCAAGTACAAGCGTTGTATCGTGATTAACTAAACACCTTATGTCATTACCTAAAGTTTCATTGAAAGCCTCCGGTGCAATTTCTTCATAAGCTCCTGGCCATAATTCAGTTTCTTTATTAAAAACTGCAAAATAACCTTCAATATACATGTCTTGGTTATCCTGCTCTGCCCTTGTAGCTTTTAAATCTGTCATTAAACTTCTAGTCTGCCTTTTATCTCTATTTGTCACTATCTTCACCTCCATCCAAGACCTATTGGCTTAACAAAATGTATATCCAATTATCTTGATACCCTTTGCATGCTTGTGTTCAAGATTATCATCATAAGTATTCTTATAATACTCAAGTTTCTTCTCTAAATTTTCACAAGGGTTGATAATCATTTCTGGAGATTCAAACCCAGGCATTTCAATAAGTACCCCTAAACTTTGCTTTGTCTTTATTGCTGTTTTCACAACAAACTCAAGTTCACTCATTTTTTCTAATTCCATTTATTCATCACCCTCATTCCCTTTTAATTTCTTTTGATCCCCTATCATGCCAGCAGGGATATAGTTTTCAAGGATAACCCTCTCATTTAATCCATCCAATGGAGACATGCCTAACCAATCTCTAACCTCATTTCCAAGCATTATTCCCCTTACATACATATTGCCACCTACATCAGCAAGCTCTTTAATGTCATAAGCATACAAGGATCTAGGATTAAATTTAAAATACAAATCAGGACTGTATAACAATTCCTTTGTGAGAACCTGTTCTATCCCTTTAGCCATAGGAAGAATTTTTGAGTTTATAAAATTGTTGTATTCATCCTTGTTATAACTACCTACACCCAAGAAAAAAGCAGGCACTCCGAAGATTCCTGCTACTGTTCTTTTATCAAGTTGTACTGCATCATTTATGGCAAGGTCATTAAGACTAAGCGGTTTTACCTGTTCAACTTTTACCAGATCAGCGGGTATTACCCATGGCTTTCCTCCACCTGTTTCAGAAATATACTTCTTAAGTATTTCATCCCTGCCCTCTTCACTTGCAAGCTCCTCTGTCATTGCATCAACTGCAATTATTATGCTAGGTTTCCATTTGTCACTCATAAAACTGTTTTTAGTCTTAGAAGCTTGCTTTAAGTTGTTTACAATATCTTTTAAAACCACCTTATATCCTTGTCCTATATAAGGCCTTTCAGCATCTGGATTAATGGTAAAGTGTAATACTTCATCATAGTTATAAGTCTTATCTCCATAAGCAACAACATAACCACTATCTGTATCCACGAATCTTACTTTAGAAGGCTTTAAAGGTATAAGCTCATCTATTAGCCCATCCTTTACTTTGGGGTATACAACACTATTTCCTTCTCCCGCCAACAACATGGTATAAACGATGTTATACACCCATGTTTTTCTAGTCATTAAGCTGTAAGGATTGATATCAATTTTCCTAGACAGCTCATTTTTTACCCTTACATCTCCATCCTCTGTATTCTTCATAAGATGAATTGTCATAGATGAGATAAGGTCAGCAATTTTATCTGCTGCCATTCTAACTTCTGGGTTATCACTTAATTTTGTATAGCCTGGTACGCATAAAGTCTCATAAGCTTCTGAGGTAAGAAACCAATTTAAAGTTGTTTGGGTTGTAGGCTCTGCCCTTGTTTTACCTATGCTTTTTTTCTTTCTTTTACTCAATTTACTCACCGCCTTTCGTTCCCTTCAACCACTTAGTAGCTGAGGAAGTTTTCTCTATGTCCTCAAGTTTTCTAACACAAGCAAAAACAGCTGCATCGAATATATCAATACGAAGATCCTCCATAACTTTTTCATACTGTATCATGTCGTCTGTCTTTTCTATAGCTCTTACATTCTGCACACAATACTCAAATGCATCCGAATGTAAATAATATAAATCTCCATCCTTTGCTTTTTGCTCTATATGCCTAAAGCCTTCACTTTTCTTGTAAAAATATTGGGGCTGATCAATTATATTAAACCCTGCCTTCTTCATACCAAAAAAGTATTCTCGGCAGAATTTTCTATCATGTCCAACCTGTTTAATTTTAAATCCTGTCTTTTTCATTTTCTTAAACCAGTTAACTATGTCTGCATGGTTTACAGTTGGACTATTGCACATATCAAGCCATCCATCATCCTTCCATCCGAAGAGAGGAATACCATCTTCCTCGGCTTTTTTATATGCTGCTACTATAGGGAACCATGCATGAGGAATTATTATATCTACATCATGCATTTTCCCATCCTTGTCTTTATATGCATTGTAATAGGTGCCATATAAAGCGGATGCTGTAAGGTCATGCAATTTTGAAAGGTCAGCACCGCCATACCAATTGATAGGCAGTTTCAACAATTCCCCTATTGTCCATTTATACTTCCTATCGCTGTTCCTAAATTCATCAATGTTAAAGTACGCTTTCATAGCTGAGGTATATATGTTAATTTCCTTTGCCAGAAAATCTTTTCTTTGCTGTGGATCATTTTGTGCCTGTAATGCATTGTTTAGTATTTCCTCTGGTCTTATCGTTACCCCATAGTTAGGATTAGCCTTCTCATGTTCAATTGGATTAGTATAATCAACCTCTCCATGTTCATCCTGATCAGCTTTGCATATAAAAATAAAATACTGTTCATCCTTTACTATGCCATCAAGTATTTTTTTGCAATATTGCAGTCTCTGATAACAAAAAGAAACCATGTTATCTCCTGCTGTTGTAATAGCAAACATCAGCTTATTTGTATAAGCCTTCATAGCTTCTTTGATTATGTTATATTGCTTAGGAGTTTTATAAGCATGTACTTCATCCGCAATACCTACATTACAATTTAGTGAGTCTTGTGCATCTGGGTTAGCAGCTAGGGCTTGAATGTAGATTGAGCCATCCTCTAGCTCTCCACTTATAGAGTGTTCCTGGTTATTATCAAGAACTCTAAAGTTCTCCTTCTCCCCCATTTGGTCAAGGTTAAAATTAACAAAATTAAAACTTTGCAAAGATTGTTTTAATGCTGCACCAACAATATAAACCTTAGATCCCGATCTTCTTTCAAGAATACTTAATGCCCATGATAGAGCAGCAATAAATCTTGTCTTTCCGTTTTTACGTGGTATAAAAATAAAAACTTCCTTGAACCTTCGTATCTTAGTACCTTTATGATAAAATCCAAGGATGTTGTATATACAAAACTTTTGCCATGGCTCCAATAAAAAAGGCTCTCCACGTAATGGAGTGCCATCTAATCTTTCGCCCTGGTCATGGACAAATGTTTTCTCAATTATCCCAATTACAAACTCAGCATTCGTAGGATTAAAGTCATAAATGGGATTTTCTAAATCCTTTAAAAACCTGTTGCATGTTTGTATAAGTTCCTTACAAGCTACTTTTCTTTCATCAACAATACTTTGCGCATACTCCATTACCAGGTTATAGTTTTCAAATTTACTGTTGTTGTCCAATCTCACTCAGCGCCTTCCCCAGTTTGCTGACTTTCTTCTTTCCGGCTGTTCCACTGCTTATTTTTTTAAGTCCTGCTGGAGTAAGTCCTAAAATATTTTCATGATTAACTATGTCTTTGCGCAAAGTCTCAAGCGCTAAATATAAAGCTGTCTTTCTTATATTTGTAAAGCCTGCTTTGTTAGTATATTCCTCTGTTATCTTGCAGCCACCTGCATAAAATTCAGCTGTTAGCTTATCATACTGCTGTCTCATTTCAGCATAAGCTCTTATCGTTGCATCAAATTGTGGGCGATAAGTACCAATGCTCTCCATGTTTTTAATTGTAGCTTTGATGATTTTTTTAATTTCCTTTTCTTCAGGTAACATTAGCCTTACCCCCTTTTCTAAAAATTTTCGCTCTATTGGAGAAGTCTACCTCCCCTCGGTCTCCATAAGATTTATTTTTTAATCTTTAGGTGGGGGGGGATTACCAGCTTTCATTAGAATATTTATTTATCCAATCCAAACCAAATTGTCCTATTCTCTTAACCCATGATAAGCCTAATGCTGTGAGTTTGTTGTCTGTCCTATTGTGCATCTTGTCATGACACTTATCACATAAGCTTATCAAGTTAATGCTTGCCAATGCCAACATAAGATTATATATCAAGCACCAAGTCAAAGGTATGATGTGATGTACTGTTGTTGCTGCAGTAGTCTTTCCATATCTCTTGCACTCCTGACATAAGTACTCATCACGTTTGAGTATCCTAACTCGTTTATGTTTCCATCCAGGAGTCTTGTAAAAGTCCCTAGCCATTATCTTCATTGTCAAAGTTATAAGCCTGCTCTATCTTATCCATGACTCTTACCTCCCCCTGCACCTCTTTTCAAAAATAAAAAGCACCCATTTCCAGGTGCTTAATTTTAATTCCATGATACTATTTTACATTATTTTTTATATATAATCCGGCCAATAAACGGCCAACTTAAAATTAATCAGCTATTCCTTTCCAAATACAACTATGCGCATCTTCTTTAATGCTTCTTTCTTGATCCTCCTTGCAGTTCTTTCACTAGCCCCTATTTTATAACAGAACTGATAATAGTATTTACCCTTAATGCATCTATTTTCTATAACAGTTCTCTCTATATCATTAAGGCTTGCTAATGCTTTTTCTATTGCATTAATAGTATTCTGTATTCTTTTTATTTCTCCGAATATATCAAGCTTATCCATTTTAATTATCGCATTTTCAACATTGGAGTTAAATTTATTAGTTGGAGATACAGCCTCCTTATCATAACTTATCCCCATGCCTGCTTCTGCCAAATCTTCTATATGTTCATTTAGAAACTCAATCCTTGATTTCATGCTATCATAGTCCTCAAGCCATTCCTCTATCATGCACTTCTTTTCATATTCATTCATCACAGCCATTATTCCTCCTTTGCTTGCATCCTCTGGATCTTTTGCATTAGCTCTTTTTTCTCATCTCTTAGCTGCTTAACCTTATTCCAATTCTTTAAATGCACATATGCTCTTAACTGCTTGTCTATCTCTTTAATTCTGTCCTGGTATATCTCAGATATATTAAATTTCATATATTCACATCCTTAAATCCATTAGATATTTCATCATCAGTCATTTCCCTGCCAGTTACTTTTTCAAAGTCAATCATCATCATACTAAGCTTCTGGGTTATTAACATAAATAGTGGTGTCCATTTTTCAGCTTCCTTTTCAGATGCAACATTGTTGAGATAGTTCTCAGCATTCTTTTCACGTTTGAGAAGTTTGTTATATTTAATCTTTAGGTTTTTTAATTCCACTATACCCAAACCTCTCTCTTTTTGATTGGTGGAGTAGGTGTCTTTAAGCATTCACCCCATTCAACATACTTCTCAAAACTTGTGTTTATCTGACTTTTTGAATTGCTATTTACTGTTAACGGTTTATCTTGCTTATATACTGCAAATTTATTAATTGCTTGCAATATATCTAACTGTGGAAATTTTTCAGATAAATCCTTATATAGTTTTACATCACTCTCAATATCGAGAGGATAATTTTCAATTGATTTTAATACCTCAATAAAATTATTTTCATCATCAGTTAATTTACTTTCTATTTCCTTTACTTTCTCTTTACTTTCTATTTCCTTTCTATTTCTATTTACTTTACTTTGTGTACCAATGTCGACATTTACTTCAACTGACCTGTTATTATCGTCAACAATAACAAGGTTTTTGTATACATTAATGTCCTCATTGCTCAAAAGTAAGTATTTCCCTTTAATTTCTACCCTTTGTCGCCTTCCTACAGCTAATAAAAATCTTTTCTGAATACCTCTAGAAGTTAGCACTCCATCCTTTTCAAAAATACTTTTATCAAATATCCCCCACTTAATGCAGTCATTAACTATCTCTGAACAGGTATTATTGTCAACATTAACTCGCTTTGAAAAGAGTAATAGTTCCTTTTCTCCCCACTCATAGTAATAACCGTTACTATAAATTTTCATAAGAAGTTTTATTATAATACTGAATCCCACTAGACCATGTTGCGATTCTATTAATGCAATCTTATCGTCCTGATCCATATCAACATCAAGCGAAAAGTATTCCAATCCTTTTTTCATTGGTCTTGCCATTGTATCACCTCACTGCTCCTAATCCTAAAATGGACAATCTTCATTTTGTACTTCATAGAATCCTAATTGTTCTTGTTTATTCCATCCGTATTGTTTAAGATATCCTGTCGCCTCTGACTTCTCATAAAATCTTTTAGATTCAGGTTCAAACTTAAGTCCAATCGTAACATCTTGTTTACCTGAAAATCTGTTTTTCAGTATATCAAGCCTTGTATTGCATCCCCACAGATCCATATCCTCTTTTTCATCAGTAACTCTTGCAACACTGAAGACATTATCTGCTCTGTTTGTTATGTCTCCACTACCTGATATATCATTCTTCTGTAAATTACCATTTACTTTCCTCGGATGTGCTACAACATGAACATGCACATCATATTTGTGTGCAAATTCAACCACTTTACCAACAAATTCGCTTTGAGCATGATAAAAATCCTTATCATTTCCACTAAAGCTTGTCATCATTAAATTATCTATTAAAAAAACCTTACAATCATATCTCATTGCTGCATATTGAAATGTCCTTAAAATGTCTATATCTTTTACACTTGTTGAGTTATCATACAGGAAGAACTTATCCCTATACCAATTTCTCATTCTTTCCTGAACATCATTAGGCACATATGAAACATCTGATTGCTTTATTTCATCATATTTTTTCATTAAATTATCTTTGCCCGCCATCTGAAGCTCTATCCAGTAGCGGAATATTGGAGCAGGTAATTCTCCTGAAAAGGCACATACATTAAATCCTTTATCTACACTTTCAATAAGCAACTGTCCTAAAAATGTACTTTTACCTGAAGAATTTGAACCAGTCCAAACACTTACTTGTCCCATCATAAAACCGCCTACAGCTTTATCAACTAATGTTAATCCTGAGCTTACTCTTTGCACTTTGCTATAATCAAAATTTTCAACATCTGCAAGCCTTAATAGTCCTGCAATAGGAACTTCTTTAGGATTATTAACTAATTCAATTACTTTTTCTTTACCATCAAAGAAGAGAGTTTCATTTGCATCCTTTCTATTGCCCTGGACTATGTAACATCTATACTCTCCTAAACGATTGATTATCTTCTTAACCATTTCCTGTCCTGGTTCGTCCTGGTCTCCCCAAATAATAACTTTCTGAAATTGCTGCAGCCATTCCCAGCATGTTTCTATCCATGTTAAATCCTCAGCTCCACTTGGAACACTTACAACATTTTTAATTTCTGCTTCATCAAGTGCTAATGCATCCATTTCACCTTCAACAATAACCAAAGGATCAGCAGGATCACAATCATCCATTCCCCAAAGAACAGGTTTTCCTCCTTCTTCACGCCAGGACTTCATTTCACCTTTTTTTATTTTATGGGATGGCCTAAATTTCAGGAGCACAAGTTCCCCATTTTCATAATAAGGCATTACAATATTTCCTTTGTTGTCAACTCCAACCTTTCTACGTTCCCATGTTTTTTTTGAAAATCCTCTCTTTGTCAAATATTCTTCAATTGCTTTAGTTGCAGAGTTTATAGCTGTCACAGGTTTTTTATATGATTTTTTAGGTTGCTTTTTATATTCAAAATTTTTATTTTTTTCCCATTCCAATTCTGCATCCGCCTTTTCTCCAAAATCTCTGCAAAGCTGCTGAAATGTTCCCGATCTTCCACAACTTCCACGCCTGCAATTAAAAGTAAGTTTATTTATATTCAATGCAAAGGAATCTTTATCATGATGTTGTCCTCCATGGCAGTAAGGGCAGGAGCGAGGGACTATTTCACCCCCACGCTGCTTCCACTGTCCTAGATGTCTATTTGCAAACTCAAATACGTCCATAGCATTCACCTAACTTTTTAGATATTCATATAGATAGTATTTCAATGTGTGATATATAAAGTTCCCTGAGTATTTCTTATCCATAAAGGCAATGTTTATATTGTAACGATTTTCAAACGTTTTTAATGATGCAAGAAGAGCTTTGGGTTCATATTGGCTTCTGTAATTTCCCTTGATTATGTTCTCATAGCCCTGTCCATCTTCTATCAGTAAAAATATTTTTGTATTACTTCCATAGGCCCTTATAAACTCATTTTCAAACCTTGTCCTATCCTTAAAACTGCCTGCAAGCTCATCTATGCTGTTTTTCTTCTCTATGGTAACAGGCATATATATATCCCTCAGTATATTCAATTCCGGGCAAGCTGAAAGCTTTACAGTATAATCTCCTGCATCAACCTTCTTGACCTCATACTTTATTTTTTTCTTTTCAAAATAATCTAAAATATGCTGGTTCTGTTGTTCTCTTGTATCTACAATGATAGTCATGTTTTCTATTAATTTTTTTATCTCTGTATCCGTAAATTTATACTTAACAAACATTCTGCTTAACCTCCTGCCCCTATATTAAGAGGAAGGTATTAACCCTCCTCGTTTTAGAATGGAAGATCATCATCATCCCCTACCGGCATAAATCCATCTTCACTATAATTACTTTGTTGTGAGTTACTATTACTTCCATCTTTAGGCCAATCTAAGAATTTAACCTCATCGGCAACAACTTCGGTAGCATACCTATTGGTTCCATCCTGCGCCTGGTATTTTCTCGTCTGTATTGATCCAGATACTGCAATTAATCTTCCCTTTGACACGTTATTTGCTACATTTTCAGCAAGTTTTCTCCAGCATACTATGTTTATGAAATCAGCTTCTCTTTGTCCATTTTGGCCCACATAATTTCTATCAACTGCTAATGAAAATTTAGCAACTGCAACTCCTGTTCCTGCTGTAAAATTAAGTTCTGGATCCTTTGTCAACCTACCAATTAAAACAACTTTATTCATATATCCATCATCCTTTCTTTTGTTACTTAAATCCTGGATTACGAACTAATTCTCATTTATTGTTTCTAAATCTCTTTGTGCATATATCACGTTTTTTTTGCATTTTGAACATGTTTCTATTAAATCTTCTGTGCCATAATCAATCCAACCATAACAGTAATACACAGGTTTTCCGTTATCATCATGATATTCAATACTTGGTTTACCTTTTCTCTTAACTTCACCGTTTTTAACTGCTTGACAACTCATTTCTTAACTTCCTTTCCTTCACATTTTAATCAGAATGTGTCTTAGCTACTTAGTGACCTTTTCAGGCAGCTTGTAAGCATATCTGCAATTCTCTAACCCCCATGAACTCTCTGGTACAAAGTTATCCTCAAATACTTCATGAAGCTCACACTCTGAAAAGTGCTTTGTGCAGCCATCGCAATTCTGATACATTATCTCGTTGCACCAGGTGCAAAACTGCTCCCTCGGAACTACTGCATTAACTAGCCTATCTTTCATATCCCTGTAAACCTTTTGCAATGTAAAATCATCTATAAGCCTAAAATCAAATTTTTCAAGTTTTTTGGTTATTTGCTCCTGCTCTCTTGGATGCATCCTGTCTTGTACACTTTCACAAAATTTTTTAAGATATGTTTGGGCCATCTTAATACTTCGCTGTTCATCCTTGGCCATATTGTTTCTGCTTGTCCAATCCTCTACTATATTCTTTCCAGGCGCACTAGTTATTCCTCTATTCCCTGAAAACATTTGTAGTATGGACATGAATACCATCAACTGGTTTCTTTCTTCGGCATTCAAATAATCCTTCATTCCTCAGCTTCCCCCTTTTCGCCTTTCATGAACTCATTATATATTTGATGTGCAAGCTCTTCAGGATTATCTATCCCATTTGCCTTTAAGACTTTTGCCGTAACACTCTCAAAGGCATCTGCTTCAACATATTTATCATTAGGTCTAGGCTCACCTTTCTCTCCTTTGTTAAAGCGTTCTTGTGCTCTATTAAATACATCTTCTATTATTCTGTTCGCCCTTTCCTCACTTATTTTGTTCTCTCTCATTGCAGGGAGGTAAACTGAAACAAAGTTTCCAACAAACCTGTCAACCTCTTCCCTAACACGTTCATCTATGATCTGCCCTTTAATCAATTCAAACTGATCCTGTGTAAGCTTCCCCTTTAGCAATTTATCTGTTTTTCTGCGTTGTGCCCTATTCAACATTCATTCCCTCCTATCCCTTGTAGTGTTTTCTTACAATAGCCACATAATCTCCATTTTTTATACTCCACAAAGGTTTTATGCATCTTTGCAACCTGTCTTCCCTTTCCTTGTACCACTCTTGCAAATATATGTAATGTAGCTTTTTTACTTTATTAAGCAGTTTGCTGAACAGTTTATCATCGACCTTGAAATCTCCAAAGAAATCAAAGTCAATCTGGTCAATTATGAATCTAAATCTCAAATATGATTCTACAGGCTCCCCATCAAAAAAATTAACTTGCATGTTATTTCTCACTATAATCTGAACCGGATAATTAAAATTGAAATCTATTGTCAATCCATTTGCATCACATATTTCCTCTAACTCTATTTTTAATTCATCAGTCGACATTTTCTTGCTCCCCTTTCTCATCTTGTAATATAACTTCCACCCTTGGAGTATCAGAGTAATACTTATTTACTGTCGCTGTTATTACCTGGCTATCATCCTTATAAGCAATGCCATTAAGGCTATCAAGAATAATCTTTGCTATATTGTCACAATCAGGTTTTTTAACAGGCCTTATAACATTACATAGCATCAAATTTCTTCTCTTATTACTTGTGCTCTTTGGTATTTCAAAGTATGCATCTATCTTTGTTATAACCTCCCCCTCAAACTTTTTAGGTTCTGGAAGTTGGCTATACATTAACTTAACTAAATTTTCATATGACACTGTTTCTTTAGGCGTATATGTTCCTGTTCCTGTAACTCTTGGTCTTTGCTTTCCCATTGGTTTCCCTGGAACTATAAATTTAATATTCATCATATTCCCCCTTTACTTGCACCTTCTAACAATCCTGAAATGGTTATCTGATTGATAATTATTAAGCTGCATCTCATTTAATTTTCTCTTCTTTTTCCGTGCCTTTTGATGAGCTATTACTATGTTTACAAATTGCTCTTTTGAAAGTTTCATGTTTATTGCTCCCTCTTCTCTTCTTTGCACACAGGGCAAACATAAAGCCCATTCTTTATCTCAACCATTTTATTCCCACAGTTAGAACATATTATCTTTGCTATTTTAATCACTCCTTGGTTTTAAATGGAGGCAGTTGTTTATTTCTGCCCCCATTGTTAAGTTGAATATATATTAACCTTGGGAGGTTACGGATTTAATGGTTTCTTCAATTTCCTTGCAAATGTTATCATAATCAGCCTTTTTAATCTGATCTGTTTTATAATATTTGTGCTTTAATAAAACATCCTTGACTGTCTTTTCATTACCCTTTCCAGCTATAGCAAACAATCTTTTCGCTTGTGCTTGGGTAATTAAATTAGGTTCTTGTTCATCACCTTTCTTTTTATTTGCTTTTTTCTGTTTATCATCCAATTCTTCTGAACTTATCTTGTCAGGATCTTCTCCAGTAGGAATTGCAAAAGTTCTAAGCAGCATATATTTATATGCATAGGTCATTGCTTTACCAACGCCCTTGTCTTGGGTATCTGCCCCTGTTCCTGAACTCATTAACACTTCATATTCATCAGGATTGTCTATGTTAACAATTTTGTACTTTACATTAACTGTAGTAAGGTTTCCATCCTTTAAATGCTCCTGTTCAATCGGTACTATAACAAGTCCATTTTTAACCATGCTTTCTCTCACTGTGGATGTTACTTTTTCCTCACTTATTGCCTTATAATCTGTTGTCCCAAACTTTACCCTATCATCCTTGGCAAGATACTGAATATCTGTCATAACTGCACTTATTCTCTGCCAGAGGTTCTTATTTTCATTTGCCATATATGTAAGCCACCTACCTTATTCTTAGTGATTTAGTTCGCTTTATATCAGCTCCTGGAATTGCTTGGCCTTCCTTTAATGCACTTAGTATAGACTTTTTATCAATCTTAACTTCATAGCTTTTGTATGATTGTGGTATAAGATTTTCATCAACCAACTCAACACTAGGAGGGTTGTTTTGAATTGCTATAGTAAATACAGGGGTTTTGATTTTTTCAATTTTTGCAGTATTAAGCTGCATTTCTAGATACTGTTTCATATTATCCTTTTTATTCTCAAGAGCTTTCCTTCTAGTTGACAATCTTTGTTCCTCTGCTTTAATCACCTCAACATCAGCTTCTATGCTTTTTACAAGTTTGGCCATATTTTCAGCTTTCTGATTTATATCTTCCTCTACCTGATTAAGGGCCATTTCCAATGCTTCAAGATCCACATCTTCATCAGTAACAAGTTCCCATATACTCTTATACGCCTCTGTTAATTCATATAACCTCATTATTAAATTACCTCCTTCTCAGTTGCTTCTGATTCTTCATTATTGTTAATTTCAATGCTGTCTTGAGCTTCTTTACCTTCATTTTTTTCATCTTTTATGTCATAGCCTTCAGTTGATATTTTAATCTCATCAAAATCCTTAACTTTTATAGATATTGAAATCTCCGCCGGATATTCCTTATATTCCTCCATTGCAGGCATGTTATCTGCAATTAATTCAGCCAGCTTTTCACCATTCACATAGACATCTCCCCAGCTACTAGTGGAAACTTTACAATTGTTTGAAGTTATATTTAATTTTTTCATTCCTTTACCTCCGCATTTAAAATTATTTATGCCTGTGCTATAATGTCTTTAGGATTTCTTTTTATTTGGACCTTTTTATAAGGTCTCTTTTTTTATTCCCATGTACATGTCTCATCTTCATTCCATCCACAATGTCCACAACACTTAGGGCAAACCCAGCCTTCATCACAAAGACAATATTTCATTTTTTCTTTAGCATGGGCTTCATGGCAGTCAATACATTCAACACCTTCAATTTTTAGCTCTCCATCATTCCTTGCAATAACGGTTTTATTGTCCTGGTATTCCTTAACTGCATCCTCAATAGTCATTTCCTTTGGTAACATTCTTCTCACCTTCTTTCCTTGTAGTAATTAACAATAAGCTTGTCCAATTTCTGTGATTGTTTAACTATATCGCTGTAGTCTGCCCCTGATTCAATTAGTTGTTCTAGTATCCTGCGCTGCTCTTCCAAAAACTCGCCTCTTTTCTTATTCTTAAAATTTATTCTTCCTTAGCTGCCATAATATTTTTCATTACATTAACTGGTAATTTGCATATATCACAGGTATTACAGGGGCACTCCATACATGATCCTATCTGTGGCCATTTACATTCATCAAAATTGTCCTTGTTCCTGCACGTATCACATTTCATTTATGCTTTTACCTCCTCCCTGTCTTTCTTGTCAGTACATTTCGCTTCATACCTCCTCTGCTTGTCCATCTTCCCCTTAAGTGTTAAAATTTTCTTTAGAAAGGAGGAAAACATTAATGTTTGATTTGTTTATGAAACTTAGCACTTCTGATAAAATTCAAATAATCTCTATTATTGCTACAACTTTGATTTCTGTAGTTTCTGTAATTATCGCTGTAGCCACCCTAAGGCAAACAAATAAAATTACAGAAGAGGCTAATAGACCTTATGTAGTGATTTATTTAGAAGTTATACAGGTCACTTCATCATTTACTTATTATTTGGTAATAAAAAACTTTGGTGCTAGTGGTGCTATTATAGATTCAGTATCTTATTTTCCTGATTTTCAGAATAAATTTAAAAACAAACCATTTTCAAAATTAGAAAACCACTTTATAGCCCCTAACCAATCGTTATCAACTGCTTGTTGCTTTCAAAAACCTTATATTCCAATAACCTTTGTAATAAACTATCATCAAGGTAAAAAATTTTATACTGAATCATTTATAATTAATCCAGAAGCAACATCCAGTATACTTATTACTAAATCTGCACCTTCAAATAGTTCAAATTTAGAAAAAATTATTGCACATTCTGCTCAGGAGTTGATTAGAACTAATCTTTAGAAAAATACCTTTCACCTATTTTATCTTTAGCCTTTTCTAATACATAAATTGAAAAATTATAGTTTAGTTCATTGTGAGCAAGTAGGTTGATTATCTTCTCAACTATTTGCTCTATTTTTTCACCATCAATAAGTGTTTCTCCAATCATTACATCCGGCATTTCTTTCCCTTCTTCCTTAATCCTGATATTCAAACCCAGTTAGTTTGATAATTTCTCCAATTGCTTCATATAGAGCTGTCATGCTCTGTCCGATGTAACCCTTGTTTCTTTTAGCCCAAGCTTCTTCGTTCTCTTCATCCTCTAGCTGATGCAGGTCTAATGACATGTCAAATTCTTGTCCACTAATTGTATACACCTTTGCATATTTGAAAATCATATAATCAGGAATCAACATTCCTTCTTCATTCCTAGGGAATAACCCTAAATAAATATCATCTCCTAAAAACTCAACTCTTGAAATATCATCAATGTTAATCAAGTTATCATGTACTTCTATAAATTTTGGCATTTACAGTCCTCCCTTACTTTAGTTCTTAAACTTATTAATTATCTGATTTATCTTAATGTCATTATTTTTACACATTGCAACTGCTGTACTTATGCATGGTACCAACTCATCATCCTGTATCATGCTTAAAGTTTTGGGTTTAGTTTTCTTACCTGTATTGTTCATATGGTTTGTTATTCTGGCATTAATGTTTATGCCATGCATGTACAACAATTCTTTCTTAAACTCTCTCCATGCATTTTCAAATCCGATTATAGAACCATAAGCTTTAACCAGTGCTTCTATAATCTTTCTGTCAGCCCATTCAACACTTTCCTGTGCTAAAAGCTTATTTTCAGTTTCTAATACTGTTACAGTATTTTGCAGAGATAAAAGCTTTATATCAGCCATCTTAAGAGCTCTAGCCATTACCGCTTCTGGTGCATTCCACTTCTTTTCAAGCTCTATAAAATATTGTCTTGCTTGTTTGCCCTTTTCTGTCTTTTGCAACATGGCCAATTCTTTTGCCATGTCAATGGTTATTTCATAGTCTTGAGCTTCAACCTCATTGCCTTGAGCTGTTACGATTTTTGTTGTAAGAGCTCTATAATCCTGATTTTGGGTAAATCCATACTCTTTGTATTTATCAAACCATGGATTAAAGTCTCTATAGGGCCTGTCCAAAAACTCCCATAAACCTCTAGCACTTGTTGTCTGCCTGTCATTCCCGTAGTTGATTTTAATTAATTCATCCATTAGCACTCCTCCTCAATAGCTTCAACTATCATTTTTAATAAAGGTTTTAAATATGATTCTTCATCAACTTCATTAGTATCAACTATTTCTTTTCTTACAGTTCCATCAATTCTGTCCTGAGATATTCTTAAAACATCTATTAACAAACATCGCCACCTCTTTTTTTTGTATGATCGCTATCTTTAAATATCTCGTTCTCGGGAACACTGAATATCGTTGACAACTTCTCTCGGTATATTTTCCTTGGATATCTTGCACCTGCTTCCCAAGACCAATAAACCTTCTGGTTTGTAAGGCACTTGTTTGCTAGTTCTGTCTGTGTAAAGCCTAATGCGACTCTCAGAACTTCAAGTTTTTTATTCCACGGTAAATTTTCAAATATTTCATTCACAATATCACCTCCCAATGTACGTATTAATTGACCATAGCTTAATTTTACGTACTAATTTACGTGTTGTAAAACGTAATTTTAAGTCGAATTTACGCATATTTTGTCATTTTACGTGATTTTTAAGTTATTTCTTGGTATTTCTTTATTATTCTAATATTTACGTGGCTTTATTGACATTGTAACGTAAAATACGTATAATTTATTTGAGAGGTGATATAAATGTTGCTGGACAAAAAAACAATTGGAAATAAGATTAAAAAAGGTCGAGAGTTAAAAGGCACAAGAGATGGTATAAAATATACTGGACAAATGCTTGCAGATGAACTCGGTATATCAAGGGGCTTCCTTGGCGACATTGAAAATGGAAGAACTCCTGCACCTAAGAAATTATTAAAAGAGATTATTAAAATATGTGGCCTTCCTGCGAATTATTTTGATTTAATTGTTAAGCCATCTGATGACAATATAGTTTCTACACTGTTTGCAGGGACAGGGTCATTAATACCTTCTCATTTCACTGATCCTGATTTAGCAAGAGTGTATATTGCAAAGCATGAAATATTTTCTTCAGATGACTTTGAACTCAATGAAAAAACTGATGAAGAAGTTTTGGATATAGCAAATGAAATGCTTAACTATGCAAACTATTTAAAAAACAAGCATATTAAGTAGGTAAATCTTATAAGATTATTACTGAAAATAGACTTAATAAACTTACCAATATAAATATTTAGGGGAGTGATTTGAATGAGGGCCGCAATTTATGCTCGATATAGTTCAGATAACCAAAGAGAAGAATCAATAGATGCTCAAATAAGAGCAATAAAAGAATACGCCCAAAGGAACAATATGGAGATAACTAAAATATACACAGATGAAGCTAGATCAGCTACAACTGATAATAGGCCTAAATTTCTTCAGATGGTAAAAGATAGTTCATTGAAAATATTTGACACTATTATTGTGCATAAACTTGATCGATTTAGCAGAGACAGATATGATAGTGCTTTTTATAAAAAACAATTAAAAAAGAATGGAATAAAACTTATATCGGTACTTGAAAATATAGATGACACACCTGAATCAATTATCTTGGAATCAGTTCTTGAAGGTATGGCAGAATATTATTCAAAAAACCTTGCAAGAGAGGTCATGAAAGGTATGAAAGAAAATGCTTTAAAATGTAAATCTAATGGAGGAACGCCACCACTTGGGTATGATGTCGTTGATGGTAGATATGTAATTAATGAGTATGAAGCTGCGATTGTTAAATACATCTTTGATAGTTATACATCGGGTATGGGATACAAAAAAATAATTTCAGACCTTAAATCTAAAGGATATAAAACCAAAAAAGGTAATGATTTTACGCAATCAAGTTTACACGATATTTTAAAAAATGAAAAATATATAGGAACCTATGTTTTCAATAGACAATCAGAAAAAATTAACGGCAAACGTAATCAGCATATGTCAAAACCGGAAGACCAAATAATTAAGATTGAAAATGGCATTCCGGCAATAATATCTAAGTCTTTGTTTCAGTCTTTAAAGGAAAAAATGAATAACAGAGCCAATGGAAGATATAAAGCTAAAGTTAATTATTTGTTAAGCGGTAAAATATATTGTGGTAAATGTGGATCTGCTATGATTGGGCATACTAGCCATAATAAAGGATTTACTTATACATCCTATGTTTGCGGAACTCGATATCGAACAAAAAACTGTGATTTAAAGGCAGTTAAAAAAGAGTATATTGAGGATAATGTTATGCAACATATCCAGGATAATATTTTAAATAAAGATTCTATAAAGGAATTAACTGTTAAATTAATACATCATTACAACAAGATTCGAAATGAAGATACTGAAGATCTTAAAATATTTGAAAAAAGGCTAAATGAGATTGACAATAAAATAGAAAACATTGTAAATGCAATAGCAGATGGTCTCTATAGTCCTTCTATGAAAACTGCAATGTCAGATCTTGAAGAACAAAAATCTCAAATAACAAATATGATCAATGAAATAAAAATTAAATTTGAATCCAAACAGCTTAATATGGGTATGATAGAAAGTTATCTCTTAAGAGATGTGGAGAGGCTTAAAAACAAAAATGTTGATGATCTAAAGGAAATCATCAACACATATGTGGATAAAGTTATTGTAACCGACGATAAAATCGATACAAACTTAAAAGTTGTACATATGAATGGAGCAGGTAACGGGAATCGGACCCGCATAGCCGGCTTGGGAAGCCGGAACTCTACCATTGAGTTATACCTGCACTTACATTATTTATTATATACCTTTTTAATAATTTTTCAACTACATCTTCAATTAGTATTTCATTTACAATTACAATTAGTTATATAGAAGGTCAGCTAAAAAGTATTTATTCATAATTACTGGTTTAGCTCAACTTTCAAATAAGTTTTTCTTTATCATGCAACGTTTTAATAAGCTAGTTGCATCAAAACCAGTACAACAAAACAATTAAGTGGCTTAAGAGGCCATCAATAGCATTCCTATACTATTTTTCGTAGTTAATATATATTGTATCTATTGCCAAATATATAATTGTCTTTCCATCTGGGGAAATTATCATACCTCCATTGGGCCTATATATTTCATTATCTCTTATAATGTAAGTACCTTCACTAACATCATAAACACATAAACGAACGAATCCATCTGTTGTCCCATACCAAAGGTTTGAATCTACGGGTTTTTCGGTATTGATAGATAGAACCCATTTATAATCAAGCTTTAGTTCCTGGTCTACCACATTATCTAATTTAAGAAATATTAATTTATTATTCTTAAAATCCAATATTCCAATATTCCCTGATACAATTTTATTATCATTAGTAGATGTAAATCCACAATAATTATCATTTATTCGATAGGGGTCAACAAATACTTCCTTATCTCTAAGATAAGTTTTTGTCGTACTCCTAGTTTGAATATTATATGTAATTATTGCGCTACCTGATAGTTCTTTAACATTATCTAAAGTACCTATAACTAGGTTGTCATTATCTATCCAGCATGCTCTATATACTCCTTTAAAGGGTAATTCTATAGTGTTTTCCAGGTTTGAATCTGTTAAAATACAATTTTCTGTGGTGTTAAAAATAAATAGTTTTTTATTATGAGGATTACCAACAATTTCATAGGATTTATAATCACTATGTTGTTCTTTCCAGTCTTGAAATAAAATCTGTTTGCTAATATTGTTATTCTTTACCGTTAACATCCTAATATCATCAGAGATAGTAAAATTCTCAGAATCCTGAATACTAAAAGGTTGAACATATCCATCTAGTGGAAATAATTTATCTGACCTTTTATTTTTAATATTATACTTATATAAACAACTATTTCCGCCCATTGACCCATGGGTTTGATAAAGAAAATTATCATTATCAAGAAAAAATAATGGTGTCCAATTTTTCTCATCAATCTCGTTAAATTCTTCAGTAATGTAACTAGACGATTTATCAATTAAATCACAACATATCCTATGATCTATTAAAAATCCTTTATCAGGTGAATATGTATTGTTAAGTTGATTCTGCTTATCTGATTGGGTTGTTTTCTGCGACTCAAGAGTTTTGCTGCAACCAACAAAAAGTACAATAAATAATAAAAAAGTTGTCAAAATTTTTTTCATATTGTTAACACCTCACTAATAATTTGTATACTATTCATTGAGGTTGAACTTATAGAAATAGTAGATTTATTTCAATGAAATAAATCTACTACAGATAAACATAAACAAGGCTAGATAAAACTTATGTTGATGTATGACTTATAAAAATTATGAAAGTATATCAATATATTAATTGAATTTTTAACAGATTGATATACATTTTGCTATATTCTTTATTATTACTTTATGGAATAAAAGTTGTAATCTTAGTGTAGGGATTTTCAGAACTTAAAGTATTATCGCTTTCACCATATCCTGATGTTCTCTCATCCGAATCAACCTCATAATGCACATGCTCTCCTGTAGCATTACCTTTCCTACCTTGTGTACCAACTGAGTCTCCGCAACCAACTCTGATCTCTGGGTTTGGCTCTAACACTGTACCTGATAGTGCACCATTTGATCTTATATTTATAGTTTTCATATGATAATAGAAATTTGTGCTTGTACCATCATAAATTCCTAATATTCCTGCGGTTGATGTAGCACTATAATAGTATATAGTTCCACTAGAAATTGAATATATAGTTGGGTTTGTTCCATATGCATAATCGATTCCTTCATGAGCTCCACTTTGGCTACTAGACCATGTTCCCCACAAGTTAGTACATATAAATGTCTTACCAGTTTTATTATATAATTTGTTGTAACCTTTTAGAACAGCTGCTTTTTGAGCACTTCTCGTAGTTGCATCCCATGACATTGAGTCAACATGAAACCAATCAGATTGATATCCTTCAAAATTTACATATTTATAAGTAGTACCTTGCAAATTAGCTGGAGGTGCTGATAAAAGGGTTGTAGCACTTCTTTGTTCGCTAATTTGTGCAAGTTGCTTAATATTTTCAATAGTAAAATTATAATAACTCTCTATACACGCTTTTATAGTGTCATCACTTTGAGATAATAAATTATCATATGTTTGAAAATCTTTCAAAAGCATTCGTGCATCGCTTAAAGTAATATTTCTAGTGTTAAGAGCTATTTTCTGTTCCTCTGTTGGTGCGTAGGCATTAGATCTTTCATCTTCCAATTTTGAATAAGCAAAATAATCTCCCCAAGTCCATTTACTAATTACAGATTTATCAATATCCGGGAAAAACAACATAATATTAGAAATTGCTTCGGATGGTATCTTCCAGGTTTTTTCAATTTCATAATAATCACCTGCATCTAACGTTAGGATTTGTTCCTTATTGTAACCATGCTTAATAAGATTATCAATTTGTAATTGTTCTAATGGATTTGTATCATGTACTTTGTTCATATCAATTTTAGGTATGCTAATTGAAAGAGATCTTTGTAATTCTAACGATGCTAAAATATCATTACTTGTCATATCACTAGAAATTATATCACTATCCAATGAATACGATTTCTCCAAAGCATTTACAATATCTCTTGGCATAACTGTATTACTTTTATTAATAGATTTAGCAGTATTTTGAGCATATACATACCTATTTGTTCCAGCTAGAATATTATTGTGGGTGCTAATAATAAAAAATAGAACCAGAAAACCAGATATTAATTTTTTTTGTAGCATTTTTCACACTCCTTTTATTAAATGTATAGTTTTAATGTAACTTTACATTTTTGAGATTTACTATAAAACCATCAGCTGACAAAACCATATTACCATATAATAACAATGTTGTAAATATGACCTATTTTTTATCGTATGACAGCAATCATCAATTTGTATCATTTTTCACTGGAATTAATCAGGTGTTGTCACATTCTTACAAAAAGTTGTCTTATAAAATAAATGTGTGATTACAAAAATAATCAGACTTATTGTCGAAAACACATTAATATTTGATGTGAAGAACATGAGTAGTAGGTGCCAAAGAGTTTAAATTTAAAATAAAAGAAGTCAAATATTCAGTTTATCAAAAATTCATTACTGTAGTTATGTCAATTACAGTGGGTTGCGAATTTATGAAAGATATTAATGAAAAACTAATACCTAAAACTCTAACAGCTAACCTATTTGTTATAATCTTTTAGATCAACATCTGAGAAAAATAGAAAATCATACATATGATGAATGTTCAAAATTTTTGGTATACGCTGAAGTAGATGGTAAGTTATATCTACTGTACTTGGAAGACCAGAAAATTATTATAGCTTAGTAATGGTTTTTATGAAAAATGTGATTATCTTGAAATTAGTGAACTATATGGTCAGAAAATTTAGAGGCAAGTTTTTATTCTATCTAAAAAATGCCTACTACAATAACAAATTGAAGTTTGAACCGTTTGATCCCTAAGTACATTTCCCCGGCAGGGGGCAAAATTTAATATTAAAAATATAGTATTTATGGGGATTATTCAAAACCCATAGGCTGAGACGCTCACGTGGCTCCGTTCTATATTTCGTTTCAGAAATTGAGCAAGTTTAGTATTAACCAACACTTTTTCATCTTGTATGAAGGTGTTGGTTTTAACAGGCTCAACTTCTGAATCCGAATCTATTCAGAATATGCTTAAATCCAGTTCCTTTGATAGTTCTTCGAGTACCTTTATGCCGCCTATGCTGTTGCCCTTTGCATCTAAGGCTGGGCCTACGACACCTATGCCCATTCTGCCGGGGACTGCGGCTAGGATTCCTCCACCTACTCCACTTTTGGCTGGTATTCCAATGTGAACTGCGAAATGACCTGAAGCATCGTACATGCCGCAGGTAACCATTATGGTCTTTACTATCCTTGCTGTTCCTCTTGAGATTACCCTTTCTCCATTCCAGGGTAGTACCCCGTCGTTTGCAAGCATTGCACCTATTCTTGCAATATCCTTGCATGTGACCTCGATTGAACATTGTTTGAAGTATACATCAAGCACTTCCTCAACATCGCCTTCAATTATGCCTGTACTTTTCATATAGTAGGCAAGAGCTCTGTTCTTATGTCCTGTAGACTTTTCTGAATGATATACATCATTGTTTATATCAAGGTCAGGATTTCCTGTTATCTTCCTTGCAAATTTAAGTATTCTTGCAAATGAATCCTCTGAGTTATTTCCTGAAACAAGAGAAACAGTTGCTATAGCCCCTGCGTTTATCATTGGATTGATTGGCTTGTGATGGTTTCTTGTTTCAAGAGCTATAATTGAGTTAAAGGCATCAGCAGTTGGCTCCATTCCAACCTTTGAGAAAACATATTCCTTACCATTATCAAGTATTGCAAGCAACAGAGTAATTACCTTTGATATACTCTGTATTGTAAACTTCATTTCACAATCACCTGCACAGTATTCTTCATCATCCAGAGTTGATACACATATTCCAAGAGCATCGGGATTTGCCTTTGAAAGCTCTGGTATATAGGTGGCAACTGCTCCTTCTGCTGTCCAGTGTTTATTGTTGTCTATTATGGTTTCAAGAAGCTTTTTCATCAGTTCTTCACCTCATCATCTTCTAATTTATATATCATAACTGTTGCCGCCAGCAAATCAGCAGCACCTCCAGGACTAATCTTTCTTTTTATAAATTCGCTATCAATATCTGTTATATATTCCTCTCCCTGCTTTGTCTTCATTCCACCAAGCTCAATTGCTTTTTTTGCACAGCTTCTCATGTAGTAAAGACCATCTAGTCCACATCTGTTTAGAACTGTAGTATCCTCAACAGCTGTCATTATTGAAACAAGGCTGTGGCAGAGTGCCTTTTTGATTTCCAAGCCGCTTTTAAGTGCATCCTCATAGGCTGGGATTCCATGGTTTATAACTACAGGAAGACCCATTTCTACCTCTCCCCTTATTCCTTTAAAGCCCTTTTCTATATAAAGTTTTTCCCCATTTGAAAGGTTCTTATTATGTTTTATAGATTTTAATTCCTTATCCACCAGTCCACTGCATATTTCAGAGCAGAGCTTTGAGATATTAAATCTATTCAAAGGCAGCTTTCTGCTTATACATCTTCCAGCAGAGGCTGATATGACCCCCTGAAGAAAAAGAAGTCCCTTTTGGGTATTCACCCCTTCTGTCGCTTTAAACATTCTGTTCTCTGCCTCTATTCCTACTTTTCTCAATTGTCTTAGTATATCACCTTCTGGGTTGTCAATTCCTATTTGTGCACATAAATACATAGAATAGGCTATTGAAGAGGTACTTTTTAAAAACGTAAAAAAGTCCATATCGCTATGGGCTCCAGTTGAATATGGCGAAACAAGCCCCGGTGAAGGACTTGCACTTACCTCATACAGCATTCCTAAAATTGCTGCCTCTCCAATTTTAAAGGCATTATCAGTTAACACAATTTCTTTGTTGTTCTTAATAGCTTCATTTCCGTTGTATTTCATATCATCCACCGTAATTATTTATTATTCCATTTACAATCTTCAATGTTTCTTCAAGACTGTGTCTTTTAAGTTTCATGCACTCCCTTGCATTTTGTCCGCATACCATACATTTTCTAGGCTGCATTCCTTTGTCTTCTCTGCTTAGGGGCGCTCCATCTGTATCATATATGTCTATGTCAAATATTCTTCCTATGTTATGATTTTCTTCAATTGCAACAGCTTCTTCCTTCGCTGCTTTTGATTCAATATTTAAAACAAGAATTACACCGTTTCCATCATAACCGGAAGTAATAACTTTATCAATAGTATAACTTTGAAATGCTTCTTCAATGGATTTTAGAAGTATATTAAAGGCTTCTTTGGCTTCTTTAGTATTTTTATTATTTCCCGGGTAATTAATCTTTCCACACAGTACAGGAAGTCCATGTTTTTCAATTAGTTCAAGTATTATATTATACCTTTTTTCTCTATCCTCAAGTATTTTATCTATCAATGGGGTAATTCGCTCCTTTTTATTTTTTCTATTATTTTCTCCCCCTCAGGAGATGTTAAAAATTCATAGGTTGTATCTGGAACGATTGACTTCACTCTATCCCAGTCATTCCTTTTTATACAATCCCTTACCTCAGATGCACTTACAGCCCTTCCTTCCATTCCAACCCTCTCAACAAGGCTTACCTCAACTCCATACTGTGGTAAAATCTCCATAAGAGCTTCGTTATACCTTCTTGTAACTGGACAGTAGGGTTCTGTTCCCACATATCTTTTCTTTATATTAAAGGCAGGTGCAATATACCTTCCAAATATGCCTGAATCAAGCCTCGTATACTCTAAGAGTCTTTCATCCTCCTGTCTTAAAAAGTATGAAGGGAATGTGTTAGAGGAAATTATATAGTTGCCACCTGGTATAATCTTTACATTTTTCAAATCTGATGTCCCTCTTTTTACAAGCTCCATTCTTATATCAAAGGGAAAAAGTGAACGATTTTCCTCAACTATAAACACAACAACCTCTTCGTTTTCCTTTGCAGCCTTTTCAATAAGGTATCTGTGTCCAAGGGTAAATGGATTGCAGTTCATTACAAGCCCTGCCTTCTCTCCACTTCCAAGTTCGCTTTTTTTAAACATTCCTTCAACATATCTTTTAACATTTGCCATTCCACCTTCAAGGAGCAAAACCTTTGATGTTGAATAAACCTCTCTGTAGTTTAATCCTTCAAATATGGATTTATTCTTTACCTTTGTAAATATAAAGGTTTCATAAACTCCCATTTTGAAAAGTTCATCAGTTAGGTGGGTTATAAGCTTTGAGGCTATTCCCTCTCCCTGAATATCATCCCTTACAGCAAAGCATTTTAAAACCTTTCCAGCAAAGGAGCAGGTACCAACAATCTCTTCCCCAATTACTGCTTTAATGGTATATTCAACATCCTTATCAAGGGAAAGTTCAAACTTTTTAAGAAATTCTTCAATTTCATTTCTTTCTTGAGTATTAAGATTTACCTTCTGAATCATTACATCACTCATTAATATCACCTTACCTATATGTTTCGCATAAATGATTCTAAATCGCTTGACCCTAAGCATTTATGCGAAATCATATTCCTTGATTTATTAATCACACAACACCCAATCTAAAATCTTTAGTGCGATTGATATAAACATATTTATAGTTTTATAAACAGATAAGGTCTAAAATATATACATTCTGCTGATAATCCATTATTATAATAACGGATTATCAGCAGAATTTCATTCACTATTTTACACTTCTAACAACGTCTATAACAGTTCCGTCTCTGTACTCAACTACTGCAACTACCTTATCAGTCATTTCTATCTTTCCTGGCTTTCCTGTCATTCCCTCTGCAATTTCCTTAAGCTCCTCTATCTTCATAACAGGAAGTCCTGCTTCTCTTAGCTTTTCCTCTAAATCACTTCTTAATGGGTTAACAGCAATTCCTCTTTCTGTAACAAGTACATCTATTGTCTCTCCTGGAGTTGTTGCTGTTGTAACGTTATCAACAACTATTGGAAGTCTTCCCTTCATAAGCTGTGTAACAACTATTGCAAGCTTTGCTCCTGCAGCAGTATCGCTATGACCGCCTGAGCCTCCCATTATTACTCCATTTGAGCTTGTTGTAACATTTACGTTGAATTTGGTATCTATTTCAGTTGCTCCAAGTATCATAACATCAAGGTTGTTTACAACTGCTCCCCTGTTGTGTGGGTTTCCATACATTGAAGCACTCATAGCCTGATGTGCTTTGTTGTCTCTATAGGACTCAATAGCCTTTAAATCAAAGCATTGTACATCAAATATTGAGTTAAACAGTCCTTCTTCAAACATTTCAACGATGTATCCTGTAACTCCACCTGCTGCAAAGCTTCCCTTTATATTTTCCTTCTTCATAGTTTCCTTTATGTAGGATGCCACAGCAAGGGAGCTTCCACCAGCACCAGTCTGGAATGAGAATCCATCCTTTAAAAGTCCTGAAGCCTCTATTACCTTTGATGCAAGCTTTGCAATCTTAAGTCCTACAGGATCCTTTGTTATTTTTGTGGTACCGGAAACTATCCCCTTTGGATCTCCAATTGAGTCAACCTTAACCACATAATCCACATATTCCTGGCTTATATCTATTGGACATGCTGGGTATGGTACAAGATTATCCGTTACTGCTACAACCTTATCTGCAAACATTGCATCTGGAACTGCATAGCCTAGTGTTCCACATGCTGCAGGACCATTTACTCCATTTATGCTTCCATAGGTATCACAGGTAGGTGAAGCTAAAAATGCAACATCTATATGAAGATCACCTGATTCAATTGCCCTTGGTCTTCCTCCATGGGTGTGCATTACTGCAGGATACTTCAACAATCCTGCTGATACTGCTTCAGCTACTGGACCTGACATGTAGTTTGCACATAAGCCTGTAACTACTCCGCTTTTAATATGTTCAACAAGTGGTGCATGTATTGGGAATATTGAGCTTGCTGCAATTCTTAAATCCTTTATTCCAAGTCTTGCAGCCTCTCCTACAACCATGTTTAATACATAGTCACCATTTCTTAAGTGATGATGAAAGGATATTGTCATTCCATCCTTTAAACCACATTTCTTTATTGCATCAGCAATTGAAGGTAATACCTTTTCCTCCCCTGGTACTGCACACTTTACATTAACTGCTGTCCTTTTAACATCCCCAAGGTTTTTAAAGGCACCCCTAAATGGCTTTACATCGCCATAACCATCTATATGCTCTGGAAGCTTTCTTCCTAGTACATTTTCCATAATCAAGACCTCCTATCCTTATATAAGCCCTGCAAGCTTAGCTTTCTTTAATGTAGATTCAGCCCTTGCAATTATAGGAGCATCAACCATCTTTCCATCAAGGGAGAATACACCCTTTCCTTCTCTCTTAGCCTCTTCCTTAGCCTCAAGAACTCTTTTGGCATATATAATCTCCTGCTTTGTTGGAGCATAAACCTCATGTATTAAGTCTATTTGCCTTGGATTTATTGCAGATTTACCAGTCATACCAATTGATTTTGCTTTTTCTATATCACGTCTAAATGCCTCTATATCATCTAAGTCTGTAAATGGAGTATCAATTGCATCAACTCTACATGCCTTGCAGGCTGCTGCAACCTTACATCTAGCATAGAATATTTCCTCGCCTTCCTTTGTTCTCTTTATTCCAAGGTCAGCAGTTAAATCCTCTGCTCCTAGAAGAACTCCTGTAACTCTGTTTGATGACCTTATAATATTGTATACATTTTCAAGTCCATACGCTGTTTCAATTAATGGGAAAAGCTTTATTGAACCCTTTTCAAAGCCCTTTTCCTCTTCTATTTTACTTACCATTTCATCAACAGCAGTTATATCCTCCTCAGTAGCCTTTGGAACCATAAGTACATCTGGCTTAACTGAAGCGATTTCTCTTATATCCTTTTCTCCATACTCTGTTGAAAGAGGATTAACTCTTACAACAAGCTCTGAATCATAAAAATTAATTGTCTTAATTGCATTTCTAACAAGTATTCTAGCAGAATCCTTTTCAGCTAAGCTCACAGCATCCTCAAGACATAGTATAATGCTGTCTGCACCAAGTATTCCTGCATTTTGAATCATACCTGGGTTATTTCCAGGCATGAAAAGCATTGTTCTTCTTAATCCCTTCATAAATTCACCCCCTACATAGCCCTTTTAACTACAGTTTCAATTCTTGCCCTTATTGTATAGTCAAGGGCACCTCTGTCCTTTGCAACAACCATTGCATTTTCAACTCCAAGCTTTTCAAGGGTTTCCTTTATAACAGCTTCTATCTGCTTTCCAAACTGCTTCATAACAATACTCTCAAGCTCTATTACATTTCCGCCATCATTTGGCTGAATCATTACATACATATCGTTTGATTCCATAGTCCCAGCCTTTGCTGACTTTACTATCTTCACACTAACACCACCAATTTTACTGTATTATTTATTTAGGGTATTAAGATACAACACACAAATTCTATACATTCCATCTTTCCAAACACCCTAGGGTTAAACCAGCTTCGCAGGGTTGTTTGGAAAGACATAATGTAAGAATTTTAGTGTGTTGTATCCAGATACTCCCTCTGTCCTATTTCATAGTAGTTATTGCCTTCACTATCAATAACAACTACTACAGGAAGATCCTCTACGTATAGCTTTCTTATTGCTTCTGACTGTAAATCCTCATATGCAATAAGTTCCGCAGTCTTTACCCTCTTTCCAACAAGGGCTGCCGCTCCACCTATTGCAGCAAAGTAAACAGCACCATGCTTTTTCATTGCCTCAACAACCTCAGCATTTCTGTATCCCTTTCCTATCATTCCCCTTAGTCCCTGTTCTATAAGTGTTGGGGCATAGGGGTCCATTCTATAGCTTGTTGTTGGGCCTGCTGAACCTATTGGCTGACCTTCCTTTGCAGGTGTTGGTCCAACATAATATATAACCTGATCCTTTATATCAAATGGAAGTTCCTTTCCATCCTTCAAAAGATCCACAAGTCTCTTATGAGCAGCATCCCTTGCAGTATATATATATCCTGTTATAAGAACGCTATCTCCAGCCTTTAAATCCTTTATTTTCTCCATTGTAAGGGGAGTTGTAATCCTCTTTTCCACAATAACCCTCCTATCCTTATTCCATATTTATTTACTAATTTCTCTTCTTACTAAGGCTATCCTCTACTCTAACCTCTTACTTCTTACTTCTTACCTCTAATTAAAGCTCTGCTTCCTTATGTCTTGTTGCATGGCAATTTATATTAACTGCAACAGGAAGTCCTGCAATATGTGTTGCATAGGTTTCTATGTTAACAGCAAGTGCTGTTGTTCTTCCACCAAAGCCCTGTGGTCCTATTCCAAGCTTATTTATCTCCTCAAGAAGTTCTGCTTCAAGCTTCTCATAGTATGGGTTTGAATTTCTAACATCAGTTGATCTTAAAAGAGCTTTCTTTGCAAGATAAGCTGATTTCTCAAAGGTTCCTCCAATTCCTATTCCAACAACTATTGGTGGGCATGGATTAGGTCCAGCTTCCTTTACAACCTTTAATACGAAGTTCTTTACACCCTCTACTCCATCTGCCGGCTTTAACATCTTGATCTGGCTCATGTTTTCGCTTCCAAAGCCCTTTGGAGCAATTGTTATCTTAAAACCATCACCAGTTACTATATTGTAGTGGATTATTGCTGGTGTATTGTCCTTTGTGTTTACTCTTTCAAGCGGGTCATTAACAACGGATTTTCTAAGATATCCTTCAGAATATCCCTGTCTTACACCTTCGTTTATTGCATCCTCAATGCTTCCTCCAACTATGTGGACATCCTGACCCATTTCAACAAAAACAACTGCCATTCCTGTATCCTGGCACATTGGTCTGTTTTCATTGGCAGCAATATCAGCATTTTCAGTTAATATGTCCAATATATTCTGAGCAACAGGGAAAGTTTCCTTTTCCTTAGCATCAGCAAATCTTCTTCTCATATCCTCTGAAAGAAAATAATTAGCATCTATACAGAGTTTCTTAACTGTTTCGGTTATTTTTGAAACATGCACTTCTCTCATAATAAGCCTCCTTTGCATACATGAATGCAGGACTGTCCTTAATACAGTCCTGCATGGAATAAATTCTTTATTTTGTTGCTGCTGCTTCACAACCACATCCACAGCCGCAGTTGCACTTTCTCTTTGCTCTAGCCTTTGCAAGGGCAAGTACTCTATTCATTTCGTTGTATACAATCATGAATCCTTCGTCAACACCCATTCCTGGCTTAGCAAGGCACTGATCTGCGCCGCATGCTATTGCAATGTTTGTACATACCTGTGCTGAACGGTCAGTTTCGTTACAAGTTCCTCCACAGTATGCTCCAACACCATGCTTCTTGCAGTAAAGTATTGATTCTACTATATTGTTAACTCCACCAAGGTCTGGAGTCTTAATCTGTATCATATCGGCAGCCTGTTCATCTGTGAATAGCTTTATGTCATCCCAAGTGTTGCACCATTCATCAGCAACTAGTTCTACCTTTATATTCTTTCTCTTAAGAGCATCTCTTAATGCCTTTAATGCCTTCCACTGTCCTTCTCTTTCCTCAACGTCCATAGGTCCTTCGATTCTAAGTGTAAGAGGTGATGCTGCCTTTTCAAGTTCTCCAAGGTAGTCTGCCATCTTTTCTGAATCATTGTTAAATGCAATGCCTATTGTTCCATAAACATCTATATGAAGTACAGGCATGTAGTCCTCTGATGTTCTTAACTGCATTATTCTGTCTCTTAACCACTTAACATATTCCTTAAGTATTTCTCCGTTCTTTCCAAGCTTTTCTTCAACGTTGTTTATAAGTGCATGTGGAAGTACATTTGCTCCCTTTATAATCATCTTATCAACGTTGTTGTATCTGTCATCACCTGATTGAGTGAATATTGGAATCATCTTGAAATCAACGCCTGTATTGTATTCATCTCTTATAACCTCAGCCATTGTAACCTTCTTTGCCTTTGCAGCTGCATCAAGTATTGCCTGAGTTACACCGTATCTTATAGCAGTATGAAGTCTCTTTCCATTAACTAGCATATGATCAATTTCTTCAGCAACTTCTCTAAAGGAAGTAAGTTCTCTTCCTACAAGCTTTGGAGCTATTTCCTTCTCTATTACAGGGATGAAATCCTTTGCAAGGAATAATGGATCTCTTCCACCTGCTCCTGAATACTGAACTGCTGCACAATCACCATGTGCTACCTGTCCGTCTTCTAGTACAAGCATAACTGATATTGATTCTCCTGCCTGTCTTACCTTTGTAAATCCATCTGTAACAGCCTCTCCAACATAAGTGAAGCCATCATGCTTTGCTCCCTTTTTGATTGCTCTCTGATCATCAAAATAGAATCCTGTTCTACCTGCAGAACATACTACATCTACTATTTTCATTGTTTACTCCCCCAATTTTAGTTATTTATATTAAAATTTACTTTTCTGGTCTTCCGATTAATACACCCTTACCTACTGCAAATATATCATCTACAACCATCTGGAAGCTAACTTCTCTTCCTTCAAACTTTCCTCTTTCTTCAAGAAGCTTTCTGTTAAATTCCTTTATTTCCTTTGTAAATGGTATATTCCCAAACTCAAGATATCTTACTGCACCATTGTTATCTCTTGCTGGTAATATCTTACCTGCATTGAATTTACTTGGAGCAAATGGTATATCCATTGCACCTGTTTCAAATGCCTTAACTGTTCCAATTGCTAAGTCTCCATTTCCTAATTCAAGTACCTTATCTAGTATGCACTTTGTTTCAGCTTTTATAAGCTCAATTTCAGCCTGAAGTTCCTTTGACATTGGAAGTCTCTGTCCTCTTAACAGGTTTAAAGTTTCCTTTGTTGCCTTTATTCCGCTTGCATTTGCTTCCTTTGTAGGTATTCCTATTGCTTCATGAGGAGTCTTTACTATAACCTTTGTTGCTCCTGCAAGTGCAGCTGTAGCTGAACCATAGGAAATAACTCCAAATGCCTTTGATTCATCTGCTGGGAAGCCTCCCATCCACTGATGGAATACTGTTGTTAAGTCTATATCATAGCCATATTCTTTAAAGTATTCAGTTGCCTGTTCCTCTAATGCTCTTAATGCTGCAACGTCCTGAACAAGGTTTCCACACTGTCCATATCCTAATGTTAAGTTCTTAACTCCCTGCTCTGCTGCAAGTAAACCTTCTATTATTGCAACTGCATTTGACATACTTGCTGGGACAAGAGTTCCTGTAAGAGGTCCAAATGGTTCTCTGTTAATACTTACTCCCATTTCCTCATACATTCCAACAAGTCTGTCGCAGTACTGCCAGTCAAGTAATGATTTTTCAAGACTAACTGACTTTGCATATGGGATGTTGTATGAAATTCCGCCACCTTCATTTGATGTCCATCCGCCAGCATGTATTATTTCTGTAAGAAGTCTGGCATCTGGTGTACCATGTCTTGCTTCAAGTGGAAGATCAACTGCCTCATAAACTCTTCTACAGCCCTCTACGCCATGGTTTACTGCTGGGAAGCCGTTAAGTAGTGAACGTCCTGCCTTCTTGCTTTCCTCTATACCAACTTCACATTCATTATATCTGTTTAATCTCGAATAGCTGTCTATTGTTGATGGAAGTAAATCAGCTCCACCTTCATTTTGAAGGTGTAAAAGAAGCTCTATATGAGCATCAACTAATGCAACTCCTGCTCTTGGCTGTGCAAGAGTTATTCCCTCTTTCTTTGCCTTTAGAAGTTTTGCTGGGAAGCTTTTATGTTCTGGAACGCTCTTTAAAAACTCTGCTGAAGCTTCTAGATTCTCAACATCCTTTCCTGTAGGCCACTGTCTTAATACCTCTTCCCTTACTTTAAAAAACTCTTCTTTGGTCCACTTTTTATTCCTAAGTTCCATAAGTATTCCTCCCGTTATGCTTTAACAATATATTTTTTCATTATTCTTATTGCTATATCAGGATACTTCTCTGCAAGAAGTCCCATTGATGAAAGTATATAAGTTTTATCTATCATTATCTCAGGATTCATTGGTTTTAGGTAATTTGGGCTTTCCATGTTGAAAAGTCCTGCACCAAGTATCCTTTTTGGATTAACACTGTGTACCAGAACTCCTCCAGTACCTATAAGATACTTTGTATTTAAAAGGTCTTTTCCAACCTGTGAATATATTACACCCATTGGGGTATAAACACTTTCTATATATCCAACATGTCTTTCCATTGCAAGCTCTGTTGCAACCATTCCCATCGCCTCATCAAAGGCAATCTCTTCTTCTGTTTGAGGTATTATGTTTACATTGTTTTGTAGGTATTTACATCTTTCTTCAATATCAAATTTAGTATCTGGTACATGCTTTTTAATTTTTTTGGTAGTTGCTGCTTCCCATAGGGATATGGCACTAACCCTCATTCCAAGATCCCCTTCAACGGTTCTTTTAGCATAGGGTTCCTGTAAGCCTCTAAGAGTTGCCCCTGCCTTTGTAGGTTCACCACTTGCTATGGAGTGAACATCAGTTGTGGCTCCTCCTATATCTATAACAATCAGGTCTCCTATACCTTCTTCCTTATCAGTTCCATCTGCAAGTACCCTTGCAGCCTTTAAAACCGCTGCTGGAGTTGGCATAAGTATTCCGCTTATGAAGTCTTCAGCTTTTTTCATGCCCTTAGCTTCAACTATCTTTGCCATAAATATCTTTCTTATTACTTCTCTTGCTGGTTCAACATTTATAACATTTAATCTTGGCATTACATTTTCTGTTGCTTCATAATATATATTTTTTTCTTTAAATAAGTCCTCTATTTCATCTCTTGCATTCTTATTTCCCGCTACAACTATTGGAACATCCTTAATGTTATCTGCAATCAATTTAGCGTTGTGTATAATACAATCCTTATTTCCACCATCAGTTCCACCTGCAAGAAGTATAATATCAGGGTTTTTTGACTTTATTTCATTCATCTCGCTTCTTGAAAGCTCATAGCTGTAAACTCCAAGTATTCTAGCACCTGCTCCGAGAGCTGCTCTTTTAGCTGCCTCTGCTGTAAGCTCTGGTACAAGTCCTACTGCTATCATCTTTAGACCGCCAGCAGCACTGCTGCAGGCAAGCTTATCAACGAAGTTGATATCGAGCCCCTTCATATCTTCTTGAAGCTTTTCATATGCATTGTTAAAACCTATCATTATATCTGTATTTACGGTAGTCAAATCCTTTGCTGTTGCTATTATTTCTTCCTTTTCCAAGTCAACTGCAGTAAGCTTTGTATAGGTACTACCAAAGTCTAGTAATAATATGGCATCCATTATATCACCCTCAAATTTACTCTATACCAAGATCATGTTTTAAATCTATAATTCCAGTTTCAGGGGAAGTTCCTGGACCGTATACTCTGTTAAAGCCCATATCTAAAAATCTCTTTTCAACCTCAGCCCAATCCTGCTTTCCTACAACAAGGTTTCCACCTGCATATAATAGTATTCCCTTTAGTCCTGCTTCATCACATTTTTCTCTTAAGCCTCTGCAGTCTATTTCTCCATGTCCATATAGAGATGAGACAAGTATTGCATCTGCGTTTGTTTCAACTGCTGCGTTTATGAAATCCTCCTGTGGACTTAAAACGCCTATATTAATAACATTAAAGCCTGCCTGTGTATATGCATGATCTAGTATTTTGTTGCCAACTGCATGGCAATCTGAACCAATAACCCCAAGTACAACTGTCTTTTTCATAATAATCCTCCCTCGCATCCTTTAAATAATGTTTCTTACTTCAATTATCTTTGACATAATTGCCTTTACAGAACCCTGATCAAGGTTATAGTCAAAGCTTATGACTTCTTTTTTGCCTAAGGCTAATTTTTTTACTTCTTCTCGCCTTCCCGGGGATACAATCATAACATCACTTGAATTGATAACCTTGATTATATCCTCCTGAATTCTGCTTATTGTTTCAACTATTATTAAATTGTCCAATCCTGCAGATTTTAAAGCGTTTTCCACTTTGAATTGAAATTCCTTTGATATACACACAAGTCCAAATCTTGTTTCCTTTGGATATCTTGCAATCTTTACTATAGCTTCAAGACATGGATTTATGGCAACCCCTAGAACCTCCTTTTTTATATCGGATGTCAGTTCCTTTACCTCGTTGACATGATTAAAAGTCGCAATTATAAGCTGTGCCTCATCTAAGGCCTTCTGGACCCCCTCTGTTCTATTTCCAAGGTCCGATACAACTAGTGGTATGACATTAAGACTTGTAGCTCGACTTAGCTCTCTTGAAAAAGCTTTTGCTTGTTCAATGTTGCATTCAACAAATACAGCATTTATTCTTTTAATGTATTCTTCTCTTTCCCTTATTCTCTCCTGAACAAGAGCTAGAAATTCCTTAGGTTCAAGACCAGTTTCCAAGGCTTCCTCGAGACCAAGGTCTATTATCTTTAAAAGCTTATCCTTTAAATTGTGCTGCTTCCAAGGTTTTGCCTCCTCTGCAACAAATGTTCCCCTTCCTTGATATGATGTAAGAACACCTTCCTGCTCTAAGAGATTATATGCAGCACTTATAGTGTTCCTGCTGGTATTTAATCTTTGAGCAAGCTCCCTTTCGGTGGGCATTTTTGTCCCTATTTTCAGGCTGCCATTCTTTATTTCATTCATTATTCGATTCTTAACCTGTATGTAAATAGGAACTCCACTTTTTCTATCAATACTAATGTTCATAGTTTCACCTCCCCACCAAATTGGCATATTGGATTAAGCCATTTACATTGTAGCACAATACCATTTATTAAAACAAATAATCATCCCCTAAAATAACCGAATATATGCTCCTTTTAGGGGATATACACTGTTTTTATATGAAATTGTCCCATTTTTCTGCCATTTATTCGATTATTCACCCAAATAAAAAGGAGCCTATGGCTCCATTAAACTTAATTCATGTGTACTTGTATACAATCCATTATCCTTTACTTTTTTCATTGTATACATCAATCCATTAATCCTTTTTGTATACAATTCAAGTCCAATTTTTAGGTCATTTATCTCATCCTGGCACTTCTCTATAAATGTTTCTTCATCAATATCCCTAATCTTAATATCAAATGTGTTAGAGTAGTTATTGGCACCTATTTCAATTCCAATTGGCTTCCCATTTACTGCCCCATATATTCTCTTGTTCCACACCTTTTTAAACTCATTGTCAACTTCCTTTAATACAACAATATCCTCTATTTCCCCTCCTATATGCTTCTCAATGGACTCAATAATGGCATAGTACATATACATGGATGCCTTTAATGGTCTTTTCACCTCTAATATATCCCTATGTTTCATTATCTTTTCTTCCCAATCATAATCATATATCAATTGGACCTCATCAAAGGGTGCCATTATCTTTTCTCCCGAAGAAAGCCTTCCAATGACACCATCCAATGAAATATGAATAACATTAATAATGCAATTATAGTTTGGGTGACTTTCATATAGTATCCTTGCTTTCATAATATCACCTCTATCTATATGTTTCGAATAAATGCTTCTCCATTGTTTGACCCAAAACATTTATTCGAAATTATATTCCTTGATTCATAAATCGCAATGTATATTATTACAAATCTTTATTGCGATTTATATATAGAAACACACTATAGCTAATATAAACAATACATTCTATTCTATCAACATTCATGCTCTTGTTCAAATGCAATTCAAGGCAGAAGTGCCAGACACGTGGCAAGTGGCAAGTTGTATAACATTGGATAATCCAACATTATACAACTTGCCACTTGCCACGTGTCTGGTACTAGCTACTTTCTAGTTACCCTTTGTATATAGTCTGAATTCATTTTCTTTCCGCTCTTTCCCTTAACAGCATTCTTAGGGATAAATATTGAATAACTTTTGCCCTTCGAAAGAGGTGTTCTTGCTCTAATAACAAGCATATTATTCTTCATCCCAATAGGTGCTCCAATAATCCTTCCACTTGAGTCCTTTAAAGCAGCCCTTTTTATGTCCTTATCTGCTATGATATTTTCACTAAAATACACAGCTACCATGCTATAGTCTCTGCTAAACTGATACTTTGAAACCTTAAGAAGGTTTTTATTATTCTCAACTGGCTTTGGAGGTTCTACTACCTTCTTCTCCTCCTCCCCCTTTGTGAAAAAATATGTATAAGCTTCCTCTCTCAAGGGGTTATCTGCCATATCTACTATAGCATTAGCAGGTATCTTTATACTATATGCCGTTTCATAGTTAAGTGAACTTTTAGGGGTTATTATAATGGATTTTTCCTTAACTTCTATAGAATATGGTATGCTCTTTCCCGTTCCTTCAAATAATGATATTTTATCAAAATCCTTTCCCCTCTTTATATTCTCACTTAAATCAAAGGTTATAGCTGATTTTGTATCAACATTTACAGAACCAGGTGCAGGGGTGACATTTTCAATATAGGGTAAAATCTTCTCCTTAACCGTTGTAAAACTTGAAGCATATTCATATTTCATTGTGTTTCCAAAGGAGTCCTTTATTGCACCTACAGGTATAACAACCTTATATTGCTTATCATACTCCAGTGGTTTTAAAGGTGTTACTGTTATACTATCTCCATTTATGCTAATATTGTTTTCAATATTCTTGCCATCACAATTTAGCTGTATGCTGCTAAAGTTTTCTCCTCTTGTTATATTATCATTGAATACTACCTTAACTTTTGAATCAATAGGAATATCCTTTGAATTATTGTCTGGCTCAATATACTTTACAATCGGGCAAAATCTATCCTTACCAGTTGTAAATGCATAAGAATAGGTTGATGAATTATAGTTACCAGACATATCTTTCACAGCCTTATAGGGTATTGTAAGAATATATACAGTATTGTAGGACATATTAAGGTCATTTTTCAACTGCATAGAAAGATGGTTATCCTTTAATTCATAGTTTACTGGAATATAATTATACCTAAAATCTCTTAGTACTATGTTATCAAAACTACTTCCCTTTTGGACAATCTCGTCAAAAAAAACATTAATAGTGCTATCAACTGCCACATTATTTGAACCATTTGAAGGGTATGTGTATTTCACCTTTGGCGGGAACTTTTCCTTATCCGTTTTAAATTTGACTTCATATTTATCTTTGGATACCCTTCCAGATATTCCTTCCATTGCTTCGACTGGAATTACGAGCTTGTAGATTGTATCATAATCAAGGTTGTATTTTGGCTTTACTGTTAAGGTTCTATAGCTTATAGATGCTAAATATTCAGTTCGTTCACCCTTTTCATTCTCAAGGTAAATTTTATCGAAATTTTTGCCTTTTCTTATGATTTCATCAAAGTATACAGTTATAGCATTGTTTACTAAAGCATTTGTAGATCCATCAGCTGGATTTGATGAAGTAAACTTTGGGCTTGTCCCCCATGCTTCTGTTGTAAATTTCAATACATAATTCTGTTTCATTGAATTACCTGCAGAATCCTTGACAGCTCCAGCTGATACAGTAAGGGTATATGTAGTATTATAGGCCATGTTAAGCCCATTTTTAAGATTAACTGTCATTACATTATCATTTACATAACACCTAACATCTATATTATTTTTACTATCCCTAAGAGTTACTCCTTTATTAGAATCCTCAATTTGTTTTATATCCTCACTAAATACAATAGATATGGTACTATTTATTGGAACATATCTAGAGTCATTTGAAGGATACGAATATCTAACTTCAGGTGGTGTTTTTTCCTTTTCAGTTTCAAAGGAAAAAATACAGCTTCCATTTAAAAACCTTTCACTAACACTCTTTATTGAATTTCTTGGAACAATAACCCTATATCTTGAATCATTTTCAAGACCATATAGTGGATTTATAATAAGTGTATCCTTGTTTATATATTTTTCAATTGGTATTTCCTCATTGCTGTTAATTCTATATATTTTTATATCATTGAAAGTATACCAATCTCTAATTTCCTCACTGAAGGTTATTGAAATAGTATTATTTAAAGGTACATTTTTAGCATTATCTGTTGGATATTTTGATTTAACAGTTAATTCATTCGATACTGCTGCAACTACCCCTTGATACTGTGAATCATTCAATGCCATAGCACTTGCATTTGCTGCTTTTACAGTACCAATAAAAGATGATATGTACAAAATGCACATTATTGAAGAAATCAAAATCCTTACTTTTTTAATAAAAGAATATTTCATAGCCCCATCTCCTTTGAATAAAAATTCAATATATAAAAGAAATATTACTTGTTACATAAACGCTTTAGAATATAAGCTATATGTTTCGCATAAATGATTCAACATTGCTTGACCCTTAACATTAATATGAAATCATATTCCTTGATTCATAAATTGCAATGTACATTATTGAAAATCTTTATTGTGATTTATATAATTATGGATAAAATATATAACTACTTCAATTATAGTAAACTTTTCTCATAAATTCTACATTTATTGACTTTATTCATATAGAACTCATTAAAATTCTTACATAGATTCTATATTTAGGACTGGTCTAACTGTTTAAAATGTTCCATGTTTTTTATTCTTTACTATATTACAATATAAGTTGTATAATCTAAAGGTACTAGGGAAAGCTCTACTAGAATACCTTTTCAGTAAATAGATTATAAAATGTAATTAGCTTTCCAAGACTTAGGCACATTAAAAAAATAAATAAGTCATGTTACCCGTCCTTTTAATTATTTTCTTCGTTACTCAATCACTTACATACAGCTAGTATACGCGTGATTGAGTAACGAAGAAAATAATTAAAATTACTTCGCAATCTGACTCATTTATTTTTTTAATGTGCCTTATATGGAGGTAAATTGTATTGAAATCTCAAAATATTTCTTATTGCTATATGGGTAAAAACTATCCGCTTCAAATTAAATGGGATATATTTGATTATGACGATCTTGTTCTTGATATCCCCAAGGTAAGGGGCTGGTGTGCAGAAGGATGTCCAAACTATAACAATAATGGAGGATGTCCACCTTTTTCACCAGGAGCCGATGAACTTCTTAATGATAATGAATTTATTCTTTTAACCTGTAAGCTTGACACATGCTGCATTGATATTGATGATTCAAAGGAAAAGGGAAAGCTTATTGAGGAGATTATCAGTTCCTTTATGAATGAACTGGGATATGGAATAAAATCCTCTTCTGGAATTGAATTTTTATGCCCTGGACACTGCAGAGGATGTGAAATCTGCTCAATAAAAACAGGATGTAAAAATCCTGAAAAAAGATCCTATTCAATAACAGGAACAGGTATGCTTCTAGGAGATGTTATAGAAAAGCTGTTTGGTGACAAGCTTCAGTGGTTCTCAAAGGAATCAGAACCTCAGTATATCATAAAGATAATGGGATTTTACAGGACCCCTAATTCCCAAATATCTATATCCCAGCTTGATGAACTGCTTTCCAGAACATCAAACTCCCTCAATATTTAATTAAATCCATAGTTTATGGATAATGCGTAGCATCCTATCCAGGTTTATCTGTAATAGACCGTGAAGGCCAAGAAATATTGCTTCCGTCGACTACTCCGCTCGCAAAGAAGTTGTAAGATGTCA
>DAMCZI010000023.1:0-81531 GCA_032095175.1 Clostridiaceae bacterium
TTGCAGTAAATGGTGGATCAGCAGTAGAAAACCAAACAATAAATCATGGAGGTAAGGTAACAGAACCTGGAGCGCCAACAAGGATAGGCTATAACTTTGCAGGCTGGTACACGAGTTCATCCTTTACAACTGCCTTTGATTTTGCAAATACGATAATAACTTCAAATACAACAATATATGCAAAGTGGGTGGAAAGGGTTGGCACAAGTGACTATAGTCGCTATAAAGTAAATAGCTATACTGTAACCTTTGATACTAATGGAGGCAGCCGAATTCCAGCAATAACTGTTAATGAGGGAAATACAATATCAATGCCAATTGCTCCAACAAAAGCAGGTTACACCTTTGAAGGGTGGTACAAAAATTCAGAATGTACAATATCATGGAATTTTGCAAATGCTAAGATAACTGGAAATATAACTTTGTACTCAAAGTGGATTTTAAATATCTATAATGTAACTTTTGAAACTGATGGTGGAACCTCAATTGGTGGAATAAGTGTAAATTATGATAGTACAATATCATCGCCGAATACTCCCCAAAAATCAAACTACACCTTTGGAGGTTGGTATAAGGATTCGGGATACACAGCTCCATGGAATTTTAAAACCGATAAGATAACAGAAAACACAACTTTATATGCAAAGTGGATAATTAATATGTATACTGTATCCTATTATGGTAATGGTAATAAAAGTGGTAGTGTTCCAATTGATAATAAAAAGTATAAACTAGATGGTAATGTTACAGTTATGGGTAATGTGGGTAATCTAGCGAAATATGGGTATGTATTTGCTGGTTGGAATACAAAAGCGGATGGAACAGGCGTAAATTATGCTGGAGGAAATGAAAGTTTTAAAATAAAAGGTAATACTGTTTTATATGTAAATTGGATTGTAAAAAATACTGCAAATATAATGGGAACAGTCGTTGATGGTAATAGACCAGTAAATAATGCAACTGTGACTTTGAAAGGTAGGGGTAAAACCTTTGTTACGAGAACAGATGCCAATGGAACATATGTGATAAAAAACATTCCAGCAGGAAATGGTTTCATATTTACGGTAGCTAAAGCTGGTTACAAAGAGGGTAAAATTACAGGAATAAAACTAATATCAAATAAGGTAACTTCAGGGATAAATGTTGTACTTAAAAAGCTAAGCAGTGCAAAGGATATTACTGGTTTTACAGTTAAAAACCAAGTTGGGAAATCAGTAATTAATGTAAAAAATCATACAGTAACCTTCCATGTGAAATATGGGACAGATGTAAAACGTTTTGCACCAAGTATTACAGTATCTCGAGGAGCAATTATAACACCAGGTTCAAGAGTTAAACAGAACTTTAAAAAGACCATTAGCTATACTGTAAAGGCTGAAGATGGGACAAAGCAGATATGGATAGTAAAATGTGTAATTGATCCTAAAGAAAAATAAATATTAACCTTTGATACCTAAGAAAACTCCAAAAACGTGGTGCGGTATAATACATACACACTATGCGCTTTTGGAGTTTTTTATGATGCTGTTTGAAAATTAAAATAGAACACCCTCGTCATTAGTTAGTGAAAGAGTTTTTCCTAAGTTTATTAATTAAAATAACTGAGATGACAAATCTGTCCCCTCTTATAAAATCGAAATAGGAAAATATAAATCGCATTCACAGTAATGCTTGTTGCATTTTGCATAGTTTATACGTTCAAAGCTAAAGGTTTCTTTTAGATCAAATTGAACCTTTGGCATCCAGGTAGTAAAAATATATTTCCAGATATCTGCTAAAGTCCTTGATGAGATTTCTTCTGGACTATGGGGTCCCATATATGTAAAAACACCATATTTGTGTGGAGGTACATGTTTTACTTTCATGTCAGGTGGTATAATACTGTTTTCGTTGATTTGGATAGAAGGCTGGTAGAATGTATAGCTGCTTATGTTATCAGGAACAGTAGTGAACCCAATATATACATCTTTTTCTACAGGATTGAAAACTCTTAGACGATGGTTGCAAAAAAAGTCCTTGCCATATTTATTCGCTATTTGGGATTTCATGTTTTCCTCTATATCCACGATATATTCAAGCCCTGCAATCGAAAAGGCAGGTAATATGGTTATTGAATTTAAAAAGACAAGTCCTTCTCCTGCACTGTTCATAAAATCTGCATTGAATCGGTCTAAAATTTCTAAAGGGCAGGGATTTCTGCGCCATTTTGCTGGGGTGGTTTTGAACTCTTCCTTAAAAACTCTGTTATAGGTTCTTTCACATCCAAAGGAGTATTTTGAAGAAATAAATTCAATGCTGTTGTGGTCATGGATTAAATCCCCTAGAGATAGGGCAATTCTTCTCCTACGAACATATTCCATCAAGCCTGTAGAGGTAGCACCTTTCCATATTCGCAGCAAATGGAATTTTGAAATATTTACGTTTTCTGATATATTGTCAAGATTTAAAGGTTCTAAAAGATTATTTTCAATATATTCAGTTGTGTTGTTTATTATTTCTAACAAATAATTATCCATATTTTTATACTCCAGCAATTTTTGTCCTGTATTTATAAAAACGTCCATGTATAATCATACCATAAGCTAAGGCACATTAAAAATATAATTAAGTCATCTTACTCGTCCTTCTAATTCTTTTCGTTGTTACTCAATCACTTACATACAGCTAGTATGCGCGTGATTGAGTGCCTAGAAAATAATTAAAATTACTTCGCAATCTGACTCATTTATTTTTTTAATGTGCCTAATGGAAAACGAAAATGCTGCTTCCACTTTTTTGAATGCTATTCATGAAACTCACGCATGATGCAGTAAAATCACAGTGGAGGTTATATTTTCGTGTCCATAAGTGATAAAATAATTGTTTGTTTATTAAAAAATTTAAAGAAAGGATTTGAGATTATGGATGATGTACAACAGGCCGAATTAAAAGAACGATATACTGCTGCAGTGAATAGCTTTATCAGTAAAGTAAAGGATGATCCTAATGTCATTGCAGTCATTGTCTGCGGAAGTCTTGCCTATGATATGATATGGGAAAAAAGCGATATTGACATGACAGTGGTTGTTCGTGACCAGACTCTCAAGAACGATAACTATTCTATCATAGAAGATGGCATTACAATCAATGTTTATCTCATGGTAAGAAGTGCATTCAAAAGGGGGATGGAAAGAAACATCGGTGGGTCATTTTCCCAATCTTACTTTTCAAAGGGTAAAATAGTTTATACAACGGATGATAGTTTGTATGACTATTATGAGGATCTCAAAAATCTGGGTAGTGATGATATTGCATTGTCAGCATTTTATATAGCAAGTATTCTTGTAGGCATATATGACAAGTGCCAAAAGTGGCTGATAGTTAGAAAGGATCCTCTATATGCCCAGTATTATCTTTTAAGGGCTGCTGAAGTCATAGCAAACATGGAACTCTGTCTAAATGGTGAACCATCCTCACGTGAATCAATCCAGAAGGCTCTTGCTATTAAGCCAGAAGTGCTTAAGACTTTTTACCAGGATGCAATGTCTCATCACTTTAGTGAAGAAGAGATTATAAAAGCTATTGAGAAGATTGATAAATATCTGGAACATAATCTAGATATAATAAAAAAGCCTGTAATTGAATTCATGTCTGATCAGGAGATAAAAACGAGTACCCTTATTGCTAAGCATTTTCATATGGAGAGCCATTTTATTATTGATATATTTGACTATCTGGCTGAGAAAGGTGTTATTGAAAAGGTATCCCAGACAATACGCATAACCCCTAAAAGCAAGCTGGCTGTTGAAGAACTTGGTTATCTTTATATTCCTTAATATATATTTTCAAAAGAAAAGAGGGGATTTAATATGTCTGTCAGAACAAGTATTGAAATATCAGGAGCAAAGCAGAATAACTTAAAGAATATATCTGTAGAGATTCCCAGGGATAAGCTGACGGTCATCACTGGTGTATCTGGCTCTGGAAAATCTTCACTTGCCTTTGATGTAATTTATGGGGAAGGGCAAAGGCGTTTTCTTGATTCCGTCTCAAACTTCGCTAAAAGCCGTATCAGTCAATTAAAAAAAGCCAAGGTAGATTATGTAAGGGGGTTGTCTCCTGTTATTGCCATTGAGCAGAAAAAAGGAAATAACAACCCACGTTCAACGGTAGGTACAGTAACTGATATCAATGATTATATGAGACTTTTGTTTTCTACAGCAGGTGTAGGAAAGTGTCCTGAGTGTGGTCAACCACTAAAACAATTGTCAGCAGCACAGATTGCAGAACATATTTCAACATTACCTGTTGGAACCGTCATTGAGCTTAGAGCACCTATATATAAGATATTTGGAGAAGATTATGACTATACCTTCCATAAATTAAGAGAAAAAGGTTATAAAAATTTGCTGGTTGATGGTGAACCTTTTTCTTTATCTGAAAAAAGGGAGCTTGATGAGAGTAAGACCTATAAAATCGAATTAATAATAGATCGTTTTACCTTAAAACAGGATACCTATATCCAAATTACAAAATCCATTGAGGCTGCCATGATTGCATTGGATGAGGATATTATGATAAAGGTGGAGGTTATTGGAGGGGTAGACAGTTCATTCTACACTAATTTTGGATGTCCTGAGCATCACTTCACTTTGTGTGAAATGCAGCCCTTCCATTTCTCCTTCAACTCACCTGCAAGCGCATGCCATACATGTCTGGGAGTAGGAATGTCCTATGTTGTGGAGCCGCGCTTTTTGATTGTTTCCCCAGAAAAAAGTATAAATAAAGGTGCATTAAGAAACACAGTTTTCAATGCCGCGGGTAAGGATAGCTACAGGACGGTTATGATGTACAGCTTATCTCAGAAATACAACTTTAGCCTAGATACACCTTTTAGGGATCTTCCAAAGCATATTCATGAGATTCTTTTTTATGGAACAAAGGGAGAACTAGTAGAAATGCTGCAGCCACCCTTTTCTAAGAAAAAGAACTGGATAACTGGCAGAGCTAGACCCTTTGCAGGCTTTGTCCATGAGTTAGAGAGCTGGTACAAACATTATATAAGGAAGACATCTACCAGTGAAGCCTTTGAACCCAGTTTCATTAAGGATTGCATGATAGAAAAAATCTGTCCAGAATGTAAGGGCGCTAGACTTAAAGCCCAGAGGCTTATGATTACTGTTGGCGGAAAGAATATAGATCAATTGAGTAGAATGCAGCTTCCAGAACTTCTGGATTGTTTACAGTCCTTGAGCTTTGAGGAAGATATTAAAGATGTTGCTGATTCAATTATCCGTGAAATAAGCTCAAGACTGGAGCTTTTGATTGATATAGGGCTTCACTATATAAGCCTTGGTAGAAGGAGTGACAGCATTTCCGGTGGTGAGATGCAGAGAATTAAGATGTCCACACAAATCAGTAGTGAGCTTATGGGTATGCTATATGTAATGGATGAGCCTAGCATAGGGTTACACCCGCGAGATTCCAGCAGAGTTATAGACACCATGAAAAAGCTTAGGGACATAGGAAATACTGTTATTGTTGTGGAACATGATATAGATACAATAAAAAGTGCTGATCACATCATCGAAATAGGTCCTGGACCTGGTGTACATGGTGGTAATATAGTAGCATCTGGTACAATTGAAGATATTATGAGTGAACCAGAATCAATAACCGGGCAGTACTTGTCTGGTGCAGTAAATATACCTGTACCTAAGAAGCGCAGGAACCTTGGAGATAATTTCTTGTCTATTCAGGGTGCAAGGGAGAACAACTTGAAAAATGTAGATATTGATATACCTCTTGGTGTATTTATCTGTGTTACAGGTGTTTCTGGTTCTGGTAAGAGCTCATTAATCAACGAGATACTTTATAAGCAGCTTAAGGTTGATAAAACTGGTGCCAGGATTGCTCCTGGAGAACATGATTTCCTATTTGGAGCGGATTTAATAAACAATGTAATAAATATTGATCAATCTCCCATTGGTAGAAACAGCAAATCAAACCCAGCGACCTATATAGGTATCTATGATAGAATACGTAAGATATTTGCAATGCAGCCTGAAGCAGTGGCTCGTGGGTACAAGGAGATTGATTTCAGTCTAACCCATGCCAGTGGAACCCGATGTGAGCACTGTGGTGGAGATGGAATCATTGTTACAAACCTGCAGTTCATGGCAGATATTGAAACCATTTGCCCTGTGTGTAAAGGAATGCGCTTTTCCAACGAAGGGCTTGAGATTAAATACAAGCAAAAAAGCATTGCAGATGTATTGGAAATGACTTTTGAAGAGGCACTTGATTTCTTTAAGGACAGCAAGTATCTCAAGCATAAGTTAGGAATTATTAATGAATTGGGATTAGGCTACATGAGGCTTGGCCAAAGCTCAACAACCCTATCTGGGGGTGAGGCTCAAAGAGTGAAGTTGGCCTATGAGCTGTCAAAGATCAAGAGAGGGGCACACAACCTGTATATACTGGATGAGCCTACTACAGGACTTCATCTTTCAGATATTCAAAAACTGCTTACTTGTCTGAGCAAACTTGTTGACCAGGGACATACAGTACTGGTGATTGAACATAATTTAGATGTCATCAAATCAGCAGACTACATCATCGATATGGGTCCAGAAGGCGGCAATGGAGGAGGAAATGTTGTTGCAGAAGGTACTCCAGAACAGGTAACAAGAGTTAAAGCCTCTTATACCGGGAAATTTCTAAAGACAGTTCTAAAATGATATGAGTGGAATAAAAATACCCGCTGGCGCGGGTATTTTTGTTTTACAATATTAAAAAAATCACAGGTGATTTTTATTTATATCTGCTTATTTTGAAAATATTTCTGGATTCTTACCAATTTCATTACACAAAGATGTAATTACGTTACATGTATTAGATAAATTTTCCTTTTTGATTTTATCAGCAGTATCATTATCAGTATGATAATTATCAGATGGACCATATTCAAAATATGCTACTGGTATACCAAGCGTTTCAAAAGCTACGTGATCACTTCTATCACTATAATCACGTTTATTATCATATTTAAACTGGTTCATACAACCTACTGCTAAATCAGCAGTTAAAGATTTATTACTTGGATTCAGTGTGTAGACACATAATTTATCACCTACACCAACCATATCAGCGTTTATCATTGCAATAGTATTTTCCAAATCATTAGGGCTTAAAGTGTTTGCATAATAATCTGAGCCTACTAAGCCTATTTCCTCAGCGCCAAATGCAATAAATTTAATATTACAATCGAGTTTTTCCTTTGATAAAACTCTTGCAGATTCCATTATAGTAGATATACCTGATGCATTATCATTTGCACCTGGAGTACCTACGCAATCATAGTGAGCTCCAACTATTATGGTTTTAGCATCTTTCTTTTTTGATTTTAATGTTGCAATAATATTTTTTGATGTACTATCTTTGCATTCACTATCAACCTTTATTGTAGCTTTAAGACTTTTTCCTGAAGTTATAGCCGAATTTAAGCTTTCTGCATCAGCTTTTGATATTGCAACAGCTGGTATTTTGGAAGGTTGAGCCAATGTAGCTGATATAATATCTTGACTGTTAGGATCAAAAAATATAACTCCTACAGCACCTAGCGAAGCTGCTCTTTCAGCTTTAGCCCTAAATGTTTCTCCACCACGTTGAATAACTACAAGCTTACCATTAACATTAGCCTTTTCTAAATCATTTTGCGTTCCATTATATCCATTAATCACCTCTGAACATAGACCTTCCTTTGGTGTTTCCTTACTAAATGTTAAAACGTTAGATTTAATTACTTTACTTTCAGGCGAATTTATTTTTACTTCTACATTAGAACACTTAAATGCTTGCACTGGAAATTCCTGCTCATCAACACTAAGTCCAATATCTTTAAATTGCTTAGAAATATATGAGGCGGCATCCTTTTCACCCTCAAATCCAGTTATTCTAGCATCATCTTTTGCTGATAGCTTCTCTATTGTGCTATATATTCTATCTGCTGAGATATCCTTTGAAAAATCTATGAACTTTATCTTAGTTATATCACTACTAGAAGCCTTTTTTCCGCCAATACTACAAGCTGTAAGTGATAATATGACAATTAGAGAACAACACATAAATATTATTTTTTTTACGCATCTCAAAATAAATCCCCCCAAAAATTATTAATAAATATAATTTTTATTTTTTAATACATGAAATTGTAAATTTATCCTCCTTTCATTTGCAGTTAAATAATAATTATAAGAGTTTTATTAATAATATAATTTAACTACGATGCCTTGTTTTGAAATTATAACAATATATTACCATCTAATTCTAATTAGTTCTAGTTGCTATTAAAATATTAAATGATTTTGAAAGAATCAGGTTATATTAATCGCACTAAAGATATTACATTAGGTGTTGTGCGATTAATGAATCAAGGAATATGATCTCGTATAAATATTTAGGGTTGAGCAATGTAGAATCATTTATGCAAAACATATTGAACATTCTATTTTAATATGGGAATACCATAGCCTATAATTTTGCTTTATATGAGTTTGGAATGATATGGTAAAATATAAATAAAAAATATATTTTATTGCAAAGGAAAAGTGTAAAACATGGCTCTTTATATATAAGAACAATTAATAAGGGGTGTTATGTATGGAAGATATAAAGGAATTAATACAGAAGACAATATGTGGAGATGCAGAGGCATTTGGAGAAATTGTATGCAGATATCAAGATATGGCAGTTGGATATGCATATTCAATTATAGGAGATTTTCACTATGCACAGGATGCAGCACAAGAGGCATTTATACTTGCATATTTGAATATCAGAAAGCTAAAGGAATCTAATGCGTTTGGTTCGTGGCTAAGAAGAATAGTGTTTTCATCCTGTGGCAGAATTACTAGGAAGAAGAAAATAAATACAATTAGTATGGAGTCAATTGAAGAGGTATCAATGAATGAAGATAATACCTTTAATGCAGTTTACAGAAAAAATGTGCAGGATCAAATTTTTTTCACACTAAGATCTTTACCAAAGGAACAGTATTCGGTAATAATCCTTCACTATATTAATGACTATTCATATAAGGAAATTGCAGATTTTTTAGATTTGCCAATAACCACAGTAAATAACCGTATTCATAGTGGAAAACAAAAAATAAAGAAGGGGATGTTTGAAATGTTTGAGGAGAATATTAAAGCAATACGTGTATCCAGTAATAATGAATTTAGAAAGAAGGTTATTGAAGGAATATGCCGTATTGGCTTCCAGCCTGTTGAGAATATGGCCCCTGAGAACATACCATTTGCAAGTATAATGAGGTTATGTGTTGAACATCTGGGAGAAGACTATGGATTTGAAATAATTAGTGAAGCTAATTTAAGAGTAAACAATGCCTATACATTCTTTATGGGGGTATCAGGTGCTGCCTTTCGATTTTTTTGGAATTGGAACCCAAGAACAGATGAAGGGGGAAGAGTGGATTCAATATTCCTTCAGGATAATCCTACTAATCAGATTAGCAGGGTACTAGAGGCAGCTGGCTATGACTATGAACTTATATTTAATAGTTTAAATATAGATAAATTTATTGCTAATAAGGACTATTTTAAAGATAAATCATATATTCAAGAGAAGATTGTGGAGAGTATAAAAGTTAGTAACAAACCTGTATTAGGGCTAGGGATAGTAGGCCCTACAGAATGGTCAATTATAACAGGATATGATGAGGAGGGAGAAGTTTTAATCGGTTGGAGCTACTTTCAGGAAACAGCAGACAAGTCTTTGGAATTTGAGCCATGTGGATATTTTAGAAAAAGAGGCTGGTATGATGATACAGCAGGTATAGTAATTGTAGGAGAAAAAAGAGAAAAACCATTACCAGACTATATTTATGCTAAGGCATTAAAATATGGAATAGAAATGATGGGAAGACATGATGTAAATAGTATTCCTACAGGATTTAACGCATATATCGCATGGTCAAAGGATATTTTAAACGATGAATACTTTCCAATGGATAATAAAAGCGTACTTCAAAGCCGTTATTTAGTTCAGGAGGTTACCTGTCTTGAATTGGCAGAGAGGCGTTGGTATGGATCTAAGTTTCTTGAGAAAGTTATGAGGGATTTTCCCAAAGCTGCAGAAGAGCTGAAGCCTGCAATCAAATGTCTTCAAGAGGAGCATGATATGATGTGGAGTATTTTAGAATTAACTGGAGGATTTATGAATCCAGATGCATATATCAATTTTTCAAAGAGAGATATACGCATTAGAATTTCAGAAATAATATTAAAGGCCCTTGATAAGGAAAGAGAAGCAGCTGAATGCTTAACAAAAGCAATAAATAAATTTTAATTTAGTAATATCATAGGTGCAAATTAGTGGCAATTTGTAAAATCTGATTTAATCTATCTTAAGCTGATTTTAGAATGTAAAAAGTATATTTATGATAAATAAAGGAAATTAAAATTAAAAAAAGCTACAGATTGTATAAAATCTGTGGCTTTTTGTATTCCTAAACAGTACAAAATATTGAATGTTTATATATAATTTTATGAAAATATTTGTCATTTTTGCATTGTTACTCTCTTATTGAGTCAATATATTATATTATAAAAGTAATATGATGTCAATATATATTTTGAAAAAGCTTAAAAAAGCATGTCTGTGATAGTTAATACATCTGCACCATATTTCAAGGCTTTTTATATATTTGTAAGGTGTTGTGTAGATAAATATAATAAATTTAGTAAACTGATAGGTTTACAAAACGGAATGGGGGTTTTGATTATGATATCAATGCTATTTGATCTAAGATTAAGTGACAAAAACCAATATGGTACTAAAGCAAGTGCATTAGGAGAGTTGATAGGAAATGGAGAGGAAGTTCCAAAGGGATTTGCGTTGTCATCAGAGTTTTTTATGAAATTTCTTGAGTATAATAATTTTCCTTATAGTACTAAAGACTATATAGCTTATAACATGGAGATACAAGATTTTGTATTAAATGGACAGTTCTCTCCTGAAATGGAGAAAAGCCTGCTTAAATTTTTTAAGAAGATACAAAATGAAGAAGTTCAAGAAAGATATGCGGTAAGGTCCTCTGCTCTATGTGAAGATAATGATACATATAGTATGGCGGGTATGTTTTCTTCATTTATAAATTTAGATTCCTTTGAAGAAGTTAAAACATGTATAAAAAAGTGTTATGCTTCATTATTTACTGATAAAGTTATAGCATATTTTGTAAGTAATAATTTAAACCTTGAAGAGCTGAAGATGTGTGTAATAATCCAACAATTTGTTGCAGGTGATTATTCAGGAGTTAACTTTTCGGTGGATACTATTGATATGGATAAGGATGTAATGCACATTAATGCTGTTAAAGGGCTATGTGAGGATTATGTTAGTGGGAAATCAAATTCAGCTTTTTACAAAATTAATAGGAAGACTGCAGAAATATTGGAGGAAAGAATCCCGGATGGTTTTCCTTCAACATCAAAGGATATGATACATAGATTATATGAAAGTACTTTGAAAATAGAAAAAATCTTTGGCAAGTACCAGGATATTGAATGGACTATTTTAGATAATAAAATTTATATTCTTCAAGCTAGACCTATTACAACCTTTAGAATAAAAACTTTTGATATAATATGGGGAAATAAAGATGATGAGAATTATACCTGGTATAGGGCAAATGATAAACCTTATGAACCATTAATTAATGAACTCAGCTTGATACAGGGAGAGGCTTTAAACAAAGGATGTTACACAACTGGGTTACAGGATTTTTATACAGAGTATTGTGTTCAGAATGGCTATTTCTTTTATAGGGATAAGGAAATGAAAGATCAAAAACAGCAAGAACAAAACTTCATAACTATGGTATATAAGTTGCATCATAAAAACCAAAATATATTTCAAGATATTGTACTGCCACAATTGCTGCATCTTAAAAAGGATTTAGACAGTTATTTACAAAGAAAATTGTCATCACAGGAAGCACTAATATTTTTGGAGAAATCCATAGTGCATATGAAGTTTTTAAGTGAAAATCATCAGCCAGTTACTCATGGATGTGATTATTTAAATGATTTTATGGAATACTGCAAAAAAGTAAATGATGATTTTAAAATAGACGATTTTTACGATTTAGTATTTAATATTAGTATATTGAATAAAGAAAGAAAATTTTATATTGATATTGCTAATGAGATAAACTTAAACCCAATTCTTAATAAGATGTTTATGGATTGTCAGTATAATCAAATTCTATATGCAAGACTTAAGAATATTCCAGAAAGCAAAAAATTACTGGATTTAATAGAGAATTATATAACTGAATTTGGGATATGTAATTTGGATAGTGATGTTAATAGTGATTATCCTGAGCCTTTGCTAAAGGAAGCACCTTCTAAAGTAATAGGACATATTCGCGGATTTTTAAATATTAATAATGAGAATTTTAGAGCTTCCATAGAAAATTCTCTGATGAAGAAGGAAAAAGTTATGTCTGCTATATTAAGTAAATTGTGTAAAAAAGAAAGCCGAGAATTCTTAGACAAGCTTAACTTGGCTGAAAAGGCATATTTAGCAAGAGATAATCACCATTACTATTTTGAACGCATGACAAAGTCATATTTACGATTAGCACTGCTGGAGGTTCAAAGAATAATGACTAAAAATAAGCAAATACAGAATGAGGAAGATCTATATTTTCTTACCCTTGATGAAATAAAAGAGGGACTATTAAATGGTGATAATTTTAAACAGGTTATAAATGAAAGAAAGGAAGTATTTAATTATCAAATGAAACTGTTTGCACCATTTATAATTGGAAAAGAACCTTCTGAAAATACAAATTGCACAGATGAGAATAGTGAGTGCATGGATAAAAGAGAGCAAAACATAATTTTAAAAGGGCTTTCAGGATTAAGAAAAAAAGTTAATGCAAAGGTCAAAGTTGGAATGCCTGCTTATTTAGAGGAGGATAGTATATTAGTATTACCTTTTACACGATGTGGAGAGCTTGAGCCTATAATTAATCATGTAAAAGGAATTATTGTAGAGGTTGGTTCGCCCTTTGAGCACTTGGGCATTCTTGCTAGGGAACTGGATATACCAGTTCTGTATAATGTCAAGAATGCCATGAGTATTCTTAAAGATGGAGATGAAGTGCAGCTAGATGGATTTGCAGGGGAAGTTAAAATAATAAAGAGGACCTAGATTTGATCTAGGTTCTTTTTATTGCAATACCATTCAGGACAAATTTAATACCGTTTGTGACAAAATGATATATTGTTAGCAACATATGCTAATATAAGAATCGAAGAGTTTATAAATAAACAAATCAATTAGGGAGGTTTTGCTATGGAAAAGAAGTATTCAGGGTTTAGCAATTCATGGTTTTTATTAAAAAATATAATAACTACAGATAAAAAATTATTCTTTATGAGTATGCTAAGCATCCCTATTGGAGTTAGTATTCCTTTGCTGCAAGCTTATTTACCAAAGGTTTTAATTGACTCTATTCAAGAAAGCCAAACATTGATAATATTTTTTAAAAACATACTAATTATCCTGGGTATATTGCTCTTATTAAAAATATTAGAGACTTTAATAAATATAATAATGGATTCAAGATGTGCAAGGCAAAGAATAAACTATATGGGTAAATTTTTTAAAAAGAACGTCGAAACGGATTATCAATATGCATCTTCAAAGGCAGGATTAGAGCAGGCTTCAAAGGTAATGAATGTAGTAGGCGGTGGCGATGATGCAATGGTGCAGCAATTTTCTAGATATTTATCCCAGTTAATTACAAGCATCATAGGAATTGTTTTTTTTGGGGCATTCATTATTAAAATACAGCCTATTTTATTAATCGCAATATTAATTTCTAGTTTAATAAATTATTTTTATGGAATGCATAATGTAAAGGTTAAGGAAAGGGTTATTGAACAAACAAAAGAAGATAATCAAAAAATTAAGTACCTTAGAGAAAAAACAGGTGACTTAAGATTTTCCAAGGACATGAGATTATATAGGATGAACGAATGGTTTTTTGATACATATAAAATTATTTTAAAAAGATGGTGCCGCTTTGTTACTCAGGAAAGAAATGCGGATTTTTTAGGAGAATTTATTAATATCATTATGATTTTTATAAGAGATGGATTAGCTTATATGTTTCTAATTTATAATTATCTTAATAATAAGATTGGTATTTCTGAATTTGTCCTTCTTTTGGGCATTATAAAGGGGTTCTCAGATTGGGTAATGGGGATTATATCTCAGTATAATACAATAAAAAAAGAAACTGTTCCTGTTTCTGATTATAGAAGATATGTAGATAGAGTTGATGGACTAAATCGCAATGCTTCTATGATAAATCCGAAGGATATGACTCTAGAGCTTAGAAATGTTAGTTTTAGATATCAGGATTCGGAGGAGGATATTATAAAAAATATGAATTTGAAAATTAAGGCAGGAGAAAAATTAGCCATAGTTGGAGTAAATGGGGCAGGAAAGACAACTTTAGTTTCTTTGATTATGGGGTTGCTTAAACCAACAGAAGGAACTATATTGTTGGGCGGTAAAAATATTAGTGAATATAATATTGATGAATATTACGGATTGTTTTCCACAGTGTTTCAAGATATTTTTCTATTACCAGAGACAATAGAAGACTTTTTGACTGGGGGAGAGGAAAATAAAAATGATTCAAAAATTGATAAGGTATTAAAAGATGTAGGGTTATATGAAGCTATTAATCAATTGCCAAATGGAAAGAAGACTTATTTAATGAAATCTATTAGAAAAAATGCAGTGGATTTATCAGGAGGTCAAAACCAAAAATTGATGCTGGCGAGGGCGCTGTATAAGGATGGGAAAATTACAATATTGGATGAACCTACTGCAGCATTGGACCCTATTGCTGAAAGTGAAATTTATCAAGGATATCATGAAATGACCAAGGATAAAACAGCAATATTCATTTCACATAGGCTATCTTCAACAAAGTTTTGTGATCGAATTATTTTCTTAGAAAATGGAAAGATTATAGAATCAGGCAGTCACAAAGAGCTAATGGATGAAAATGGGAAATATAAAGAGATGTTTGATATTCAGGCATACTATTATCAAGATGAAATTGGGGGTGATGGCAGTGAAATTAAAGCATGCTAAAATAAATATTATTGTAAAAGCAATAAAAATAGTTTATCAGCTTGATAGAAGATATATTATAGATAATGTATTCCTGGGAATTTTCAGTGCTATTTTACCTTTTAGCAACATTTATATGGGTAAATTGATAATTAATGCATTAATATTAAGAGTAGATAGTAAGAAATTTTTAAAGCTGGTACTTATCACTATTGCTGCTAATGGAATTTTATCTGTAATAAATAAGATTTTAGATGCTGATAGTATGCTTAGAGCAAGAATTGCTGTACGAAATAGAGATATGATGATAAATAAAAAAATTATTAACTTAGATTATGAATTCATTGAAAAGGAAGAAACTCATGCAAAGCTAGCGGAGTTGAGTGAATTAGAAAAGTTCGGAATGTTTGGCTTTTATCATGAAGGAACCTACTTAAAAAATATCTTAAAAGGCTTTTTTACGGTAACTATCGCTATTGTTATGTCTATTGGATTGTTTCTAGCAGAAATACCTGGTTCTGCATTTAGTGGCATCCTTCAAAATATAGTATTTGTTGTTTTAATACTTTCTACTACTGTAATTTCAATTTTGAGTGCTCAAAGTATAAATAATAAAATGGCTAATATGACTACTGATGAAATAATTGAGACCAATGTAATAGGAGAATCCTATTGCAAAAATGTTTTTGATTATAAATTTGGCAAGGATGTTCGTTTATATAGTTATAAGCTATATAATAGGGCTGGAGAAGGATTAATGGCAGGGATAAATTCATTGTATAATATGATTTCAAAGATAATGTTAAAACCAAAGTTATTGGCTGCTATTTGTAGTGTTATAAGTATTGGAACTATTTATTGTTTTATCGGCTATAAAGCCTATTATGGTGTAATTAGTATTGGTGAACTCATGCAGTATACAGGTTCTATTACACAAATGCTAGAAGGTATAATATTACTAACTACAACTACTGGCAAAATAATCAACAATAATTATTATTTTGAAAAGTTTTTTGGTTTAATTGAGCTAAGCAATGGAAAATATATGGGGACCTTGCCTGTAGAAAAAAGGGACGACAATGAATATACCTTGGAATTAAGAAATGTTAGTTTCAAATATCCCGGAACAGAAAAATATGTATTAAAAAATGTTAATATGAAATTCAAAATAGGGGAAAAGCTAGCGGTAGTGGGTATGAACGGAAGTGGCAAGACCACGTTTATTAAGCTAATTACAAGACTATATGATCCTGATGAGGGAGAGATTTTATTAAATGGTATTAACATAAAAAAATATGATTATGATGAATATCTCCGATTGTTTTCAGTAGTTTTTCAAGATTTTAAACTATTCTCCTTTAGCCTGGGACAAAATATTGCCTCCAGTGTGGAAGTTGATAAGGATAAAGCCACTTATGCTTTAAGGGAAGCAGGATTTGAAGAAAGATTCAAGGAGATGCCAGATGGTCTTAAGACCTACTTATATCATGATTTTGATGAAAAAGGAATAGAAATCTCAGGTGGTGAGGCTCAAAAAATTGCCATGGCAAGGGCTTTATATAAGAATGCACCATTTGTGATTTTAGATGAACCTACTGCTGCATTGGACCCGATCTCGGAATTTGAGATATATTCGCGATTTGATGAAATTGTAAATGGCAAAACTGCAATTTACATTTCTCACAGACTATCCTCCTGTCGTTTTTGCCACGATATTGCTGTTTTCCATGAAGGAGAGATAATCCAAAGAGGAAGTCATGATGAATTAATTAAGAATAAAGATGGAAAGTATTATGAGCTGTGGAATGCTCAGGCACAGTATTATAAGGATGAGGAAGTACAGCTTTTGATGGCTTAATAAAAAACTTGAGAGCATCTGTAGGTTTGTGGTGTACATAGGTGACCGCAAACCTGCAGATGCTCTCTAGTTTTTTACTTAGGCGTATTAAAGAAAATAACAAGTCAATATTTTGGCCTATTTTGTGTCATACTTCGTCAATGAAAGTTCAAGTTAGCCCACTAGCTTGAGCTTTCATTTCCTTGTCTGACGTAAAATATCCTCAAAATCTTGACTTGTTATTTTCTTTAATATGCCTTATATCAAATTCCTTTTTATTTATCAGCTAATGATATGTGTTTTCATTTTAAGGTTATTTTAAGGTTGATTATATTTCCATTAAAGGTTGCAGTTATATACTCTAATTATGATTTATCATAAGGAGGGAAAGGGATGGATTTAGGATTAATTTTAAGAGGAACTCTCATGCAATTTATAGTATTTGCATTTGTTCCTTTTATTTGGTGGCTTATAAGATACCGAAAACAGATTACATTTTTCAAATGGATAGGATTATTTAAACCTCAAAAAATTGCTTCAAACGAGGAAGCTATTTTTGGCATTGTTGGATATATGGTATTATGGTTGATTACACATTTCCCACCTATAACCAAATATACACAGCCATCAGCCGATGCATATGCAGGTCTAAGATTTGAAGCAGTTATACCTTGTCTAATAGTGTGCTTTATACAAAATGGCATTTGTGAGGAATTGTTATTCCGAGGCTTTTTAGGAAAACGATTTGCAACAAAATTAGGAGTGAATGCCGGTAATATTGCACAAGCTATTTGCTTTGGGCTTTTACATGTTCTATTCTTTTCAGGTAATGGAATGACAACTTACATATTGTTAATTATCACCACATCTATTGGAGGATGGATATTAGGATATATAGATGAAAAAATATTTAATGGCTCCATTATCCCTAGTATTATTTTACATGGTTTAGGGAATTTTCTTATGAATATGTCCAAAGCTTTTTCTATTCTATAATGTAGAAAATGAGAATAATGAGTGTCTGTAGTTAAGGGAAATCATTCTTAAAATACGGCTTAATGGGATATGGAAAGATTTTAGAACTATTAGAATTTTAATGATATTGGTAGTAGCATTTTCAAGAGAGAAAGAGGGTGGACAGATAAAGTTACAGCTAAGGATGTAATTACACTTATTGTTTGCTCTGCCATTTATACTAGCGTTATAATGGTAGCAGCGTTTACAGTATTTATAAGAAAAGATGTTAAGTAGTATGTGTTATTTTAGGTAAAGAAAGTGGGGAATCACAATGGGGTATCGAATATTGCTTGCAGACGATGAACATGAAATAATTGATTTTTTAAAATTGTATTTAGATAAAGAAGGCTATCAGATTGTCGAGGCAGCAGATGGAAAAGCAGCTTATGAAAAAATACAAACTGAGAAAATAGATTTGGCATTGATTGATATAATGATGCCTCATGTCAATGGCTTCGAATTAATTAAACTCATCCGTGAAACACACAATATTCCTGTGATTATTCTTTCTGCTAAGTGTGAAGCATCAGATAAAATATTAGGCTTGGGTCTTGGGGCAGATGATTATATTACTAAGCCATTTGAACCCCTAGAAGTAGTGGCAAGAGTAGATGCTAATATACGAAGATTCTATAAACTGGGTGCTAGTGAAGAACAAAAACAAGAAGAAATCATGGCAAGGGATTTAAGGCTTGATCTTAAACAATGTGTTCTATTTAAGAGGTTGGAAAAGCAGGAAGAACAGTTAATAGAACTAACAAGTATTGAATTTAAAATACTGCAGTTGTTTATGCAATCGCCTGGGAGGGTATTCACCAAGAAACAGATTTATGAAGCAGCTTGGGAGGACTCATATGTGACTGATGATAATAATATTATGGTCTATATTAGTAAACTGCGAAATAAATTAGGTGAAAATGAGGAAAGTCCTTATATAAAAACTATAAGAGGATTAGGATACAAATTCATCCCTGTGGAGTGATAATATGAAAAAGAAAAAACAAAATCTAAATTACTATATAATGAAAAAGTATATTCTATTTTCTCTTACCCTATTAATTGGTGTAGCTATATTTATTAATTCCATTTCTGCTTATCAAGCAAAGGTGAATGGAGTAGATTTTAAGAAATATTTTTGCGCTGAATTTTTAGTACAGCCGGATTATAGGAGCATTGATATTTCGGGATTACAGGATTTAAATGGATGGATTGAAATCTTAGATGAAAACTATAAAGTAGTATATACAAAGGGAGCTGTTTTAGAGAAAAAAAACTCGTACACAGTTAAGGAATTATTAGCACAGGCGATTGATCAGAGTGTTCAAGAAAACAGGACGATAATGTTTGCTGGTTTAAAAATAACAGCTTTAAATAGAAAAAAGGACACTAGATATTTTGCTACATATGCTAGTTTTACAGGAACAGATGGCGAGCCTTACATCTGTGTCGCAAAACTTCCAACAGATAAACTACAGGTTTCGTATACTATGTTGAATCCAACAGGCTATTCTCAAAGATGGGTGACTAAAACAATTTTTGGGACGGTACTAGGTGTAGTTATTATTTTTTTAATATTGTTATTAGTTTATAGCCATATTGTGCAAAAGCATATTGTAAAACCAATGGATATGCTGATAGGAGGATTAGATGACATCACTTCTGGTGACTATAATAAAAGACTGGATTTTCAAGCAGAGTATGAATTTGAAAAAATGAGGGATTCGTTTAACTTTATGGCATTGGAAATAGAAACAGCAAAGAAAAGACAAAAAGATTACGAACAGGAGAAACAGCAGTTATTTAGTAATATTGCTCATGATATTAAGACACCAATTACAACGATTACCGGATATTCAAAGGCACTAATGGATGGACTTGTAACTGATGATGAAAAAAAGAAGCAATATATAGAGACTATCTATGGAAAATCAACCCGTGTCAATGAGCTGATTAACCTGCTCTTTGAATATACAAAGCTTGATAATAAGGAATATAAGCTCCATTTTGAACAAGCAGATTTGGCAGAATTAGTACGTGAAATAATCGCTGATTGCTATGAAGAGATAGAAGCGAAGCAGATGGAATTGAAACTAGATATTCCAGAGGAAACTGTTATTATCAATATGGACAAGGTGGAAATGAGAAGGGCAATTACAAACTTAATAGTAAATGCCATCAAACACAATCCAGATAAGACAAGGCTGAATGTGATTCTAAAAATATTAAACTATAATAATCAAAGTAACTCTAAAGAGCAAGTTAATCCATATATCCATTTGGAAATTGCAGATAATGGAACAATGATTCCGGATAAAATTAAGGAATCTATATTTGAACCCTTTGTACTAGGAGATAAATCAAGGATAAGTAGTAATGGAAGTGGATTGGGACTTAGTATTTCTAAAAAAATAGTGGAAAAACATAATGGAATATTGTCAATGGTTGAGAAGACAGATGGGTGGAAATGTTTTAGAATTGAGTTATAATGAATGCTAATTGCCCTTTCAAAAATGATGATAAGGAAAGTAAATTTGATATTGAAATAAAATATAGGATCATGTGTTTATTAATGAAATAAGCTTTAAATAACCACAATTAAAAGGGGGACAAAATAGTGGAGAATATTAAAAAATATGAGACTAAGATTTCTGGGTTTAAGATAAGATCTGCTGCTCCAGAGGATACCGGATTAATACTAAAGTTTATCAAAGAATTAGCCGATTATGAAAAACTGTTAAATGAAGTAGTTGCAACAGAAGAAATTCTATATGATTCCCTATTTGTAAAGCATCAGGCAGAAGTAATTATTGGAGAGTATAAGGGGGAACCTGTTGGGTTTGCACTTTTCTTTCATAATTTTTCTACTTTTTTAGGGAAAGCCAATCTATACTTGGAGGATCTGTATGTAAAACCACAGATGCGTGGATTAGGACTTGGTAAGGCTCTTCTAGCTTGTCTAGCACATATTGCAGTAGAGAGAAATTGTGGACGATTGGATTGGTGGTGTCTGGACTGGAATGAAAAATCAATAAAGTTTTATAAACAGATGGGCGCAAAGGCTATGGATGAATGGACTGTATACAGGGTTGAGGGGAATGCACTTGTTGATTTAGCCAAGGAACTATAAACCTTATAGTTATAAAACAAACATGGATCAGTTCAATATACTAGAATAAATCAATGGGGCTGCTGCACAAAGAAAGGCTATATCTTATATCCCTAGGTAACAGGTACTTGAGTTTTGAGTTATTTAATTGAAGCATTTGGCGATGTTTTGAATAAATAACTCAAAGCTCAAGAGCCTGTCACCAATACCACCTAGAGATAGCTTGTTGTGTGACAGGCCCATTATTTTAATTTATTAGAGTTTTTAGTGATTAAGTTATTATGATAGTGTAATTATCTTATCAAAGGAATCCTTGTTATCCTTTATTCTAGACTCATTTCCAACAACGCAGCAGTAGTTTTCATCCATTCCCTTTTTGATAAGTGTGCTGTATGACTTTATGTCATCAAGGGAGGTTGACAGCAGCTCGTCCCTTTCTCTTTGAATATCTGCATATGTTATGCCGCATATATAGTTCTTTACTGCATCTTCGCCCTTTCTATCAGGGGTTAAAGGTTGGTCTAATTTTCCTATAGCACCTACTATAAAGCCTTCTAAATTCTCTTTTGAATAATTTATATCATTAAGGAATTTATAGGCTTCATCATAGATTTTCATAGTTTCAATAAGGTTTGGATCACGATAGGATTCAAAGGCTATAGTATTGTTGTCAACTAAATACATATAGCATCCATAAGCACCACCCTGAAGACGAACCCTAGTATATAGATATTCAGAAGAAAGGATGTTTTCTAGCACTCTCATTTTGCCAGAATATTTATTGTCTAGTTTAGTATAATCAAAAGCCTTTACTACATACTGAACATTTGTGTTTATGATTATGGCTTCTGCCTGATTATAAGGCTTAAAGTCAATATCATTAGCTTTTAGCATCTTGGTGTTAAGGTTAGCCAGGAGTATATTCGTTTTAGAAGCTATACTGTTTTCGTACTCTTCATCTCCTGTATATGAAATAATAAGATTGTTTGTATTAAATATAGCTTCATATACCTTTTGGAGTGAGGTCTTAATTTCTTCAAACTTATTTTCAAAATTTTTTTCAATATCGCAGATAAACTGATAATATGAGGCACCGCTAAGCATATCCCTATATCTATATTCCTTTGAGAAATATGAAATAGCCTTAGGAAACGCTATTCGGCTGCCTGCAGCAATAATATATCTCTTTAGATTACCCTTTTTCTCTCGTATTACTTCTTTGATTCTCTTTATACTATCAAATTTTGTTGAGGTTATTATTTCATTCATTAATTGGAATAGGACATCAACATTTTCAAAGAGAACCTTTGATTTAATAACAAATTTAGGATAGCAGATATTTTTATTATTTTTATCTGAATAAACATTTGTATTGAAGCTTATACCGCCAGTTTTTCTATATATTTCTGTATTAAGCTCTGAGTATGATCTATCCATGGTATCAATTTCGCCTATGATATCCCTTAACAAGCCTAAATATGGGATATATTTTTCCTCTATAACCCTTGCATCAAATAAAAGGTCAATATATGCAACCTTATTTGTATTTATATTATGGGATAGAATAGTAAATCCCTTTTCATTTATAACCCTCTGAGGAAGTTTCTCTGCTTTTTTAGCTATTTCGTTTAATGAAAGCTTAGGGATGGTTGCAAGCTCTTCCTTGGTGTTTTCTCTCATCTGAGAAGCTTTGAGTAATGCGTTTCTTTCCTTAAGCTCTTTGATTTGGACATCTGTTAAGGATTCCTTGTATTTTTGAAGCTTATCCTCTAGGATTTTAGCCTTTGCTTCAGCCAAACCTCTCTTTGGCTTTACAGCTACCAGGGAGCGATGGTTGTTGTTAATAAAATATTTCTGAATAAAGGCTTCAAAGTAATTTGAATGCATTGCTTTTTTTAATTTACTTAGAGTATCCTCATAGCATAAATGAACTATTGGATTACCGTCATAGAGCCAGCTATCCATTATTTTTGAGTTACAGGTAAGTCCCTTATTTGCAATTCTCCAGGGATCTGCCTCTCTCAGTTCAAATTCAACTGAATTTATTGATGCTTCTAGAAGTTTTTTATCAATACCATTTTCAACAAGCGATTTAAAAGTATCATAAATTATTCTTTTAAATTCCTCCTTCTTGTCCTCATCTGTATTGTTTACAGCTATTGAAAAAATGGATTTCTTTGTGAAGTTAATTCCCAATTCTCTATTTGTAAGTACCCCTTCTCCAATTCCCGCATTAAGGAGTGCCTTTTTTATAGGTGATGCAGAGGATTCAATAAGCAGGTTATTCATTATTTTCATTGCTAAATAGGCCTCTGGATTAGTTTTATACTCACAAGCAAAATTTAATGTAAGGAAGGTTTTACCCTCCTCTGATTCATCCTCGCTTATTGAGTATTCATCTGCTTGTTCAGCCATTTGGCTGAAGTTATCTGGTACATCAATATGTGATGGAACTTCAATTTTATCAAAATTCATGAGATACTCATCATTTATTAGTTTTAAACATTCATCTAAATTCTGATCACCATACATATAGATATAGCTGTTGCTTGGATGGTAGTATTTTTTATGGAATTTTTCGAATTTATCCTGTGTAAGCTCTGGTATGTAGTCAGGATCTCCAGCGCTGTTATAGGCATAGATTGTGTTAGGAAATAGTGAGCTGTAAATGTTTTGTGCTACTATTTGCTCCGGTGAGGAGAGGGCACCCTGCATTTCACTGTAAACAATTCCGTTATAGACTAGCTTTCCTGTTTCCTCATCAATCTCATATCTCCAACCCTCTTGGCGCAATAGCTCGTGATTTTTGTATATGTTTGGATAAAATACAGAATCTAAATACACCTCCATAAGGTTAAAGAAATCTTTATGGTTTCTACTTGATATAGGGAAACTTGTTCTATCTGGGTAGGTTATTGCATTTATAAATGTATTTAGTGAACTTTTTTCCATATCTGCAAATACATCTTTGGTTTTAAATTTCTTTGATCCACAGAGAACTGTATGCTCTATAATGTGAGCCGCACCTGTGTTATCCTCAGGTGGTGTCCTAAAGTAAATGCAAAATACCTTGTTATCATCTTTGTTTTCTAAATGCAAAAGTCTTGCACCACTTTTAACATGTTCAAATAGTCTTGATGTTGTATCAAGTTCTCTTATTTTAGTTTCTTCGATAAGCTTAAAGCCGTGATATATTTCCTTTAATATATACATATGTTCCTTAATGAGGGAGAGTATGTACTACTCCTCACTAAAGTTCACCTCCGTTCCTTATGCTGCATTACAGCTTCACTTTAGTTTACATGACATCAAATGTCAATATTTTCTCAAATTAAACAGAGCCTAATTTTGAAGTCAACATACATAATAGCAGATGTTAGTGAAGCTGACAGAATACCCAAACTTAAAATTCATTTCATAAAAACAATCAATTTAAAATTTTTTTAATAAATTTGTCGAAAAAATTGCAATAATGGTATTGACGAACTGCAAATATCAGAGTATAGTATTATACAATAATCTTTGAAAAATATTAATGAAGGTTGCAAAAATATGCAATATAAATAGACTGAATAATATATTGGCGATGATGAAGATAAAACTATCGCAGAGCTGATTAAAGCGAACCAGGGAGGGTGAAAGCCTGGTATTAGCTGATAGATAATGCTCACTTCGGAGTTTCAAGGCTGAAGCTAGTAGGTTTTGACGTAAGGCCCCGTTAACAGGCCAGGGTTTAATGGAACCCAATGAGTTTATTGCCGTGAGGTAATAATAAAGTAGAGTGGTACAGCGCTTAAAGCGTCTCTATATGTATAAATATACATATAGAGACGCTTTTTACATACCCCCAAATAAATGTTGTAAAATAAAAAAATGCAATTTCTTTTTTAGAATATGTCAAAATACTTTATTGGTTTGCTGTTTAAATTTATATAAAAATTTTTATTAAAAGAGAGGTGGTTTGCATGGGGCTTGGTATTCAACAGGATGAGGATGATATTATAGTCAAAAGTTTTAAATTAAGAGAAGAAAAACAATTAGGAGGAGTAAGATATGGGTAAAAGATTCTATGGAGTAATAGCAATGTTATTGATGTTAACCTTTGCAGCGGGATGTGCAGCAAAGAGTGGAGGAAATACTAAGGATTCAGACAAGATACTAGTTGGTCTTAACTATGAACTTTCAGGAAATGTTGCAACTTATGGACAAAGTCTTGTTGATGGAATAGAGCTTGCAGTTGAGGAGATAAACAACAATGGTGGAGTTCTTGGTAAGAAAATAGAACTTGTAAAGGTAGATAACAAATCAGAAAATGCGGAAACTGCAAATGTAGCAACAAGGCTTGCAACAAGAGACAAGGTCGTTGCGATACTTGGACCTGCAACCTCAGGAAATACAAAGGCAGCAGCCCCTATAGCAATCCAGAATAAGGTTCCACTTATATCTGCATCTGCAACAGCTGATGATGTCACAGTTGATAGTAAGGGAAAGGTAAGAGAGTATGTATTCAAAACTTGCTTCAGTGATTCGTTCCAGGGAGTTGCGATGGCCGAATTTGCATATAATGAGCTTGGACTAAAAAAGGCAGCAGTTCTTGTTGACAATACAAGTGACTACAGCAAGGGATTAACAAAGAGCTTTCTTGAAACCTATAAAGAGCTTGGTGGAACAGTTGTAACAGAACAGGCGTATCAGTCAAAGGAGACTGATTTTAAGGCTGTTTTAACAAACATAAAGGCAGCAAATCCTGAAGTTATGTTTTTACCTGGATATTATGAAGAAGTTGGACTAATAGTAAAGCAAGCAAGGGAGCTTGGGCTTAATGTTCCTGTTCTAGGAGGAGATGGATATGACTCACCAAAGCTATTGGAGTTAGCAGGCAAAGATGCACTTAATAAGGTATTCTATACAAATCATTATTCTTCAAAGGATAATACTTCTGAGATGGTTAAATTTAAGGAAAGTTATAACAAGAAGTATTCAAAGGAGCCTAATGCATTCAATGCCCTTGGATATGATATGGCATACTTCCTTGCTGATGCATTAAAGAGAGCTGGAGAAGCTGACTCTGTTAAGCTTAAGGATGCATTGGCAGCAACTAAGGATTTTCAAGCAGTAACTGGTAAGTTTTCAATAGATGAAAATCATAATCCTGTAAAGGCAATCACTATACTTGAGATGAAAAATGGAGAACAGACATTCTTGAAGAAGCTGCTTCCATAGTTATATTAATCGCACTAAAGATTTTACATTAGGTGTTGTGCGATTAATGAATCAAGGAATATGATTTCGCATAAATGTTTAGGGTCGAGCAATGTAGAATCATTTATGCGAAACATATAGTTATAAATATTTGCTTAAATGAAACTCGAAGTTTTATAAAACTAGAATTTAAAAATATAAAAACTGTGCACTGTTGTTTTAGAAATAGAGTTATTAAATTTCTATAACAACAGGTGCGGTTATTATATTTTTAAAGGAAATGATAAATGAGGAGTGATTATATGGAGCAGTTTTTTCAGCAGTTTATTAACGGGCTTTCTCTTGGAAGCATATATGCGTTGATTGCCCTTGGATATACAATGGTTTACGGAATAATAAATCTTATTAATTTTGCTCATGGAGATATATATATGCTTGGAGCGTATATAGGGTTTTTCTTTACAACCCATTTTCATATAGGGCTTTTTCCCTCTCTTATAGTGTCGATGCTTGTTTGCAGTATAATAGGAATTTTTATAGAGAGAGTTGGCTACAGGCCAATTAGAAAATCCACAAGAATAGCAGCACTTATTACTGCAATAAGTATATCCCTTTTTATTGAGTATGGAATGATGTATTTTGTAGGACCAGAAACTAGGACATTTCCAAGTCTGTTTCCACAAAAAAGCATAAAAATTTTTAGCGCAGTTATGGATATAAAGGATATCTATATAGTAGCTATTACTATTTTCCTTATGATTGTTTTTCAATATGTAATAAAAAGAACAAGAAGTGGAAAAGCCATGAGAGCTGTTGCTATGGATAGTGAAGCAGCACAGCTTATGGGTATTGATGTTAATAAAACAATAGCATCAACCTTTGCATTAGGTTCTGCCCTTGCAGGCGCTGCCGGGGTATTAGTTGGCGCATACTATAACTCTATAAATCCACTTATGGGGGTAATTCCTGGTCTTAAAGCATTTATTGCAGCTGTTATTGGAGGCATTGGAGTTATACCTGGGGCAGTTTTTGGAGGTTTTTTTCTTGGTATGACTGAAACTATGGTAAGTGCATATGGAGGTTCTCTCTATAAGGATGCAGTTGCATTCGCAATTCTTATATTAATGCTTTTAGTAAAGCCAAAGGGGCTTTTTAAGCGGAATATAAAGGAAAAGGTATAGGGGGGATAATATGAAAATGGTTTGTAAAGAAAATATAGCAGCTTTTTTTATGATAATTCTTGTATATATAGCAGGTCAGTTCTTTATAAATATGGGAATTATAGATTCATATATAATGCTTAACCTAATAATAATAGGAATAAATATAATACTTGCTGTAAGTCTAAACCTCGTTACAGGCTTTACGGGTCAGTTTTCTCTTGGACATGCTGCCTTTATGTCAATCGGTGCATATGTTTCAGCTATAGTAACAGCAAATTTTGGACAACCTCTATGGGTAGGAATAGTATTAGCTGCATTAGTTTCTGCATTTGCAGGTGTTTTGATAGGGATTCCGACCTTGAGGCTTAATGGTGACTACCTTGCCATTGCGACCCTGGGCTTTGGAGAAATAATAAAAATAATAGGCATGAATGTGGATTATGTAGGAGGAGCAAGCGGTTTTAACGATATACCACAGCTGACTAACTGGACATGGATCTATTTTATGACAGTAATAACAATAATTCTAATAAGAAATTTTATAAAGTCCAAAAATGGAAGGGCATGTATAGCAATAAGAGAAGATGAGATAGCAGCAGAGGCAATGGGAATAAACACAACTAGATATAAGGTTATTGCATTTGCTTTTGGGGCATTTTTTGCAGGAATTGCAGGCGCTTTATATGCAAACTTTTTCTATTTCATAAAGCCAGATACATTTGGCTTTATGAAATCCATAGACATACTGGCGATGGTGGTTTTTGGGGGAATGGGAAGTATAATGGGGTCAATAACGGGAGCCGTGGCACTTTCTCTTATATCACTTTTTCTTCAGGGTATACCAGAACTAAGAATGGTTGTATATGCGGCTGCATTATTTTTAATTATGCTGTATAGACCTAGCGGTCTATTGGGAAACTGCAGCTTTAAGTCTTTAAAGATTGGGGGTAGAGCAAATGCCAGTACTCAAGGTAAGTAATCTTTCAAAATCTTTTGGAGGAATAAAGGCAATTAACAAGATAGATATGGAGATTGAAAAGGGTGATATAGCAGGCCTTATAGGGCCTAATGGAGCGGGGAAAACAACCTTTTTTAATCTTCTTACAGGTATCTATCCTCCAACAACTGGAGATATAACCTACAATCTTAAAAAGCAGGTTAATGCCAAGGGACTTAAGCCGTATAAAATAACTGGTTTTGGAATTGCTAGAACCTTTCAAAATATAAGGCTTTTTAAAGAGATGACTGTACTTGATAATGTAAAGACAGGCTTCCATTGTAAGACAGGATATGGGGTTATAACATCTCTACTAAGGCTTCCTTTGTTTTATAAGGATGAAAAGAAAATAGAGGATGAAGCATTGGAGCTTCTCGATATGCTTGGACTTTTAGATAAAAAAGTTGAGCTTTCCAAGAACCTTCCCTATGGAGAGCAGAGAAGGCTTGAAATAGCGAGGGCACTGGCATCAAAGCCTGAAATACTCCTTTTAGATGAACCTGCAGCAGGGATGAATCCGAAGGAAACTGAGGAATTAACAGAGCTTATTAAGTGGATAAGGGATAAATTTAATCTTACAATAATACTTATTGAACATGACATGTCCCTTGTAATGAATATATGCAACAAGCTATATGTTTTGGATTATGGAACACTTATCGCAGATGGGAATCCAGAAGAAATACAGAAAAACCCTGATGTTATAAGGGCTTATCTTGGGGGTGAATAGGATGCTTGAGCTTTCTAGCGTAGATGTATATTATGATGCGATTCATGCATTAAAGGATTTATCAATAAAGGTTTGTGAAGGTGAGATAGTTACACTTATAGGTGCCAATGGAGCTGGTAAATCCACAACCTTAAAAACGATATCAGGTCTTTTAAAACCTAAAAGTGGATCTATAAAATTCAAAGGCAAGGATGTAACAGCTTTTACTGCGCCTGAAATTGTAAAGCTTGGGATATCCCATGTTCCAGAGGGGAGAAGGGTGTTTGCCCAAATGACTATTATGGAAAACCTTGAGATGGGGGCATATATAAGAAGAGATAAGTCTGAAATATCCAAGGACTATGAAAGGGTATTTACTCTTTTCCCAAGGCTTAAGGAGAGAAAAAGTCAGCTTGCAGGAACAATGTCTGGTGGTGAACAACAGATGCTTGCTATTGGAAGAGCTTTAATGTCAAGGCCTGCGATACTCCTTCTTGATGAACCATCAATGGGACTTGCTCCGTTAATAGTAAAGGATATATTTTCAATAATAAAGGATATAAACAAAGCTGGAACAACGATACTTCTGGTTGAACAGAATGCAAATATGGCACTTCAAATTTCTAACAGGGCATATGTAATTAGAAATGGAGTAATTGAAATTGAAGGTAAGGCAGAGGAACTTTTAAACAATGATGAGATAAAAAATGCTTATCTTGGAGGTTAAAACAAAGAATAGTAAAAAAGTGGGTTATACATAAACCCACTTTTTTACTATTCTTTGTTTTATAAGGATATATATTATTCTCTGTTAAAACAAAGCTGTTCCATTTTCATCCTTGGTAAACAGATGAATATGATCAATATCAAATACAAAATCTATTTCACTACCTATGGATAAAGCATTATTGGAGCGTGATTTAATTATCATACTGTTACTATTACAGGTTGCATGAATGAATATTTCTGAACCTAAATTTTCAACGACTTCAATTTGAGCTTTATATTTTGCATTTGTATATTTATTTAGTTTTTCTTCTGAAGTAAATATATTTTCTGGTCTTATGCCAACTGTAACTACTGAATTAATTAACTGATATTCTTTTATTTTACTAATTTGTTCGTCAGATAAATTTATTTTATTATTCAAGCATTTCAAGTAAGTGTGACCAGCCTCAGTAACAATTGTGCCATCAAAGAAATTCATTTGAGGGCTTCCTATGAATCCGGCAACAAACTGGTTGGCTGGATTCTTATATATTTCAGTAGGAGCAGCTACTTGTTGTATAACTCCATCCTTCATGACTACAATTTTAGTTCCAAGTGTCATTGCTTCAATCTGATCATGAGTAACGTATATAAAAGTTGTGCCTAATCTTTGGTGAAGCTTTGCTATTTCAGCTCTCATAGTAGCTCTTAGCTTTGCATCCAGGTTTGATAAAGGCTCGTCTAGCAGGTATACTTTAGCATTTCTTACTAAAGCTCTGCCCATGGCAACTCTCTGTCTCTGCCCTCCTGAAAGAGCCTTAGGCTTTCTTTTTAATAAATGTTCTATGTCTAAAGTTTTTGCAGCTTCGCAAACTTTTTTATCAATTTCATCCTTTGGCATTTTCTTAATCTTTAAGCCAAAGGCCATGTTTTCGTAAACAGTCATATGAGGATATAATGCATAGTTTTGAAAAACCATGGCTATATCTCTGTCTTTAGGTTCAAGCTCATTAACAAGCTTTCCGTCTATGTATAATTCACCCATAGAAATATCTTCAAGTCCTGCTATCATTCTTAATGTAGTGGATTTTCCACAGCCTGATGGGCCGACAAAAACGATGAATTCCTTGTCTTCAATATCCAGATTGAAATCCTTAACTGCTGTGACATTTCCATCATATATCTTATAAATGTGTTTAAGTTGCAAGTTAGCCATAGTTAACCTCCTATAAATACGGTTGCATAACATTATGCTCTAATTATATTACTCGAGTGAAAAAATAGCAATGGATTATAATTTTAGAATAATGTGATTATTTGCTTGGAAGTGGAAATAATATAGATATATCAATGAAGATAGCTGCAATAAACAAAATTAACCATGAGGTTCATAATGAATATAAATGTGCAAACGGTTGTAATAATTCACAATTAATGCTAAAATAAATATAAACTTTAAATACAAGATTGCACTACAGCCAACTGGGTTTATTATATTAGTCGCACTAAAGATTTTACATTGGGTGTTGTGCGATTAATGAATCAAAGAATATGATTTCGCATAAATGCTTTGGGGCTAGCAATGTAGAATCATTTATGCAAAACATATAGATAAATGCAATATAATAAATAAATATAAATCGTAAAATTCTATTACATTTTGTCTTTTTAAACATCCTAAGGTCGGACCAATACTGTAGGGCTGTTTAAAAAAACAAAATGTAAAGAATTTTACGATTTATATATAGGACAAATATGGTATAATGTTAGAAAATGTGAAAAACTTATAATTATAGTAATTATGCGTAATAAAATGACTATAAAATAAAGTGTAAAAAATATGGAGGGAAGTTATATGGCAGTGACTATTAGAGATGTAGCAAAGGCTGCTGGAGTTTCTCCTTCTACTGTATCAAGGGTTTTAACAAACAACCCAAAAATCAGTGAAGAAACGAAATTAAAGGTTAAAGAAGCCATTGAGAAATTAAATTATAGACCAAATGCTATTGCAAGAAGTTTGGCAAACAAAAGCACTAGAACTATTGGAATTATGCTTCCTAATGAAGCTGATGATATATTTAAAAACCCATTTTTTATTCAGGCTATGACAGGAATAAGTGGTTATGCTAAGGAAAATGGCTATTATATTATTTTTTCATTCAGTAAAAGTGAAGAAGAAGAAATAGAAATCATAGAAGATTTTGTTTCAAGTAATTTGGTTGATGGAATAATATTGTTAACTGTCAGAACAAATGATAAGGCTATAGAGTTTTTAAAAAAAGAGAATATATCTTTTTCAGTAATAGGAAGACCTAATGATACACAGGACATTCTATGGGTTGATAATGATAACTTCCAGGCCATGTATAATGTAGTTAGCAGCCTTCTTCAGCATGGTAAAAGGGATATTGCTTTTTTAGGAGCAGGAATGGATTTGAACGTTTCAAAGGATAGATTAAATGGATATATACAAGCCCACAATGTACATGGGATTAAGGTTGATGAAAATTATATTTATGAGTGTAATAAATTTGATGAAAATGAAGGCTATAAGGCTGCCAAGAGAATCTTAAAATATAAGCTTCCTAAAGCTATAGTCGTAACAGATGATTTATTGGCTTTTGGAGTTAATAGGGCACTTAAAGAAGCCAACATTAAGGATGTAGCTTTGGTGGGCTTTAACAATATACCATTATCTGAATATCAGGATCCCCCCTTAGCTTCGGTTGACATAAACGCTCAAAAGCTTGGGTACTATGCATCAAAGGTATTAATTGATAAGCTTAAAAATGTAAAAAATTCAAATGCCCATTATATAGTTGAGACAAAATTAATTGAGAGAGAGTCAGCTTTGCTTAAGTGAACTCGTTCAGCTAAAGCTGAACATCGAAGCTTTAGGTGGGGACTCTATCCCACCTGAAGTAAAAATAGTTTGAACTCCACCTTATAGAAGGTGGAATCTTAAAAATTGATAAATAAGGGGTTGTTGCACTAACCTAGGTGACAGGAACTTGAGTTATGAGTTATTTTAGAAAAACTAACATTGAAATCATTTTTCACTTAAATAACTCATAACTCAAATGCCTGTCACCTTAGATTTGTGTTACAACCCGCTTTTTTATAGTCTCAATATATTTAATGAAACAGCTTTAAAATCTTGAATTACTGCATCAGCAGCCTTTAATATTTCAGGACTGCCCACTCCGATGGCTTTCATTTTGGCTGATTTCGCTGCCTCTATTCCAGCTAGGGAATCTTCGAATACAGCACATTCGTAAGGAAGTATTTTCAAAAGCTCTGAAGCCTTTAAAAACACCTCAGGATCTGGTTTAGCTTTGGTTACCATATTCCCATCGACTATGCTATCAAAATAATCTACTATGTTAAGATTTTTTAAAATCAAAAGGGCGTTTTTACTTGCCGAGCCCAGTCCAATTCCTATATTGTTTTTCTTTAGAAGTGTAAGAAATTCATCTACACCAGGTAATATATCTTTACTAGTAAGCTTTGAAATGTACTCTAAATACCAATTGTTTTTTATAGTACACAAGGAATCCTTATCTTTATCCGATAGTACAAGTTTACCCTTTGAAAGGATAATATCAAGTGAAGCTTTTCTACTTACCCCTTTTAACTTTTCGTTATCCTCTTCGTTAAAGGGTATATGTAAGTAATCGGCTAATCTTTTCCATGCCATATAATGAAATTTTGCAGTATCTACTATTACACCATCTAGGTCAAATATGCAACCATTAATTCTATTCATAATATCACCCCATTATTATAAGTGGATACGGTTGCATAACTGACTCTATTATAACAATAAAATAGGACATAAGACAACAGTGAAATAAAGAGGCTGTAGAATTAGAACAAACCCTTGAAAATAAAGGAATTATAGTACTATAATGGCGAGGCGATCACCCCAAAATAGTTTTTAAATATTGAAAGTTTTAATATTCTAAATAATTTCAACAATTCAAAATATTTTATTAAGGTTATTGACATGTCATAACATGAGCAATATAATTTAGAATATAGAGAAAACGGTTGCATAAATTTACTGATTATAGGGGGTAGAATCATGTTTAAAAAATCAAAGGCTTTTATTTCAATAATTTTAGCAGTTGTTATGGCTTTATCATTCGGAGCATGTGGAAAAAAGAACGAAACAAAGCAGGAAGGTAAATTGCCTACAGGTAAAACATTAAGAGTATGGACAAGATTAACACCTGCAGAAAACGAAGTACTAAAGGGTTATTTAAAGGAATGGGAAACTAAGACAGGAAACAAAGTAGAATTCACATTAATCAACATGTCAAACTCAGAATTAATCAAAGTTGCTAACAGTGATCAGCGTCCAGATGTAATCTGGGGATTATCAAATGGTCACACTGGAGTTTATGCAAGATCTGGGGTTATAGAAGAGATACCAGAGGGTATTTTTGATAAATCAAAGATTATTAGCAATACACTTATAGATGCAGTTTCATATGATGGAAAGGTATATGGAGTACCACTATTTGCTGAAACATATGCATTATTCTATAATAAAGATAAGGTTAAAGAAGCACCAAAGACTTGGGAAGATTTAATGAAGCTTGGAAAAGAAAATGGATTTGAATATGATTTAACTAACTTCTACTATTCCTTCTATCCTGTAGCTACAGCAGGTGGCTACATATTTAAAGAAGAAGCAGGTGGAAAGTTTGATGTAAATGATATAGGACTTGCAAATGAAGGAGCAGTTAAGGGTTTAGAGCTAATAAAAGGTCTTGTTGACAATAAATTGATGACACCTTCAGTAACAGGAGATATTGCAAAGAACCACTTTAAGGAAGGAAAGACTGCATTGTTCATAGGTGGACCATGGGATGTTGCTGATATGGATAAGGCTAAGCTAAACTATGGTATAGCTGTTCTACCATCAATAAATGGAACACCAGGAAAGTCAATGCTTGGAATGCAGACAGGATATGTACTTAAGAAATCAGCAAACAAGGAACTTGCATGGGATTTAGTTAAGGATCTATCTAATGAAAGTAAGATTGAAGCTTTAATGAAGGCTGGAAATAGATTACCTGCATACAATTCAATGCAATTACCAGATGCAAAGCTGCAGGGATTTGTAGATCAGTTACAAAATTCAGTTGTAAAACCAATAGTTCCAGAAATGACATTAGTATGGGATCCAATGAAGGCTACATTACAATCAGTTGTATCAGGAAGCAAGACTCCTGCAGATGCAGCTAAGTTTGGTGCTGATGGAATAAAGCAGAAAATAGATATAACTAAATAGTTGTTTGTATGGAGGGGATTATTCCCCTCCATAGTTTAAGGAGGAAAAAGTATGAGGAAAAAGAAAGACTTGAAGCCATACTTGTATTTAGCACCAGCATTAGTTGCCTTTATTTTTCTAACATTGTTTCCTATATTAAAAACAATATGGATTTCCTTCACAAATATGAACATTGATAGAATGGATAATCCAGACTTTATAGGTCTTTCAAATTATCATAAAATTCTATTTGGACCATTAAAGGAAACATTTTTGCCCGTATTCCTATGGACAGTAGTTTTTGCTGCATTAACATGTACTATAGGATATATAATAGGGCTTTTATTGGCGTTGATGCTAAATAATAAAAACATTAAGGAAAGAGGATTCTATAAGGCCATATTAGTATTACCATGGGCTTTGCCTGGAACTATTGCTTTGCTTTCCTGGCAGGGTTTATTTAATCAAGAGTATGGTGGAATAAACAAAATACTAAAGGCTTTACACATTATATCTACTAATATTCCATGGTTATCAGAGGTTGGTACTGCAAAGCTTGCAATTGTAATTGCAAGTGTTTGGTTTACAGTACCATTTATGATGAATGCATGCCTTGGAGCTTTGACATCAATTCCAGAGGAGTATTATGAGGCGGCTAAAATAGATGGTGCTTCCAAATGGCAGCAATTTATTAAGATTACACTCCCTGCCCTTGCACCAGCAACATACCCACTGGTTATTTCATCCTTTGCGCATAACTTTAATAATTTTTCAGGAATATATATGCTTACACAGGGTGGACCAGCAGGAAAAAGCATATGGGCCGGTGGAACAGATATTTTGATATCAGTTGCATATAAGCTTGTTGGAGAAGGAATGCAGGCATATGGAATAGCATCTTCCCTTGCTGTTCTGGTATTTTTGATAATTGGTTCTATAACCCTTGTTCAAATGAAAGCAAGTGGACAGTTTGAGGAGGTGAATTGATATGGAAGCTTTAAAGTATAAAAAGCCAAAACTAAAGAAAAGAGAAAGAGCTGAGGTATGGGTTTACAGGTTAATACTATGGATTGCTTTGGCTGTTACTCTATATCCGATATTATATGTAGTAAGCAATTCCCTTGCAGACGGGAATTCCTTTTCGGCTTCTTCAATTATTCCTAAAACCATAACTTTTAAAAACTATAAAAGTTTATTTGATGGTTCCCTTAATGATAATATGAATTTTTTAGTTGCGATTAAAAATAGTATAATTTTATGTTCTCTTGTGTCGGCATTACAATTGATAGCAACTGGAACATCAGCATATGCCTTTTCAAGAATGAGGTTTAGGGGTAGAAAGTATGGCTTAATGACAATACTTGTAGTTCAGCGTTTCCCTATGATTATGGCAGCATCGGCAATATTAACAATTGCCTATAAATATAATCTTACTGATAGTATAGTATTCCTTGCGCTGCTTCTTGCTGGTACAAGCTCCTTTAACATATGGCTGCTTAAGGGATTTATGGACACTATTCCAAGAGAGCTTGATGAAGCTGCAAAGGTTGATGGTGCCAGTCATTGGCAGATATTCACTAAAATAATAATACCACTTGCAAAGCCTATGTTTGCTGTAATACTTTTGTTTACATTCTTCGGTACTTACAGCGAGTTTGTTTATACAAAATCCCTATTGTTTAATCCTAGAAACTGGACGGTATCAGTTGCACTTCAGTCATTTATAACTGATGAGTTTGCACAGCATTGGTCGCAGTTCTCAGCAGCTGCTGTTATTGCATCTATACCCCAGGTAATATTATTCCTACTGCTTCAAAAGCATTTACAAAAGGGATTAACTGCAGGTTCGGTAAAGGGTTGATTTAGGCATATTAAAGGAAATAACAAGTCAATATTTTGGTTTATTTTACGTCATACTTCGTCAGTATATATGTTGCAAAAATTCTATTACATTCCGCCCTTTCAAACATCCTAGAGTCGAACCAATTTAGCAGGGCTGTTTGAAAAGGCGGAATGTAAAGAATTTTAATGCAACATATATAGAAAGCTCAAGTTAGCCCAACTAGCTTGAGCTTTCATTTCCTCGTCTGACGCAAAATATCCTCAAAATATTGACTTGTTATTTTCTTTAATATGCCTTATATAAAAGAAATATGTTTAAAAAGCTTATCTGCTTTAGTTGATAACATGAAGCAGATAAGCTTTTTAATATGCCTTACTGAATTGTTACTGATTTTATATTGTCTATTTTAGCAATATCCTTTACAAGATGCAGGGGCTTTATATAAGAAGGTACCATTAAGGATATTGCAATATTCTTCTCAATATTTTCATTGGAGGGTGAAGATATTGAGAAACCATTGTCATCTATAAAGCCTATATGCTTTATTTTTATGTTTCTAGCTTCAAAGTATTCTGTCAATGAGGATATTGCATTTTGATGATTGATAAGGGAAAGTGATAAATTAAGCTTTGTATATTTATTTAATAGCTTATCCTCAAGCTTCTTCATGGAAAACAATACAACAACAACGAATAGTGTAGAGACTAATATCAATCTATAATATCCAAAACCTACAGCTAGACCAATGCAGCTTACAACCCATAAGCTGGCTGCGGTTGTTAATCCTTTTATAGAACCTTTTTGATGTATTATAGTCCCTGCACCTAAAAATCCTACGCCAGAGATAACCTGTGCACCAAATCTCGCCACATCTATTCTAACAACAGATGAAAGCGATGGGTTATTAGCTGTTAAATTGATGACACTCTCCTGGGAGAACACTGTTATCATTGATATAACTGCAGAACCAATACAAACTAGTATATGGGTTCTTAGTCCTGCTGGGCAGTTCTTTTTTTCGCGCTCATAGCCAATAGCACCACCAACCAGGACTGCTGTTAAAAGTCTTAAAAAAAGCTCCTGAGAACTCATGCGGCACCTCCTTTATGTAGAATAAATAAATGTATATAAAATTAATACATCCTGTCTTTGGTTTCTAGCATATTCAAAAGTTTTGAATATACTAGAAACTAAAGAGCAGAATGTAATAGGTGCTGTAAAAGATATTAATATTCTAACTATATGCATCGAACATATGATTCTACATTGCTCGATCCTAAAAAATTTATGTGAAAACATATTCCTTGATTCGTTAATCGTATAATACCTTATATAGAATTTTTAGTGCGATTAATATAGGCTTACCTATATCTCATAGGATTTACCCATTAATACTCTTTCAAATTCTCCAACCCAGTTTCCAGTAGCTTTATGATAATCTTCAGCATTTTTGCCCTCAAAAATCATTTGATTAATTAGTAATTCTCTTTCTTTGACATTTTTATTGAACTCGTTAATCCTAGCTTCATCTCTTCCGATGATAATATCTTCATTAAGAAGAACATTTGCGAGCTCCTCCTCGGTATTTGGGTTTCCTTTAAGTATATTATGATAAATTCCTGTATGGAGGTGGCAGTGGCCATCTGAGTTTCCTATAAGTTTACAGCTAAGCCTATTTGCCAGGGTCTTTATCAGTTGCTCATCGCAATTGCCTATATTTGTCGAATGTATTTCTATAGCATCAGGGACATAGGTTGCTATATCTATATCCACAGTGTTTTTATATCTATATGGATGACAAAGAGCAATAAATCCTCCATGATCCTTTACATACTTATATAGAGCTTCATATGTCCATTCTTTTTCTTCTAATATACTATTCTTAATGCCAATGACTAGAACATCATCACCATTAGGAACTGTTCTAACTTCAATACCACCAAAAATTTTGAGTGGGGAATATTTTTGATTTAATTCCTTTAAATGATCTTCTGGAACTAATTTATTATGATCGGTAATTACAATTGCATCAAGACCATACTTGATTGCAGATTCTATATGCTGCTGTTCTGAAGCGATGCTACAGCTTGAGCGCTCACTACAATGAAGATGAAGATCAACTTTCATAATATCACCTCTTTATTAATGTGCAACCGTTTGCAAGTAAATTATAAATCTTTTATATAATAATGTCAATAATACATTCATGGTATATAATCATTAAGCTAGGGAAACTGGGAATACGGAGGTATATTTGATATAAAAGCTATGATGTAGTATTAGTAAATGTGTGCTTCATTATTGACGTTTATTGGTGGATTATATACAATTAATTGTGTAACCGTTTGCAGAAAAGATTAACGGAGGGGTATTATGAATAAACATGCCGTATTACATATGACAGAGCCACCATTTGCCTATGGGATTGATGGAGATAAGTTAGTGGTTAGGATAAGAATTGCAAGAAATGATGCTAAAAGAGTAAGTATTTTTTATAAGGATAGATATCCATATATATCAGAATTTAAATCAAAGGAAATGATAAAAAAGGAGGAAACTTCTTTATTTGAATTCTATGAAGTTACTCTAACAGAATATGAAAATAGATTTAGGTATTACTTTGAAATAGAGGATAGGGAAGGAAATATTTTTTATGTTAATGAAAGAGGAGTAAATGAATGCCTTCCAACTCCAAAGGAGGAATATACATTCCAGTTTCCATACCTGTGCCAGGCTGATATGTTTAAGGATGTTAAGTGGGCAGAGGAGGGAATCGTATATCAGATATTTCCTGAGAGATTTTGCAATGGAGACAAGAGCAATGACCCTTTAAATGTATTGCCATGGGGTGAAAAGGTTTCAGTGGATTCCATGTTCGGAGGAGATTTAAGGGGAATAATAGAAAAACTTGATTATCTAAAAAGCTTAGGAGTAACCATAATATACATGACTCCAATATTTAAATCCAGTACAAACCATAAATACAATACAGCAGATTATTATACTATAGACCCACAGTTTGGTGATATTGAAACCTTTAAGGAACTGGTTAACAAATGTCATAAAAATGGAATGAAAATTGTACTTGATGCTGTATTTAATCATTCAGGAGATGATTTCTTTGCTTTTAAGGATGTTGTTGAAAATGGGGAGAAATCAAAGTATAAGGACTGGTATTTCATTCACTCCTTCCCTGTTGATAAGGATAAGGTTAATTACAGAACCTTTGGATTAAAAATAGCCAACATGCCAAAGCTTAATACCAAGAACAAGGAAGCTATGGATTACCTTTTAGATGTTGCAAGATACTGGATAAGGGATATAGGCATTGATGGATGGAGACTTGATGTATGTGATGAAGTAGATCATGCTTTCTGGAGAGAATTTAGAAAGGCTATTAAGTCATGCAAAGAGGATGCGATTATAATAGGAGAAATAATGCATGAATCCTCATCCTTCTGTAAAGGAGATCAATTGGATGGAATAATGAATTATCCATTTAAAACTGCAGTAGTTGATTTCTTTGCTAAAAACAACATAAGTGCCAGTGAATTTAATTCTGTTCTAGCAGCCTCCAGAGCATCATACATGGGAGGAATAAACAGACACATGTTTAACCTTGTTGGAAGCCATGATACCCCAAGATTTTTAACTGAATGCAATGAAGATTTTGAAAAGTTCAAGTTGGCAGCAATATTCAAATTCACATATTTAGGCATACCATATGTTTATTATGGTGATGAAATTGGTATGGTTGGAGCTACTGACCCAGACTGTAGAAGATGCATGATATGGGACAGTGAAAAGCAAAACAAAGAGCTTTTGGAGTTGTTTAAAAAATTAGCTAATATAAGAAAAAGCAATTCTGTACTTGTTTATGGAGAGTTTAGAACACTCGTTAAGGAAGATAATGTTTATGGCTTTGCTAGAGAAGATGATGAGAATGAGATAAATGTTTTCTTAAACAATAATAACGAAGAAAAGAGCATTATATTAGAGGAAGCAAGTGGGGTCTACATGAATCTTATGAATGACAAAACTGTTGATTTTAACAAGCCTGTTACATTGAAGGCTATGGAGGGCATGATACTTAGGAAAATTAGATAAATATAAAAGGCTTTCGACTATTAGAAAGCTCTGGTAAATAAAACTGGTAAAAACAAAGTGTATATATTCCTGACAACTTCCATTTTGAGATACAAAAACATAGATAATAAATACACAGAACAGCATTAATATTTACATGTATTAATGCTGTTTTTGCTTATACAAATATTACTATTTAATAGATGATTATGGGAGTTTTTGCTATAATCTATATTAGGGCTAGCATGGTTTGATATTATGACTGCTTCTATAGAAATATTTTAACACTAAATCAGATTATCAGAAGTGGATATTTAGCTACGTCTAAATGAAGTATAGCCGACACTATGTTGTGCTATATGGGTATAGCATGACATTTATTCAGGAGGTTTGTATGAAGGATAGTATTATAGCTGATTTGAAAAATAGTTATGGGCTAATTTGTAATCAAATTACTCCAGTAGCAGGTGGATTGTTGAATCTGAAATGGAAGGTTTCTACTGAAAAAGGCGAACTTTTGGTCAAACAATACAGCACTAAGCGGTTTCGCAGAGAACAAATTGAGAGTATCGAGTCCGCACTGCAGCGGCAGGTTATCCTTGAAAAAAACGGCGTTCCCTGTCCGTTTCTCTGGCAGTACAGAGACCGTGTAATCCGTTGGCTGGATGACAAAACAGCCTATATGGTCATGGATTTTCACTCAGGAAAGACCGAAAAAGCTAATACAATCACAATAACACAAATGCGAAGTCTCGGCAGCACATGTGCCGTAATGCATAAAGCGTTTTCACAATTACTGGAGCCTTCAGTCAAGAGCCTACCTGTTTTTGGTGGTTATACGATGGATTTATTATGGGAAAACTTTAACTCCCGTATGACGAAATGCTCGCCAGATGCTCATGGTGAATATCGGAAAGCTTTGCTTGCGCTGGAGCCAATTTTGAAGCAGCTTAGCACCGAATTTTTTGATAAGCTTCCCAAAGGACTCGCCCATGAGGATTTTCAACCCGGCAATATCCTGTTCGATGTGGATTGCGTATCTGCTGTCGTAGATTTCGACCGTAATTGTTACAGCTATATTTGGCATGATATAGGAAGAGCGATACTGTCTTTTGCGTTGGAAGGTAATATAATGAATGTCGAAAAGGTATGCGCTTTCCTTGAAGGCTATTCACAGCATTCAGAGTTAACTTTGCCTAATATAGCGGACGCTTTAAGGCTTTCGTGGTGCATTGAAACACCGTGGTGGATACAGCCGGAATTTTTTAGAGAATGTGACGAAATTCCAAAGCGTTTCAAAGATGAGATGCTTTGGTTGACAGAACACTGGTTTGAGATAGATTCTTTATTATGTTCCTAATAAGCATGATCAGAACTTATTTTCTTCGCAATGTTCTTATATTGTAAGCTATATAGAAAAATCTTTTTGGTGTTCCTTACGCATATAAAGAGCAAAAGATTTAAAACATCAGATAACAAAAGATTAGAGTTCGCTGCGGAAGAAGGGCTCTGGAGTGGGGCTGCAGCACATTCCTAACCAAGCCAGGTCTAGCTAAGTTATTGAGGCGTCGTCCATGCGAAACGTTAGTTGCAATTCCTAAGTAAGTTTTGTCACAGTAGAATAATAAATGCGATGTAAACACAATTTTAAAAATCTTTATAAGGAGAGATACTGTGGAAAAAAGATTAACTTTAAAAAAAGTTGTATTATCTTATTGTATTTTTGTACTAATTTGGTCAATCAGAATTGTCTTGTTAAAAACATATGTAGATTCTAATTATGTTTTTTGGACGAAGGAAATTATAAATGGTTTTATAAAAACAATTATTTGGTTTGGATTTGCTTTTTATCTTATAAAAAAATATGATAAAACACTTAAAATTAATTTTAAAGAAATGTTTACGAATAAAATACAATGGAAAATATTTTTGCCTGTATTGATTATTTTTATAGCATGTAATTTTATTGGGAAAATTTTAACAGTTGGAGGTTTTAAGGTAAACCCTAATTTTCATCCAAGTCAACTAATAGGTCAATTTTTATTAGTTGGGATATTGGAAGAAATTTTGTTTAGAGGATGGTTTTATAATGCACTATCAAGCTTTATCTCTGAAAGAAAGGCAAATATTATACAAGCTTTATTCTTTATGGGAATACATTATCCAAGTTATATTATTGGAGGAACATTTAAGTTCCCAAGCATTATATCAATAAGTATTTTCCTTTTTGGTATGGGAATAATATTCGGGTGGACATTCAGAAAAAATAAAACTTTATGGACGCCAATTATTTTACATATGGTATGGGATCTATTAGCTATAACTATTTGTGGATAAATCAAAATAGAGTTAAGATGGAACTTCAACTAACATTAAATGGTCGTTTGTGCTGGAGAAGGTCAAGCTATGGGGTAGCCCAGCACACACCTCAATAACTAAACCAGGTCTTGCTAAGTTATTGAGGCGTCGGCCATTCGAAACGCTAGGTGTAATAATCACCATGCAGGTATTGCATTTTAATCTTGCTTAGTTAAATTATTTAATAATAGCATAAGGGGGATATTATGTTAATGAATACACAGTCCAAAAAGAAAAATCATAAATTAAGTATTGTATTTGATTTATGTTTGATTTTTATATTTTTACCACTCTCGCTTCCATTATTTATCGTGTTTGGTAATTATATTAATAATAATTCGAATTTTATTTCAATAATTCTTTTATCAATAATAGAATTTTGTGCTGCAGGTCTTGGAGCTTTTGTAGTTATGCTTATAAGAAAAGAGAGCTTTTCTGATTATGGGATAAAAAAAGATAATGTAAAAAAATCAATACTATTTACATTAGGTTTTATAGTAATAATGATTTTACTGACGTCAATTGATGCTGGAGGATTAGTTTATTTTCCAATGAGAAATCATGCAACTATTAAATATTCATTAAATATGTCGTTTCCATATAATTTAATTGGAATAATGTTGACTTATCTAATTTGGGGTTTAATTGAAGGATTTTATTATGTTGTAATTATCAAAAAAATTGATGATCTTCTTCCGAAAACTTTAAATCCATGGTTTTCTTTAGCTCCTATAGTTTTTTACTTGTATAATTTTATCATACATTATTCAGTAAGAATTATTGAAGGAAGAACTTATGAATTTAGTCTTATAGGTGAATTAACTAGTATTATGCTAGCTTATGCTATGGCGATGCCTAGAAAGGTGACCGATAACTCATGGGGAAGTCTAATATATCAGACACTGCAAAATGGCATAGGAAAGTTATAATCTTAAATAATAGATAATTGTATCAGTAAATATTAGAAAGAAACATTTATAGAAATAATAGATTGTTATAAATTAGGTGACTACTGCATCTAACACCGGATTTGAGTTCGTTGCGGGTGGGTCAAGCTTTTGAAGCAAAACTGCAACACATCTTTTCGCTTTGTTGTCACAGGCTCGAAGACGTCTTAAATCCAAAACGTTAGCAGACATTGATAATAGAAAAAAGTTTCGTTAGCATAAATAAAATAATAAGAAATAGGATAAATATATCCTAAATATGTTATAATAGTAGTAAGAGATACAAAATAAAAATAGGAGGGATTGTTATGTTAGTGAATACCCAAAAAATGGTTTCAATGTCAGAGGCTAATCAAAATTTTTCTAAAATAGCAAAATTAGTTGACGAAGACAAATCTGTTGTTATCTTAAAAAATAATAAACCTAAATATATTCTTTTGGATTTTGATGAATTTAGTAAAGGTGCTCTAAATGAAGATGAAAAGTTAGATAGTATTGCTGATAGAATATTAAATGAAAATATGGAAGCATTTAAAGAACTGGCTAAATGAAATACATTTCTATTGAGTATGTACAAAAGTTACACTCAAAAATGATTGCAGCTACTGGTGGTTCTCATGGAACTAGAGATATTGAATTATTAAAGTCAGCAATAGAAAATTCTAAATCAACATTTGGAGGGCAAGAATTATATCCTACTATTGAAGATAAATGTGCTAATATTTGTTACAGTATAATAAACAACCATGCTTTTATAGATGGAAACAAAAGAATGGGAATGTATGTAATGCTAGTTCTACTTGAGTATAATGAAATAAAACTTAAATTTACTCAAAGTGAATTAATAGATTTAGGTTTAGGCATAGCTAAAGGAGAAGTTAAACAAGATACTATTTTAAAATGGATAGAAAAACACAAATAAATGTCTGCGAACAATGTATTTGCAAAATTCCCCAGCCTAACATGAGAGTTATGTAAGGCTGGGGAACTTCGTAAACATGAGAACGTTATATGAAATCACCTTAATACATAAAGAAGATGAGGCGAAAATATGATAAAGGAGCTGCACTTTTTTCTTATGGTATCCTACTAATGATAATAATAACTTCTTATATTTTAAGTAATAAACAACTATTTAAACAACAGGTAGTTTATTTTTACCAATAGCCTCTCATAATATTTTCGATGTGATAAACTTTTTAGTAAGGGTATTTAGGTAGGGACAACGTAATAGATTTTTGTGATTCGGTCAAATATGTATAAAAGCATTCCTAGCGAAAATCAACCGTAAGGCGACTTCATATAACATTGTATGGTCGTTTATGTTGGTGAGGGTCAAACTCTGGAGCAGCCTAGTACACATTTCAAAGTCCGAGTCAAGGCTTTGAAACATATTCCATGTGATGCGTTAGGCGAAACTTAAGAAAAATAAGGTTGGTGAATTAAGTGGGCAATGATATGCAAATAATTTTAGAAGCTTTTCCAAATGTACTTGCTGATGATATAAAATCTATCTTTAAAATAATAGATTTAAAATCACAAATATTTCCACAGGATGATTTTGAGGTGCAAGTAGATAATGAATTGCTTAAAATACCATATAGAATTTATTACGATGAGCCAGATAGCGATTTAGAAGACAAACTATCACTTGTGCAAAAACAGATTTTAGATTGTATTTTTACAAGACATAATGATGGGTATATCAGACAGAAAAGATTAAATAATCTATTTATTAGAGGTAGTATTCAAAAATGGATTATACCATATGTTGCTAAATTAATGGGTGAGTATGTAGTAGAGATTATTGAAGATATTTATAGAAATATTGAATTGATAAATCAAGAAGAGTTAAAAGAGTTTGTTCTTAATAATACAAAATTTTGTACAACTATAGAAGGAAGAATTGCAAGTTATTGTGGAGAATATTACATGACATACTCGAGAAAGAATGAATATGTAGGCTTTAAAATACAAAAATATATTCGTTCATTGAGAAAGTGAGTTATTAGGACGCATCGCCTAACAAAGTGCCTCCACTTGTTGTGGTTGTATAGGGCAAGCCTTCGAAGAAGCCACAACACATTTTCAAATTCGCCATTTTACAGGGCTTAAAGGTGTCTCAAATCCAAGACATTATATGGCACATGGCTGTAGTAAGGTATCTATTAGTTATAGGGATTTTTTATTATTAATACAAAAAGAGAAGAGGAGGAATTAAATTTTTAAGAGTAATAGGGTGGGTATTTCTCTGATTGTTTTTATTGTAATTGTGTGCAGTATACTACTTTTTATTATTTTTAAAAATAGTAGAAAAAGCTTCAAAGAACTACAATTTGAGGGGTTCGATGAAAAAGCATTATCAAAAATTACTAATATTTCTAATAGCAAATTAAGTTATTTGACTGAAACAGAAATTGATAATATAGACATTAATAAATATAAAATTATAAAATTTGAGATTGTAAAAGAAAAAAGGCCGGAAGTTTTATTAAAGCTTAAAGAAGAATTCAAAGGGAGTGAGTATAATATATTTTATTCAAAAGTAAGTTATGATAAAACACCTGAACTAATATGTATACTTAAAAGTGCAGATAGATATGATGTTTTAAGAGCCCTGAAATCAAACGGTATAAATTATGATATTGATACAGATAGCTTAATAGAAAAACTGAAGGAATGGGAAAAGGAATATGGAATCGAAATTGAGGGGGCCGATGGTGATTGGGTAGATATAAAATTCAACAAATTACCAGAAGATATAAAAAAATTTGCTAAAGAGATATATGAGTTTTGTCCAGATTCAGTTGATCAAGGTGTGGGGTCATTGGAGGAGCTAGAGAATTACTTAAAGGTATATAGAGGAGTTTTTTTGTGGTGGGATTAAATGAGAGGAAAGAAAAAATTTTATTATTTTAGGGTTAATAGTTTTATTGCTAGGTTTAATTGCTTGTAATAAGTCATTATGTGAAATTGCTTAAAAGAGATTAAGAGTTAAAATAAAAGATAAATATTTAAGTGGGGGTTAGGTATGAGAAAATATTACATTGATAATATTAGAATTCTTTGTATTCTATTGCTGTTTCCCTTTCATACATGTATGATTTTTAATACTTTTGGTGAACCGTTTTATGTGTTTAGTAAACCAGTTACAGTCTTTTCAGAGTTTGTTGTTGCTGTATATCCTTGGTGGATGACCTTGCTTTTTACGATTGCTGGTATTTCTTCAGCTTACGCTCTTAAGAAGCGAAGTGGTAAAGAATATGCAAAAGAAAGAGTGTCTAAATTATTAATTCCTTTTTTGTTTGGAATGGTGATACTTATTCCTGTACAAAGTTATATAGCGGATGTTTTTCACAATGCTTATGCAGGTGGATATTTTAAGCATTATGGTGTATTCTTCACGAAGTTTACGGATTTAACAGGATACGATGGAGGATTTACCCCTGCACATACATGGTTTATGCTATATCTATTTGTGATTTCGATGATATCACTTCCAATTATGCTGTGGTATGGCAAGCTGAAAAATAAAATTGATGGTAATAAAATTACAATGCCTATGCTTCTTCCAATGTTCATGCTTATATTGCTAATGACACCAATAATTGAATTGGGTGGAAAGAGTATTGGCGAATCCCTTGCATGCTTTCTGATTGGATTTTTTCTGCTTAGTCTTGATGAAGTTCAGGATAGACTTGCTAAATATCGTATGCCGCTTGGAGTTTCGTGGGTAGTGCTTATGGCTTTAAGAAGCTTCATGTATTTAAATAATTTTGGATATGGACTTGCTTGGGATATTGAGCAACGCATACTTACCTGGATTGGAATACTTGCAATTCTTGGATTAGGAAAGAAATATCTTAACTTTAATAATAAATTTACACAGTATTTTTCGCCAGCAGCATTTCCAATATACTTCTTCCACCAATCAGTGTTGGTTATTGTGGCTTTTTATGTAGTAAAGCTTACGGATATTATTTCCTTACAGTTTGCTTTAATTCTTATAATGAGCTTTGTTATTACATTACTATGTTATGAGATTTTTAAAAGATTTTCAGTAACTTGTTTTATGTTTGGGATTAAAAATAAGAGTAGAAGTGTTGATTGAAACTTGTATATAGTGGGATAGGGAAATTATTAACACTACTAACAAATAAATAAGCCTATATTTTATTATACATGAAAAATAAAATATAGGCTTTTTACTTTTAAAGTTTATAAACTAAAGCAGAAATTTTATTTAATATATGGATTTCATCAAAGAGTTTTATCTTTAGCTCATCGCCATCTTCAAGGAAAACCTCAACAACCTCTTTGTCTACAGAAACCCTAAGAACTCGTCCTCTAAACGTTAGCTTAAAGGAGTATTTTCCCCATAAGTCTGGTATAAAGGGTTTAAAGGATAGCATACCATCATCAACCCTCATTCCTCCAAAACCATGAACTATTGACAGCCATGTACCTGACATTGAGGTAATATGGAGGCCGTCACATGTATCGTTATTAACATTATCAAGATCCAAGCGGGCAGTCCTTAAATACATTTCATAGGCTTTTTCCTTATAGCCTATTTCGGCTGCCATTATTGAATGAATGCATGGTGAAAGGGAGGACTCATGTATTGTTCTTGGTTCATAGAAATCAAAGTTTTTCTTTTTTGTTTCCATATCATATAAATGGTCAAGGAAGTATAAGCCTTGCAGTACATCTGCCTGCTTTAAGAATGGAGAACGAAGTATTTTATCCCATGACCAATGTTGATTTATAGGTAGTTCCTCTGCAGGAATATCGCTAACAAGTAAATCCTCTTTATCTAAATATCCATCCTGCTGAAGGAATATTCCAAGATCCTTATCTGCTGGATAATACATTTTGTTTATTATATCCTGCCAAATTACAAGCTCTTCTTCCTTGATTCTTAATTTATTAATTATGGAGCTATATTTAGGAGAGAATTTATCCTTTATTAGTTTTAATATCTCAATAGTATATTCAAGAGTCCAGGAGGCAATTCTATTTGTATACCAGTTGTTATTTACATTGTTATCATATTCGTTTGGTCCTGTAACTCCAAGTATCATATATGCATCTTTTCGCTTATTGTAATTTACCCTGCTTTCCCAGAAGCGGCTTATTTCAACTAAAACATCTATTCCGTAATCTGCTAGATAAGCGTCATCTCCTGTATATCTTACATAGTTGAATATTGCATATGCAATTGCACCATTTCTATGAATTTCCTCAAAGGTTATTTCCCATTCATTATGACATTCTTCTCCGTTCATAGTTACCATAGGATAAAGTGCACCCTTTAACCCTAATTTTTTAGCATTCTCCTTTGCCTTCTCAAGCTGGTTATACCTATAAAGCAATAGATTCTTCGCTATTTTGTCCTCTGCGGTTCCTAGATAAAATGGCAGACAGTAAGCTTCTGTATCCCAATAGGTGCTTCCACCATATTTTTCACCTGTAAAGCCTTTAGGACCAATGTTTAATCTTTCATCCTGTCCGGTATAGGTTTGATTTAAATGGAATATGTTAAATCGAATGGCTTGCTGAGCAGAAACATCTCCAGCTATTTCGATGTCATTCTTTTCCCAGCTGCTGTACCAGGCATTTCTATGCTCATCAAGTAACTGATTAAAGCCCTTTTCCTTTATTTGATTTAAAATATCAATGGCTGTTTTTTCTATTATGGATTTATCCATATATCTGTCTGAGGTTAAAGAAATATATTTATTTAAAGTTAATTTACTGTTCATTGGAACATCAATACAGGCTTTAAAGCCTACAAGCTTTTCTTCATCAATAAACTCCGTATTTGTGCATACAGGTTTACCATCAATACAAACTTCAAAGGTAGATGCAATTGATATATTAAATTTAGTTTTCTTTGTCTCAGAGGTAAGATACATAACATCAGAAGTATGTCCCTTACTTATAATATTCCAGAATTTTTCATCGTAGTTTGCATCTTCGTTTTTTACATCCCCATCAATAAATGGAATAAGTGAGATTTTACATGAATAGTTTAGGGGAGTTAGGCTGTAGGATAAGGCTGCAGCTTCCTTTGTGACTTTGCTTAAAAATTTTATACTTTCAAGCTTGGTTTCTCTATTGTTTTTATCTACAAAGGTGCAGCTTCTTGAAAGAGTGCCTTCCTTCATATTTAAATCCCTTGTAAATTCCTTTATAAGACAATTGTTTAAATCAACCTCATGATCCTCTATAAAAACTCTGATGCCCATGAAATTTGGTGCGTTTAAAACCTTTGCAAAATACTCTGGGTAGCCGTTTTTCCACCAACCAACCCTTGTTTTATCGGGATAATATATACCTGCTGCATATGTACCCTGAAGTGTATTTCCGCTAAAGGACTCCTCGAAATTACCCCTGATACCCATATATCCATTGCCAAGACTCATTAGGCTTTCGTATATCCTATTATCCTCATTACTGAAACCACTTTGAACTACATTCCATTCCAGCAGTTCAACATAGCTTTTATGCATTTTAACACCTCTTTGATTGATAATAAATTTATAGAAAACGGTTGCACATTATTTTCAAAAAAATAAACAATATTTATTGAATATTGTCATAATAAAATAATATTATCATCTTTAATATAAAATAACAATATCCAGACTAATATTTTAATTGATTATAAATATTTTTAGTGATATACTGGAAATCAAGTAAAATCAATTGATTCGTAGCGGGAGGGGATTATATTATGCAGCTAAAAAAAAGGGAGATTCTTGCTCAGGATTATGCAAACGTTTGTACAATGGGTAACTTTCGAAAAGTGCAATATAGTGAAAATAATGCTGTTTTCCTATTTGAAAAGGGTAAAATCGAGATAAGTTACTTTGATTGTGATATCATAAAGGTCTTTATAGGAGAAAAGAATGAAGAGAGTCAGGAAACAGGAGCTGTTGTTAACAATCTTGGCACTGGAAGCTTTACCTTAGAAGAAAGGGACATTGAATTTGTATTAAAAGGTAAAAGGGTAATAACTACATTAAATAAATTAAATGGTAAAGTGAATTTTTATAATAATGATTGGACAATTATTTGTGAGGATTTTAACTGCAGTGGAAAGGATGAGAATGGAAACATATTCATATCAAAGATTAATGACGCTCTTGGATATTATGGTTTTGGGGAAAAGGGAGATACATTAAATAAAAAGGGAAAGTATATTGAAAACTATAACACTGATGACCCTGAAACCGATGATAAATCATTTTTGTTTTATAAAACGATACCTTTTTTTACAGCTCTAAAGGAAAATTCAGCCTATGGAATCTATTTTGATAATAGCTTCAGAAGCTATTTTGATATGGGAAATTCATATGAAGATAGAATATTTTTTGGCGCTGATGGTGGACAAATACAATACTACTTTTTAGCAGGGAATGACATAAAGGATATTGAAGGTTTGTATGCGAGGATTACTGGCACAATGGACATGCCAGCTCTTTGGACATTGGGATATCAACAGTGTAGATACAGCTATTATTCAAGAAAAGAAGTAGAGGAGCTTGTTGATACTTTTACAGAAAAAGGGATACCGCTGGATACAGTTTATCTTGATATAGATTATATGAATGGCTATAGAGTATTTACTTTTAATGAAGATAAATTCCCCAAACCTAAGGAAATGATAGAGAACCTAAGAAAAAAGGGAATTAAAACCATAACAATTGTGGATCCTGGAGTTAAAGTAGATGAAGAATATGAGGTATATAACAGGGGAATTAAGGGAGACTGCTTTGTAAGAAAACATGATGGGGAGCTGTATACAGGTGATGTATGGGCAGGAGAAAGTGCATTTCCTGACTTTGCAAATAAAAATGCAAGGGAATGGTGGAAGAAAGAGATAAAGGAATTCTTAAAGCTTGGAATTGCTGGGATATGGAACGATATGAATGAACCTGCAGTATTCGATCCTGAATATGCAACAATGCCTGAAAGCTGTCTTCATTTTGGGGATAATGGAGTTATGGAACATAAGGAATTTCATAATAGGTATGGTTTTGAAATGACAAGATGTTCAAAGGAAGCCCAGGAGGAGTCAAGAGAAAATCTAAGAAGCTTTTCAATGACAAGAGCAACCTTTGCAGGAGGGCAAAGATTTTCTTCCATATGGACTGGCGATAACAGAAGCAGATGGGATCAGATGAGAATGTCCATACCTATGAACTCAAATCTTGGAATATCAGGTTTTGCCTATGTTGGAAATGATATTGGAGGATTTGGTGAGGATACTAATGAAGAGCTTTTTATCAGATGGATGGAGCTTGGAACATTTTTGCCCATAATGAGAAACCATTCAGCTGTATTTACTAGAAGGCAGGAACCTTGGAGTTTTGGGAAGAGAGCGGAAAATATTAGTAAGAAGGCAATTATGCTGAGATATAAGCTAATTCCTTATTTATATAATATGTTTTACAAAGCACATTTAGATGGAATTCCTGTGTTTAGACCTATGATTTCGGAATATTGCAAGGATATGAAGCTCTTGAATATGAAGGAGCAGTTCATGTTTGGAGACTCAATGCTTATAGCCCCAGTTCTCCATGAGGGAGAAAGAAGCAAGGTTGTTTATCTTCCTAAGGGTAGATGGTATAACTTCTTTACAAATGGATGTTTTGAAGGAGAAAAGTATTATACAATTGATGTTCCTCTTGATGAAATACCTGTGTTTGTAAAGGAAGGAAGCATAATGCCTGTATATGAAGAGGAGTATATGAATCTTGAAAATAGGCCATCAAAAACAACCTTCTACTGCTATGGTAAGGATTGCGATTGTATCTATTATGAAGATGATGGAAGCACAATGAATTATAAGAAGGGTAAATACAATCTGCTAGAGATAAAGGTAAAAGCAGGTGATGCAGTTATAGATTATAAACACAGAGGATTTGAAAAAGAAGCCATTTTCGATTTTAAATACATCTAAGCTTCAAATTATGTTTTATAAATTGGATTTTAAGAGGTGTAATACGTGAAAAGATATATCGTTGGAGTAGACTTAGGAGGCACTAAAATAAGCTGTGGAATTTCAGATTTAGAAGGAAATATATTGGAAAAAGCCACAACTCCCACAAGAGCAGAAGATGGGGAGAATGCAGTTTTAAATCGAATAATTGGTTCTATAGAAATGCTTTTAAGTAAAAGTGGAGTAAAAACAGAGGAAGTAGAGGCGATAGGTATTGGTTCCCCTGGCCCCTTGGATGCTAAAAGAGGCATTATAATTGAATCCTCTAATCTTCCATTTAAAAACTTTAATTTAACTGCTCCAATAGCACAGAATTTTAATGTCCCTGTTTATCTGGATAATGATGCAAATGTGGCGGCAATTGGTGAATTTATGTTCGGAGCGGGTAAAGGAACAGAAAATATGGTTTATATTACTGTAAGCACTGGAGTTGGTGGTGGAGCAGTATTAAATAGAAAAATATACAGAGGAAATACATCAAATGCTCTAGAAATCGGTCACACAACAGTTTTACCTGGAGGACCAAGATGTAATTGTGGCAACATTGGATGTTTAGAGGCACTTGCATCTGGCACTGCAATAGCAAAAAGAGGAAAAGAAGCAGCATTTAGCAATGCAAATACTACACTTAAAAAATATGAAAATATAACCTCCTATGAGGTCTTTGAAGAAGCCAAGGCAAAGGATGAGGTTGCAGGTGAAATAATAGAAGAAGCAATGACTTACCTTGGAATCGGAGTTGCCAATTTCATTTCTACCTTTGACCCTGAAATTGTAATAATAGGTGGGGGAGTTTCAAAGGCAGGAAGTATTGTATTTGAAACAGTGCAAAGAGTAGTTAATAAAAGGTGTTTAAAATCTATGGCAGAGTCGTGTAGGATAGTTCCAGCAGTATTGGGAAATGATGCTGGTGTTATAGGAGCAGCTGCACTTGGAATAATGGAAAACAGGTCATTATAATGAAAAAATAATTAGTAAATTAAAAGTAAAACCAGATTATATTATAGAAGATGCAACAAAGTTGCCAGACTTATTGTTTTAATCCGAGTGATTATTATGAGGTTATTTATAAGATAGATTTTAATGATAAATAAATATTTAAAATTTCATTATTAGGAAGAATATAGAGGTTCATGATAGAAAGATTTTAATAAAATCAGTAGAAAAGCACTATTGTTAGAGCAAACAATAGTGCTTTTTTCATTTCATGAAAGAGAGGTACTTATTGCTAATTACTAACTTTAAGGTAAAAAGATTGGGCTAGTTATTGTTTGTTACATATTGCATCCCATTATAGAGAATATGAGCAAATTCTGCCATTGTTATATTTTCCTTTGGCTTAATGGCCTTTATGTTTGCATCAATTATTGAAAGTCCCTTTGCTAGTGCAATATATCCATATTTATCTGGGCTTATGCTCTTTGCATCGGTGTAGTTAAGTGAGAAAATACCCTTTGCTTGCGCTAGTTTGCTATATTTTGTACAGTCTACAATGTATTTGTACATTTCTTCTCGGGTTATATTCTCATCAAACTTAAGATCTATGCTTTCATTTTTTATGATGCCATGAAATACAGCCAGCTGTAGGTATTTATATTTTTCGGTGCCTTTTTCTACATTTTTAAACTTTAGTTCCTCAGCATTTCTTATAAGATATGGATTGTATCCTCTGGTGTTTACTATTGATTTGATTACATCAAATCGTGTTGCCTTTTTATTAACATCAAAGTCCTTTGCATCGAATATTCCATAGGATGCAAGCAGGGTTATTTCCTTTTCATATGGATTACCCTTTATATTTTTTGAAAGCGCATCATTAACATTTTGCATGTCTTCACCGTAGAAGTTAACAAACTTACCTGTGAATGCGTCGATATAACCTGCCATATAATATGTGTAATCATCTGATTTTAACATATACACAATATCAACTTTGTTGTTTTGCTCGTTAGTCTCGCTATTTCCTCCTAAAGTTATATAGGATAGAACAGGTTTTGATGATTCAAAATATATTTCCTTTGCAGCCTCTGGTTGAATTATATTTTTAAGCTCAGGAAATTTTAAATCGTCATCCCAGGAAGAGGACATACGTATAACCTTTCCAGTTGCAGTATCAATTGATATGCTTACTGAATTTCCTATATAAATGATATCGTTTACTCTACGAGTAAATAAAAAACTGTATTCAGGAGAGTTTACTTTCTTGCCATTTAGCATGAATGTTCCATTATAAAATTTTTGTTCAGTATTAATATCCTTAACCCTGTTTGGGAAGTATTGAGAAACTGTATCAATAGCTTTTGAATATGCTTCCTCCCATGTAATCTTAGGAACAATGTTTTCTTCCTGGCGTGGATAGAATTCGTGTTTATACAGGGAAATAAGCTGCCCAGTTGCTGCATTTAATAACATATTACCGCCATCATAGCCCATTACACCTTTTCTAAACTGTACACTCCAGGTTGGAAGTCCTCCTGTTTCATAGTAATTGTTGTTTTCTTGATAAGATAAGTTTTCTATTTTATATTCGTTGCCTACTGCTTCCTTTATTATTTCGTTTGCTATTTCTTCTGCCTTGACTCTATCCATTTCCTTGTCAAGCTTCTTAATTTCTTTATACTTACTTAGAAATCCCTGACGCTCAATTTCATTTAGATTTTTCGTTTTCATTTCTTTATTATCATAGGGTGCTGTCAACATTTTTCCTGTTTTTCCATCAACATAAATTCCATTCGAGAAGGATGGATAATATACCAGCCTTATTTCTGATGGTGCAGCATCATAATACCTTTGGTTCCTATAAGGAACGTATTGTAGATTGAATTGAACTTCATTTTTAAATATTTCAAATGCTTTTTCTTCTCCGATGGTGCCTTCCTTGCTTGGGAAGGTTAACTCGTCATCCCAACTGGAGCTGTAGCTTGTTACTTCACCGTCAATGCTATTGAACATTACATTTATGGTGTTATTTGTAAATTCGATTCCGTTTACAAGTCTTATGTAGCTAAAGTTATAGTTGGGATTGTATCCATAATAGTATCTAGCGAAGTTGTCATTTGTTAGTTTAGCATTTTTTAAAGCTCCAGGATTTATTTTTTCAATAAATTCTTCAACTAATTTTTGTGATTGTTCCCTTGTATATTTAGGAACCTTAGGAACTTCGTTTGAATATCGGTTTTTACTTATGGATAATATTTTTCCTGTATCTGCATCAATTGAGGTGCTAAAATTCATTTGGTTTTTTTCATCGAATTTATTCCAGTTTAAGTGCCATACATAACGAGTTCGTTCATTATAACCATCTTCAAAATTACATACGTTTTGGTATAGTTTAGTGTCAAGCTCAATATTGAAGTAATTTTTAAAAGCTTTGATTGAAATTTTAATAGCATCTTCCTTAGTGATCTTTGCGTTCTTTTCTTCCAGTGCTAATGCATTTTGAATATTTGTATCTTCTTTTGCAAAGACAGTAGAAGTCATACTAAAAATAAAAAGAACCATCATAAGAAGGGATAGTAGCCTTTTCCTATTCATTTTCATACCTCCTAGAAAATATTTATAATTGGCTGTTGTAATATAATATTTAAGTTTAAAGAGCGCCAATTTAACCGATGACTATGTATTTTTAATACTTTAGCGATGGTAATACTGAAATAAATAGTATATCATCGAAGAAATTAACAGAGTATAACTATAGTCACCGATAGGAAAACTACACTATAATTATAAATCTATTTAACAAATATTACAAATATTACCTGGTAGATTTTTGTTTTTACAATTAAGAAATAAGAATATATAAAGTCGGGTATATACAATTTCAAATGTTATCACTATTGATAACCATATCACTATTGACAACATTATCGATAGTGATATAATAAAGACAAATAAACATATAAATATTCTTTTGAATATACATATACTTCAATATAGAAAATAAGTTATATAACCAGGGGGCGATAATATGGTTATTAAGGAAAAATACAACTGCATGCTTTTGGGAGATTCTATTTCAAAGGGGGTAATATACGATGATGAGAAGAAGCGTTATGTTACTCTAAAGGATAATTACACATCTCTTATTGAAGGCAAGATAAATTTGAATATATATAATGCATCAAGATTTGGAAATACAATAACAAAAGGAATTGAAAGGCTTGATAATGATGTAGTGAAGATCCATCCTGATATAGTTGTTATTGAATTTGGGGGAAATGATTGTGATTTTAATTGGGATGAGGTTGCATCGAGTCCTGATGAAGACCATAATCCTAATACAGATTTTGATATTTTTAAAAACTCTCTACATAATCTTATTAACTGTCTTAGGAAAGAGGGTATGTTCCCAGTGGTTTTTTCGATTCCTCCAATTGATTCTGACAGGTACTTCGATTGGATAAGCAAAAATGATGAAAAAAAGGCAACTGGAATACTAAAGTGGCTTGGAACGAAAAATAAAATATACTGGTGGCAGGAAAGGTATAACTCTGCAATAATAGAGGCATCGGTAGAAACTAACACACCTTGGGTTGATATAAGATCCGCCTTTCTTCAACAGCCAGACTATAGAAAACTCCTATGTAGTGATGGAATACATCCAAACCCTGATGGACACAAAGTAATTGCAGGGAGGATTATGGATTTTATAAGCAAGAGATATTCATTTTTACTTATTTAGAAAATGATAAGTAATTTGCGACAAAGTATTGTTGATTCATAGAGAAAAGAGCTTGGCAAGTGGTACTTGCTTAAAATATAGTGGCCTACCAAATATTCTTTGGTAGGCCACTATATTTTTGATTGATTAATAGCAGATATTGGGGATAATAATGGAAAAACGTGATGAACGATGACAAAATTGGATAATATATGTTGACTTTTGTATATACAGATTGTAAAATGAAAAAAGAGTTACGAAACCGGTTACGTAAAATGAAATGATTCAATTTATTCGCTTGAAGTGTTTATACGACCCAAAAATTCAGAATCTTATAAAAATTATGTCTTAAATGATATTTAAGGGGGATATGTATGAAAAAGATAGTGAGCTTTATAATTAGTTTAGCATTAGTATCATCACTGCTTCTTACTGGTTGTGGTAATAGTAAGCAAGCAGATAACAATCAGCAAGAAAAGAAGGATGGAAAGAAGCTAAAGGTTGTTATGCTTATAAATGGAACATTAGGCGATAAGTCCTTCTATGATTCAGCTGATGCTGGAATGAAGATGATAAAAGAAAAGTACGGTGATAGTGTTGAAACAAAGACAATAGAAATGGGATATGATCAGACTAAATGGCAGCCAACCCTAGAAGATATTTCAGAACAGGATTGGGATTTGATTTGTGCAGGAACATGGCAGATGAAGGAACCATTTGAGGCAGTTGCTCCAAATTATCCAGATAAAAAATATGTAATATTTGATACAGCAGTGGATTATGACAAGGGAGATTATAAAAATGTATACTCAATACTTTATAAGCAAAATGAAGGTGCTTATGTAATAGGTGCACTTGCAGCAAAGGTAACTAATTCAAAGATGCCTTTTGCAAACACAGAGCACAAGATTGGATTTTTAGGAGTAAGTGATATTCCAGTTATAAACGATTTCCTTGTTGGATACATACAGGGAGCAAAGAGTGTTGATAATGATATTAAGGTTTCAATTTCCTATGTTGGTTCACCTAATGACTCAGCCAAGGGAAAAGAAATGGCTCTTTCACAGTATAACAAGGGTGTAGATATAGCATTTAACGTTGCAGGACAATCTGGTCTTGGACTTATAGATGCAGCAAAGGAAACTAAGAAATATGCACTTGGAGTAGACAGTGACCAAGCACTATTATTTAAGGATACAGACCCAGAAAAAGCAAAAATAATTTGCAGTTCATTGTTAAAGAGGGTAGACGTATCAATCCTTAGAGCATTTGAGCTATTTAAAGATGGAAAGCTTGCCTTCGGACAGTCAGAGGCTCTTGGATTTAAGGAAGATTGTATAGGAATTGCAGAAAATGATATCTATAATGAAGTCGTTTCAGAAGATATTAGAAAAGAAATAAACACAATTAAAGAAAAGATAGTAAAGGGAGAAGTTAATGTTGATACAGCGTTTGGAATGGACGCAAGTAAGATAGATGCAATAAGAAACTCTGTAAAATAATAGAATATAAATGAGGCAGGTTCAAAAACACATAATATGATGCATAACTTTAGAATCTGCCTTTAAATTTATCATAACTAAGCGAAATGGAGAGTTATTATGAAGAAAGAGCTTTTAAGAATGGAGAAAATAACCAAGGTATACCCTAATGGTATCATTGCAAATGAGGGTGTTAACTTTTCCATTGTAGAAGGTGAAATACATTCTCTCGTTGGAGAAAATGGTGCAGGAAAATCAACATTAATGAAAATATTATTTGGTCTGGAAAGCATGCAGGAGGGAGCAATATACCTTAATGGAGAAAAAATTAACATTACTAGTCCTTCTGCTGCAATTAAACATGGAATAGGAATGGTACATCAGCACTTTAAGCTTGTTCCTTCCATGACTGTTGCAGAGAATATGGTTTTAGGAATTGAGCCTAAAAAGGGTATGTTTATTGATGCTGCAAAGGCTATTGAAATTACTGAAAATCTTTCTAAAACCTATAATCTTCATGTGGACCCGAGGGCAAAGGTTGATGATCTTCCTGTTGGCTTGAAACAGAAGGTAGAAATATTAAAAGCGCTTCTTAGAGGAGCGAAAATTTTAATACTAGACGAGCCTACAGCAGTTTTAACACCTCAGGAAACTGTGGAACTCTTCCAAGAGTTGGTTTATTTAAAGGAACATGGCCACACCATCATATTCATTTCACATAAGCTTCATGAGATTAAGCAAATATGCGACAGAATAACCATAATGAGAAATGGAAGAAGTATGGGTGTCCATGAAACCAGCAAGGTTTCTGAAGAGGATATTTCAAGACTTATGGTTGGAAGAGATGTTATCCTAAAAATTTCAAAGGAAAAGGCAAAGCCAGGGAAAAAAGTACTTGAGGTTAATAATTTAACCTATATTAATGATGTAGGTAAAAAAGCATTAAATGATGTTTCCTTTAGTGTAAGAAGTGGGGAAATTCTTGGTATAGCAGGTGTTGAAGGGAATGGACAAAGTGAGCTTGTAGAGTTAATAAATGGTCTTAAAAAAATCAACACCGGGGAAATTAGAATATGTGATCAAAAAATAAAGGATTTAGATATAAGAGAGATTAGAAATCTTGGTACATCACACATCCCAGAGGATAGAATGGTATGTGGAATTGCTGGGAATATGAGCATAGAGCAAAATTTAATATCTGATAAGTATTATAAAGAGGAATTTAACAGGAAGCTGCTATTTAAAATGGACCATATTAATCAGTTTGCTAATAAGCTGGTTAAGGAATATGGTGTTAAGTGCGGCTCCATAAATCAAAAGGTTGGAATGCTTTCAGGAGGAAATATTCAAAAGGTTGTTGTTGCCAGAGAATGTTCATCCAATCCAAGGCTTTTGGTGGCAGACCAGCCGACAAGAGGTATAGATGTCGGTGCAACTGAGTTTATAAGAAAAAGAATTGTTGAATTAAGGGATAATGGAAGTGGAGTACTTTTAATTTCAGCAGATTTAAATGAAGTTTTAGAGTTAAGTGATAGCTTGATTATTATGTACAATGGGGAAATTGCAGCATATTTTGAGGATGCTTCAAAGGTTACAGAATCCGAGTTGGGACTTTATATGCTTGGAATAAAGAAACAATCTCCAGAAGAAGTTGGGGGTGCATTGCATGAATAACACACGAAAGAATACCTGGTTTGAAATATTAAGAACAATTATAGCAGTGTTAATTGCATTAGGCATAGCGTTAATAATTATATTATGTGTAAGCAAGGAACCATTAAAGGCTCTTAATAGCTTTATTGTTGGTCCTTTAGATAGCTTAAGACATATTGGAAATGTAATTGAAATGTCAATCCCTATGATTTTTACAGGACTTGCACTTACAATGATATTTCAAACCAATCAGTTTAATTTAGCTTCGGAAGGTGCGTTTTTTATAGGTGCTATTGGTGCATCGGCAATAGCAATTAAATTTAATCTTCCACCAGTATTGCATCCGATAGCTGCAATTTTGGTTGGAGGATTATGTGGAGGCTTGATTTGTTTAATACCAGCAGTATTGAAGCATAAATGGAAGTCAAATGAACTAGTTTCATCACTGTTGATAAATTATATATGCTTCTTTTTGGGAATATATATAATCAATAACTTTTTAAAGGATCCAAAGGCAGGTTCGTTAGTATCCTATAAGTTTCAAAATAATGCTGGGCTTGCAAGGCTGATACCTGGAACAAGAATTCATGTGGGGATTATTATATGTATAGCATTAGTTATCATATGTTATTACTACATTTATAGAACCAAATGGGGTTATGAGTTAAGAGTTACAGGACAAAATGATAAGTTTGCAAATTATTCAGGAATTAAGACCTTGAAAATATTCTTATATTCACAAATAATAGCAGGTGTTATTTCTGGTATGGGTGGAGCCACTGAATTATTGGGTATTTACAAGAGATTTCAATGGCAGCAGCTTCCGGGATATGGCTGGGATGGTGTTATTGTAGCAACAATAGCTAGAAACAATCCTGCTTTAGTACCAGTTGCAGCATTTTTCCTTGCATACATAAGAGTTGGCGCTGATCTTATGGCAAGAATGACAGATGTTCAGAGTGAGATCGTTGCTATTATACAGGGGATAATGATAATGCTTATAACTGCAGAAAGCTTCTTGGCTCATTATAAGCATAAAATGATATATAAAAGCAGCAAGGAAAACATGGAGAGGGTGAAGGTGAATGAAGGAAGTCATTAGTTTAGTGTTTTCAGCACAATTTTTATATGCTGTTTTAAGAGTTACAACACCTATTTTATTTGCTGCAATGGCTGCACTTATAACCAATAAGGCCAGTGTATTTAACATTGCATTGGAAGGTATAATGCTTATGGCGGCATTTACTGGTGTTGTTGTAAGTGCCTTCACACAAAGCTGCATTTTAGGGCTTTTAGCTGGTGTGATTGCAGGTGTTATTATTGCATTAATACTTGGATACTTTGGATTAAAGCTAAAGACTAATATAATACTTGCAGGAATTGCACTCAACCTTATGGCAAGTGGTGGAACGGTGTTTCTTTTGTTTTTAATTACAAAGGACAAGGGTATCTCAACTTCATTAAAGAGTATGGTACTTCCTAGGATAACTCTTCCGCTCATAAACAAAATACCAATTTTAGGAACAATACTTTCGGGACATAATGTGCTTACATATGTATCCTTGTTGTCAGTTGTGTTTATATACTATTTATTATATAAAACTCCACTTGGAACTAAGATAAGAGCTGTCGGTGAAAATGAAGATGCTGCAGATTCAGTTGGAATAAGTGTAATGAAGATAAAATATATAGCACTAGCTATAAGTGGAGTTCTTGCAGGACTTGGTGGCGTTTATATGTCAATGGGTTATGTATCATGGTTTTCAACAAACATGACTGCAGGAAGAGGTTTTATCTCAATAGTTGCAGCTGCAATGGGAGGAGATACACCATTAGGAACCTTCCTAGCGTCTTTATTGTTTGGATTTGCTGATGCATTGTCGAATTCATTGTCATCCTTTAATATACCACCAGAATTCATACAGGCACTGCCATATATAACAACTATATTTGGATTGGTTATTTATTCATCAAAGAAGATATCAAAAGAAAACAAGATAAGGAGAGAAAAATATGAGAAAGCCAATAATAATTGATTGTGATCCAGGTCATGATGATGCCATTGCCTTAATGATGGCATTTGGAAGTGATAAGCTGGATGTTAAACTTGTGACTACGGTTGCAGGTAATAGATGTATAGAAAAAACAACTCTTAATGCACTTAAGGTTTTAAGCTTTATAAAGGCTGATGTTGAGGTAGCAAGGGGAGCAGCAAAGCCCCTTTTGAGAGAATTAATTACTGGAACTGAGGTTGTTGATGGGGAAAGCGGACTTGCTGGATATCCTTTCGAAGAACCAACCGTAAAGCTAAGTGATAGAACTGCACTTGAGGCAATGATTGATGTAATAAGAAAGTCAGAGGAGAAAATTACTCTAGTTCCTGTAGGACCTTTAACAAATATTGCAACACTTTTAATTGCTTATCCTGAAGTAAAGGAGAAAATTGAAAGAATATCCCTAATGGGAGGTTCAAGCCTAAGGGGTAACTGGTCTCCATCTGCAGAATTTAATATATTAGTAGACCCAGAGGCAGCACAGATAGTGTTTAACTCAGGAATTCCAATTACTATGAGTGGACTTGATGTAACTGAAAAGGCCCTTGTATATAGGAAAGATACAGAGAGATTTAGAACAATTGGAAATAAGTCAGGAAATGTTGCAGCAGATCTTGTGGACTTTTTCTCAATATACCAGTTTAGCCAGGGCTTTGAGGGAGCACCACTCCACGACCCATGTGCAGTTGCATGTTTGATAGATCCAACAATATTAACAACAAAACCATGCAATGTTCAGATAGAAACAAAAAGTGAGCTTACCTTAGGAAGAACAGTAGTTGATTTTAATGGGTTCACAAAGGAAAGCAAGAACGTCGATGTTGCTTATGAGATTGATAGAGAAAAATTTGTAAATTTAATATATGATACTGTAAAAAACTTGATTTAATTTTAATTCATCTGCTTGGTGGTTTAATATGGTAAAATTAGAATGGCAGTAAACATATTAGACCACTGCTTTAATGTTAATAAGAGAGTTAGGTGAATTATTGTGAAGGTTACTATAAATGAGATAGCAAGAAGAGCAAATGTTTCTAAGGCTACAGTTTCTAGGGTGATAAATAACAAGGCTGATGGAGTGAGTGAGGAAACAAGGCAGAGGGTTTTAGATATTATTAAGAAAGCTGGGTATGTTCCTAATGCACTAGCAAGGGGACTTACAACAAAGGAAACAAAGGTTTTAGGCTTGGTTTTGCCGGATATTACGAATCCCTTCTTTACAAAGGTGGCAAGAGGGGTTGAGGATCTAGCATCAAAGTATGGTTACAGTACAATTCTTTGTGATACTGATGACGACTTTGAAAAGGAAAGCAGCTATATTGATATTCTAATTAAAAATCAAGTTGATGGGATAATATATACGGGAATAGATAAGAATAATGTGAAAAATATAAAAACCATAGTAAATAATAATGTGCCCTGTGTTATTTTGGATAGAAGAGGGAAAGATATTGATTTGCCGTGTGTTTTTACAGATAGTAAAAAAGGAATGTATAACAATATTAAGTATTTGCTCAGTCTTGGTCATAGAAACATAGCTTATATTTCGGGTCCAAAGTATTCAAGTAATTCTAAGGAAAGGCTTGAAGGATATTTTCAGGCATTGGCTGAGAATGGTATTAAGCCTAATGAGAAGCTTATAGTATATGGAGATTATAAGTTGGATGGTGGAGCAAGGTGCATGGAAGCTTTGCTCAATAAAATGGATAGTTTTACGGCTGTTGCCTGTGCAAATGATTTAATGGCCATAGGTGCCCTTAATTTCTTGAAAGGGAAAAAGATTAAGGTTCCAGAAGATATATCAATTACAGGGTTTGATAATATTGATATGACTAATATTACAAATCCTCCAATTACAACAGTAGACCAGTTTACCTATGAGCTTGGCTGTAGAGCAGGTGAGCTTTTGATTAAGATACTTAAGAGGGAAGAGGTTAAGGAGAAAATAATTGTATTGGAGCCGGAATTAAGGATAAAAGAATCTGTTAAAAGGGGGATATCATGTGAAGATAGCGGTTGTAGGGAGCATAAATGTTGATTATACATTAAAAACTAATGAACTACCTAAACTTGGAGAAACCTTGACAGCAACATATTATAACAGTAATCCGGGAGGTAAGGGTGCTAATCAGGCTGTAGCAGCAGCAAGGCTTGGAGCAGATGTCTCAATGATAGGATGCATAGGAAATGATGTTGTGGGTCAAAGGTTAAGAGATAGCTTGAAAAATGAAGGTATAGATGTGGATAATGTTGTTGTGGCAGAAGCAGCAACAGGCAATGCATTTATAACTATAGATGATAAAGGTGATAATACCATAATTGTGTATTCGGGAGCAAATGCACAACTTGATTGTGAAATGATTAACAGAAGCCGGGAGACAATCATGAAATCAAATATGCTTATGACACAGCTTGAAGTACCTATTGAGAGTATTGAAAGAGCAATGGAAATAGCTAAGGAAAACAATGTAAAGGTATTACTTAATCCTGCACCTGTAAAAGAATTACCAGAGAAAATCTACAGCCTTATAGATATAATTACTCCAAATGAAACTGAACTTGAGAGATTGACTGGAGAAGCTACAATAAGGGATGGAGCTAAAAAATTATTAGATAAGGGTGTAGGTGCTGTAATTGTCACTCTTGGTGAAAAGGGAAGCTATTATTTGGATGATAAATCAGAGTTTTTCGCAAAACCATTTAAGATAGAGGCTAAGGATACAACAGCAGCAGGAGATTCATTCAATGGGGCAGTTGCAATACAGCTGTTAGATGGTAAAAATATAGAAGAAAGTCTTCTCTATGCCAATGCAGCAGGAGCACTGGCAGCAACAAAGCTAGGCGCACAGGATTCTATACCTTATACAAAGGATGTAGAGAGCTTTATAGAGAATGAGTAGACATAATTATTTTGAACATGGGGGAGTAGAATGAGTATTTTAAATTTTATAGCATCGCAAATATTTGGACAACCTGCAATATTATTTGGATTAATTGCTTTGTTGGGACTTGTTCTTCAGAAGAAGCCAATAGAGGATATAATTAAAGGCACAACTAAAACCATAATTGGTTTTGTTGTATTAATAGGTGGCGTTAATCTTTTAAAGGAGGCCACAGATCCACTTGGAGGCTGGATTAAGCAGGCGATAGGCGTTCAAGGGGTCATTCCAAATAACTTTCTTGTTATGGCAAAGTCCATGGAGAGCTTCGGAAGAGAGATAGGAATAGCTGTTTTAATAGGCTTTACTATAAACCTGTTACTGGCAAGGTTTACAAAATATAAATATGTTTCAATAACAGGACATGTTATGGTTATTGTTGCATCTTTTGCTGTTGCAATTTTAGCACCAACAACTACCTCAAAGGGAACCTTAATGGTTGTTGCTGGTATATTTTGTGGATTCTATTATTGGATTGTTCCATTGATAATTCACCAATGCATGAGAAAAAATGATAGACTTCCTAATGAATGGAGTTTGTTTGTTTCTGATGCTACAGGAGTGTTGTTTGGAAGTTTGCTTGGAAAGTGGTTTGGAAATAAGGACAAAAGATGTGATAATCTAAAGCTTCCAAAGTCTTTAGAATGGATAAAGGATACGACTGTAAGTGTTGCTGTAATTGCAGCTATATTTTGGATGGCCCTTGGAATAATAACTGGAAAGGATATTGTAATGTCCAGTGCTAATGGACAAAACTGGATAGTATATTTAGTCATGCTAGGAATTAAGTTCTCTGGAGGACTTTCAGTTGTTATATTTGGGGTAGGAATGTTAATTGATGAGATAATACCTGCATTTAAGGGAATTAGTGAAAAGCTTATAAAAGGATGTATACCAGGACTTGATTATCCTACATTATTTAATTATGCACCACTTGCTGTTGTATTAGGATTTATATTCAATCTTCTTGGAGGAATTCTTGCAACGGTAGTTATGGTAGCTTTTAAAATGCCTACTGTTGTTTTACCAGCAATTTTTATGAATTTCTGGTCTGGAGCAATAATTGGTGTTTTTGCTGATGTTTATGGAGGGAGAAGAGGTGTAATAGTTGCATCACTTCTATTGGGATTTTTAGTTCCATTTGCATGGGCAATTGGTTATCCAATGTCTGGAGCGTTAAATGGTGCTGGAGTAGTTCTAGACTATACAGATGCAAGTACCTTTGGGCTGGCACTACAGTTTATAGGGAAGCTTCTAGGTAGATAGTGGTAACCCATTTTGATCATAGTACACATGTATATAGCGAATACTATTTAACTTAAAATAGGATGTTATACCAAACATATTTTGGTATAACATCCTATTTTTGATTGAGAAACAATAACTGCTAATCATGAATACCATTATCAAATGAGAACAAATATTCATAACAAACCCCTTTACATTATGGGACTTGAAGAATATAATATATAATAAATATATTATTAAATGAGAATGCAATTAACAATAAGAGGTGTTTGTATGATAAGTCAAGAATTATTGGGTTTAAAGGAAGATGAAGTGAAAAAGCTGCAAAAGCAGTATGGATTAAATGAGTTTGTAAAAAAAGAAAAACCGAATCCAATAAAAAAGTTTTTAGGGGTTTTTAAGGAACCCATGTTCTTACTCCTTGTGGTTACAGCACTCCTTTATTTCCTTCTAAAGAAGCCGCAGGAAGCAATAATCATGCTTGTTTTTGTAGGTTTTGTGGCAACCATTACCTTTGTTCAGGAGTGGAGGACGGAAAATGCACTAAACGCATTGAAGGATTTGACCTCTCCTCAAGTTACAGTATTAAGAGATGGCAAGAAAAAGAGGATCAAAAGTAATGAACTTGTACCTGGAGACATTGTTTTACTTGCAGAGGGGGAGAGGATTCCAGCTGACTGCAGGGTTATTGAGGTCTCAAACTTTTTTGTTGATGAATCAGTATTAACCGGTGAATCTGAGCCAGTTTTAAAAACAGTTGATGAAGATAATGAGAATAATGACTATTGGAAAAAGAATATAATCTACGCAGGAACCCTTGTTACCTTTGGAAAGTGTACTGCAAGGGTAGAAAGCACAGGTTTTAATACGGAATATGGTAAAATAAGCAAGGCGGTAAGTGAGGCTAAGGAGGAACTTACCCCTCTTCAGAGAAAGACTAGAGCACTTGTAAAAAACCTTGCAATTGTTGGGTTTTTCCTATGCCTTATGGTTATTGTATTAACTTATTTCTATAATCACGATTTGATTAAGAGTATTCTCTCAGGAATCACACTTGCAATGGCGATAATTCCAGAGGAGTTTCCTGTTGTATTGACAGTATTCTTATCACTTGGGGCATATAGGCTTGCAAAGAATAATACCTTGATGAGAAGAATTTCGGCTGTAGAAACATTAGGGTCAGCTACAATACTTGCTGTTGATAAGACAGGAACAATAACAAAAAACAGTATGGAAGTAAAAAGAGTATATCATAATGAGAAGCTGGAAGATGCCAGTGAATTTAAATCCAAGGATTTAAGTGAACTTATGATAATGGCCTGTGAAAGGGAGCCATATGATCCAATGGAAAAGGCTATAATAGCCAGTGCAAAGAAGAATATTGACAGTGTTGAAAAGATATATGACTATGATGTAGCTCATAAAATAGCCTTTGACTCAAAGACAAAGAGAATGGCAAATGTATATGAAATAGATGGCAAGTATTATACAGCAGCAAAGGGGTCACCTGAAACTATACTTCCCCTTTGTCAGTTAAATGAAAGTGAAATTAGAAAAATCGAAGCTGAAGTTGATAGAATGGCAGCTAGGGGGCTTAGAGTTCTTGCACTTGCCGATGCTGTAACAACTGAGGTTCATGAGGAACTTGAGGATTATAGTTTGAATTTTAAGGGACTTGTTGGACTCCAGGACCCACCTAAGGATGGAGTAAATGAGGCAATTGAACTGTGTAAGAAGGCTGGTATTAGAGTAGTAATGATTACTGGTGATTACAGCAAAACAGCAGTTGCAATAGGAAATGAAATAGGGTTAAAGTATAAGGATTGCTCCATAACCGGCGAAGAAATAGATAAAATGACCAGTGAAGAGCTTATAGAAGCAGTGAAACACTGTGATGTTTTCTCAAGAGTTATACCTGAGCACAAGATGAAGATAATAAGAGCTTTAAAGGCAAATGGTGAAATCGTTGCAATGACAGGGGATGGTGTTAATGATGCCCCTGCACTTAAAAATGCTGATATAGGAATTGCAATGGGTAAGAGAGGCACTGAGGTTGCTAAGGAAGCTGCACACATGATTTTAATGGATGACAACTTTACAACAATAGTTGGTTCAGTAAAGGATGGAAGAAGAATATTTGATAACATTAGAAAAGCAATGGTGTATATAATGGTTATTCACATTCCGATAATAGCCATGGCACTGTTCTCTCCAGTGTTTAACATTCCTCAAATATTGCTGCCTGTTCATGTTGTACTTCTGGAATTGATTATTGACCCAACATGCTCCATAATTTTTGAAGGAGAAGAGGCTGAGCCTAATATAATGAATAAGCCTCCAAGAAATCCAGAGGAACCTCTTCTTACAAAGGACATGGTTGTTAAGGTACTGCTTCAGGGAGCGACAATGTTTGCAGGAGCATTTATACCATTCCACTTTATGGTTGATTCTGGTGTGGCTATAGAAACAGCAAGAAGCTTTTCACTTATATCCTTGATATTTGCCAATGTTATGCTTGTTCTTGTTAACAGGTCTAACACCCAGTATCTATTCCATATATTTGATGAAGCAAAGAATACAACAAGGTTATTAATAAATAGTATTGCACTTGTTATGGCTTTCTGTATAGTTTATATTCCATTCCTTCAATCTGTATTTGGAACTAAGTCTTTAGGAATAGGAATGCTTTTACTTTCGATGGCTATAGGTGCGGCTTCTACATCATGGTGGGAGTTAGTAAAGGTATTTATTAACATAAGAAAAAGAAGCTATAGGGAAGAAAGGTCGATGTAATAAGATAGAGTAAAGGCCTAGGTGTCTGCCACCTAGGCCTTATATTTAAAATCCCAATTAAGTTTTTTTAACTTAATTGGGATTTTGGTGCTTATATTAATCGCGCTAAAGATCTTAAATAAGTTATTGTGCAATTAATGAATTAATACGCCTAAGGAAAATATTTCGCATAAATGTTTAGGGTCGAGCAATGCAGAATCATTTATGTGAAACATATAGTTAACAAATTGATTTAGCCATTTTTATATATTCCATGCCTGAAAAATCAAATGTGTCAATGGGCTTATAGCCAACTCTTTGATATAGTTTACGTGCTTTATGGTTATGAGTATTTACAATAAGTGAGGAAGTATCCATTCTATATGTTATTCCCTTCAGTCTTGCCACTTCAAGAAGGTCCCTTCCAATACCTTGTCTTCTGTATTTTGGGGATACTGCTATTGAATCTATGTAATATTCACCTTCTTCTCCTTCTATAGGGCTGATCAGGGGAATTTCCTTGCTTCCATGAAGTTCGCCATTAGTTAAACAATTTGAAGGAAGTTTTTCCTCTATGGGTATGCTTAATCTGTCTATCCATTCTGCAGGAAAGGATAACACCATACCTACAATATTGTTATCGATTTTTGCAACATCAATATACTGGTAGCTGAAGCGGTTTCGCTTCATTTTGAAAAATTGCATTAATAGGGCAACAATTTGTGTTTTATCCTTAAATTCTGATAGAGAACTTGAAAGTTCATCTATGGCTGTTGAAAGAAGTGTTGCTACTTGTTCTGCATCATTTGGTTTTGCTTTGCGTATAATCACAAATATCAACTCCTATACCTTAGGCTTGTAAAAACAAACCCAATATTTTAAGTTCTATAGTTTTTCAAAGCTATAACTATGGGACTTATTCTGAATCAAAATCTAAAATCAAAGGATTTTAGAATGGAACCACGATGATAAAATATGAGATTTAGAAATGTTTTCTCATATATAATGGTATCATATAGAAAAAAGTATGTCAAAAATCACAAATTGGAGGAGGTAACAGGCTCTTGAGTTTTGAGTTATTTAATCAAAACTCAAGTGCCTGTTACCCAGACACCTCCCTTTTGTAATTTCCAAAACTTACTTTCACAAAATTATAAATATAGAGCCTGTTATTTTCTTTAATACGCCTTAATGAAGGATTACTTTTTTGGTAGCTTTCCAAGCGCATAATACTTACATTGAAACCCATTCCTCCATAAGAGTATCTAGCTCCTTTTGTAGATGAGCCCTTTGATGGCAAAGCTCATTAAGCTTTGTATAGTCTGAAGAAAATTGCTCCATGGTCATGCTGATATCCTTTATCTCTTCCTCGAATTCCTGTATTTTTTCTTCAATAATGCTAATGTCTTTTTTGATATTTTTTACTACAGGCTTCTGAGACTTTGTTTTTTCTTTTCTTTCAACAGGCTGTTTTTTTACATCTAAAGCTTGCTGATTTTCCTTGCTTTTTATTTCCTTGTAGTAGTCGTAGTTTCCATCATAGCTTAAAAACGTTTTATCCTTTATTTCTACTATTCTGTTTGCTATGGAGTTTATAAAATATCTGTCATGGGATACGAAAAATATAGTTCCTTTAAAGCCCCTAAGGTTATCTTCAAGGGTTTCTATGGAATCAATATCAAGATGATTGGTCGGTTCATCAAGTATAAGAACATTAACCTCATGATACATAAGCATTGCAAGCTTTAATCGGCTTTTTTCTCCCCCTGAAAGATTTTTTACTTTTTTAAAAACACTTTCCCCATAGAACATAAACTTGGCAAGATATTCCCTTGCCTTTCCCTCTGTTAGAGCTATATCATCTCTGAAGGCATCAAGGATTGTGTGCTCTTCATTTGTAAAGGTTATATTTTGAGGAAGATATCCGAATTTAACGTTTGAACCAAACTCTATAACTCCGGAATCAGTCTCATATTCATTTAGTAAAAGCTTTATAAGTGTTGATTTACCACAGCCATTTTTACCGATCAATGCGGTTCTTTCTTTATAGCTAATAATAAGGTTGACATCATTAAGCAGGGGCTTATCATCAAAACTCTTGGATAAATTCTTGATCTTTATAACCTCATTTCCAGATCGTTCTCCATTTATAAAGTTTATTTTAATGTTATCTCCATCAAGAACGGGCTTTTCAATTTTTTGAATTCTCTCAAGCATTTTTTCCATACTTGCAGCCCTTCTAAAGAATTTTTTATTGTCTCCACGGCTGCCCCATTCCCTTAAATCCTTAATTGTTTTCTCCATTGCCTGTATCTTCTTTTGCTGATCTTTATATGCTTCGAACAGTAAAAGAAGGTTCTTTTCCTTGGTTTCAACATAGGTGGAGTAGTTGCCTATATAGGTTACTGTTTCCATATCTTCAACTTCAACAACCTTTGTAACGACCCTGTCTAAAAAGTATCTGTCATGAGAGACAATAACTACTGTACCTTTATACTCTCTTAAATACTCTTCAAGCCATTCGATGGATTCCATATCAAGATGGTTTGAAGGCTCATCAAGTAGGAGTATTTCTGGACTTTGAAGTAGTATTTTTGCAAGTATTACAGTGGTCTTTTCTCCACCACTTAGGGTAGAGAAGGGCTGTTTTATCAAAACTTCATTTAGTTTAAGACCTGTACAAACCTTACTCATTTTTTCGTCTATTTCATAGCCGCCTTCATGTTCAAAGGTATGCTGAAGCTCTCCGTATTTTGTTATGGTCTCGGTCAGTTCATCTCCAGATAATTCTGCCATACTAACTTCGAGATTTTTCGTTTGGCTGCTTATCTGGTAAAGCTTTTCAAAGGCTATTTTTAAAACATCCATTGCTGTGTAATTTTCAGGATATACAGGTATCTGATCAAGGTACCCAAGTTCGGCACCTTTTCTGATTGAGAGGATGCCCCCGTCATATCCTTCAATTCCACATAAGATTTTTAATATTGTTGTTTTTCCTGTACCATTTCTACCAACGATTCCTACCTTTTCTCCTGTATGAACCTCAAAGGTTACATTGTCTAATACCTTAACTGCACCATAATATTTTTTTATTCCATTTAAAGCTACTTCTATCATTTTAATTCCTCCTGATATATATAGGCTGCATTAAAATTCTTACATTTTATTTTTACAAACAGCCATGCTACATTGGTTCGACCCTAGGATGTTTGTGAAGATGAAATGTAATAGAATTTTTGCGACCCATATAGATTTTATTTTTATTAGGAAAAATAAAGCCCGAGCAGACAAGTCTGCCCGGGTATGGTGCAATTATATTGAGGATGAAAGAGATAAGAAGTGTACAGTGGTATAATTATCCCTTGAAATATACATGCAAAACAAAACCCGGGCAAGAAAACCTTACCCGGGAAATATTCTCCGTGTTAAAGATGATTTACTTGCCTTAGTTAATACAATATCTAATTTTGGACACACTACCCCCTTGGTATGAAACTGGGATTGCTGTTATTGAGAAATTTGGTAGTCTGTCTAAAATTGTATTAACAAAGACTTGTTTCATCATCTTTCACCTCCTAATTCTAATTTAAAGATAACATATATTTTTGAAATTATCAATATTTTCCTTGAAGAATTTGAATTTGAATTGAATATAGACCAAATGAAGAGAAAAATAGGTAAAAAAATAAATAGGTATATACCTATTTTCTCTGTTGTGGTAAAATAGAATGATGTACATAATGCAAACAATTATATCATTCTATTTTACACTTATATTTTATCACTTATATCAATACCTGTCAAGTATATTATTAATTTTATGGGAGTGATGATATGGAAAACCATGAAATGGTAGAAAGAGAGGAAAATGAGTATCTTAAAAAAACAGTGGATTTCTTAAAAAGTGAAATTGAAAGAGGTGATGAAGTACTTTTAAATCGAAAAAGAAAACTTATATCTTCAAGGAAAGAAATGTGGGAGGATTCGGTACATTTTACAAATGATTTTGAGAAATTGACTGAAGTTAATCAGCATCTTTCAGAAGTAAGCAGTCAAACAGGCAGCTATGTAAATACCTTTAAGATATTGGAATACTATAGAGGAATGATTACTAACCCTTATTTTGGAAGAATAGACTTTGTTGAGGATGGATTTAGTGATACAGAAAGAATATATATAGGATTACATGGTGTAATGGATTCACAAACCTATGAGATACTTGTGCACGATTGGCGTTCTCCGGTTGCTAGTATGTTTTATCAATATGAATTAGGAAGGGCATCCTATAAAATCTCCAAAGGCAGTATAGCTGGGGAACTAAAACTTAAAAGGCAATACAAAATTGACAATTCCAGATTGAAATATTTTTTTGACTGCAGTGTTAGAATAACAGATGAAATGCTACAGCAAGCTTTAAGCTACAATGCTTCTGAAAAAATGAAAAATATTGTAGTTACTATACAAAAAGAGCAGGATATTATCATAAGAGATACGGAGAATGAACTTTTAATTGTGCAGGGAGCTGCAGGAAGTGGAAAGACATCAATAGCACTGCACAGAATAGCTTTTTTACTCTATCAAGGTAGTAATCAAGGATTAAGCTCTAACAATGTACTTATAATTTCGCCAAGCAGCATTTTCAGTAATTATATTTCAAGTGTTCTTCCAGAGCTTGGGGAGGAAAATGTTGAAGAGATTACCTTTGATGAAATTGCTGACAATCAGTTTAATCACAGATTTCAACTGGAAAGCAAAAGCACTCAATTGGAAACAATTATTACAGCCTCCAGTAATGAGGAAGCAAATATACGAAACCAAGTAATTGAATTTAAAGGTTCAATGGCACTCGTTAATATTATTGAAAGATTTATACAGTATTATGAGAGAAGAATGATACCGATAGAGGATGTGTATTACAATGGCAAGATTATTGAGACAAAACAAGAAATAAAAAGTGCTCTATTAAATAATAGCATTAATATGCCAATGGCTAAACGTTTAAAAAAAATAGAGGCTAAGCTACTAGAAAAGCTGCACCCTCTACAAAAGGAAATATGTGAAAAGCTTGAACAAATAGTAGCTAATGAATCTATACATCAGTTTGAGATAAAGCCTTACAGTAGGCTCCTATCAATTAAGAAAACCAAAATACTGGTTGAAAAAATAAGAAAATTTACAGAGATTGATTATTATGAACTTTATAAAGAGCTTTTTACAAATGAAACTTTATTTTTGAAGTTATCAAAGGGACTTGACCTGCCAATGAATATAAAGGAAATATTATTGAATTCAAAGTATGAAATTGAGAAAAATAATATTCATTTTGAGGATTATGCACCACTTTTATACCTAAAACTTTGTATAGAAGGAACCAATCCATTTTCACAGATAAGACAGGTGGTAGTAGATGAAGCTCAAGATTACTGCCCTATGCAGTATGAAGTTTTTAAAATGCTGTTTAAGGATGCTGGATATACTGTATTAGGAGATTTAAATCAGACAGTTAATTCTGATGTGGATGTATCATTGTATGATATTATAGATGAAATATTGGATGAAAGAAAAAGCACAAAACTCTTTTTAAATAAAAGCTATAGATCTTCCTATGAAATAAGTAGATTTAATCAAAGACTCATTGATATGGGGAGTGATGTTATTGCTTTTGAAAGACATGAAGAAGAACCTGAAGTTATTTTTAAGGAATCTATAGAGCAGATTGATAGCTCAATTGTAGACAGAATTGCAAGCTTTTTAAAACAAGGTTATGAATCTATAGCTATCATTTGCAAAACACAAAAAGAAGCAGTTAATACCTATGAAAGATTAAAAAAATTAATTGATATAAAATTCATAAATACAGGTGAGGAAGAAATACCAAAAGGTATATTTGTAATTTCCTCTTATATGTCAAAGGGTTTGGAATTTGATGCTGTCATAATATACGATGTCTCTAGAGAAAATTATTCAAATAAGCTTGATAAAAGGTTGTTATATATTGCTTCTTCTAGGGCACTGCACAGACTTATTATTTATTATACAGGAGAAAAAAGCTTGTTTATTTAGTTTTTATAATACCTTAACTCTGTAACTTTGAAATTCAAAAAACAGTTAATATTATAACGACATATGGCTTACATTAAGTAAATCTCATCTCATATTCATTTAGCGAGTAGACTGCAAAATTTCCTTCAGTCTACTCACATATGCTTTATCAAAAAAATATAAATGTACGACAGTTTACACATTTAATCGTTATAAATAAGATTTATAATTGTTGTTGATATTTTAGCAAAGTTCATCTATAATGATACATAGATATACTATGTATAGTGATTCGATGTATAGAGGTGGTGTATTATGAAAATTAACAAGGAGTTGCTTAAGGGGAGTACAGTTATTCTTATCATGACCTTGCTTGATCGCAAGCCAATGTATGGCTATGAGATGATTAAGGAGATTGAAAAGAAATCAAGCGGGGTGTTTAGTTTTAAAGAAGGAACGCTTTATCCTATACTTCATTCTTTGGAAGCGGAAGAAATGGTTGAATCCTATTGGGATGAAGGAGAGGGGAACCGAAAAAGAAAATACTATAGAATAACAAGCAAGGGGAAATCAGGCTTAAAACAGAAGCAGGATGAATGGACTACTTTTCGTACAGCAGTAGATCAAGTTTTAATGGAGGAAATAGTATGGGAGTAGAAAATAATGATAAAATCCGTGAGTATATTGATGATGTATGTTCACAAATAAAATTCCATGAGATTCATAATGACATTGGACTAGAGCTTGAAAGTCATATTAGAGAATTGTCTGAGGAATATATTGCAGAGGAATTAACTGAAGATGAGGCTGTGGAAAAGGCAATAACTCAGATGGGTGATGCTTTTGATGTGGGAAAGAAATTGAACAGGATACATAAACCAAAGCCAGATTGGAGGTTAGTGATTCTTACATTGATATTTACTGGAGTTGGGTTATTATCCCTTTACTTTATAGTGAATAGTTCAGCTCGTGAGATATCTTCCTCATACTTTACTAAAAGCCTTATATTTAACTTGACTGGGTTAATAATTGCTCTTGGATTATACTTCTTTGATTACAGGAAAATACAACCTCTTTCAAAATATATTTATGTAGTAACTTTGTTATTTTTACTGTTTACTTGCAAGACCAGAGGTATTTCTTTACATGGCATAACCTTTAATTTTGCACAAATAAGCACAGTCCTATTTGCGATTGCTCTACCTGGTATTTTTGAAGATTGGAATTGGCAAGAACCTAAAAAACTACTATATAGCTTGTTGATGTATGCAGCTCCAGTTTTTCTTATGATGGTATATCCATCAGTTGTTTCAGCTTTTATTTATTCAGTAATGTTTATGACTATTGCAGTTGCTTCAGGATTCAAATTGAAGTATATGTTAATGTTAGTTGGTTCGGGTATTGTAATATTGATATTGGATGCATTTAGATGGCCTCTATATAAAATTGAAAGGTTTACTGCTTTTTTAGATCCTAAAAGGGATCCTTTAGGAAGTGGATATATAAATTCAATGCTATATAAAATAATTCATTCAGCAGGCTTTTGGGGGCAGGGACCTTCTGCTAATCCAATGAAGGTTATTCCAGATATTCATACTGACTTTATGTTTGCTTACATTATATACACTTTTGGATGGGCTGCAGGAGTTATTTTAGTTACACTAATTGCTGTATTTTTACTTCGTATAACCCATACAGCAAAGAATATTAAAAATGATTATGGCAAGCTAATGATGATTGGCTTTACAACTGTTTTTGCTGTCCAATTTATATTACATATACTTATGATACTAGGCTTAATCCCTGTTATGGGAGTATCGCTTCCATTTATAAGCTATGGCGGGAGCCAATCTATTATGAATATGATCATGGTGGGATTGATATTGAGCATATATAGGAGAAGAAATATTGTGAGTAATCTTCAAACAAATAAAATATAAATAAGGAACAAGCAAGTGGCAATTTGAAAAGAAATGGATTACAATCCTGCCTTTCAAATAACCACTTGCTTATTTTTTAATACGCCTTATTAACTTACCTATAAGTTTTGCTTATAGTTTCATTACAAATGTTAATTGGATTTTATAATATTTTAAATGTAAGATAGTAGTAATAAAACTATGGTGTAATAAGCTAAAGGGGGAACAAAGGATGAGTTTGAATTTAGCAGCAGAAGAGGTTGCTTCACTAAAGGGGGAAGGATTTCTTCTTCAAAGGGATAAGGAGCATTTTGCTTGCAGAGTAATAACGGGGAATGGTACGCTAACTCCAGAAGAGGCAAGGAAGGTTTCTGATATTGTAGAAAAGTATGGAAGGGGAACTATGAGTCTTACAACAAGGCTTACTGTTGAAATTCCATGGATAAAGTATGAGGATATTGAAAAGGTTAAGGAAGAATTCAAGAAAGTTGGTCTTTATACTGGTGGTACAGGGAAAAAGGTTAGACCAGTTATGTCATGCAAGGGAACTGTTTGTAAGTTTGGGTTGATTGATACTCAAGGGTTAAATCAAAGGATTCATGAAAGATTCTACTTAGGATGGCATGATGTAACACTTCCTCATAAGTTTAAAATATGTGTTGGAGGATGTCCAAATAACTGTTTAAAACCAAATTTGAATGATATAGGAATAATGGGACAGAGAAAGCCAGTTGTTGATCCTGATAAATGTAAGGGCTGCAAAAAATGTGCAGTGGAAGCAGAATGTAAGATGAAGGCTGCCAGGATGGTTGACGGAAAGACGACAATTGATAAAGATAAATGTCTAAATTGTGGATTATGTATTGATAAATGCTATTTCAAAGCTGTAAATACTGAAACAGCGGGAGTTAAGGTTTTCATAGGAGGACTATGGGGAAGAACCTCAAGGGCTGGACAACCTTTAAGCAGGATATTCACCGAAGAAGAGGCAATGGATGTTATAGAGAAGGCTCTGCTTTTCTATAAGGAAAATGGAATGCCTGGTGAAAGATTTGGAAGGATGATTGATAGATTAGGCTTTGAAAACGTAGAGAAAGCATTACTATATTAATGCACTAAAGATCTTACATTGGGTGTTGTGCGATTAATGAATCAAGGAATATGATTTCGCATAAATGTTTGGGGTCGAGCAATGTAGAATCATTTATGTGAAACATATAGGTAATGAGATAATGGAAAGAAAAGAAGAATTTTTGATGAAAATCAATGGGTAAACATAAAGGGCACAGGCAATGGATATGGTGTTGCTAAGTGAATTTTGGTGGAGTAAAATAATGGTAACAAGGTAATGGGAGGTTTAAGCATATGCCGTGGTGTCCTAAGTGTAAAACGGAATATAGAGAAGGATTTAAAGTTTGTAGTGATTGTGGTAATGAACTGACCGAAAAACTAGGAGAAGAAAATAAAGAAGAAGAAACAGAAAAAGTATTATGTAAGGCTTGTAGCGATTGTGACAATGAGATGGTTGAGAGACCAGAAGCAAAGGAAGAGGACGAAACGGAAAAAACATTGCATAAGAGTTATAAAAATAATGAATCGGGTAAATATTTAGAGCCACTTTCTTTATTTGCTGGAATTATAATAATTTTTTTTGCACCTGTATTATCATATTGGCTAACTAGAAGTTATTTCATTCCAGACACTCCTGGCATACATACTTATGATCCAGAGCATTTTAATTGGATGTTAAATGCTCAGCTTTATGCCATACTATTAATCGGAGTTATTGTTTGTGTACCTGGAATTGCATATTATTTCAAAAATCGCAGAAGTTAAAGATTATGGAATATAAATAGGGAGCAGATGGATGCTTAAAATGCATCTACCTGCTCCCTATTATTTTGAAATTGTGTATTGACTTTTATTATTTCCTTGAATATAATCTATGCACCTTAAGGGATAGTATTAAATGATTAACTAATTAGTTAATTGATTTTGATGAAAGGGGAGATGGTTATGGAGTTTAGAACTCTTCGGGCGACTTTTACAAGAAACTTTACAATTCAGCTTAGGGCATATCCTAAGGATTTTTTCATAGGGAACTTGCTGACTGGTATTTACACGACTCTTTCAGCATTTTTTATGTATAGCTTGATGTTTAAAGGAAATATGAAAAGCTCATTTCATGCATACACAGGTACAGGTGACTATATGAGTTATGTTATTGTTGGTACTGCTGTTTACCTTTATGTTATAAGGACATGCTTAAATGTAAGTAGAAGTCTTATAACTGAATTAAGGCAAGGAACTTTGGAGAGTCTGATGCTTGCACCTTTTAAAAGAGTGCAGTATTTTATGGGGAATATGCTTCAGCAGACAATAACAACAAGCTTTGAAATAGCTATAACGATTCTTTTAAGTATTCCCTTTGGAGTTAGATTTTCGAATTTCAACTTTCTATCATTTATAGTTACTTTTATATTGGGACTGTTTTCATTTTTCTCACTTTCGATGGTGCTAGCATGTATTATGCTTTACTTTAGAGATACATACATCTCGCAGAATACATTATTTGCACTTCTATTTTTACTATGTGGAATAACATTTCCTTATCAATATCTGCCAAGATGTATTCAGGTAGTTTCAAGGCTTATTCCAGTTACAGATGCCATTACTCTTATTAGAAATTCCTCACTTCTAGGGCTTGGAATAAGAGAACAAATGGGAAGAATAATCTACCTTTTAGCAATTAGTTCAATCTACTGTCTTATAGGCTTTAGGCTTATGAAAAGGATAGAAGTTATTGCACTTGAAAAAATTCATGGATAGGGGGAAGTTTTATGATTAAGGTTGAAAATTTAAAAAAGACATATGAAACAAAAATCAAAAAGAGCTTTTTTAAATCTGAGAAAAGAAATGTTGAGGCAGTTAAAAATTTAAATATGGAAATTGAAAAAGGCCAGATTGTGGGACTTCTTGGCATAAATGGAGCAGGAAAAACCACAACCATAAAAATGCTTTCGACCCTTCTCCTTCCTACCTCAGGGGGCATTACACTTGATGGAATAGATGTTGTAAAAAATTCAATGCAGGTTAAAAGAAGAATAAACATGGTAGCAGGCGGAGAGAGAATTATTTATTGGAGGCTTACAGGAAGGGAAAACCTATGGTATTATGGCCAGATATATGGAATAGAAGATGATATTCTTTCAAAAAGAATTGATTATCTTTTAGACCTTGTTGGAATTGAGGAAAAGAAGGATATAGCAGTTGAAAACTATTCAAAGGGTTATTAACAGTTCACTAATAATATAATCAAATGTAATAAATAATACTCAAA
>DAMCZI010000024.1:0-76797 GCA_032095175.1 Clostridiaceae bacterium
ATTACAGCAGAAGAATTTAAAACGATTACTGGGCAGGAATATGTCGCATAGGGATAATAAAGCGAAGTAATTTATAAGACAAAGAGGGACTAGAGATAGTCTTTTTTCTTTGCCTATTTTTATAAAAAACGGAGGTGTGACATGGAACAGTTCACACAATATATTGAAAAAGTTTGGAGTGGAACCAAGCCGATATGGAGTGCTCTTTTGACAGCATTAACATTTGTAATGTTTCCCAATGGTGCATATTTATATTCAGCATTCGCTCTTGCTGGAGCAATGGCCTTAGACATCATAACGAAATATTGGGCACTTTCTAAGCAGGCAGGAGGGTACAGAAAAGCAGTACAGACTCGAGTAATATTTAGTGGCACCTTTTGGAGTAAGACAAGCATTAAACTTAAGACATATTTAGTTGTAGCAATACTATCAGGACTTGCATACAGGGTTACGTTTTTAGAGCAAATAGGCATATTTTTAGGGACATTTGCCTACACAATGATGTTCCTCAGGGAAGCTCAATCTATCCTAGAGAACTTAGAGGATGCAGGGGGAGACGTGGGATGGCTAATTAAATGGACAAAAAGGAAACAAGATAAAGTTCTAGATGATGAAGACATTAACGAAGGAAAGGAGGAATAGCTTTGTTTGAGATAAGACAAAGATTTTTGACTAATAATGATTGCTACAAAGCAGGGAAAAAGCATACTGTTAAAGGTATCATGTGGCACTCAACAGGTGCTAATAATCCTAATTTAAGCAGATATGTTAGCCCTGATGATGGTATTCTGGGGGTGAATAAAAACGGAACAGACTGGAATCGACCTAAGCCTGGTGGTCGTAGTGTATGTGTACATGCTTTTATTGGTAAGGATAAAAATGGAGTAGTTCGTACCTATCAGACATTACCATGGGACATGGTTGGATGGCACAGTGGCAAAGGGAATAAGGGTACTGCAAACTATATGGGGTACATTAGCTTTGAAATATGTGAGGATGGTCTTGATGATCCAGTGTATTTCAGCCAGGCATATCAGCAAGCAATAGAGTTAACTGTGTATCTTTGCAAGAAGTTCAATCTATCAGAAAAAAATGTAATATGCCATTGCGAAGGGTACAAGCTAGGAATAGCCTCAAACCATGGAGATGTAATGCATTGGTTCTCTAAATACAATAAGAGTATGGACATAGTAAGAACAGAGATTAGAATGAGATTAAGGCCAGAGCAAGGAGGGTTTAACCTTATGGATAATATCAATAATCTGAAGCCTATCTGCAAAGGAAAGCTTAAGGGTACAAATGGATTAGCATGTTACTCACAACCATCCAGAGCTACCAAGACAAAGACTATTTTAAGAAAGATACATGAGCCTTTTAACATTTTTGCAAGGACATTAAATACAGAGGAAAAAACTGATTACATTTTGGTAAATATCAATCCAAGCTGTATTCAGTGGGTTGAAGCTAGTGGTGTTCAATTGGTTCTATAATAAATTTTCGAGGAGGAAAAGGTATGAATTTTATGTATGAGTATGGTTGGATTATATTAGTTGCGGTGATAGCCATAGTGTACTTTGTATCCATATACAAAAAATATGGCAAAGGAGCTATGCTATCTGAGCTAAAGAAACAGGCATATATGCTTATGCTTGCTGCAGAAGATAAGTATGGAAAAGGAACAGGTCCTATTAAGTTCCAGTGGGTTGTAGATGAGTTCTATTCTATGTTACCTAATACTTATAAGAAGATCTGGACTAGGGAACAAACAGGACAGTTTGTACAGAATTTATTTGATAAAATGAAAGAATATCTTAATAAGAAGAGCAATAGAAATATTCCACCTAAGGTGATTGAGCCAACAAGCACAATAACAGAATTTAGATAGTAAGTTTTACCCCGGGGAATTTCCCCGGGGCTTAAGAAACATGAGTGTATAATTTTTTTATGTATAGTATTATAGACAAAGACAACACAAAAACAACCTACATAATTAAATTGACATTTTTTTATTTGTTGGAGAAATTACATTGTTAAATTTATCCTCGAGCTTTGCAAAATATTTAATATCAATATTTAGTTTTTTATAATAGTAATTTTGTGCACTAGTTAAAATGTAATTATAAACTTTTGTAATACTAAATGATTTTTGCTTTAGTGCAATATTAACATAAGTACAAATTGGAGGGAGAAATATAGTTCCTATAGCAACAATCAGTTCCAAAATTGATTGGTTTATTTTTTTAGAAAGATAGTAAATAAAACAAACCAAACTAACATATATAATAGGAACTATAATATTGACAATGGTACGTGATTTTCTATCAGCCGTATTTTTCAAATTTAATAACATGTTATAATTATGTTCTATTTCTTCATTATAGTTTCGTTGAATTTCAGAGTTCCGCTTTTCTTGTTGTTCCTTCTCATATTTGATCTTGTCCATCATAGCCATAGCTTGTTCTATTTCATCTTCATAAATTTTTTTAATATCGTTTACATGTTGCTTATTTGTTCTGACATATTCAGAAATTATATTATAATATTCGTCTTTAAGATCTTCTTCAGGTTCAATGTTTGTTACTTCTTTCAGTTTATAAATTAAATCTTGATTTCTATAAATATCTCCGATATAGTTTTCGCTATCAGGCATATCCTTTACATAATCTTTTATACATTCACTAAACTTGTTCAAAACTGAATAATCAACATATCTAGATGACTGGAAAATAGATATATCTTGTGTTATGGCAATATCACCAGTCCTTTGAGGATTGTGTATCCATAAAATTTTTGTTAAAAGATCCTCGGTTATAACTTCGGGGATACTTCTGGTGGCTATATGATTTTGGTAACAAAAATTAAAAAGTACACTATCGCATGTTAATAGAAAAAGTTTGCTATCTGCAAAAATAGCTTTCTTACCATCTCTTCTTAATTCAATATATTTAATTATTTTCAAATCCCTGATAACATTATGTTTTACTGATTCTTGTACTTCATCAGGTAAACCATCTATTTTGAAAGTTCCACTTTTTATGGACTCTAAATCAAGATTAATATTTCGATAACCATTAAGGTATAAATATCTCGATAATTTTTTGAAAAATAATTCATTATACAAGTCTTTATTAATTTCGATATCATCTAAATTAATAAAAGGTTTTATTATTTTTACTTTTCGCAATATAATTTCATCTTCAATGTGATTTATATAATCATTAAATTTATAAAGATCCCAATTTCTTCTGTAAATAGCACCAAGAATACTATCCATATTTTCTGCTTCAATTTCATCAACTTTTTCTTTTATTTGACCTTTTTCCATTTTAGTATAAATGGAAGTTAATACTCGCCTTATTTCATCAATAATATCAGGAAATACATATAAGTTATAGTTATTATCTTTAAGCAGTTCTAAAAGTTCATATGAAACTGTATTTAGCATTGGATTTTGCAAATCTAAAATTCTGAATAAGAAATTAGAGTCAAGAATTACATCCATTTTTCTTATATTTTTATCACTAAGAAATTGTCTAAAGTTGTTTTTGCGAGTCATTGAATGAAGTAAAAAGCCATAATAAATATTACAAAAGGTTTGATAATTATCTTCATCACGATTTTTAATATGTATAAAGAAATCTGAAACACTTACAATTCCTTTAGATGGAAGTGAACTTGTTTTATAATTTTCACCAATAATATTAACACATTCGATATTACTATTAATAAATTTAATGAATAAGTCTATTACTTCTTCATCGGATATTGTAGTACATTGACAATAAGATTTATAACTATCAATTAGCTTATTGATATCTCTTTTAGATTTATCAAATGATTTTTTATAGTCAAGGCCTTCTTTAGTATAATCATAAATTAGCTTTATTTTCTCATATCCACTGTATTGTTCTATTTTACCTGATTTTCTTAGCTTTTTTAAAAGTGCTCTTATAATTGATATTGGTAATTTTAGATTACAGTCTTCATAGATTTTTTCTATTATTTCTTGAATATCTATATATTGCTTATCTAGCAAAGTTAATGCGTATTCAATAAAAGGTAAATATACTTCAGCTAAATCTTTTTTATGGTTATAAAATGATCTGATTACTCCCATATTTATCAAAAAGTATTTTTCCATATAAATATCCCTCCTAAAATTTACAGAAATAAAGATGCACAATACATTTATTACCATAATAGCACAGTGGAAGTAAAAATTGAACTGTTTGCAGGAAAAAACATACAAATAGAGAATATATACCATACTATACATAGGAAGGTGATATGTGTGGTTAAAAATAAGCTTAAAGAAATACGAATGAGAGAATACATGATGAATCAAACAGAGTTTTGTGATAAAGTCCTCAATATGAACATCCGAACCTATTCACCAATTGAAGGTAATAAGGTTCAGGGGAACATTGAAACAATACTACAAATAGCCAAAGCTCTTAATCGGAAAGTAGAAGATATATGGCTCCTGGAATAGGAGTCGTTTTTTTATGCCATTTTCTGTGTTTGCGGAATAAATATTAATTTGAAGAAAAGTTATGTGGACATGCATATTTAGTATTACCTTTTCATACCTATATAATAGAAAATTAAAAATGGTATGAAGGAGTGATACTGTGATTATTGGTGTAGATGTTGGCTATACCTATACAAAATTCTGTACAGAGACTAATGAAGATATATTTCGTAGCACAGTAGAAGAAGGGGCAAAGGAGATAAACAAGGAAAGCATTATTGTAGAATATGAAGGTAAACAATTTACAGTTGGAGATAAAGGTGCTTATAGCGTAGATCTAAATAAGATAGAGGATAGGACATTTAAAATATGCTTAATTACAGCTATAGCTCAAGCAATGAAATATAATGCTGAGGAAATCAATTTAGTTACAGGCTTGCCTATAGACTATTACTCAAAGCAAAAACTAATATTAAAAAATAGTCTTGAAAATAAAGATGTTTTTATCAAGTACCAAGGTGAAAGTAAAGTATTTACTATTAATAAGTGCCTGGTATTTCCTCAAAGTGCAGGATTAATAGCTCTGGAACCTGATAGATTTAAAGGTGATAATCTTGTCATTGACATTGGGGGAATGACAGTTGATGTTGCTTATTTTGAAGGGTTGAAGCTTGTTAAGCACAGAACATATCCTTTAGGAATGCTTAAGGTGTACGGAAAGGTAATTCAGTATCTTAATAGCAATTATGAGACAAATTACGATGATGTATTAGATGCAGAAAAGGTAATGAGAGATGGACTATTTATAGATGAAAAAAAGATAGATGTAGACTTTAGCTCAATTCTAAAGCCTCATGCAGAAGACATTCACAGACCTATAAAGTTAGAATTTCCGTTTAAAACATCAAAGAAAACTTATATAGGTGGAGGAGCATTGGCGTTAAAAGATTATATTCTAGGAGAAGTAAAAAAAGATAATATATATGCTAATGCTAGAGCTTTCCACGAGATAGGATGTGAGAAGTTTGACAACTAAAAAAGCTATTTCTATGAGAGATGATATATTGGATTATGGCTTAGAAAAGGCAGATAGGTTATTCCAGGGGAATTTCTCCGCTTATATATGTTATCTTATCTCAAAGGACAGAGAAGAGGTTACAGATCCAAAGAAGAAAAGGAACACTAATATAACTGCTGCTATAGATGAAATCATGAATATTTAGAGCAAAAGAAAAGGGCATATAAAATGCCCATGACCGCTTATACTGTCGCTTCCTCGCTTCGCTTCGTACGCTATACAGTACAGCGTATGCTAGGGGTATGGTGAATTATGCTAGTATGTCAAAGGTTTAATAAATTATTTACAATTAGTGACCAAATATTGAATATCCTACAAAGTCAATTAATCGAAATACTCCATATAGAGCTCCAGATCCTAATCCAAAGATAATTAATCCCATAAAATCACCTCAGTTAAAATGATTTCCATAAAACAGTTTATTATTCAAAGAAGGGGGATTATAGTGAAAAAATTTTTGTTTAAGATAAGTTTTGCATTAACTACTATAGCTGTTTCTTTTCAAAATATAGCCTATGCGGCTGGCGATGATGAAGCAGGATGGGATCTTGTTAGTATTGCAAGAAAAGGTTTGTTTTGGATATGTATGTTTGTAAGTTTTTATGGACTATATCTACAAGTATTGAAAAAAGATGATACAGGGAAAAAAGCTATAATTACATCTATAATCGTGTATGCTGCAAGCTTTATACTCCCAAATATATTCATATTAATCCAAAATGCTTTTAAATAGGGGGTGTAAGATTGAAAGCTATAACAGAGATGTGGGAAGTTATTAAAACGATCTATCGATATATTACTCACCCCATGGAGTTTATAAAAGATTTTGCTACAATGATATGCGATATGAGCTTTGAAGTGTGTCTCTTTTTATGTTTCCTGGGGATAGTACTATATTTGATAGGTGTTGAAAAGGGAGCAAAATTAGCCAAAATTTCATTCTTTGCCTTTCTTGCTATACAAATATTTCGTTGGGTGGCGACAAGTTAGATGAGATGGGAGAAAATTAAGTCAGGTGATTGCAAAGGAATGTGGTCCATTAACTGGAAGGAATACCTCCAGATAGTGAATCCTAAATACTCCATTCTAAAGATTATTCCCGATACATCAATACGCAATTATGATTCTGAGAATATAGCCAGGGTAATATGCAATATGTATTCAATCCCGTTAGAACGAATGTCACTAAAGAATTTTCATTTCACATATAAACTACCGAATAAAACAGCCTTCTTTGTAGATATATCACTCCAAGAGGTAAATTTCTTTATAATCACTCCTGAAGAGTATGAAAAACTTATAACTGAAAAATGTACAGCTACATGGCCAAAGGCAACAATACAGAAGATAAGTTCCTTCCCCATGTTTTCAAAACAGGCCATAAAGTACGAAATGATATATAAAAAAGAGGATGCTTTAAGTCTTAAGGTGGATAAGAGAAGTAATGAACCCTTAAGCAGCATCCTGAATGTTCTTGATATCATGGAGCAGGATGATAGGATAGGCATATTTTATAACTTTATACCAACAGAGCAACAAGGATGGAGAAATAAACATAGAGATACCCTTGAAAAAATCAAAAGAAATGAGCCTATAGGCAAAGAAAAGATCAATTTACAATACATCATGACATGGCTTATCGATGAACTTATGAAGGTAGTAATAATGGTATTCAGTGAGATAGGTGACTTTTTGGGTGGGGGAAAGAATATAACAGAAACTTCAATTAATACTGTAGGGATAAATATGTATAACAGGCTCTCAGAAGCTACTTTACGAAAAGGTGATAGGAATGTACTGGAAACGCAAATAATCATTCAGAGCGACAGCAGGGACGATAAAAGAAAGAAAAATAATGCCATAGCTGTATGTGAAAGCTTTAAACCTATAGCTGAGGATAATAGCTTCAATTATAAACCAATCAAAAGCATTATAAATGTAACTGATTACAAGGTAAAGGGTGCTGCAATTAATTTTGTTAGTACAGAGGAAACTACAAATTTTTTTCAGGTACCAGGAAGAACACTATTACAGCAGTATCGAAATATTGAAAAGGTGGATGTACTTGAAAATCCAATTCCGGATGAACTAAGTCAAGGCTATATATTTCTTGGAGACTCTACTTATAAAGGAAGGAATTTTCCTGCCTACTTAAGGGATGAGTACAATCAAGGGAACCTTCCCCTTTGTGTTATGGGGCCACAGAGCTCTGGAAAAACAACTTTCTTTGCAAACTACACAGTAAATGCTCATAAAAGAAATGAAGCTGTTATCATACCTGATTTTATAAAGAATTGTGAGCTGTCAGAAGCAATAGAACGTGTGATACCAAGGGAAGATATTTGTATAATTGACCTTTCAAAACCAGAATGCTTACAAGGATTTGGATATAATGAGGTTAAACTAAAAGATAATGCATCGGATTTTGAGATTCTTGAAACTGCAAATATGAAAGCTCAGCAAGTAATGTCATTGATTGATAGCATTAATAATGAAGGAGCTGCTCTAACAGGACGAATGAGAAGATATCTTTCAGCTGCTGCAAACGTAGTCTTAATTCAAAATAATACTAATCTTAGGGATGTTGTTAATTGTTTGCAGGATTATAGGAAGAGAACTGAGTTTATCAATGCAATTCCAGATGGAGTGATTAACTATGTCGAAGACGAAATAAATACATTGAGAGAGTTGGATGAATACACAGTTACAAAGGATAAGGAAAGCAAGGAAGTGTTAAGTGATGTTACAGGTACAAAGGAAAGCAAAATAGAGTACATCTTGGACCGCATTAATCTTCTTAAAGAGGATGCAAGACTCAAGTATATGTTTAATAAAAAACTTGATGGCAATATAGATTTTGTCGAGGAAGTTGATAAGGGTAAGGTTATTCTCATAAAAATGCCGGAAGTTAAGTTTCCATTGCAGTATGTTAAAAATGTGTTGGTAACATATTTCACAACAAAGATATGGTTAATGTTACAGATCCGTGGAGCAAAATATGAAAAGCCTAAAAGGTGCCATATTATATATGATGAAATTTTTCAAGCACCTACAAGCGAAAGAATACTAAGGGATGTCCTTCCTCAGAGTAGGAAGTTCGCAGGAAAATTTGTATTCAGTTGTCATTACCTCAGCCAGATTGAAACTATTAGGGAAGCCCTAAAAGCTTCTGGAGCTTCATACATGCTATTACAAGGTACTGATAAAAAGAATTATGATGAACTTAAAGAAGAATTGCAACCTTACGAATTAGAGGACCTTTTAAATTTGAAACAGTATAACAGTCTTAACTTAATCAAATATGAAGGTGGCTATGCAAAGTTTATAACTAAGCTTCCACCACCAGTAAAATAAGGGGGTATATAAATGAGTAATAATTTAAGGGATGCTATTTCATGCCTACGAGATTTAAGAAAGAAAACTAAGGATAAGGAAAAAATTAAGCAAATAGATAAGAGACTAAAGGAACTAAGAGTATATATGAAATAGGAGCCTAAGGGCTCCCTTTTTAACTTGACAAAGCGAACGTATGTTCTATAATAATATGTGATGGAAGGAGGAATATCATGAAAGTAATTAATAAACCAATTGAAATGGTTGCATTATTTACAAGAGAAGGTATACCTAAGCCCATGCAGTTTTGGGTTCAAGCGAAAGATGAATCTATTTGTTCTGTAAAAATAGAGAACATAATAAGTAGAGAACCACATAAAGGTAAAAACACAATAATAATAAGGTGTGAATGTGTTATAAATAATATCAAAAGAACCATGGATATTGAATACTGGTTGGAGTCTTGTAAATGGATTTTAAATAGTATTGAGTAGAGGGGGAATGAGGATGGAAAAAAGTATAGAACTTACGCCACTTGATATAAGGTTATTTGATATAATTAAGCAGTATATAGATGAAAATAACTATTCTCCAACAGTTAGAGAATTAGCAGGATTGTTAAATGTAAAATCTACATCTACTGTCCAGGATCACCTAGATGTGCTAGAGAAAAAAGGATATATAAAAAGGAATAAATCTATGTCAAGGACAATCAGAATATTGCAATGTTAGTATCTTGAAGCGACATGCTCCTTTCTAATTTTAAATATAAAAAAACCACACTATGGTAATAGTGTGGTTAATCATGGTGCCGAAGGCGGGACTTGAACCCGCACGGTATTGCTACCACCGGATTTTGAGTCCGGCACGTCTGCCAATTCCATCACTTCGGCAAGCGACATAATTATATTATCACAGCATATGTCGAATTGCAAGTGTTTTTTAAATCACAATAGAAAAAATAGGACATTCAGCAATGATGTCCTATTTTTCATCTGTATCTTTCAATCTGTTAGGCTTCTTCTTTGGTCTGCCTACAACAGGTTTGTTTCTTGCTTCCTTATCCATCTTCATAAGTTCAAAGTATGTAAGGAAGGATAGTGAAACTAAAAGCATCTGGATTGCTTGCACAATAAAGCTTTTATATAAATTCTTTGGCAATAATAGAGGTAAAAAGAGCAAAGCAATCATTATTAATAAAGGATATATTTTTTTAATCTTGTATTTAGTAAGTATATATGTCCTTACTAAAGAAAATAAAAATATTGCAATAACAGTTATTGCTAAAATATAAAGTGCCATGTTAACCCAAGCCATTTTTCAACCTCCTCTCTTTTTATATTATATCAGTATTTAATGAAATTTCTATAGTTTTATTGGTATTAACACTGGTATTTATGGTAGAATTATATAAAAGAAGTGTTATAAAGCACCAATAGAGGTATGGAAGAGGTGAATTTATGCTACGATTTCTTGACTCGGGAGAATCCCATGGGAAGTGTCTCACAGCCATTATAGAGGGATTCCCAGCAAACGTTAGTATAAATGAAGAAAATATAAATAAACAATTGAAAAGAAGACAGGCTGGGTATGGAAGAGGACAAAGGATGAAAATAGAAAATGATAAAATAGAAGTGCTTTCTGGAATAAGAGGGGGAAGAACTATTGGTTCGCCTATATGCATTGCAATATATAATAAAGATTTTGAAAATTGGATGCATATAATGGACAGTAAAGAAATAGATGCTGAAAAAATAATAGTACCAAGACCAGGACATGCTGATCTAAATGGAGCACTAAAGTATAATTTTGATGATATAAGAAACGTGATTGAAAGAGCAAGTGCAAGAGAAACTGCTATAAGAGTTGCAATTGGTGCAATTTCTATGGAACTTTTAAAAATATTTAACGTCAAAATAGTGAGTAGAGTGATAAGAATAGGAAATATTGAAGATAATAGTGTAGTGGATTTGGAGAATACTGATGTTGTCGAAAAAATAGAGAATTCTCCAGTCAGGTGTTATGACTCTATTTCTGAAAGAAAAATGATGAAAGCAATAGATTGCGCAAGGAATGATGGTGATACATTAGGGGGAGCAGTGGAGGTTTTGGCCTTTAAAGTTCCATGTGGACTTGGCAGCTATGTAAGTTATGATAGAAGAATTGATTATTCCATTTCTGGAGCACTTATGTCAATACAGGGAGTTAAAGCTGTGGAATTTGGAGAAGGAATACATGCATCATATTCTACAGGAAGCATGGTAAATGATGAGATAGTATTTGAAAAAGGGTACTACAGCAGAAGGACAAACTACTCAGGAGGAATTGAGGGAGGAATAACCAGTGGAATGCCCATTGCTGCAAGGGTATATATGAAACCTATCCCAACAATACGAAGGGAAATAAAAACAGCAGATTTAAAGGGAAGAAACGTTATAAGCCGTTATGAACGTTCGGATACATGTGCTGTACCAACACTTGGCATAATAAGCGAAAACGTACTTGCCTATGAGATAGCGAGGGCATTTTTGGAAAAATTCCCCGGCGATTCAATAGAGGATATAAAAAATTCCTATGACTTCTATACTGAAAGAATTGCTAGGGGGTAGGATAATGGAAGAAAGAAGATTAATAATCGGGTCAATGGAAAGGGATGAAGAAGCCTTTGAAAAGCTTATACTGAGCTACGAAGGCAAGATATATAATATGTGTTTTTACTTACTAAAAAACAAGGAAGACGCAATGGACGCATCCCAGGAGGTTTGCATTAAGATATACAAATCAATAGATAAATTCAAAGGGGAAAGTAAATTTTCTACATGGATATATAGAATAACGTATAATACATGTATAGATTTTATAAAAAAACGAAAAAACGAACTTTCCTATGATGACGTAATAGATACTGATACACATAGAGATGATAGGATAGAGGATATTATAGAGTCCAAGGAACTTAAATATGAAATAAAGCGATGTATTATGAAGCTAAGTGAGGACTTCAGAACGATTGTAATATTTAGAGACATAGAGGGATTAAGCTATCAAGAAATAGCAGAAATACTGAATATTGAGGTAGGAACAGTTAAATCAAGATTAAACAGAGCAAGAGAAGCTCTGAGGAATGAACTTATTAAAAGTGGAATAGTAAGGAGGTGAGCCTATGAAATGTAAAAAGTATATAGAAAGTTTATCGTCAATGGAAGATGACTTTGATGAAGGACTACTTTCGCAGCTTAGGGAAGAGCCTCCTGAAGAACTCCATGGCCATATAATGAAATCCATAGGCAGGGAGAAGAGAAAAAGGATTTTTCTTAACTATAGGACTTATGTACCCGCAATTGCTGCTGTGTTTATATTCGCAATCGTTTTAAAGGGAGTTAATGGAAATTACGATATTAATTCATTTATTAAAAATAAAATCGCTGAGAAATATGGAACTACTAATTTAGCAAATGTAGATAAAGAAGGAGCAAAAAACGACATCATTAATCAAGATAATTTAAAGAAGGAAGCAGCTGATAATTCTTCAACTTCGAAGAAAGCTAATGATGGAGAAAATACACCAATGACAGCTTCAGCACAGAAGGATATTCAGTCGAAGGATGGTAGAGTAAGTCACTCTGCTAATAAGAGTGAAAATAAAAATACAGCCTCAGCAGATACAAGAGGTGTTACTCCGCATAAGGTTACTCTTGATGAATATGCTTCTAAGAAGTCTGGTAATAAAAATACAAATACTGCAACTGGAGAGACATCAACTGGTAATGAAGGGATAAATAATGGTAATGTTACAACAAATCCTGGGCCAGAAATACTGGAGCAAAATAAAAAAGTATTGAGTTGGATAACAGAGTTTAATGCAGTTGCTACCGAAAAAAATGACACTTATAGAATAGCAATTTATGAATATGATAGATTACAGAACAAGATTATGAATGAAGGAATTGAAAATTCGGTACTAACAGAATTAGAAAGAAATGGACAGTACGTAACTTTCAGGCTAAATATTAGATAAAATATAATAAAATGCAAATAGAGCCCTGGGCATAAGCCTGGGGCTTTAGAATTTAATAAAAACATTGTGACTAATATATTTTTGGGTAATCTTTTACATTAACCATATTATTTTATATAATATACATATTAGTGAAGGATAAGGGGAGAGTAAAGTGGATAGAAAAAAACTTGTTATACTTGATGGAAATAGTTTGATGAATAGGGCCTTTTATGCCCTTCCCCCAATGAGTAATTCAAAGGGACAGCCAACGGGCGCAATTTATGGATTTACAACAATGCTTTTTAAAATATTCAATGAAATAAAACCGGATTATATAGCATCAACCTTTGATTTAAAGGCACCTACCTTTAGGCATAATGAATATGCTGATTATAAGGCTGGAAGAAAGAAGATGCCTGATGAACTGGCACAGCAGTTTAAGCCTGTAAAGGAACTACTATCTGCTTTTAATATTGGCATTTTTGAAATAGAGGGATACGAAGCTGATGATATAATTGGTACCATATCAAAAAGGTTCGAATCTAAAGAACTTGAAGTTATTATATTTACAGGGGATAGGGATGCACTGCAGCTTGTTTCTGAGGATACAAAGGTTATGATTACAAAAAAAGGTATTACGGAATTAGATATTTATGATAAGGAAGCAATAAAGAACAAATATGGCTTTGTACCAGAAAGAATTATTGATTTAAAGGGACTCATGGGAGATACATCGGATAATATACCTGGTGTACCTGGTGTAGGAGAAAAAACTGCACTAAAGCTTCTAAACGAATATGGAACCCTTGAAGGGGTGTATGAAAACGTAGATAAGGTATCCGGCAAAAAGCTTAAGGAAAACCTTGAAAACTATAAGGAAGATGCTTTCCTAAGCAAAAGACTTGCTACGATAGATAGAGATGTTCCTATAGAAGTCGATATTAATAGTATAAAGCTGGAAGATTATGATGCTAGAAAAATAAGAGAATATTTTATTGAGTTTGAGTTTAAAAGCCTCTTAGATAAAATAAAAATTGACAAAGAAGTAAGTGAACAGGATGAAATAAAAATCCCAGAGTTAAAAGATTATGATGGTAATCAAGAAGTTATTAAAAATATATTTAACAGGGGACAATTTAATTTTGTATTTGTTTTTGAAGGAAAAGAACTAAATGGAATGATCGTTTCAGATGGCTATTTTGTTAAAAAAGAATATATGGAAATGTTTGATAGTGTATTTGAATCAGTTGAAGTTAAGAAAAATACATTTGGGGCAAAACAGGTATATAACTATTTAAAAAATATTGAGTTGAAAAATCTTGATTTTGATATTGAAATAGCAGCTTATATTTTAAATCCTTCAGAAAGCTCCTATGAATACATAAATATAATACACAGATATGCTGGAATAACACCTCCTGCAATTAATGATGATGAAAAAATGAAGTTAATTTCTCTTTTGGTTGATAACATGGATGAAATTAAGAAAAACATGCTTGATGAAATTTCAAAGTATAATATGATGGAGCTTTTTAATGAAATAGAAATGCCCCTTGTAAAGGTGCTGTCTGGAATGGAGAGAGCTGGATTTAGTGTAGATACGGAAGTATTAAAGGATATTGGTAGAGAGCTTGATGACGAAATAAAAGAATTAACTGAGGGAATATATAATCTTGCTAATGAGGAATTTAATATAAATTCCCCTAAACAGCTTGGAGTAATATTATTTGAGAAGCTTAACCTTCCAGTAATTAAAAAGACAAAAACAGGATATTCAACTGATGCTGAGGTACTAGAAGAGTTGTCTGATAAACATGAGGTAGTTGAGAAAATATTAAATTATAGGCAGCTTGTAAAATTAAAATCCACATATATAGATGGATTAATAGCAGCGATACATCCAGATGGGAAAATACATTCAAGCTTTAATCAAACTGTAACTGCTACTGGAAGAATATCCAGTACAGATCCTAATATGCAGAACATTCCTGTAAAAATGGAACAGGGAAGAAGAATTAGAAAGGCCTTTAAACCATCAAATGAAGAGTATATTATTCTATCTGCAGATTATTCTCAGATAGAGCTAAGAGTGCTTGCTGATATTTCAAATGATGCAAGTTTGATAGATGCATTTAAAAATAACCAGGACATTCATAAAAGAACTGCTTCAGAGGTATTTGATATTCCTATGGGAGAAGTTACATCATTATATAGAAGCAGGGCAAAGGCTATAAATTTTGGAATCGTCTATGGCCTCAGCGAATTTGGACTTTCAAGGGATCTAAAAATACCAAGAAAGGAAGCCAAAAGATACATTGAAAACTATTTTGATAGATACAGTGGCGTTAAAAAATATCTGGATAGTGCTGTAGCTGATGGTAAAGAAAAAGGATATGTAGCAACAATGATGAATAGGATAAGGTATATTCCGGAAATAAATTCCTCAAATAGAAATGTAAAAATGTTTGGGGAGAGACTTGCTATGAATACACCTATACAGGGAACAGCAGCGGATATAATAAAGATAGCTATGGTTAATGTATATAACAGGCTTGAGAAGGAATGTCTTAAATCCAGTCTGATCTTACAGGTTCATGATGAACTTATTTTAGAAGTGCATAGAGATGAGCTTCCATATGTTAAAAATTTAGTTATAGAAGAAATGGAAAATGCAGTGAGATTACAGGTTCCTCTTTTAGTAGATGTAAATTGGGGAAATAGCTGGTATGAGGCGAAGTAGGTGAGCATATGGTAGTAATAGGATTAACAGGGGGAATTGCCTCGGGTAAGAGTACTATATCAAATATGCTTATGGACATGGAAATTCCGGTAATTGATGCTGATGTAATTGCAAGAGATGTAGTTAAGCCAGAAACAGATACACTAAAAAGATTAGTGCAGAAATTTGGAGAGGATATTTTAAACATCGATGGTACACTAAATAGAAAAGAACTTTCTAATATTGTCTTTAATGATAGGGAAAGCCTCAAGCAGTTAAATTTAATAATACATCCTGCAATTAAAAATGCTATAATGAATAAACTAAATGAATATAAGAAATCAAAGGAGAAATACTGTGTTGTTGATGCAGCACTTTTAATTGAAGCAAACTTTATTGATATTGTTGATTGTGTTATACTGGTTTATGTTAATCGAAAAACACAAGTTGAAAGGCTTATGAATAGAGATAAAATATCAATGGAAGAAGCAGAAAGAAAGATAGACTCTCAAATGAGTCTGGATGAAAAGATGAAGTATGCTGATTATCTTGTTGATAATAATAATGATGTGGAAAATACAAGGCTTCAACTGAAAAGTATTATTAAGGAAATATTTAACCTGGAGGAAAGGGATGGCTAAAAGAGTTTTTGCGGTTTTGGTGTTGATTATAGTGCTTATAATTACCCTTAATTATAAGTCAGTGTTAAAGAAGTTTTTTCCTGTTCAATATAATAAAGAAGTGGAGAAATATTCAACTAAATATAACATGGATCCTCATCTGGTATATTCAATTATATTAGCGGAAAGTAAATTTAATCCAGATGCCAAATCATCAAAGGGAGCAGTGGGGTTAATGCAGATAACTCCTCAAACAGGAAGATATATAGCATCCTTGTTAAAAATGGATGATTATAGCGATGAAAAGCTCTGTGAACCAGGTACAAATATAAAACTTGGCACCTTTTATCTTTCAAAGCTTTTCAAAGATTTTAATGGTGATATTAATTGCGTTCTTGCAGCCTATAATGGAGGAGAAGGCAATGTGAGAAAATGGATTCAAGAGAGTATGGGTAAAAGCCTTGTAGTAGAAGGCATACCATTCAAGGAAACTAAAAACTATATTTCAAAGGTAAAAAGATACTACAAAATATACAATTTTTTATATGAAACCAAGGATACTGCTGGAGATAACCAGAAGTAAAATATTTCAAAATATACTTTAAAATAATATTGACACATTATAAACTTTTTGATAAACTATATTGTGTCAAGCAGGAGTGGCGGAATTGACAGACGCGCACGTTTGAATGATTCGCTGATACTGTGATGGATATACTGAACAAATTTATATGTATATCGACAAAAATCTAACTATATTAAAATGCTAAAAATGCGAGGGTGGCGGAATTGGCAGACGCACTACTTTGAGGGGGTAGCGAGTAACTTCGTGTGGGTTCAAATCCCATTCCTCGCACCAAATGAAGATGCAAGAGTAAGTTTAAAACTTACTCTTTTTTTTATTTAAAATATTTATTAATTGCTTAAAGGATATTTATAATTTTTATAGAATAAAAATAGTATAAAGAATATAGACAAGCACCTTGGACCTTGAAATAAAAAAGCAATACACACAGATAAACTTTAGGAATTTAGGTGATAGTAATGATGCCCATTAATATTTCAATGGATGATCTGATCATAAGAAATCTTGAAAACAATGAGTTGCTTGAAGCTTACAAATGTATAAATCAAAAGAAGGAAAATTTCAGAACCCTTGGAAGAACTTCAGAATTTAGCTTTGACGATATAAAGCAGAGATATCTTGAAACACTTCTAAGCTCTCTGGAATTCTTTTGTGGTATTTTTTACAAGGAAAATATAATTGGTATAATAAAGGGAAGAATGGAAGTTAATAACCATAGAGAGCTATGCTTGCTCTCATTCATACTCCTTGAAGAATACAGGGGAAGCGGCATGGGATCAAAAATACTAGTAGCCTTTGAGGATTATTTTTATTATAACTTTTCGGTAGATAAGTTCTGTGCTATGATTATGTATAATAATAAAAAAATAAACAGTTTTTGGATAAAAAATGGTTATGAGATAAAAAGAGTTACTAAGGGTACAAGTGATGATAATAGCATGGGAATGATGATATTAGAGAAGGGGAGAGATTAGTATGGACAAGAATACAGAATGGTATATTGATGAGAAAATAAAAAGAACGAAGGAAGCACTTGAAAAGAACAATTATGATGTTTATGTGGTTAACACTAAAGAGGATGCAGCAAATATGGTAGAGTCTATTATAGAAAAGGGAAGCACTGTATCTTTTGGAGGTTCAATGAGCATTTTGGAATGCGGAGTTTTGAACAAATTAAGAAATGGTGAATATAATTTATTAGATAGATATAAGGAAGGATTAACCTCAGAAGATATTGGGAAATTATTTAGAGAAAGTTTTTTTGCAGATTATTATCTAGCAAGTACTAATGCCCTAACAGAGAATGGAGAACTTGTAAATCTTGATGGAAATGGAAACAGAGTTGCTGCAATGATTTTTGGACCTAAGAAGGTTGTTGTTATTGCAGGAATAAATAAAATCGTAAGGGATATTGATGAGGCTTATAAGAGAGTAAGAGATGAAGCGGCACCAATCAATGCAAAAAGATTATCAAGAAAGACTCCATGTGGCGTTACAGGAAAATGTATGGACTGTTCTTCGCCTGAAAGAATATGTAATCATATGGTTGTTACATATAGACAAAATACAAAGAACAGAGGAATAGTAATTTTGGTTAAGGAAGATATTGGATACTAGTACAGGTTGATTTTAAAGTGGTCTATAATGTATAATATTATAGAAAATTAAATTCTATGTCGAATCCCGTAAGGGTACGGAGGAACCAAAGGTGGGGTGAATCTGGTGTTTACCAGTAGAGAATCCTTCTCTCGAACCCGTCAGCTAACTTCGGAGACAGGAAGGAGAACAAGATGGAGAAAACTAAATCGATTTTTGCTGTATTAACTTTATCTTTTTTTATTATCTGTTCTACCCAGCTTAGGATAGATATGGAGAAAAAGGCATCAGCCAAAGCAAAAACACCAACTTATACTAGTAGCACATCTAAGGAAAAGGTAATTCCAACAAGAAGTACTGCGACATCAACTAAGAAAAGTACAGCTGGTGTAAAAAAAGAAAAAGTTGCTACAGCTAGTGCTGCCAGTGTTAAAAAGACACAGGTTTCCAAAACATCAGCTGCAAAAAAGAAGACTTCCACAGCTAAGACTTCAACAGCAAAATCAACAGCTAAAACAACAGCGAAAAAGACAGCATCAACTAAGGCTAAAAAGACAACAAGTACAAAAAAATCAGCTTCTACCAGTAGAACTACTACACCTTCTAGAGGTGGCAGAACAACCTATTCACCTGAAAAAGCTGGACAGGTAATAGAATATGCTAAAAACTTCATGGGAGTTAAGTATGTTTTTGGTGGAGCATCTTCTTCAGGATTTGACTGTTCAGGTTTTACAATGTATGTATTTAAAAGCATTGGAGTAGACCTGCCTCATTCAGCTACAAGTCAATCAAAAATGGGAACACCAGTTGGAAGAGATGAGTTAAAGCCAGGAGACTTAGTCTTTTTTGAAACTTACAAGAAGGGCATTTCGCATGTTGGAATCTACGTTGGAAACGGCAGCTTTATCGAAGCGTCATCAAGTAGAGGAATTGCAGTAACCAGCCTCTCAAGCAGTTATTATGCTCCAAGATACAAAGGAGCGGTAAGAATATTAAAATAGGATTAAAGGGAAAGGAAAAAACCTTTCCCTTTAATTTTTTGCTATTCTGCTGCATATATTATGATATAGAATTGTACAAGCATCCTGTTTACAATAATCCTACTAAAGTTTTGGCATTAGGCAATGCGGGATTAGTAAATAAGGAAAATGATTTTACATAAATATTTAAGGGACAAGCAATGTAGAATCATTTAAGCGAAATATGTAAATAATTCTATATAATATAAATTAATGGAGATGATTTTATGAAATACACAAGGCTGGAGCCTATTAAAAAAGCTGCAAATTCAAAGATTAAAATACTAGTAGGATTTGTTATTGTAATTCCTATCACTGCAATACTTGTTGGAAGCATTATAACAAGGTTTGTAATACTTCCATTTGCAATTAAAAATGCTTCTGCAGCACCTTCAAATACTAGGATAAAGATTGCAGCAAGTATAAAAAAAAGAGAATTTTCGGTATACATACTTCAGGCAGGTGCTTTTGCAAATCCTGATAATGCAAATGTATTAAAAAATGCAATTTTAGGCATAGGAGAAAAGGCTTCTATTACTAATGATAATAAAATATATAGAGTGATTGTGGATATTAGTGAAAACAAAGATTCTATTATTAAAACAAAGGACAAACTATCACAAAATGGGTATGGGTGTCTTATAAATGAAATGAAGATTGGGCAGGAAAGTAAAGATAGTGACTTATCTAAATACCTTGATTCTGTAACTGCTGTGTTATATAAACAAATAAATGGTGAAAAAAAACACTCTGAATCAGAGAAAGATTCTATAAAAAAAGCAATAGAGGAAGTAGAAAAAAGCTACACTCTTATTATGAACAGTGATGTATATTCAAGAAAAGGTAAGGAGATAAGTGCTTTCAATAAAGAACTGATTGCGTTAATGAATGGATTTTTAAAAGATTATGATATGGAAACAGACAATGGTTTTAAATATATATCAGAAGAGTTGATTTTAGTTAAGAATTTTTATAAATCCATTGAGGACATAGAAGCAAATAGTAGTGTTTAATAAAGTTAGAAAAAATTAACAAAAATTTAAATATATCTGGTATAATTAAGTAAAGCATATAAAATACTATTTATGGGGAGAATCCTATGAGAGAAATATCTTTGCATTTAATGGATATAATACAAAATTCTATTGATGCTGGAGCAAGTTTAATAATAATTAATATGGATATAAGTACTTTGAATAACAGATTAATGTTATCAGTAGAAGATAATGGATGTGGGATTGAACCTGAAATGATAGAAAAAATTAAGGATCCATTTGTTACATCAAGAAAAACAAGAAAAGTTGGTTTGGGAATATCCTTGTTTGAGGCAGCATGTATTAGATGCGGTGGAAATGTAACGATTGATTCTTTAAAAAATCTTGGAACAAAGGTTACTGCTGTTATGGAATATAATCATATTGATAGGGCTCCTATAGGCAGAATTGAGGATACAATAGTTTCGTTTATTATGGTATCGGGTATAGAAATAGTTTATAAACACAGATTTAATTTAAATGAATTTATATTTGACAGCAGAAAGATAAAAGAAATTGTAGGTAATGATATAATGAATATAGATATTATTAACTGGATTAAGGGATATATAGCTGAAGGAATAGAAAGAACAGGCTCAAAAAGATTCTAACTATATATTTCGCATAAATGATTTTACATTTTTTGAAATTATTTATAGGGAATATTTTCCTAAATTCATATAATGCAATAAATACCTTAATGTGAAATCTTTATTGCGTTATATAAAATGATTATGCATAAAAAAGCAAGGCTTTTTGAAAGGACTTGCTTTTTATAATGGCTATAAAAGAATTATCTTTGATAAATATCTTGTAGACAATAGTGTAAAATGATAAACTATTATAAGTAAAATAAAAAAATGTTTAAAATCCAGTTAAATACTCAATAATTAATAAGAGGGGTTGCCTTATGGTTTACCAATCAAAAAGAAATGGGCTAACATTATTCTTTTTGGTTCTTGTATGTGGGCTTATAGGTGGAATATTAGGTGAAATACTTGGAGAAAAAGTTATTGCACTTTCATTTTTAAGAAAGTATTTCTCAATAGGTCTCACAAAGCCACTTTACTTGGACTTAAAGATTATGACATTAACCCTTGGATTTGAACTAAAGGTAAATATTTTATCGCTTTTAGGAATAGTCAGTGGTTATTTAATTTATAGAAAAATTAAATAATATAAAATAATGGCTATAATATATATAAATCAATAATTCTATTACATTCTGCCTTTTCAAACATCCTAGAGTCGAACCAATTTGGCAGGGCTGTTTGAAAAGGCAGAATGTAAAGAATTTTACGATTTATATTTAGTACTAAAGGAGAATTTGTAATGGGGAAGATAATTCTTGCATCATCCTCGCCTAGAAGAAATACGATTTTAAAAAACCTTGGAATGAAATTTGAAGTAATCCCATCAAAATGTGATGAATCAGCTCCAAATATTCCTCCTGAGGAAATGGTATGTTATATTGCAAAGAAAAAGGCAATGGATGTAAAAAACAGGTGCTCAAGAGAAGATGTTATAATTGCTGCCGATACGGTGGTTTCTATTGATAACAAAATTATTGGAAAGCCCCAAAATAAGCAGGAGGCCTTTGATACCTTAAGAAATTTAAGTGGTAGAGAGCATAAGGTTATAACAGGAATTTGCATAATGTGTGAAGATTCCAATGTATGTTACCAGGGTTTCGAGGTTACTAAAGTCTTCTTTAAATCTCTTTCTGATGAAGAAATATGGGATTACATAAATACAAGTGAACCTTTAGATAAAGCTGGTTCATATGGCATTCAAGGATTTGGAGGGTTATTTGTTGAAAAAATTGATGGATGCTATTATAATGTTGTAGGACTGCCTATTAAAATTATTTATAAAGTTTTCAGGGAGATGGGGATTAATTTGTTAAAAGAGGAAGTGTAGTATGAAAGACAATAACCTTAGAATCAAAGATATCCCCACTGAGGAGAGGCCTAGGGAAAGATTACTAAAGTATGGTCCTGAGGCACTTTCTAACACTGAACTACTTGCTGTGATAATAAGAACAGGTACAAAATCTGAAAATGCTTTAGGCATTGCCAGTAGAATAATATGCCAAAAGGATGGACTTAGTTTCCTTGCTAATTGTACAATACAAGAATTAGGGCAGGTTAATGGCATAGGATGTGCCAAATCTGCACAAATAAAGGCAGCAGTAGAATTGGGCAGGAGATTAAAAAATTACAGAAGGGATAATTCAATTAAAATAAATTCTCCCCTTGATGCAGCAGATATGATTATGGAGGAAATGAGACATTTAAGAAAAGAACACCTTAGGGTAATATTCTTAAATACAAAGAATGTTGTAATAGATGTCAAGGATTTATCTATTGGAAGTTTGAATGCATCTGTTGTCCATCCACGAGAAATTTTTTCGGAGGCTATAAGAAAGAGCAGTGCTTCTATTATTGTATGTCATAATCATCCTTCTGGAGATCCTACTCAGAGCCAGGAAGATATAAATATAACAAAAAGGCTTTATGAGGTGGGTAAAATAATTGGGATAGAACTGCTTGATCATATAATTATTGGAGACAACTGCTATGTAAGTTTGAAGGAAAAAGGAATTTTGTGAAGATTAAACATAAAACGAAGGGAGCAATAATATGTCATTGTTTGGATTTTCAAAGGATATGGGTATCGATTTAGGTACAGCAAACACTCTTATATATCTTAGAGGAAAAGGAATAATACTGAGGGAACCATCAGTTGTTGCTATAAGAAATGATAGTACAAAGCAGGTACTTGCAGTTGGTGATGAGGCAAAGGAAATGATAGGAAGAACTCCTGGAAACATTGTTGCCATCAGACCAATGAAGGATGGAGTAATTGCAGATTTTGATATTACTCAAACTATGCTTAAAATGTTCATAAGAAAAGTAGCAAGCAGCAATTCAATGTTTAGATTAAACCCAAGGATTGTTGTATGTTTCCCATCAGGAGTTACAGAGGTTGAAAGAAGAGCAATAGAGGAAGCTACAAAGCAGGCAGGAGCAAGAGAGGTTTACCTTATGGAGGAACCTATGGCAGCAGCTGTTGGAGCAGGACTTCCTGTAAATGAACCTACTGGAAGCATGGTTGTAGACATCGGTGGAGGAACAACTGAGGTTGCAGTTATTTCCCTTGGAGGAATTGTAACAAGCAGATCCTTAAGAGTTGCAGGTGATGAACTTGATCAATCAATAGTATCCTATATAAAGAGGGAATATAATTTGATGATAGGTGAAAGAACTGCTGAGCAGGTTAAAATAGAAATTGGCTCTGCATTCCCTTGCGATGAGGAACAAACGATGAATATAAAGGGAAGAGATTTAATCAGCGGTCTTCCAAAGATAATCTCTGTATCCTCAGAAGAAATCAGGGAAGCATTAAGTGAACCTGTATCATCAATAATAGAAGCAATAAAATCAACATTAGAGAAGACTCCACCTGAACTTGCAGCAGACATAATGGATAAGGGAATTATGCTAACTGGTGGTGGAGCTATGCTAAATGGTATGGATAGCTTAATAAACAAAGAAACTCATATGCCAGTACACATTGCAGAAAATGCTTTAGATTGTGTTGCAATTGGAGCAGGTAGAGCACTCGAGCAGATTGATAAGCTGGGTACATCAAGAGGATATGGACTTCCCCAAAGATCTAAATAGGAGGAAGGGATTTCATGGATTTTCTAAAGAACAAGTTACTGACAATAGTGCTTGTTCTTTGTCTTGCATTTACGATATTTATAGGTGTAACAGCTGGAAGAAAGGGAAACACAGGGGGGATACAGGAGATAATCAATTCAACTGTGGCTCCAGTTGAAAAGTTCGTCTATTCTGCGGGACAAAGAATAGGTAATATCTTTTACTTTGTAAAATCAATATCTACAACAAGAAAAGAAAACATAAAGCTAAAGTCTGAAGTCGATAAGCTAAATCAAAAGGTAATCGATTATGACAGATACAAAAGAGAAAATGAAGAACTTGCCAGAATGCTTGAGTTTAAAAACGCCCATCCTCAATTAAAGCTTAAGGGAGCTAATGTTGTTGGAAGAGTAGGAGAAAATTGGTTCAACATGATTTTACTTGATGCAGGTGAAGCAGATGGCATTAAAAAGGGGCAGTATGTAATAACAAGTCAAGGACTAGTAGGACAAGTTTTTGAAGCAAACAAAAATACATCAAAGGTTATAACTATAATTGATGACAAGGCAAATATACCAGTTAAGATATCATCAACTGGTGATGAAGGTATGTTAAAGGGGGTAGGTGCAGGGATTAAAGAAAGCCAATGCAAAATAAACTTTCTTCCAATAGATACTAAAACTGCTGTTGGGGATCCTGTTGTTACTTCAAATATGTTAAGTGATAGCGAAACTCCGATACCTGCTGATATACTTGTAGGTTTTATTGAAAGAATTGACGATGAAAAGCCTAATTTGATAAAAGCTGCTTATGTGAAACCAGTGGTGGATTTTTCAAGAATTGAAAAGGTTCTTGTAATTATACAGTAAAGGGGTAATATAAGATGAAAAGATTCCTTTTACTTTTTATGGTGTCACTATTGCTTGTTATTTTACAACAGTCGATTTTCTCTGGTATAAGCATTTTTGGAGTAACCTTTGATATAGTATTTGTATATATAGTTTGTTATTCAATAGTAAGAGATGAAGTTGAAAGTGTAGTTGTGGCATTGGTAACAGGCATTCTGCGTGATGCGTTCTTTCCAGCTGTATTTGGTATGAATACAGTATTATATATTCTTGTAGCATACTCGATAGGCTTTCTTCAAAAAAGGATATATAAGGATTCTACAGTTATACCAATGTTTTTTACATTTGCTGCTACTTGTATTAAGGGGATAGTTTATTTTTGCTACTTCTATATTGTGTCATATAAATTTAATTTTTCTTATCACATGACGGGTGTAGTATTATTAGAGAGTTTATTTAATTCTCTAATAAGCATTATTATTTTTAGAATGGTAAAGAGAATGGATTCCATAAATGTTCTTAAGCAAGAATGGAAATTTTAGATAGGGTGGTATGTATGAAAAAAAAGTTTACAAGAGTTACAGCGTTTACTATAATAGTAGCGTTTATATTTGTCTTGCTATCTACCAGGCTCTTTTATCTACAGATAGTAAATGGAGATTATTATAGAAGCATTGCAGAAGCAAATGCTGAAAGGGAAATAGTTGACCTTGCACCTAGAGGAGAGTTATTGGATAGAAACGGCAAGAAGATAGCAACAAATATACAGACCTATAATATAACATATGGATTGTCTCAGAAGAAAAGAAGTAGTGAGGAAACAAATAAAACTATAATAGAAACAATCAATATTATAACAAAAAATGGTGATTCAGATAAGCTTAATATAAAGTCGTTTCCTATAAGCTATGATGAAAAATTAAATAAGTTCGATTTTCAATTTAATACTAGCGATCCGGAGATAATTGACAAACAAGCAAAGGCATTTAAAAAGGAAAAAGATTTAGATGAAAATTTGAATGCAAAGGATACCTTTATGGCCCTTGCAAAAAAATATGAATTGCTTGGTGAAAAAGGGGAAAATAAATATAATATATCATTATCTACTCTTCACAAGGCATTAGCCGTAAGGCAATCATTAGGAGGACTTGCATATAAACAATATCAGGTTGTATATATTGCAAATAATGTTAGTAAAAAGACTGCATTTGAAGTACAGTATAGAAATTCAGAGATGCCTGGAATAATGTGGGAAGTTTCACCGATGAGATCTTATCCATATAAAGAAGTAGGTTCTAACTTTATTGGGTATCTTGGAAAGATAAGCAGCAAGACAGAGGATTATACCAATATGGGCTATGATGTAAGTAGAGAGCTTATTGGTAAGGATGGCTTGGAAGGAGTACTTGAGAATAACAGAGAGTTAAACGTACAGCTAAGAGGAGAGCCTGGAATCAAGTATGTAAATGTAGATAAATTCGGAAGAGTATTGAAGGAGACATCTTGGAGAGATGCTATTCCAGGTGATACTGTAGTAACTACCATCGATATGGACCTTCAAGCAGCTTCTGAAAAAGCATTTGATCAAATGATGCAGGATATAAGAGATGGAAAGTATGGTGGGAGAGAAAGATATCCCAATGCAAATAGAGGTGCTATGGTTGTATTGGATGTAAATACAGGAGAAATATTGGCACTTGTCAGCAGACCTGGATATGACCCTAATCTATTTGCGGAAACAGGAGGAATTAAGGATCCTGAGGTTTATAAAAAACTATTCTTACCGGATGTTAAAGATCCGAGTGATGCTATTCCAAAACCTATGCTAAACTATGCAACAAAGGGAACAGCGCCTCCTGGATCAACCTTTAAGCCATTTAGTGCTATTGCAGGACTTCAAGAGGGAGTTATTACACCACAGACAGTAATTAGGGACCTTGGGGTATATTCAGTAATAAAGGGGTTTAATGGAAAGTGTTGGATTTTTGATGAAGGTAAAGGAACCCATGGATCAGTAAACGTTGCCAAGGCACTTCAGGTTTCATGTAACTATTATTTCTATGAGGTTGGCAGAAGGCTTGGTTATGAAAAAATTGCTGAATGGGCATGGAAGTTTGGAATTGGAAGAGATCCAAAGACAAATGAAAAGGCATCTACCGGTATTGAGATAGATGAAAGAACAGGAACTGTTGGAACTCCAAAGGGATATAAATTAATGAACATCAGCGGTAAGATGAAAAAAATAGTTGAAAAACTTCAGAATACAAAATATGGTGGATATACATTAACCGAAGGGGTTGAAGACTATAACATTCTTAAACAAATGCTTATGGATGGAGTGGTTGATGAAAAAACAGTATATGATAATCTAGAGAAAATAGGAATAACTAATTCTAAGGCAAAAAAATATATTAGAGGTGAAATTAAGAACTTTAATACAGAATCCTCAAGGCCAGGAGATTCGCTTATAACAGCTATAGGACAGGGATCCACAGCTTTAACGCCTCTTCAGATGGCTCAGTATTTAGGAACCCTAATAAATGGTGGAACAAGATATAAGGCACACCTTGTAAAAAAGGTTTTAAATCCTGATGGAACTGTAAAAAAGGAATTTCAGCCTGAAGTCATGACAAAGCTTAATTTAAAGCAGGAATACATTGATGTAATAAAGGAAGGTATGAAAAAGGTTACTGAGGAGGGTGGTACAGCTTCAGTTGTATTTAGAAATTATCCTGTAGAAACAGGAGGTAAAACTGGAACTGCTCAGTTTGGTAAAAATCAAGCAAGTGTTGGTAGAGCTGCATATGGTTGGTTCTTAGGATTTGCTCCTTATGACAAACCTCAGATAGCTATAGCTGCAGTGGTTTATGATGGAGGACATGGAAACTATGTTGCCAGAGCTGTAAAGGCTGCATATGATGAGTATTTTAAATTAAACAAACAGCAGCCAGCACAAAATCAGCAGCAGAATTCAGCAACCATACCAACAAATGGCCAGGTAAATACCAATACACAAAACACTACTCAGCAAAAACAACCTAGATAAATTAGAAATATATTTTAATTAAAGGGCTATGCATAAGCATAGCTCTTTAAAAATACTGCTTTTTAGGTGGTAAAACTTCGAAAAGTCACTATAATTTATAATTTGTGTCGAAAATTAAATTAAACTATATTTTTTTCTAGAACTATGTATGTTAAAATTAAATAATAAAGTGCAAATAATTATCTTTGAAAGAAGGAAAAACAAAGGTTTTGAAGAATAATAAAAATGTGAGTTGTTTTTGGAGGTAAGCAATGGACTATGTTACAATAAAGGGTAGTAAGGATGGTTTAATTGCCTATGTTAATTCTAAAGACTATGATTCTGTAAAAAATGAGCTTATGGAGAAAGTAAAAGCTTCAGGGGGCTTTTTTACAGGCTGTAAACTATCAATAATTGATAAAGATACGATAATTTCTGAGGAGAGGTATGGGGAATTAAAGGGTATCCTGAAGGAACTGTATAATATAGACCTTAAATATGATTTTAATGGTTTTGAAGAAAAAAAAGATAGAATGTTTAAAAACATCTATGAAGGTAGGACTAAGTTTATAAAAAACACTATTAGATCTGGTCAAAAAATAACTTATAATGGCAACATTGTCGTAATTGGAGATGTTAACTCTGGAGCAGAGTTAATAGCTTCAGGTAACATTGTTGTGCTTGGAGTATTGAGGGGAATTGCTCATGCTGGAAGCAGCGGTAATAAAAAAGCATTTATAGCTTCCTACATAATGCAGCCTTCTATTTTAAGGATTGCAGATTCTATTGTAAGAGCACCTGATGAAAATTATGAAAAACCAAGTACTCCGGAAATTGCACTTGTTAAGGATGACACAATAATAGTGGAACCTTATTTGCCTAATAAATTTGTTTAGAACATACAGTAAAAGTTTTATAATATGGAGGGATTGTGTATGGGAACTTCGATTGTTGTTACATCGGGTAAAGGCGGTGTTGGAAAAACTACCACAACAGCAAATATTGGTACTGCCCTTGCTTTAGCAGGTAAAAAGGTAGTAATGATTGATGCTGATACTGGTTTAAGAAACCTTGATTTGCACCTTGGACTTGAAAACAGAATAGTATACAACCTTGTTGATGTTGTTGAAGGAACATGTCGATTAAAACAAGCTCTTATAAAGGATAAAAGATTTGATAGTCTATTTTTGCTTCCAACTGCACAAACTAAGGACAAAACAGCAGTGAACCCTCATCAAATGCAAAAAATTGTTGAAGAACTGAAAAATGAATATGATTTTATTATAATAGATTGCCCGGCAGGAATAGAGCATGGATTTGAAAATGCAGTTGCTGGAGCAGATATGGCGATAGTAGTAACAACTCCAGAGGTTTCAGCAGTTAGAGATGCAGATAGAATAATTGGAAAACTTGAATCAAAGGGCTTTGATGATCACCAGTTAGTTGTAAATAGAATAAGATTTGAAATGACTAAAAAGGGTGAAATGCTTAATATCGATGATATGACTGATATACTTGCTATTAAGCTATTAGGTATTGTTCCAGATGATGAAAAAATAGTTATATCAACTAACAGGGGAGAGCCTGCAGTTCTTGATAATGATTCAAAAGCTGGACAAGCATATAGAAATATCGCACAAAGATTGCTTGGAGAAGAAGTACCATATATGAGTATGGAAGAAGAAGAAACTGGATTTATGAGCATGCTGAAAAAGCTGTTCTTTAGAAAGTAAGGAGGGGTACAATGGATTTATTTAAGATTTTCAGTAAGGAACCTCCATCTAAGGATGTTGCAAAGGAAAGGCTTAAGCTTATACTTATTCACGACAGAGCAAATGTATCACCTCAGTTTTTAGAAATGGTAAAGGGTGATATTATAAGGGTTATATCTGATTATGCAGAAATAGACGAGAATGGTTTGGAAATAAAGCTTACAAGGGCTAATGAATGCGGTACTGACGCCCCTGCGCTGGTTGCAAACATTCCTATAAAAAAGATGAAGGATATGAAAAGATAAGAATTTTATTCTTATCTTTCTTGTTTTAATAAACAAAAATATATGTTATAATCAACGTGATAAATACAAAGATTTGTAGGATGTGGTTAAATGCAAATTAATAAAAGAATGTTTAAAAACCTTGATTATAGTATCTTGATAAGTGAAATATTGATTATTATTATGGGAGTTGTTACAATTGCCAGTGCAACAGGTGGTAATACAAGAACCTTCAAAATGCAGATTGCATTTTTTATTATGGCTTCGTTAATAGGATTAGTTACCCTATTTATAGATTACAATACAATTGGAGGATATCACAAGGTACTATATATCTCAACAATAATTTTGCTGGTACTTGTTCTTGTAGTAGGACAAAGGACCAAGGGAGCTAAAGCATGGCTTGGCCTTGGATTTATGGGGGTTCAGCCGGCAGAGTTTGCCAAGCTCACAACCATTATAACCTTAGCAAAGCTGATGGAGGACATGGAGAATATAAACACATTTAAAAATCTTTTAAAGATTGCTTTCTATGCACTACTTCCTATGGTTCTTATTCAGCTTCAACCGGATTTTGGAACAAACATGATATTTGCAGTTACTATTTTGGGAATGTTATTTGTTGCAGGACTTGATCTAAAATTCATTTATGGAGGAGCAATTGCAGCTGTTGTATCCATTGCAGCAGTTTGGCAGCTTAACATTATAAAACCCTATCAGAAGGATAGAGTAATGGTATTTTTAAGACCTGAATTGGACAGAATGGGCAAAGGATATAATGCTATTATGGCAAAGTCTGCTATAGGTTCGGGAATGTTCTTTGGAATGGGCTTTAGAAACGGAAATCTTGCTGGAGGGAATTTTATACCTGAATCCCATAGTGATTTTATATTCAGTGTTTTTGCTGAAGAGTGGGGCTTTTTAGGTACCATGCTGCTTTTAGTGTTATATGGCAACATGATATTTAAAGGTATTAAGATAGCAAAAACCTCTAAAGACAAGTTTGGATGCTACATGGTGACAGGAATAGTTACAATGTTTACATTTCAGATATTGCAAAATATAGGTATGGACATAGGTCTTATGCCTATAACTGGAATTCCACTACCATTTATGAGTGCAGGCGGTAGCTCACTTATAACTAGTATTATTTCAGTTGCATTGATATTAAATGTGGGTATTAGAAGAAATAAACTAGAATTTTCAAGGGGATGATATTTTGAACATTGCTCTTATTGCACATGATAAAAAAAAGGACGACATAGTTAAGTTTGCAAAAAGGCATAGAGATATTTTAAAAAATCATAACTTATATGCTACTGGTACAACAGGAAAGATGATAATGGATTCAACGGAACTAAATATAAACAGATTTTTATCGGGACCGCTTGGAGGAGATCAACAGATAGGTTCAAAAATTGCCAGTGGAGAGATTGATCTAGTTATATTTATAAGAGATCCTCTAACTGCTCTCCCTCACGAACCTGATATAACTGCTCTGCTTAGAGTATGTGATGTACACAATGTACCATTTGCAACGAATATTGCAACGGCGGAAATATTAATAAAATCATGCTAGGTGTAGGTGCCAGCCTCTTGACATTTGACATTTCGACATGCTGATATAAAAAATATCAGCATGTCGAAATGTCAAATGTCAAGAGGCTGGCACCTTTTTGGTATTTATCGACTTCTCCAATAATATAATAGCTATGTATAGAATGGATTTTTGGGGGAGGAAAAAGAATGTACTATCAAGGTCAATATAGAGCAAGACAGGGTGTAAAATCATTAAGTACAAAATTTAAAAAAATCTCATGGCAGCTGATGGCTGTGCTTATAATAATTCTTATATTGATGCTGTTTAAATATACTAGTGGAAGCATAAGCACTGCAGCTAGCAAAAACATTAGAGAAGTTTTTTATAATGATTATACAGATGAAACAAAAGATTTTATTGGTCAAGCAATTCCCAAAATCAGTGGATACCTCAAAGACAAAGAAACAGTAGAAGATGAAGGAGAAAATAAAACTGATACAAGTGAATTTATATTGGAAAACCTTCCTGTTGGAGGAACTATAACAAGTGAATTTGGAAAAAGGACACATCCTAGTACTGGAAAAGAGGATAATCATACAGGTATTGATATAGATGCAAAGGTTGGCACTGAGGTTAAATCGGTATTTGATGGCGTTGTGGAAGATTTATCGGAAGATAAATCATTAGGGCTGATGCTTGTAATTGATCATGGAAATGGTTATAAAACAAGATATGCACATCTTTCAAAGGTAAACGTAGAGAAGGGAGCAAGTATAAAAAAAGGGGATATAATTGCTTTAACAGGAAATACAGGCACTACAACAGGACCACACCTTCATTTTGAGGTAGAAGTTGGTGGAACCTCTGTAAATCCTATTGAATTTTTAAAAGCAAAATCTCAATGAGGTCCATATGGGGAAAGGAATATGCAAAAAAATAGCACTGCTGTCCACTGTATTTACAATTGTATTCCTTTTATTTGGCAGGGTATGGTGGTTTATTCCCTTTACAATTATACATGAATTTTGTCATTGTGCTATTGGAGTATTTCTTGGCTATTCTATAAAAAAAGTTTATATTTTACCCTTTGGAATGAAGGCTGAGTTTAAAGATGAATTTATTAAGCCTGGAGATGATTTATTGATATCAATTTCTGGGCCTCTAATAAATTTTGTTTTTTTTGCGTTTTTTTCCTTTGTTGAAAATAAAGGAGTTGAGATAAGCTTTTTAAAAGAGGTAAATCTTATACTATTCCTTTTTAATATGATGCCTGCTGGATTTCTTGATGGGGGAAGGATAGTTAAAAATATAATAAAAATAAACATGAATTTTTATTCTGCATATTTAATATCAGGTTTGAGTGGTGGAATATTTGGTTGTATAATATCATTAGTTGCAATTTTAAGTGGCTTTTCTCTTAAAAGCATAATAATACTTGGATTAGGTGTTTATTTAATATATACTGGTTATACGGAACAAAGAGATGCAGTATTTAACGTTGTTAAGGATGTATTATTTAAACATTGCTACATTGGGGAAAGAAAAAAAATTAATATTGAACTCAAGGCTTTTTCTAGAGAATGTCAACTTCTTCAAATAATTAAGGGTTTTAATTATAAAGGATATCACATAATATATATATTCGAAGATGGGATATTAGGAAATAAGTTTAATGAGATTGAGATAACCCAGATGTATTGTAAATACGGAAATATAACATTAGGTGAGTGTTCAAAAAATAAGAGCACATAGGAGGAATGTTTATGGTTATGATAAGCGACGAAATTTTAAGTAAGGTTCAAAAGCCAGGAAGATATGTGGGAGGAGAAATAAATCAGGTAATTAAAAACCCTGAAAATGTTAAAACACGTTTTGCAATGTGTTTCCCTGATGTTTATGAGGTAGGTATGTCCCATCTTGGTATTAAAATACTCTATCATAAGATAAATGAAAGGGAAGACTGCTATTGTGAAAGAGCCTTTGCTCCATGGAGCGATATGGAAAAGGCTATGAGGGAGAATAATGTTCCATTATACTGCCTTGAAACAAAGGATGAGATTAAAAGTTTTGATATGGTTGGATTTACACTTCAATATGAGATGAGTTATACGAATATATTGAATATGCTTGATCTTGCAAATGTTCCTTTGCTTTCAAAGGATAGAAAAGAGGGACCCTTTGTTGTATTTGGAGGACCATGTTCATATAATCCTGAACCAATTGCTGATATTGCTGATTTTATCATAATGGGAGAAGCTGAAGAGGTAATAGATGAAGTTTTAGATACATACAGCCAGTGGAAGGACAGTGGAGAAGATAGAAAAAGCTTCTTAGAGAGAATTTGCAGCATACAGGGTGTTTATGTACCATCCTTTTATGACGTTGAGTATAATGCTGATGGAACTATTAAGAGTATGATTACACTTAATGAGGCAGCTCCTAAGATAATTAAAAAGAGAATAATAAAGGATTTAAATGAGAGCTATTATCCAGATAAAATAATAGTTCCATTAACTGAGATAGTGCATGATAGGGTAATGCTTGAAACCTTTAGAGGATGTACAAGAGGATGCAGGTTCTGCCAGGCTGGAATGATTTATAGACCTGTTAGAGAAAAGAAAAAGGAAAGGCTATTAGAGCAGGCAGATAAATTGCTAAAGAATACAGGCTATGATGAAATTTCATTAACTTCCTTAAGCATATGTGATTATTCAGATATTAAAAACCTGATACTTGAAATGATGAGGAAGCATGAAAATGAAAGGGTTGGTGTATCATTACCATCACTTAGAATTGATTCATTTTCTGTTGATTTAATTAATGAAATTCAAAGGGTAAGGAAAACAGGGTTGACCTTTGCACCAGAGGCAGGAACCCAGAGAATGAGAGATATTATCAATAAAGGAGTTACTGAAGAGGATCTAATAAATTCAGTTACAAGTGCCTTTGAATCAGGATGGGGCACTGTTAAGCTGTATTTTATGATAGGCCTTCCATATGAAACAATGGAGGATGTTGCTGGAATAGGTGACCTTGCTGAAAAGGTTGTTGATGCGTATAAATCTGTACCAAAGGAAAAGAGAAAGAAGGGGCTAAGTGTTACTGTTAGTACTTCTTCATTTGTACCTAAGCCATTTACACCGTTTCAGTGGGCAGCACAGGACAGCATGGATGACCTTGTAGAAAAGCAAAAGTTCTTAAAGGATAAAATAAGAAATAAATTTGTAAGCTATAATTGGCATAAAACACCTACAAGCTTTCTCGAAGCTGTTTTTGCAAGAGGAGATAGGAGACTTGTGCCTGTACTTGTTAAGGCATGGGAAAATGGATGTAAGTTTGATGGCTGGCAGGAGCATTTTAACATGGATGGCTGGATGGATGCATTTAAATCCTGTGGTGTAGATCCAGAGTTTTATGTATATAGAAATAGAAGCTATGATGAAATCCTACCATGGGATTTTATAGATGTAGGTGTATCAAAACAATATTTAATGAGTGAAAATGAAAAGGCTAAGGAAGGCATACTTACAAAGGATTGCAGGTTAGGCTGCACTGGGTGCGGAGTAACTAGATATATGGAAGGTGGTGAGTGCTTTAATGGAGCGCTATTTAATAAAGTTCAGTAAAACTGGAGAAACAAAGTTTATATCACATCTTGATGTATTAAGGACACTCCATAGGGCGATGAAAAGGGCTGGGATACCAATAAGCTATTCAAAGGGGTTTAATCCCCATCCATCAATCTCAGTTGCGGCTCCTCTTTCCCTTGGAATCGCTAGTTTGTCTGAATATGTAGATATAGATACAGAAGAAGCTGTTGATGAAAAAGAAATGATGGAAAGATTAAATAATGCATTGCCACAGGGTATTAGAGTTTTGGATGTTTTGAAAATAGAAGGCAAGATGCCCTCATCCATGGGTATCGTAGAATCAGCAGATTACAGGATAACACTTAAACATAGTGGAGACAGGGAAAAGGTTTCTGAAATAATAAATTTAATTAATAACATGGATGAAATAGTTAAGATTAAAAGAACAAAATCAGGTGAAAAGCCTGTTAACATAAGACCTTTAATAGTTAGCATCAATATTGTAGAGGAAAATGAGGAGAGCTTTGAAATACAGTGCGTTTTAAAAACCGGAAGTAAAGCTACCCTGAGTCCTGAATTGTTTGTAGATGCAATAAAGGATATATCAGAAGGAAATATATTTGGATACCCTGGTATAATTAGAAACGAGATATACTGTTTTATGAATAACAGAAGGATGGACCTAAAATCTTTCTTTTCAGGGAAGTGATTAGATGAAGAATTTGTATATTGACAGTGGATTAACTCAAAGCAGAGCTGCTGTTTATAATGGTAACAGGATTGAAGAAATATATGTTGAAAACTTTGACAAGTCCAATATTACTGGGAACATATACAAAGGAAGAGTTGAGAATGTTGTAGCAGGTTTAAATGCAGTATTTATAAATATTGGTTTCAAAAAAAATGCAATACTTCAAATGGATAAAAGAGACGTAAATGGAAACTTTAAAAGAGGTCAGGAGCTAATTGTGCAGGTAACAAGAGAAGCTGTAGGTGAAAAGGGACCTAAGGTAACTACTGATGTAAGTCTTCCAGGAAAATTTATTGTATTTTTACCCTTTGAAGAAAGAAGTCATATATCAAAAAAAATAAAAAATAATGAATCGGAAAAATATTTAAATGATTTATACAGTACCATCAGAGATGATGGATATGGAGTTATATTTAGAACAGAATGCCTGGAGGTTCCAAGTGAAGCGGTATTAAAGGAATATGACTATATGAAAAGAGTATGGCAGGCAATAACAAGGGGTTCTGAATACATAAAGGCTCCAGGTATACTTTATGATTCAAGAGAATTCTTAGACTTTGTTCTTAGAGAGTTTGTAAAACAGGATATAGACAGCATACATGTTGGTAGGAAAAAGGACTATGAATTTTTTTCATCCCTTATTCCTAATGTATACCCTGAATGGAAGGGAAAAATAAATTACGATGAGTTTGATTTTAGAGGTTCCAGCATTATAGGGGCGGGAATAAAGGAACTTGTAATGGAGAAAATTCTGCTTTCATCTGGAGGCTTTATAGTAGTCAATCGAACAGAAGCACTTGTATCAATAGATGTTAATACGGGAAGCTATACAGGCACAGGTAAGAAAGAGGATACTGTACTTGATACAAATGTTGAGGCATGCAGTGAGATATACAGGGTAATAAGGCTTGCTAATCTTTCTGGAATAATTATTATTGATTTTATTGATATGGAAAATGAAGAAAACAGATCTAAGATTATGGAAGTTATGGAGGAAAAGTTTAAATATGATAGAGTACCTGGAAGGGTACATGGATTTACTAACCTTGGGCTTCTAGAAATATCAAGATCAAAAAAAGGAAAAAGCCTTTATGAAAATATATTTGTAGATAGAAGGTCAAATAAATATTCTACAGCGTTTTTGCTTAAGGAATTGGAAAATGATTGCCTAAGATTTCTCAAGCATTATAATAAAAACAATTTTGAGGTGCTTGGAGAACCAAACCTTGTGGATGAAATTAAAGACAGGTTCACTGAATTTATAAGATATATGTCTGAAGAGCACGGTATAAAGTTAAATTTTAAAAAAGCTATAGGTGTTAATGGCATTATTCTGGATACTGATAAAAAAGGAATAAACACAAAGGTTGAGGTAAATGGAAATGTAATACAAGGAAGCCTTATAGATATTGAAGAGGATCAAAATGGACAGGTTGTAGTAAGAATGAAGAAGGTATAGTGACTTTTTAGTTGACAAGGTTATCTACCTGTGTTACAATTTCACATGTAGACCGCTCGGGGCGGGCTTTAAACGCGTTGCGTGCCTTGTTCCTACGGCGAGACTGGTATGAGGAGGTGTTTTTATGTACGCAATAGTAGCAACTGGTGGAAAACAGTACAGAGTGCAGGAAGGAGACATGCTTTTCGTAGAAAAGCTAAATGCCGAAGCTGACTCAACTGTTGAACTTACCGAAGTTCTTGCAGTATCAAAGGACGGAGCTTTAACTGTTGGTTCACCTTTAGTTGAAGGTGCTAAGGTTATAGCAAAGGTTGTTAAGCAGGGCAAAGCTAAGAAAGTAATCGTTTTCAAGTATAAGAGAAAGAAAGATTACAGAAAGAAGCAAGGCCACAGACAACCATATACTCAGATTGTTATTGAAAAAATCGAGGCTTAAGTTATATAAAATATTCTCTTTTTAGAGGAGGTGTTATTGATGGCTCATAAGAAAGGTGTCGGCAGTTCAAGGAACGGTAGAGACAGTGAATCCAAACGACTCGGAGTTAAGAGGGCTGATGGACAATTCGTTCTTGCTGGAAACATATTAGTTAGACAAAGAGGAACTAAGATACATCCAGGTGAAAACGTTGGAATAGGTAAGGATGATACACTATTTGCAATGGCTAACGGAATAGTTAGATTTGAAAGACTAGGAAGAGACAAGAAGAAGGTAAGTGTTTATCCTGAAGAATTAGCTCAATAACAAGCACCCTTAGGGGTGCTTTTTTATTGCTTTTTTTTATAATATAAGGTATTATTGCTATGTACTGTATACGATACTACAATATCTCATCTATTATAGGATTGGGGGCGTTGTATGATGGATTGGAAATTTGAATATACAGTAGATTTGATGAGAATGCAAAGACATGATTTTATGAACTATCTGCAGGTTGTATATGGATACATACAGGTTAATAGACCAAAGGAAGCAGTTGAATACATAAAACGTGTAAATAATCAGATGACTATGCTAAGTAGAATCTATAATATAAACTGCAGTATATTATCGGTGTTATTAAATGATTTTGTATTTCAGTGTACAAAATATTATATAGAAACCGAATTTCACACTGAACTTAAAAGTATAGATGAAGATGTTTTTACAAAGGATATAGACAACATCAAGATTAAATTTGATAAAGTTTTTGAATGGGTAATTAATAGATATAATGATATTGATGGGGATGAATGTAAAGCTGTTAATATTGAAATAATGGGAAATAGCAGCAATTTTATGATTGCTTTTTCAAATTCAAGGGAATTTGCTTTAAAGGTTTCTGATGATGATAGTACGATTTCAAAGATGGATTTGTATAAAAATGTTTTTGTATTTACAAGAGGAAACCAGTTCAACGTAGTGATGAATTTTTCATGATTAAGAAAATGAGGTGATTTTATGTTTGTTGATGTAGCAAAGATATTTGTAAAATCAGGTAACGGCGGTAATGGTTCGGTTTCCTTTAGAAGGGAAAAATATGTTCCACAGGGTGGCCCAGATGGCGGCGATGGCGGTGATGGCGGAGACGTTGTTTTTGTTGTTGATCATCAGATGAGAACTCTTTTAGATTTTAAATATAGGAAGAAACACGCAGCAAAGCATGGGGAAAATGGAGGCGCCAGTAAAATGTATGGCAGGGACGGTGAGGATTTAATAATAAAAGTTCCTGCAGGTACTGTTATAAGGGATGCAGAAAGCAATAAAGTAATATGCGATTTAAAGGAAATTGGGCAGAGATTTGTAATTGCCAAAGGAGGCAGAGGAGGTAGAGGAAATACCAAATTTGCAACTGCTACAAGGCAGACACCTGAATTTGCAGAACCTGGAATGCCAGGGGAAGAAAGATGGGTTGTACTTGAACTTAAGCTTTTAGCTGATGTTGGACTTGTAGGCTTTCCCAATGTAGGTAAGTCAACTATATTATCCATGGTTACAGGTGCAAAGCCAAAGATTGCAAATTATCATTTTACCACTATAACTCCTAACCTTGGGGTTGTGGAAATTCCAGGGCTAAACAGTTTTGTATTGGCAGATATACCCGGCCTTATTGAAGGTGCTCATGAGGGCGTAGGACTTGGAATAGAGTTTTTAAGGCATGTAGAAAGAACCAGAGTACTTATACATGTTATAGATGTTTCTGGAATTGAGGGAAGAGATCCATTAGAGGATTTTGAAAAGATAAATGAAGAGTTGAAGCTATATAGTGAAAAGTTATCAAAGAAGCCACAGATAGTTGCTGCAAATAAAACTGATATACCTGGCTTTGAAGAAAATTTTGAAAAATTAAATGCTGAGATGGAGAAAAGAAATATAAAGGTCTTTAAAATATCTGCTGCAACAAACCAGGGATTAAGAGAGCTTATGCTTTATGTTGGAAGTATTCTGGATACAATACCTCAAGAAGAGGATGAGATTGAGGAGGTATTTGTACCAGAAGAAAAGAGATTCACATATGATATAAGAAGAGATGATGATGGTGCATACGTTGTAGAAGGCTCATTTGTTGATAGATTGCTTACAAGTGTAAATATATATGATAGTGAATCAATAAAGTACTTCCATAAGGTTATTCAAAGAAAAGGAATAATACAGGAATTAAAGGATAGGGGTATACAAAACGGTGATGTTGTAAGAATGAATGATTTTGAATTTGAGTTTATAGAATAGGAGAGTGCAGTATATGTTAACTGGAAAGCAGAGAAGCTATTTAAGGGCGATTGGTAATAACCTTGATTCAATAATGCAAATAGGCAAGAATGGAATAGAGGATGGATTTGTAGCACAGGTTGAGGAGACACTTGAAGCAAGAGAGATTATAAAGATAACTGTACTTAAAAACAGTTTATACGGTGCAAGGGAAGCCTGTGAGGAGCTTTGCAGCATAACAGGTGCGGAACCTGTTCAAGTGATAGGAAACAGGTTTATAATATATAGAAGATCAAATGAAAACCCAACAATAGAATTGCCTGAAGGTAAGAAAAAAGATTTGTAGAATTTAAGTATATTAATCGCATTAAAGATTTTACATTGGGTGTTGTGCGATTAATGAATCAAGGAATATGATTTCGCATAAATGTTTAGGGTCGAGCAATGTAGAATCATTTATGCGAAACATATAAGAGGTTGAAATAGTGTTATAACAGGCATTATTTCAACCTTTTTATAATCATCATATTTTGGTATAATAAATGGTATATTGATGTAAGGAAGGGGTAAATATGCAGAGAATAGGAATATTAGGAGGAACCTTCAATCCTATACATCTAGGACATGTTATTGCCGCCCAGGAGGTACTTTATAAAATGAAGCTTGATAGGATAATATTTATACCTTCTGGATGTCCACCACATAAAAGCAATAGTCAGCTTGCATCTGCTATAGATAGATATGAAATGGTAAAGCTGGCTATAGAAGGTGATGATAATTTTTCCATAAGTGATATAGAAATAAATAGGGTTGGAAAAACATATACATATGATACTCTTATTGAATTACATAAAATGTATTATGGAAATAAGCTTTATTTTATAATAGGCTTTGATTCTCTTAAGGAAATGGATATGTGGATGAGGGCAGAGGATTTGTTTAAACTAACCGAGTTTATAGTGGTAAACAGAGGAAATAGAGACTGTGAAATGGATTATGAAATAAAAAAGAAAGAGTCTCTATATGGTGGCAAGATACATGTTGTAGATATACCTGATATTGGAATATCTTCTACAGATATCAGGAGAAGGGTTAAGGATGGCGAAGGAATTAGATATTTAGTAGCTGATGAGGTTATGAATTACATAAAAATGAAGGGGTTGTATACAAATGAATTTACAGAAGGCATATAATGAGATGAAGAATGCAGCATTCAAGATACTAGATGAAGAAAGATATGCCCATTCTATAAATGTAGAAAATGAAGCAGTTAAACTTTCTAAAATATATAATGTAGATGCTGAAAAATGTAGATTTGTTGCAATTGCTCATGATTATGCCAAAGCAATGTCTGATTGTGAGCTTATAAATTGTTCCGAAAAATATGAAATACAAACTGATACAATACAAAGAAATTTTCCTCAGCTTCTTCATGGTCCAGTAGCAGCAATGTATTGTAAGAACATAATGGGAATTGATGATGAGGATATAATCAATGCCATATATTATCATACAACAGGAAGAGAAAATATGTCCTTGCTTGAAAAGATAATTTATATCGCTGATGTTATAGAGGTAGGAAGGGATTTTCCCGGAATTGATGATATCAGGAAGAAAGCACTGGTTGATATTGATAATGCTATACTTCTTTCATGTAACAGTACAATTTCATATGTTATTGCAAGAAATTTTCTTATACATCCCCTAACAATCGCATTAAGGAACAGTATAATTTTGAAGGGTGGGGTAAGAAATGGGAAAGCATGAATGTAAAAATGAGCCTAAAAAGGGTAAGAAATTCTTAATAGCAGTAATAGCTATTATTTTGTTTATACCAATTGGGATTTTTGCATACGGTTATGGAATACTTGAGAAGATAAGTACACCTGATGCAGTAGAAAAAGTTGATACAAGTAAGCCTGTAAATATACTTTTGCTTGGAGTAGATGCTGGAGATTATGATAATAAAACTTCTAATAACCCTAAAAGATCAGATACAATGATGCTTGTAAGGTATAATCCAGATACAAACAAGGTTCATATTCTTTCTATCCCAAGGGATACAAAGACATTGATAAATGGTCATACAGAAAAAATGAATTCAGCCCATAGAATAGGTGGTGTTCCTCTTGCTGAAAAAAGCATTGAGAAGCTTCTTGGTGTTAATATAGACTATTATGCAAAGGTGGATTATGAAGGATTTAGGAAGTGCATCGATGCCATTGGTGGAGTAGATGTGGTAATACCTTTTGATATGGATTATGATGCCTATGGAATAAGCATACACTTTAAAAAAGGGGAAAATACACACCTGGATGGTAAAAAAGCTGAAGAATTTGTTAGGTGGAGAAAGAACAATGATGGTGTTGGTTATGCAATGGGCGACCTTGGAAGAATAAAAACACAGCAGGAGTTTTTATTAAAGGTTTTTGAAAAGCTTAAAACACCTTCAGGTATGGTTAAAATACCTGGTCTTATAAAGACGGCATCAAACTATGTTTCAACAAATATAGCACCGAAATCAATGGTTAGCTATGCAATGAAGCTGAGAAAAATTAATAAAGAGGATATAGAAACGAAGGTACTACCGGGGGAACCTAAATACATAAAGGGAGTTTCATATTTTATATATGACAAGGAAAAAAACAGGGAGTATCTTGCGTATTTTAAGGATTCAGGTTCTGAAGCAGCATCCAACAGCGATGAAGAGATTCCAAGGGATAATATTAAAATAACAATTCTTAATTCTACAGGAGTTAAAGGTCTTGCAGGAGAATATAGAAAGCAGCTTCTAACTGCAGGATATAAGAATGTAAATGTAGGAAATTATTCTAAGAAATTAAAAAATACAATTATTGAAGATTATTCCGACAAGGACTACGGGAAAACAGTTATGGATGATATAGGAGTTGGAGATCTATCAGAAAAGCAGAGCAAAGACTCCTCAGCGGATATAGTTGTCATTCTTGGTATGAATAGTGTAAAATGAGGTATAAAGTAAACATGATGTATTGGCTGTATGAAATGTAGTAGATTTTTATACTGTATTTGTAGAGTAACCGATATATAAATCATATTTATATATTAAGAAGATAAGTTAGGAGGTAATATTTTTGAAAAGTTCTTCCAGTATTGCTTATTTTATAGGCTCCGCTGCCTCAGAAAAAAAGGCAAGGGATATTAAAATACTAAATGTTGATGGCATTTCTCCAATTGCTGATTATTTTGTTATTTGCAGCGGAAATTCTTCCATACAGGTTAAGGCCATTGCCGATGAGATTGAGGATAAAATGGCCGAAGAGGGTTATAATTTGAATCATAAGGAAGGGTATGGAAGTGGAAGATGGGTATTGCTCGATTATGGCAATGTCATAGCCCATGTTTTCTACACTGAGGATAGAGATTTTTATGACATAGAAAGACTATGGGCAGATGCAGAGGCCATTGGAATATAAAATTTGTCCTTTAAACCGTAATATAAGGAAAATGTGAAGAAGTAAGAGGTAAGAGGTAAGAGGTAAGAGTTATGGAAAAAGCTCGATGAGTTTTTTCCGTAACTTTTACCTTTTCACTTTTAGCTCTTAACTCTTAGTCATGCTGCTTTCCACGTGCCTGGCACTTTTTATCTCTTACTTATTCACTTTTTCCCTATTATCAGTGAATACGCCATTATTTAACACATAGTTGTAGCATTTTTTTATCAACTTCATCGAAGTAGCCTATATCGCTTGTTAAATCCCATAGCATGATTTCATTCATTTCATCATTTTCTTTGAATTCTGTAATTTTATTAATCTCTGCAAAATATGCTGTTCTATATCTTATCTGGTCTTTGTTTTTATCGTATATTTTAAATAGACCTATATATTCTAGATTGGTGACATTTTGATTTGCTTCCTCAAATAACTCTCTAATTGCACATTCTTTATATGTTTCACCTCTCTCTATTTTTCCAGCAGGAAACTCCCATTGTTTTCTCCATTTGTTGTAGGCAATCAAATACTTACCATCACATTTTATGAATGCAAATGAACCTGTAATTGGCTTGAAAATGTCGCTTTCTATTAAATCATTTTCTGATATCTGTATGTATTCTAATAACTGATGTCCGTTTTTATTCTCTGCTAAAATCATATCTTTACCACTTTCCTTTACTTCATTATAAATTAAAGTTGTATCTCTATTTGATTATACTGGATATTAATATAGATAAATAGATAATTGTTATGTGTGTGGGATAAATTAACTATTTATTAGCACTATTAGGAACTAATGAATGTATTTATTGTCTAATAAGTAAAGGAGGAGGATTTAGTGAAAAAACTTCTTTACCTGTTTATTTGTATGATTATAAGTTTGGCTATTTTTACAGGATGTAATAATGATAGTAGGAATGTAGCCATTGGGACAAAAAATAAATTAATGGAAACTGCATCAAGTGAATCTACTGATACGACTGATTGGAAACCTACACTAAATGATATTGTGAATAATTTTGATGGAGTTACTATGAGTGTAAAGAATGGGACAGTGTCATCAACCAAATTAACAGTAGTATTCGAAAATAAATCTAGCAGTAATTGTATCTATGGTGAAGAATTTTGGTTGGAAAAGAAAATCAACGATAAATGGTATAGAGTTCCTGTCGCTATAGATGGTAACTATGGATTCAATAGTATTGGTTATGATTTATCATCTGGAGGCGAAAGTGAATGGAAGGTGGATTGGGAGTGGCTCTATGGAAAATTGGAAACAGGTGAATACCGTATAGTGAAGAGAATAATGGATTTTAGAGGCACAGGAGATTATGATACTTATATTTTGGCTGCAGAGTTTCAATATAAATAATGTGAATTCTTTCTGCATAGGGACGGTTACTTAACTATTTATATAGAGAATATTTTCTATCATCAATAAAATAGTGGAAACCGAGGTGACGGGGCATTTAACCCCTTGGAAAAACTTCGACCGAGTGTTAGAAATTCTTGATTGCATGGATGGCGAGAACCTTAGAACAATTCGATTGTTTGAAATATGATGCACTAGAATTCTTATATTTTATTTTTTTAAACAGCTCTGCTTAATTGGTTCGACCCTAAGATGTTTAAAAGAATAAAATATGTAGAATTCTTGCAACATATGAGTTTCGAATGTTCTTAGGTTGTTGCCATCCATGCAATCTTAGAATTTCAACACGTAGGGAGTGTTTTCCAAGGGGTTAAATGCCCCGTCACCTCGGTTGGAACGGTCTTTCAGGATACAAACTTACTATTACGTTAAGACATAGTATCTCTAAATTGTGGATTTAAACAAATTAAAGGTGCAAAATTGCCAAAAGTGACATTTTTGATATATAATAATAATTAAACATAATTAATATATAGTTTGGAGGGTGTAATATGGAAAAAGTAGTTATAAGCACAAAGAATGCGCCAGGAGCGATAGGACCATATTCACAGGGTATAAAATTTGGAAATCTTGTATTTACATCTGGTCAGATGCCAGTAAACCCAGCAACAGGGGTAATGGTTACAGATGATGTTAAGCTTGCTGCAAAGCAATCACTTGAAAATGTAAAGGGAATACTTGAGGAAGCTGGAACTTCAATGGATAATGCAATTAAGGTTACTGTATTCCTAAAGGATATGAATGATTTTGCTGCAGTAAATGAAGTTTATGGACAGTACTTTACAGAAAAGATGCCAGCAAGATCTGCAGTACAGGTTGCAAAGCTTCCAAAGGATTGTTTAGTAGAAATAGAAGCAATAGCATACATACCAGAAAAATAAGGTACATTAAGAAAATAAATGAGTCAGATTGTGAAGTAATTTTGATTATTTTCTAGGCACTCAATCACGAGCATACTAACTGTATGTAAGTGATTGAGTAACGACGAAAAGAATCAAAAGGACGAGTAAGATGACTTATTTATTTTTTTAATGTGCCTAAATAAAAAATTAAAGCACAGAATGTATCTGTGCTTTAATTATATTTAAAGTTCTTTATTTTCTTATTCTTTCCATATCTTAAAGCTCGGTTTCTTTTAACTCTAATTACAGCATAGATTAGGAATAGAGATATAAATAATATTATATAAAGTGGATATTTAATTATAGGCTTTAAAATTTTTTTATATCTATTCTCCTTATCAAGTGCCAGCTTATGTGTTATGCTTTTATATTCTCCACCTGAAACTAATGGTATTTTAGTCTCAATTCCTCTACTAAGAGTAATCTTAACATATCCAACAATATCTCCTTTAGATATTTCCTTTAAATTTTTATTTAACTCAATTTCCTTTGATATAGAAGGGTTAGCGTTATTGAGTGCGGATATATTATAATCTCTTTGGGGATATAGAGGTATTGATTCATTTGTTCCGCTAATCTTTAATTCCATTTCAGGAATTTTAGTAGAAAGAACACTTTCACTTCTAAATTGGTTAAATCCATAGTCGAGAAGTTTTATTGCATCATCATAAATATTATGATCATCCTTAAGCTCTACAGCGAGAATTCTTCTTCCGCCCCTTGATGCTGATGCAAGAAGGGTATTTTTTGATTTTTCGGTGTAGCCGTTTTTTAATCCATCTGCCCCTTCGTATTTATATCTATTGCTGCCTATAATTTTATTTCTATTGTGAATATATCGTATTTCAGGCTGCTTGTTCGTCGGAGCAATTTTATATGAGCGAGTTGAAACAATCTCTCTAAGTATTGGATTTTCCATGGCTTTTTTAGAAATTAAAGCAAGATCATATGCAGTTGTATAATGGTTATCATCATATAAGCCATTTGGATTTACAAAATTTGAATCCTTGCATCCAAGTTCCTTTGCTTTAGCATTCATAAGAACTGCAAAAGCTTCCTTAGAACCTGATATATGCTCTGCAAATGCCAGAGCTGCGTCGTTTGCAGAGTCAAGCATCATTGCATATAGAAGATTTTTAACAGTTATCGTCTCACCCTCAGCTAGGTAAATTTTACTTCCATCTTCAAATGGAGGATTTTTTCCTACTGTTACTATGTCATCGAGCTTACACCTCTCCAGAACTATAAGGGCGGTTAAAACCTTTGTAGTGCTTGCTGGAGCAAGCTTTTTATGGATATCCTTTTCATATAATATCTGTCCTGTATCTAAGTCCAACAGGAGTGCTGCTTCTGCATTCACAGTTGGTATACCTTCCGCAAAAGAAGTATGAGATACAAATAAAAAAAAGCATATCAAAAGTAAAGCTATTTTTCTTTTCATAATTGCCTCCTTAGAAAATGCTTTCTACATTATAACAAAAAACACATCATGAATCAATCGGAGAGTTTAAATTTGGTTGTTTATGTAAAAAATCAAAATGAGGTGAAATTATGGATTTAAATAAAAGAGAAAAGATTGGTTTGATAACTTTTTCAGTTATTATATTAACTCTTTTATCAATTTTATATTTTAAGGGTCAGAAAAACAGCGAAATACAGGTTATTAGTAAATCAAATAGCAAAAATATTTCAAATGAATCATCAGCTGAAAATAAATCTACAAATATAAGTGTATATATATGTGGAGAAATACAAAAACCAGGAGTATATACCATACTTGAAGGAGACAGGGTAGAAAAAGTAATCGAATTGGCTGGTGGCTTCACAGAAAACGCCTATAGAGATAATATAAATCTAGCTGCAAAACTAAAGGATGAGGATTTTATCAAAATACCATCTAAAAATTCGATAATTATAAACGGTACAGGTATAAATCCATTTGGCAGCTTTCAAAGTGATTCAGGAAAAATAAACATAAATACAGCAACAAAAGAGGAATTGAAAAACCTGCCAAGGATTGGAGATGCCTATGCTCAAAGAATAATAGAATATAGAGAAAACAAGGGCCCGTTCAAGGATTTAAAGGATATTATGAAGGTTAGCGGTATTGGAGAAAAGATATTTGAAAATATCAAAGATAAAATAACTGTCCGATAGTATTGAACAAAAGGCTATATATGTTGTAGAATTAAGCTGTAAGAGAGGGGGAAGACATAATGGATAATGTAAAACTTACACAAATGACCGAAGCTTCTGGGTGAGCAGCGAAGTTTGGGCCAGATGCCCTGGCACAGGTACTGTGTCGTTTACCAAAAATTAATGATAAAAATCTTATAGTTGGAATAGATACTTCTGATGATGCTGCTGTATATAAAATAAATGATGATACAGCTGTAATACAAACTTTGGACTTTTTTACTCCTATTGTAGATGACCCATATACATTTGGGCAGATTGCAGCAACTAATTCACTAAGTGACATATATGCAATGGGAGGGAAACCAGTGCTGGCATTAAACATAACTTGTTTCCCGTCCTGCATGGATATAGAGATACTTGGAGAGATACTAAGGGGTGGTGCAGAAAAGGTTGCTGAAGCAGGTGCTATTATAGTAGGTGGTCATACAATTGACGATAAAGAGCCCAAATATGGCCTTTCTGTTATGGGACTTGTTCATCCTGACAAGGTACTTCCAAATGCAAATGCCAAACCAGGAGATATTCTTATACTAACAAAGCCAATAGGAACTGGTGTTATAAATACAGCCATAAAGGGAGAAGTTGCAGATGAAGCTTCCATTGAGCAGGCTGTTAAGCAGATGACCTATCTTAATAAGTATGCTGCTGATATAGCTTGTGGTTATGAAATAAATGCATGTACAGATATAACTGGTTTTGGATTGATTGGACATGTATTTGAGATGGCTGAAGGAAGCAATGTCAGTATAAACATTACAAGCTCAACTGTTAAGTTTATAAAAGGTGCAGAGGAGTATGCAAAGATGGGATTAGTTCCTGCTGGAGCATACAGAAATAGAAAGCATGTTGGAGACAGGGTAGAAATTCTGACAAATAAAGAGTATATAGTTGATTTACTCTATGATCCACAGACATCAGGAGGCTTAATATATTCACTTCCAGAAGGGGAAGGACTTAAACTATTAGGAGAGCTTAATAATTCAGGTATTGAGGCTTTTATAGTAGGTTATGTAACAGATAAGAAAGATAAATATATATATGTTGAATAAGTATTACAAATTGAAACAGGACCCCAAATAAATGGGGCCCTGGAATTTCATATGTAAAATAGCAGGAGGATATATATGAGTGATAAAAGGGGACTTCTTTCGTCACTTCCAAAGGTAGATAATATACAAAATGATGAAAGAATAAGTGCTTATGATTCTATACCAAAGACGGTTGTTCTTGAAGCTATTAGAGAGACCTTGGATTTTTACAGAAAGGGTATACTTTCTGATAAAATAGATAACTTTTCATATGAAGGCATAATAGGAGACATACAAAAGAAGATTAAGAGTAAAAGCTCAATGCATCTTAAAAGGGTTGTAAATGCCACAGGTACAGTTCTACATACAAACCTTGGAAGAGCTGTTCTTTCTAAATCAGCAGTTGAAGCTGTAATTAATGCTTCCCTTGGGTATAACAACCTTGAATTCGATTTGGAAAATGGAGTGAGAGGTTCAAGATACAGCCATGTAGAAGAGTTGATATGCAAATTAACAGGAGCAGAGGCGGCACTTGTTGTAAATAACAATGCAGCAGCAGTAATGCTTGCACTCTCTACTCTATGCAAGGGTAAAGAAGCGATTGTATCTAGAGGACAGTTAGTTGAGATAGGAGGCTCCTTTAGAATACCTGCTGTAATGGAAGAGAGCGGTGCAAAATTAGTTGAGGTTGGTACTACTAATAGAACACATACCTATGACTATGAGAGAGCAATAAATGAAAATACAGGTGTAATTTTAAAGGTTCATCAAAGCAACTATAAGATTATGGGCTTCACTGAGGAAGTAGAAATAGAAGAGCTTTGTGAAATAGGAAAAAAGCATGATATACCTGTTGTAGAGGATATAGGAAGTGGAGTATTGGTTGATATGTCAAAATTCGGACTTACCTATGAGCCTACAGTTCAAAACAGCATTAAAAGAGGTATAGATGTAATTACATTCAGTGGAGATAAGATGCTTGGGGGACCTCAGGCAGGAATAATTGCAGGAAGAAAAGAATACATAGAAAGAATGAAAAAGAATCAACTTACAAGGGCTTTAAGAATAGATAAAATGACTCTAGCTGCCCTTGAAGCTACACTACGTTTATATCTTGATGAAGATAAGGCTATAAAGGAAATCCCAGGCTTAAGAATGCTTACAAAGAGTCCTGAGGTACTTAAAAAGGATGCTCAAAAGCTTTCAAGAATGATTAAAAGCAGAATAAAGGACAGGGCCATTATTGAGATAGAAAAAGACTTCTCCCAGGTTGGCGGAGGAGCTATGCCCCTTGAAAATATGGCAACCTATGTTGTAACACTTAGGACTGATAAAAAGAGCCTTAATGATATTGATTATGAACTTAGGAATTGTGAATTGCCTATTGTAGCGAGAATATACAAGGATAGAATGATATTTGACGTAAGAACATTATTTGATGATGAATATAAAATAATAGCAGATATGCTGGATATTGTTGTTTAGGAGTTGGTGTTATGCATCATGTAATAATCGGAACTGCGGGACATATAGATCATGGAAAAACAACCTTAATAAAGGCTCTTACAGGAAGGGAAACAGATACCCTTAGAGAGGAAAAGGAAAGAGGTATATCCATTAATCTTGGGTTTACATACTTTGATCTTCCTTCAGGAAGAAGAGCAGGAATAGTTGATGTTCCAGGCCACGAGAGGTTTGTAAAAAACATGCTTGCTGGTGTTGGAGGAATTGATATTGTTATACTTGTTATTGCAGCGGATGAAGGTATAATGCCTCAGACAAGGGAACATCTAAATATAATAGAACTTTTGGATATTAAAAATGGAATAATAGCTATAACTAAAAAGGATATGGTTGATGATGAATGGCTTTCAATGGTTACAGAGGATGTTAAAGAGGAGCTAAAGGACAGCATTTTAAAGGATGCTCCCATTATACAGGTCTCTTCTGTAAGCGGTGAAGGACTTCAGGAATTATCTAAAACAATAGATGATATGACCCAGAGAATACCTGAAAAAGATATAGTTACTGACTTTAGAATACCAGTTGACAGAGTATTTTCTGTTACTGGATTTGGAACTGTAATTACAGGAACCCTTATTTCAGGTGTAATACATGAGGGTGATAGCTGTGAGGTATACACAAGAAATATTAGGACAAAGATTAGAGGCATACAGGTTCATGAGAAGAGTGTAAAGGAAGTAGATGCAGGTCAGAGAGTTGCAGTTAATATTGCTGGAATTGGAGTGGATGATGTAGCAAGAGGAGATGTTATATCTAAGCCTGATGCAATGGAAAACAGCATGATGCTTGATTGCAGATTAAAGTACCTAAAGGATGCAGCTCGCCCCCTTAAAAACAGAGATAGGGTTAGAGTATATCATGGAACCTCTGAAATATTAGGAAGAGTTGTCATATTAGACAAGGAGCAGGTAAACCCAGGAGAATCAGCCCTTGTTCAAATAAGGCTTGAAGGAAACATGGCAGCCAGGCGAGGGGACAAATATGTAATAAGAAGCTACTCACCTATGATAACAATTGGTGGCGGAACCATTCTTGACCCATGTCCTAAAAGGCATAAGGCAACAGATAAGCATATTGTTGAAGAGCTGCTTTTAAAGGAAAAGGGTGACCCTACAGAGGTTATAGAGCAGACAGTATATAAAAATAGCAAGAATTTCCCTAAGAAAGAGGATATAATAAAGCTTTCGGGAAAGGGAGTAGCAGACATAGAGGGTATTTTAAAATCCCTGGTTGATGGTGAGAAGGTAATTGAAATAGCCTTGAAGGACGGAAATGTGTATATACACAGAAAGTATATTGAAGAACTAAAGCTAAAATTCAATGAAGTTCTTGACGCATTCCATAAGGCAAATCCCCTAAAGGCAGGAATGTCTAGAGAGGAATTTAAAACAAAGGTATTTGGGCAGTCGATAAAGCAAAAGCTTTATGATGAAATACTAGAGAGGTTTGAAGGGGATATAATTGAAACCAGTGGAGCTTCTATATGGAAAAAGGGCTTTGAGATTAAATTCGATAAGAGGCAGGAAGAAATAAAAAAAACCATCTTTAGTTCATTCCATGATGGAAAATTTCAGCCTCCATCTGTCAATGATATAATAAAATCCTTTGGACGAGAAGAGAAAGCAGCGAAAATGGTATTTGATTCCCTTATCGATATGGGAATCATAATAAAACTCAATGAGGACGTATATATGGAAGCCTCATATGTAAGTTCTGGAAAAGAATTGATTGTTGATTTTATAACCAAAAACGGAGATATATCAGCAGGCCAGTACAGAGATCTCATAGGTGCCAGCAGAAAATATGCCGTTGCTTTACTTGAGTACTTTGACTCCATAAAATTAACAAAGCGTGTTGAAGACAAGAGAGTATTATTATAAAAACCTATAGATATTTTCTATAGCTGAGATATCTATTTGCAAGATAGCTAATATTATGATAAAATACTTATTGTCTCTGGGGGTAGATGGGTGCTGGTGTGCCCGCCGGTCTTCAAAACCGCGTTGTCGTGCTAAGACCACGATGGGTAGGTTCGATTCCTACATACTCCCGCCAATTTGAATTGATGACCTCTAAGCTAGTGGTACAAATGTGCTACAAAACTTAGAGGTTTTTATTTTCTCTATTGAAGGCTTATATTCCTACATTATTCCCACACTAGTTTTGAATATGTTGATACTATAGTAATACTCCATGATGGTCATATGTGTAAATGCGGATATTATGAATTATATAATTCACAGAGAGGAGTTACAGTAAATGTAACTCCTCTCCAAGTAATACAAGAATCTTTAGAATTGAAAATAATTGAATAAAAAATAATGTAAAAGGAGTTTCATAATCTCTAGGCTGCTCTATAAAATAAAATATGCCTAGTAATAGGAGCACAGCTGCACCTATAAGTAAAAAAAGAAGACCTTGATTGCTTAGAGAAAACCAAATACCTGAACTAATTCCATAATTAATATATAGATATAGGTTAATTGGATAATAAATAATACAAGCTATGATTAGCAATTTAAAACGTATGTAAGGTGAAAGAATCCATAGTAGTACAAATGTTGCCATAATGCCAATAAAAAAGAGAAGTTTCTTTATTGGAAATGCAATTTTTTTCTCAACTTTTAAAGTACTACCATCTAACTTTAAACCATAAATGGCTCTAGAGGTATGAGGTAGATATCCAATTGTATATATTTTATTCATTTCTACATTTGCACCAAAAAAGAATTTAAGTTTTTTCCCTTCGATATAGACATATTCATTTGGGTCTTTACTCTCAGTTCTTACATCGTATACATATCCAGTAACATAATTAAAATTTCCTGTAATTAATTTTGGAATGTCTAATAGGTAAGGCAGTGCAAAATAGGCAATTATTAAAATTGCAATAGCAGATCCTAATATTTTAACTCCGATGTATTCCAGTTTGCTTTTTTTATGAGAATTTAATACATTATAACTAATATTAACTTTCTCTGAGGATTTATTACTAAAAAATACCTTAGGACAGAAAAATAATATTCCAGCAGCCAATATCCAAAAAAACAGTTGTAGAAAAAAAGCTATAACTTGAAAAATATACAAAATATATTCCACCTTTTAAATAAATTTGAAAAATTTAATTATTATGCTTATAAAGAAAGCTAAAATTAAGTAATAGTATTATACTATAGATATTAATAGTTAAAAAGAGATAAATAAAGGATATGGATTATATGAAAAATACTAAAAAAGGGAGAATTAGTAATTCTGAATATGAAAAAAGAAGAAAGAAAATTATGAATGGCGGTGTAAAAATTGAAACTACTATAAAGAGTATATAAGGGGATGATTAATTTGAAGAGAAAGGTAATTGCAGCATTTACCATATGTGTAGTCATTGAAGATTATATATAAAAATTCCTGATATCTAGTTTTGTGATATCAGGAATTTTAATTAATAGATCTTGGACACAACAAACTCAATAAACTTTGCAGGTACAAGTCTTTTTAAGAATACTACTGCTTTATAGGAGAATCCTGCAGTGGCCCTTACAGGTGGATTTTTTCTTTTTATTATTCTTAGGACTTCTTTAACCACTATTTCCGGTCCTGGGCCGTTTTGTTCTGACTTTTCCATTGAGGTAATTGATTTAGTGAATGTATCATAGTATGCGGAACCTTCTTTTGAGGCAGCTACATAGTTTCTTTTTTCTGTGAAACCAGTTTTTGTGTCTCCAGGTTCAACCATTGAAACTTTTATACCAAAGGGCTTTAACTCCATTCTCATGGCTTCTGTTACTGCTTCTATTGCATACTTACTTGCGCTGTACATGGATTGGAATGGGATGGATATAACTCCTGCAACGGAGCTTATGTTTATTATAAGACCTTTATTCTGTTTTCTCATAATGGGCATTATTGCTCTAGACATTCTAAGCATTCCAAAAAAGTTAGTATTAAACTGGCTGTAGGCTTCTTCTATAGTTGTATCTTCAACTGAGCCAGCAATTCCAAAGCCAGCGTTGTTTATGAGAATATCGATATTTTTCTCTTCGCTATGTATTATTTTTACTGCATTTTCTACAGATTCATCAGAACATACATCAAGTTGAACCATTCTTAGAAAGCCTGGATTGTTTGGTGAAGAAGGAATAACTTCTGTATATTTTTCTGCTTGTACACTTCTTGAGGTTCCATATACCTTGTATCCCATATTTACAAGTTTATGAGCCATGGCTTTACCTAAACCTGAAGAGGCACCGGTTATGATGGCAACATCTCCAATTTGCTTATTCATTTTTAATCCCCCTTATATCTAAACCTTTTATTTATCAAAAAATATGTAGGACTGTTTTATTATAAGCCTTAGAACCATCTATTTCAAATTAATAAAATCAATATAATTATACATTTTATTATTGATAATGTAAATAAACGGAAAAAAGTAGTTGATTTATTTAGAAATAAAAGATAAAATATAATGATATACAGATTCTGTATGGAATTATATTATTAAATTATATTTATTTAAGTTTAGGGGGAATCATTATGAAGGACATTTTTCAAAAATGTTATGATTACACAGCTGCAAAGGAAGCAATGAAGGCAGGAGTTTATCCATATTTTCATGTGCTTGATTCGGGACAGGATTCAGAGGTTATTATAAATGGGAAAAGGACCATAATGATTGGCTCCAACAACTATCTTGGACTTACCTCTGATGAGAGAGTAAAGAAAGCAGCTGAAGAGGCAGTTATAAAATATGGAACTGGATGTTCAGGCTCAAGATTTTTAAATGGAACATTAAACATACATATTGAGTTGGAAAAGAAACTGGCTGATTTTGTGCATAAGGAAGAAGCAATGACCTTCAGCACAGGTTTTCAATCAAATCTTGGAATAATATCTGCAATAGCAGGAAGAAATGATTATATATTAGGTGATAGGGCAAACCATGCAAGTATAATAGATGGATGCCGCTTGAGCTTTGCTAAGCTTTTAAAGTATAAACATAATGATATGGAGGATTTGGAAAGGTTACTAAAAAACGTTCCAGATAATTATGGCAGGTTGATTGTAACTGATGGAGTATTCAGCATGGAGGGTGATATATGTAACCTTCCTGAAATAGTTAGATTAGCTAGAAAGTATGAAGCAAGAATACTTGTGGATGATGCTCATGGTCTTGGAGTATTAGGTGAAAGAGGTAGAGGTACTGCAGAATATTATGGACTAGAGGATGAAGTCGATATTATAATGGGTACTTTTAGCAAATCACTTGCCAGTCTTGGTGGTTATATAGCTGCAAAGGAAAGTGTAATTCATTATGTAAAGCATGCATCAAGACCATTTATATTTAGTGCTTCTATACCACCAGCATGTGCTGCAGCAGCAATGGAGGCCTTAAGGATATTGGAAGCTGAACCAGAAAGAATAAAGAGGCTCTGGGATAATGCCGAGTTTATGAAGCAGGGCTTCAAGAAGCTTGGATTATCAACCGGAAATTCAAATACTCCAGTAGTTCCTGTTATGACAGGGGAGGATTATAGAACATTTAAGATAGCAAAGGAACTCCTAGAAGAAGGGGTATATGTAAACCCTGTAATAACTCCTGCAGTATTACCTGGTGAAGCTCTGCTAAGGACAAGTTATACTGCAACCCATACAAGGGAACAGCTTGAATACGCTCTTAATGCTTTTAACACAGTATTTAGCAGATATAAAGATCAATAATGATAAAAAGGCATTCATCTAGGTAATCATAGATGAATGCCTTTTCTTTAATATGCCTAACCTAAAAATTGTCCTATTATATTGATGTTCAAAAATAAATATGGTAAAATATGGTTATGAGATATGCGCTTAAGAAATGAGGTGGATAAGTTGGATGCACAAGAAAATACAATAATATTGGTTGAAAAATATATATGTAAGGTTGAGGAATTATTCCGGAATGGGAAAATATCTCCTGAAAGGTATGAGGAGCTTATTAAAAACAAGATTAAATTTTTGAATAAATATAAGGATATCGTTTAATTAGTACAAAAAATATTGACTTCTATATAGAATATGTTAAAATGAAATTAGTTTAAAGGGGAGTAACTCGGCAGTGCTTTAATCTATCGTCATTTCGGCGTTAATGCCCGGTAGATTAGCAAGGTTATCCTTGTGAGTAAGACCTTTATCCATGTATTATTCATGGATAAAGGTCTTTTTATTAGGAAAAATATATTATGGGAGGTAATGCGATGGAAAATTTTTTCTCATTATCTGAAGAGCAGATAATGGATAAGCTGAAAACATCAAAAAAAGGAATTAGTAAGGAAGAGGTTGAAAAGAGGCTCAATGAATATGGTTATAATGAGTTTAAAGAAAAAAAGACAAAGAGTACATTTCAAAGGTTTATAGAACAGTTTAAGGATTTCCTTGTAATTATATTGATTATTGCTGCCGTTATTTCTGGAGCACTGGGAGAGATTGCAGACTCAGTGATAATACTAATTGTTGTTCTTTTAAATGCATTTTTAGGGGTTATACAGGAAAATAAGGCTGAGGAATCACTAAAGGCATTGAAGAAGATGGCTGCTCCAATAGCAAATGTAATAAGAAATGGTGTATCTATAGAAATACCTGCCAGGGAACTTGTACCTGGAGATATTGTAGTTCTTGAAGCAGGTAAGTATATCCCAGCTGATTTAAGATTGATTGAAGCTGCCAACTTAAAGATAGAGGAATCCTCACTTACAGGAGAATCTGTTCCTGTTGAAAAGAACAGCAGTATAATAGAGGATGTAAATGTTCCTCTTGGAGATAGAATAAACATGGCATTTATGTCTTCTATGGTTACATACGGAAGAGGTAAAGGAATTGTAGCAGCAACAGGAATGAACACAGAGATAGGAAAAATTGCTGATATGATTTCAAAGGTTGAGGAAGAAAGCACCCCTCTTCAAAAGAAGCTTGAGGAAGTTGGAAAATGGCTTGGAATTGCTGCAATTGTGATATGTGCAGTTATATTTGTAGTTGGACTGCTTGAAGGAAGAGCTCCCCTTGGCATGTTTATGACATCTGTATCTCTTGCAGTTGCTGCAATACCAGAGGGGCTTCCAGCCGTCGTTACAATAGTGCTTGCTGTTGGAGTTCAAAAGATGGCTAAGCGTGATGCTATAATAAGAAAGCTTCCAGCTGTTGAAACACTTGGCTGTGCAACTGTTATATGTTCTGACAAAACAGGTACCTTAACACAGAATAAGATGACTGTAAAGAAGTTGTTTTCAATAAAGGGATTTACTGATGGTGTTAATGAATGCAGGGATGTTGTAAAGATTGCTAACCTATGTAATGATACTCAGATTGTAGAAGAGAATGGAAATTATAGAACACTTGGAGATCCTACAGAGACAGCACTTATAGATATCGCACTTGGTGCAGGCATGGATAAAAGGGTTCTTGATAAGGAATTCCCAAGGGTTGATGAAATACCATTTGATTCTGACAGAAAGCTTATGACAACATTTAATATGGACAATAAAGGTGTAGTTGCAAACATCAAGGGTGCTCCTGATGTTATGCTTAATAGATGCAGCTATATATATGATGGTGATAGCATAAGAAATATTACTGATGAGGATGTAATGAAAATAAAGGATGCAAATGAAGAAATGGCATCAAAGGCCCTTAGAGTTCTTGCAGTTGGTTTTAAGAAGATGGACACTGTTGATAAGGAACATGCAGAAGAGGATATAGTGTTTGCAGGATTACTTGGAATGATAGATCCTCCAAGGGAAGAAGCTAAAGATGCAGTAGCATTGTGTAAAACTGCAGGAATCAAGCCAGTTATGATTACTGGTGACCATAAAGCAACAGCAGTAGCAATCGCCAGGGACCTTGGAATAATAGAGGATGAAAGAGAATCCATATCAGGTGCTGAGCTTGAGAAAATATCCCAGAGTGAACTTGAAAAGAGTGTAGAGAATTATTCAGTATATGCAAGAGTTTCCCCTGAGCATAAGGTTAGAATCGTTGAAGCATGGAAATCAAGGGGACAGATAGTTGCAATGACAGGAGATGGAGTTAATGATGCTCCAGCACTTAAGATGGCTAATATAGGTGCAGCTATGGGAATTACAGGAACAGACGTTGCTAAGGAAGCTGCCGACATGATACTTACTGATGATAATTTTGCTACAGTAGTAGCTGCAGTTGAGGAAGGAAGAACAATATTCTCAAATATAAAGAAATCAATACATTATCTATTATCATGTAATGTTGGAGAAATAGTAGCATTATTTGTTGCAACTTTATTAAATTGGGCTGAACCATTATTACCAATACACATACTATGGGTTAACCTTGTTACTGACAGTCTTCCAGCACTTGCTCTTGGAATGGAGCCAGCTGAAAAGGGTGTAATGAATCAGCCACCAAGGGACCCAAAGGAAGGTGTATTTGCAGGAGGCTTAGGAACCAAGATAGCCTTCCAGGGACTTTTAATAGGTGCAGTAACCCTAATAGCATACAGGTATGGATTAAGGGATAATTTGACTGCAGCAAGATCAATGGCATTCTTTACACTAAGCCTTTCACAGCTTGTTCATTCATTTAATGTTAGATATGAGAAAAAGTCTGTATTGTTCAATGGATTTTTCTCAAATAAATATCTAAATGCTGCTACGCTAGTATCCCTTGCAATACAGTTTGGAGTTTTATTAACACCTGCAATTAGGGATATTTTTAAGGTTAGGCTTTTAAACTCATCAGAGGCTTTAGTTGTTGTTTTATGCTCAATTGCTCCTCTAGTTGTAGTTGAAATAACAAAGTTTATAAAAAGGATTATAAAAAAGTAATTTAAAAAGGAGAAAGAACCGTACTTAGTATGGTTCTTTTTTGACCTAAAATTTAAATTATATATTGACATAGCCAAAAAAATTATTATTATATTAGTGTAATAAATGTACTACAAAGTGTATCGATGCACTAATAATTAAGGGGGCATTAAAATGCAAAATGAATCAAGAAAAAAACTATTAAGAATTGTTTATGGTGCTATGTCAATAGCAATGGTTACAATACTAACCTATATCATTAAGATACCTTCATTAAAGGGTGGGTATGTTAACTTTGGGGATACTATGATATTCGTTGCTGCAGCATTATTTGGAAGAACAACAGGATTTATAGCAGGAGGTTTTGGTTCTGCTTTATGTGATATAATTGGAGGGTACACAGCATTTGTACCTGGAACCTTTATTATAAAGGGAATTGAAGGACTTATATGTGCTATTTTAGTTAAAAAAGATGAAAATGGAGTAATAAAGACATCTTCATTAATAATAAGTGTAATCATTTCTGCAGCGTGGATGGTTTTCGGATACTTTATGTATGAATACAAGTTTATAGGAATGCTTTTTAGCCATGAATCTGGAATAGCAGTTGCACTTCCAAACCTTCCAGGAAACATAATGCAGGGACTTGTTTCTGCAGTGGCAGGTGTTCTTTTAACATTAGCTATTAAAAAGACAGGAGTTAAATTTGGAATAGAAGAATAAGTTTTATAAAATATATGTATTCCCTTATAAAAGCCTGGGCATGTGAATTGCCTGGGCTTTTACATTTTAAGTGTATGTATATATAAATCATAAAATTCTTTACATTTTGTTTTTTTAAACAGCCTTGCTAAATTGGTTTGACTCTAGGATGTTTAAAAAGACAGAATGTAGTAGAATTTTTGATTTGTATATAGCTTTATTTAAAAATTTTAGTGATTATTTATTTTTTATAGTTTAATACAGATAATGTTGGAAAAAATAAAAATAGAGGTGATTTTTGTGCTAAATACTATACGTGAAAGAAGAATTGAAAGAGATGGACTGTATGAAGTAACACTTCAGATGCCAGCAGAAGAATATTTTACTGTATATGATTCAATTTCTTCCGAAGCAGCAACTGAAATACTTGGGAACTATCTGAATTATCACCAGGATGATGGAAGACCAAAGGATATCAATATAAAGCATAATAAAAATGCCCATATGGTGGACATAACAGCAAACCTGCACTATACAGGCAATGACCATACCGATGCAAAAAGAATACCAGCAATAGATTTGTCGAGGAATAAAGAGGGAACATTATGAGATTGCTGCTTCTGTATGTTTTTTTGTTTTACTCATGTGGTATTATAATATATCACACATCAAACATGTATTTTACTGGTGCAGTTTTAACTGCACTATTTTTAATTTTAATGTTAAAAAAACAAAGGTATTTGGTTATATTCTGTATTGCTTTTATGCTGTTTGGAGTATTTACCGCACACATACACCTTATTAATTTTGAAAAGAAATATAGTGAATTAGCATCAATGGACAATTATGAAGGATATGTTTTGGATAAACAAGATAATAGATATATTGTAAAAAACTATAATAAAGGGTATAAAATAGGTCTTTCTTTATATAAGAAAGCCAGTATTGTTCCAGGGGATTATATATATTTTGAAGGGAAGATTAGTGAACTTTCAAGTTATAAAAGAAAAAGAATGTATTCCAGTGGCTTTAATGGGTACATAACTTCATCTACTGGGAATATCAGAATAGAAAAAAAGATTAATCTGCTTTTAATTCCAGCAAAGGCTAAGTATAAAATAAACAGTGGATTGACAAGTGTAAGTAAAGAAGGGGGAGGATTTATTTCTGGACTTATATCAGGTGAAACATACAATATTTCCCAGGAAAATGTAAATATATTTAGTGAACTTGGAATATCTCATGTTCTTGCAGTTTCTGGCTTTAATCTTGGGGTAATATATTTTTTCATATCTATGCTGACAAAAAAGGTTTCAAAGAAAACAAGGTGTGTTATTGTTTTTATTGTATGTCTTATTTATACTGCTCTTGGAGGATTTGAACCATCTATAACAAGGGCTTTTATAATGATAGGAATCTCAATTTTTGCAACTATAGTTATGAGAACATATAATGCATTAAATGGAATCATACTTGCAGCCCTTATAATGCTTCTTTATAATTCCTATTATTTACTTAATATAGGTTTTATACTTTCCTTTACAGCAACCTCAGGGATAGTTTTCTTAAAGCAGGATATTGAGGATAATATGCCGCAAAAGATAAAATGGATGAGGGAGGAAATTGCAGTAAGCCTTTCAGCTTTTATTGCAACACTGCCTGTAATTCTATGGTATAAGGGTACATTTTCATTATTCTCCATACTTGTAAATATAATTATAAGCCCTGTTATTTCAATAATAACAATAGTAGGCTTTGCATCGGGATTTGTTTATGCACTAATAGGCATTAAAGAAGTCCTTTATCCAGGGGTATTTCTTGGAGAGATGTTTTTAAGGGGAATTAAATATATATACCCTGTAAATATACCGTTAGATATGGGTCGGCCTCCTGTTTATTTTATAGTGTTCTATTATTTATCCCTGATGGTTTTATTTGGATATACAAAAATTAAAATATTTAAAAAGAAAAATTATGTAAAGACTATTTTAATTTTGATTACTATTGCATTATTATTTTATAGAGTACCTGGATTAAAGGTTCATTTTATAGATGTAGGGCAGGGGGATAGTATTCTTATACAAACACCGAAGAACAGAAGTATCCTTATAGATACAGGACCACAATATAAGGACTATATGGCTGTAAGGGAAAAGGTGATTCCTTATTTAAAGCTCAATGGATGCAATAGAATTGATATGTTGATTATAACTCATTTTCACAGTGATCATGCAGGAGGCATAGAATATCTTTTAAAAAACTTTAAGGTTTCAAAGGTTTTATCATTTTCAAAGCCTGAGAATTTTCCTTATGATGTAGAATATATAATGGCTGATGATAGCATTAAGGTTGATGATGTAAAACTTGAGGTTTTATTTCCAAAGGTTAATACTGATGAAGAAAATAAGGAAGATATTAATGAAACCTGCTTAGTAATGAAGTTGAAATACAGGGACTTTTCAATGCTTTTTACTGCTGATGCAGTAAAGGAGGTTATGGATAAAGTAAATGGAGAATATGATGTATGTAAAGTGCCTCATCATGGTTCTATACACTCACTAAGCACTGATATGCTGAATAGAAGTAAAATAGGTACAGCTATTATATCCGTTGGAAAGAACAGCTTTGGACATCCATCACCAATGGTTATTGATGAACTTAAAAAAAGAAAAATAAATGTTTACAGGACAGATTTAGATAGCAATATAACTGTACTAACAGATGGAATAAGCTATAGAGTGTTTTCAGAAACTCCATAAATGACAAAGGCATATTCACGAAAATAATAGTCAGTATTTTGCATCATACTTAGTCAACAGAACCTCAAGTTAGTCCCACTAGCTTGAGGTTCTGTTGACTAAGTATGATGCAAAATATCCTTAAAATCCTGCCTAGTTATTTTTATGAATATGCCTTATAATAAAAGTTGATAAAAAAGTATTTTGTAGGTGATTAAATGGAGATTAAGACCTTTAAGGAATTTGCTAAAATCATAAAGTCAGGTAAAGCAAAGGGTGCTTTTGCTATATTGGGTCAGGAAAAATATCTAGTAAAAGAGAGTATAGATATGATATATACCCTTGTAGATAATTTGCCTGAATTAAATATAATAACTATTGAAGGGGATTCGATAAATGAGGATTCAATATCAAATGCCTTTGAAAGTATGCCCTTCATGTGTGATAGAAAGATAATACATATTAAAAACCCTGATTTTTTAAGAAAAACTGGGGGAGCTTCAAAGGGTGACTCCAAAAAAAGTTCAGGAGGAAGCAGCGGAATAGTAGAGCTTTTAATAAAATGTGTTAATAATCTTGCTGATGATATAATTCTTGTTATCTCATATGATGGAGAAGCAGATGATAGGAACAAGCTTATAACAGTGGTTAAAAATGTTGGATATAAGGTTGATTATAACTGGCTTAAAGCTTTTGAACTCCAGGAGTGGGTTATTGAGAAGGTTTCTGAAAAGGATAAAAGCATAAGTAAAACAGATGCGGCATACCTCATATCCACTGTTGGGACATCTATGGAGCAGATACTAGGGGAGATTAGCAAGATTTGTTCATATATTGGTGAAGAAAAAGATATAAAAAAAGAAAATATAGATTCTATTGCAAGCAGAAGCCTTGAAAGTAATATTTTCAAGATGGTTGATAGTATATCTAAGAGGGATGCTGATACTGCAATATCAATATTAAACACTCTTCTTTTTCAAAAGGAAGATTATTTAAGAATAATGGGTATGGTAATTAGACAGTACAGATTAATGCTTTTAATTAAATTACATGATAAACAAAATGTATCTCCAGAATCTATAGCATCGAAGCTGAGACTCAATGCATTTGTACTCCAAAATCTTTTAAGAATTTGCAGGAGTACCCAGGAGGATAGATTAAAAAAATCATTAAACCTCTGTCTTGATATGGATTATGACATAAAAAGAGGAAGATATACTCCCGAAATGGGACTTGAATTTTTATTAGTAGAGTTGTGTAGATAGAAAATCAAAGATGACAGGCACTTGAGTTAAGTAATAAAAGCATATAACTTAGGTGCCTTTTAATTAGGCGTATTAAACAAAAAATAACAAATCCCCGGATTAACCGGGGATTAATTATATCATTACTTTGAAGCAACTTTATTTAATCTTAAAGTAAGTCTTGACTTCTTTCTTGAAGCAAGGTTCTTATGAACGATTCCCTTTGCAGCAGCCTTATCTATAAGATGTGCAACTTCATTTAATAATACCTTTGCTTCATCATAGTTTCCGCCAAGAACAGCAGCATCAAACTTCTTTACAATAGTCTTTATCTCTGATTTAACCATTTTGTTTCTAAGAGTTCTCTTCTCAGTTGTTTTAATTCTCTTTATAGCTGATTTAATATTTGCCATAAGCTTTAAAAACCTCCTAAAATATATAATTCTTTTATCCTAGCAGATGTGGGGAATCTGCGAGTGAGTTCATACTTGCACATTAACAAAGGTAATTATAACACTATTAGAAATATTATTCAAGCAAAACCTACTGAATAGTATTAAAAAAAATGGAAAAGATAGAAACAGGATTATTACGGGTTAAAAGGAGTGTTTTATATGATTAGCATAAGAACAGATCTTGCTGTTGAAATGAGGGAATTATATAAAAAGGATAGCGGTAGAGAAGTACCTGGTGTTGAGGTTGAGGTGGAAAAGGATGAGGAGGATATAAATATTACAACTGTTGTTGTTAAGGATGATGAGGGTGCAAGAATTATGGGTAAACCAATTGGAACATATATAACCATGGATGTTCCAGGAATAAAACACTATGATGCTGATCTACATGATAGAATAAGCAGGGCAGTGGCAAAACAGCTTGTAAAGGTTGTTAAGCTTGAAAAGGATCAGACAGCACTGGTTGTAGGGCTTGGAAACTGGAATGTTACACCGGATTCATTAGGACCTAAGGTTGTATCAAAGCTTATGGTAACAAGACATCTTAAAAAGTATATGCCAGAGGTACTTGAGGATGGTATAAATCCTGTTTGTGCTATCTCTCCAGGAGTACTTGGTATTACTGGAATAGAAACAGCAGAAATAATACAGGGAATAGTAGACAAGGTAAAACCAGATGTTGTAATAGTTATAGATGCACTTGCTTCGAGGAAGATGGATAGAGTTGCTACAACCATTCAAATAGGCAACACTGGAATAAACCCAGGTTCTGGTGTAGGAAACAGAAGAATGGAGCTTACAAAGAATACAATGGGAGTGCCGGTGATTGCAATAGGTGTACCAATGGTTGTAGATGCAGCAACAATGGCAAACGATACAATTGATATGATGGTTGACAACCTGATTGAACAGAGCAAGGATAATAAAGCATTTTACAGCATGCTTAAGTCAGTTGATAAGGAAGAAAAACATCGTATGATAAGGGAGATATTAAACCCCTATATAGGCAATCTTATGGTAACACCTAAGGAAGTAGATGCACTTATTGAAGACATTTCAAAAACAATTGCAAATGGAATCAATATAGCTCTTCATAAATCAATAGAATTAAAGGATATTAATAGATATGTTCACTAGCCCTGGTTATTCCAGGGTTATTTTTATGCCTAAATATACTTAATCAATCATATAATATCTATGATTGGCCAAGTATTAATTTACAAAGGGGATGAGAGAATGAAAAAAAGTGATAAGGTGGAATGGATTGCACAGATTGTATTTTATGCTTTAGGGCTGATAATACTAATTAAAATGGTTGTAACTATAATTAAGCCTGTATCTATGGTTGTAGATACTAAATACAATAAAGGATTTTATGAAAATATTTTAAGTAAATCAAATGCATCCCTTGAAGTAATAGGAAATTCCTATGAAGAGGATGAGAAAAGTGATTTGTTTCCAATGGTATTTAAGTACATAACGGGAATTGATATTGGAAGTCCAAAGACCTATATTGCTTCACAGATTCCTCTTCTTGGGCTTTTTGATATAACTGCTATTGCCTCTAATGAAGATGGACCTGTAGTTGTTATTCCAAGAGAAGGGATAGATTCTGAAAATCCGCCTTCATCAGGAAAAAATACCGAAAATAATGGACAAACAGCTGGTGAAAAAGGCAATAACAGCTCTGAATCACCTTCTCAGGTTGGAGAAAAAGGAAATAGTAATTCAGGAAAAACTCCTCAGGTTGGTGAAAAGGTTGTTACTCCTGGAAATATACAAAATCCTAATAAGAGAAAATTAAATGCAGCAAAGCCATTAGTGTTGATATATCATACTCATACTACAGAATGTTATAATCCGAACAATGTAAAGGATGGAAACTACAACAATAAGCTTGAAAATGGAGTAGTAGTTGCAGGTGAAATGCTGAAAAAGGAATTAGAAAGTAAATATGGGATAGCAACTATACATGATACTACAATACATGATTTACCTGTAAGAGGAAAGGGGTACATGAGAGCTAGGCCTACAGTTAAGAAATATAATGATAAGTATCCAGGGCTTAAGATAATAATTGACCTTCATAGAGATGATGCAAAATATCCCAATCAAACTACTGCAATTATAAATAATAAGCGTTATGCAAGGGTTATGTTTGTCTTTGGGGGAAAAAATAAAAGTGTTGCAAAGAGTAAAGCTTTTACAGCAAATTTAAACAACTATTTTGATAAATATTACCCTAAACTTTCCAGAGGTTTTCTTTATCATAATAATTCAGTTTTCAATCAAGATATAACAGATAAATTAGTGATACTTGAACTTGGTTCTATCGAAAACAGCCTCGATGAAGCTTTAAAGACAAATGAAATAATTGCAAAAATTATAGCGTTATCAATAAAGTAAGGTATTTATATGTTTGGCTTAAATGATTCTATATTGCTCGACATTAAACATTTATGCGAAATCATATTCTTTGATTCATTAATCGCAAAGTACCCAATGTAATATCCTTAGTGTGTTTAATATTGTCTACAAAGGGGATGGGGACATGAAAAGAAGTGACAAGGTAGAGCAGGTTGCACAGATTGTATTTTATGCTTTAGCATTGATAATATTTGTTAAAATGGTTGTAACTATAATTAAACCAGTGTCAATGGTTGTAGATACTGAATACAACAAAGGATTTTATGAAAATATTTTAAGCAAATCAACAGCATCCTTTGAAGTGATAGGAAATGGATATGAAGAGGATGAAAAAAGTGATTTGTTTTCAATGGTATTTATGTATATAACAAATATTGATATTGGAAATCCAAGGACATATATAGCTTCTGAAATACCTTTACTTGGTCTTTTTGACATAACCAATATTGCATCAAACGAGGATGGTCCTGTTGTGATTATTCCCAATGAAGAACCTGTCCCTAATGATAACAGTAATATAGCAGATGCTGGGGACAATAATAAGCCTAAGGAGAATACTGAAAAGCCTAATACAGAAAAAACTCCTACACAGCAAACTGAGGAAAAGAAAATTAATCCTGGCAATATTACAGTTCCAGATAAAAAGAAACTTAATCCAACAAAGCCATTAGTTTTAATATATCACACCCATATATCAGAAGCTTATAATCCAAATGAAATAGAAAATGGAAATCACTCTAGAGATATGAATATTGGTGTTGCAAAAGTTGGTGAGAATTTAAAAAAGGAGCTTGAAAGTAAATATGGAATATCAACGATGCATGATACTACAGCATTTGATTCTCCTAAATTGGAAAAAGGATATGCAAGGGCAAGGCCATCGGTACAAAATTTCGTAAAAAAATATCCGAGTCTTAAATTGATAATAGATTTACATAGAGATTCTGCTGGTAAAACTAATTCGACAACAGCAATTATCAATGGAAAGCGCTATGCAAGAATAATGTTTGTCTTTGGAGCAAAAAATAAAAATCTTGCAAAAAGTAAGGAATTTACAAGGGGATTGAGTAATTATTTCGATAAATATTATCCCAAGTTTTCCAAAGGGTTTTACTGGCAAAATAGATGGGTATACAATCAAGATATTACCCCAAAGCTTGTCATACTAGAAGTTGGCTCTAATAAAAACAGCCTCGGTGAAGCAATAAATTCCACCGAAATAATAGCCAAGATGATAGCATTATTTTTAAAATAAAGTAAAATTGTATAGGCAAATTTTTTTAAAAGTGTTTTAAAGTTTGAGGTGAAAAATTCATTTAAAATGAATTTATTATTTAAGGTGTAAAGGCGGACAAGCCTTATGTTTTTTGTTTTTAGGAGCTTAGTTTAAAAACTGAATCAAAATATTGACGAATTAAGTACTTGAGTGTTGAAAAAGGACAATTTTTCTGAAGGAAATTAATTGAGAACTGGTTCTATAATCACTAAATTATTAATTATAGGTTTAAATATTGACACAATATCTTATAGGTGTGTTATAATTTATTCTGATTTAGTATATTCATTTTATTGTTATATGGAATAAAGCAAAAGGTCAAGAAGGACTTTTTATTATAAAATTTAGAGAATTAGTGAATTCTATATAGTTGGAGGAGGATAAATATGACAAGCAGCAGACAGAAGAAAATAAGAAATTTCAGTATAATAGCCCATATAGATCATGGTAAATCTACACTTGCAGACAGATTAATAGAGAAGACTGGAACCCTGACACAAAGGGAGATGGATGAGCAGATACTTGATAATATGGAGCTTGAAAGAGAAAGAGGTATTACAATAAAGGCACAGGCAGTAAGACTTGTATATAATAGTGAAGATGGACAGGAATACTTTTTAAACCTCATTGACACTCCGGGGCATGTCGATTTTAACTATGAGGTTTCAAAAAGTCTTGCAGCATGCGAAGGAGCAGTGCTTGTGGTTGATGCAACTCAGGGAATACAGGCACAGACACTTGCAAACTGTTATCTTGCTTCTGATCAAAACCTTGAAATTATACCAGTAATAAATAAAATAGATCTTCCAAGTGCAAGACCTGAAGAAGTAAAGAAGGAAATAGAAGATATAATAGGTATTGATGCATCTGATGCTCCTTTGATTTCAGCTAAGGCAGGAATAGGAATAGAAGATGTATTAAAGGCTATTGTTGATAAGGTACCTCCTCCAACTGGAGATGAGGATGCTCCACTTAAGGCTCTTATATTTGATAGTTACTATGATTCCTATAAGGGAGTTGTATGTCATGTAAGAGTAATGGAGGGAAGCATCAAAAAGGGAACAAACATAAGGCTTATGGCTACAGGCAAGGAATATGATGTAAATGAAGTAGGAGTATTTAGAATTGGGCTTTCTGAGGTTGATGAACTAAAGGCAGGTGATGTTGGTTACATCACTGCAAGTATAAAGATCGTAAGGGATGCCAGAGTTGGAGATACTATAACAGAGGCCGATAGACCAGCAACAAAACCATTGCCAGGTTATAGACCAGCAGTACCAATGGTGTATAGTGGTATCTATCCTACAGATGGAGCAAGATATGGAGAATTAAAGGATGCTTTAGAAAAGCTTCAATTAAACGATGCAGCTCTTCAATTTGAGCCTGAAACTTCAATAGCATTGGGTTTTGGTTTTAGATGTGGATTTTTAGGACTGCTTCATATGGAGGTTATACAGGAGAGACTCGAGAGAGAGTATAATCTAGATCTTATTACAACAGCTCCAAGCGTTATATATAAAATAACCAAAACAGATGGAGAGCTGATAGAGCTTACTAATCCAACCAATATGCCTTCTCCTACAGAAATAGATTACATGGAGGAGCCATATGTAAAGGCTTCGATAATATCTCCATCGGACTACGTAGGAGCGATTATGGAGCTTTGCCAGAATAAGAGAGGAACATTTAAAAATATGGAATATATTGAAGCAACAAGAGTTATGCTTCATTATGAAATGCCTTTAAATGAAATAATATATGATTTCTTTGATTCTTTAAAGTCAAGAACAAAGGGATATGCTTCTCTAGATTATGAGCTATTAGGATATACGCAGACGGATCTTGTTAAGCTTGATATACTTCTTAATGGTGAGCCTGTTGATGCACTATCACAGATAGTTCCTAGAGAGAGAGCATATAATAAGGGAAGAGCTGTGACAGAAAAGCTAAAGGAAGTAATTCCAAGACAGATGTTTGAAATAGCAATACAGGCAGCAATAGGTGCAAAGATAATAGCAAGAGAAACAGTAAGAGCTCTTAGAAAAGATGTACTTGCCAAGTGCTATGGTGGAGACATCTCTAGAAAGAAAAAGCTTCTTGAAAAGCAGAAGGAAGGAAAGAAGAGAATGAAGCAGATAGGTTCTGTTGAGGTACCACAGGAAGCATTTATGTCAGTTTTAAAGGTAGAATCATGATAAATTCATTATATGTTCATATACCCTTCTGCGTAAAAAAATGCCTATACTGTGATTTTAACTCCTATGCAAATAGAGAACTTGAGGATTTATATATCGATTCTCTAGTTAATGAAATAGGTAAAATAGAGCAGAATAAATTTGGGACAATTTTTATTGGTGGGGGTACTCCCACCATTTTGTCTATTTCAAACCTTGAAAAGCTTTTAAAGAGCCTTAAAGCTTTTAGTCCTGATGAATATACAATTGAAGCAAACCCAGGAACAATAGATGATGAAAAGCTTAAGCTATTGAAGCACTATGGAGTAAATAGAATTTCAATGGGCCTTCAAGCATGGCAGGATCGTCTTCTTAAAGGGCTTGGCAGGATACACACCATAAAAGATTTTTTAAAAAGCTACGATTTGATTAGAAAAAATGGTTTTAAAAATGTAAACATTGATTTAATGTTTGATATACCAGATCAAAGCTTTGAGGATTGGAAAGAGACTATTGAAAACGTGATTTTGTTAAAGCCTGAGCATCTTTCATGCTACAGCCTTATCATTGAAGAGGGAACACCATTCTATAATCTTTACGAAAAAGGTAAACTGAATTTAGTAGATGAAGTTGATGAAAGAAAAATGTATTACTATGCAATAGAGAGATTGGAAAAGGAAGGAATTAAACAATATGAAATATCTAATTTCTCAAGAGAAGGATATGAATGCAGGCATAACATTACCTACTGGATGGATGAAAAATATATAGGAGTTGGTGCAGGAGCGCATTCCTATGTTGATAATACAAGATACAGCAACTTTAGAGATATTAAAAAGTATATAGATAATATTAATAATGGTAGTGCTGTAGAAGAAAAAAATATTGTATCCTTTAATGATGAGATTTCTGAGTTTATGTTTATGGGATTAAGGATGACAGATGGGATTTCAAAGGAAAGGTTTAAATCAAGGTTTGGATCGGACATTAAAGAAATTTATTCAGATGAAATAGATAAATGTATTAAGGAAGGTCTTCTTGAAGAAAATAACGAATGCATAAGACTTACAAAACGGGGAATAGATCTTTCAAACCAGGTTTTCATAGCTTTTTTAAGGGAATAAAAGAAAAATATCACTTTTGTATAAATTTTCACGTTTATAGGTTATAAAAGCCTTTTATCATATTGACAAATTTATTCAATAGTGATATTTTTATATCGTAATAATTAGCACTCATTAAGAGGGAGTGCTAACAAAGGAGGTGAGGGCAGTGAATCTTGATGATAGAAAAAAAATAATATTAAATGCTATAATTGATGACTATATTGAGACTGCCGAGCCTGTTGGTTCAAGGACTATAGCAAAGAAATATGAGGTGGGAGTAAGTTCTGCTACCATAAGAAATGAGATGTCGGATCTTGAGGAGCTTGGATATCTTGAACAACCTCATACTTCAGCAGGAAGAGTTCCTTCTGATAAAGGCTATAGATATTATGTCAATGAGCTTGTTAAGGTTAATTATCCATCGGAAGACGAAATTCAAGCTATTAAAAAGTTCCTTGAAATAACTACTATAAATGAAATGGATAAAATATTAAAAAGGACAACTAAGCTGCTTTCACAGGTTACAAAGTATACATCAGCGATGATATCACCATCTGTAAGTAAAAGCTCTGTAAAATCAATACAGCTGATGCAGATAACTTCAATGGATATAATTGCAGTAATAGTTACAGAAACGGGAATAATAAAAAATGTTCTAATTAAACTACCAAGAGCAATAACAGTAAATACGCTGATTAGTATAAATAATATGCTTAATGATAAATTGATAGGTCTGACAATTGAGGATATTGATTTATCAGTAATATCATCCATTCAAAATGAGATGTCTGGCTATTATGAGATACTTAATGCCATAATACCAGCACTCCATGAGAGTTTAAAACCAGAGAGCTGCGATGTTCATTTTGAAGGGGCAACCAATATATTTAACTACCCTGAATATAACGACTTAGATAAGGCAAAGACTTTCCTATCCATGATGGAAAAAAAGGAAATATTGACAGACATTCTTGCAGAGGATTCAAATAAGCTTTCAGTTTCCATAGGAAGTGAAAATTCATTTGAAGAGGTTAAGGAATGCAGTATTGTTAAAGTATCCTATGGTATTGGTGATAAGACAATTGGGAAAATAGGGGTAATTGGACCTAGAAGGATGAATTATTCCAAGGTTATAGGTGTAATGAAAGGTTTTGCAGACACCTTGAATTCAATGCTTAGGGATCATTTTGAGGAGTAGAAAAATAAAGAATTGAAGGTGATAGAAATGAAAAAAAAAGATGACAATATTCTTAAAGAAAATGATAATGAAAAAGTAAATGAAAAATGTACTGAAGAGGAATTAGAAGAATCAAAAGAAAATACTCAAAGCACAGATACTTTAAATGAAAATGAAGAATGTACTAATGAGCCTTGTGAAGATGATTCCAACAATTTAGAGGAACTCCAAAAGGCAATTGATGATAAGGAAAAGCAGTGTCAGGAGTATCTAGACATGGCTAGAAGAACCATGGCAGATTTTGATAACTTTAGAAAAAGGACAGCAAAGGAAAAGGAAGGAATGTATGATGAGGGATTTGGTGATGCAATAAAGGGAATACTTCCTGTTATAGATAACCTTGAAAGAGCTGTTGCCTTTGATTCTCCTGAATGCAAGGGAATAATCGAAGGAGTTGAGATGGTTTTAAAAATGTTTAGAGACATACTTACAGGTTTTGGAGTAGAGGAAATAGCGGCACAGGGAGAAAAGTTCAGCCCTGATTTTCATTATGCCGTTGCACATATAGAAGATGAAAATTTTGAAGATAATGTTGTTATCGATGTCCTTCAAAAGGGATATAAATATAAAGATAAAATACTTCGCTACAGTATGGTAAAGGTAGCAAATTAATTTGTTTTGTAAGTTAAAGGAGGAAGAAGTATGGGAAAAGTAATAGGTATTGATCTTGGTACAACAAATTCCTGTGTAGCTTTCATGGAAGGTGGAGAACCAGTTGTTATACCAAACTCAGAAGGAGCAAGAACAACTCCATCAGTTGTTGCATTTAAACAGGATGGACAGAGAATAGTTGGTCAGGTAGCTAAAAGACAGGCTATAACAAATCCAGATAAAACAATAATGTCAATTAAGAGACACATGGGTTCAAACTTTAAGGCTAATATAGATGGTAAGGATTTAACTCCTCAAGATATATCTGCTATGGTATTAATGAAGTTAAAACAGGATGCAGAGGCTTATCTTGGAGAAACTGTAACTCAGGCTGTTATAACAGTACCAGCATATTTCAATGACAGCCAGAGACAGGCAACAAAGGATGCAGGTAAAATTGCAGGACTTGAGGTTCTAAGAATAATAAACGAACCAACAGCAGCATCCCTTGCATATGGACTTGACAAAATGGAAAAGGATCAGATGATTCTAGTATACGACCTTGGTGGAGGAACCTTCGACGTATCCATACTTGAAATAGGTGGAGGAGTTTTTGAGGTTAAATCAACCAATGGTAATACAAAGCTTGGTGGAGATGACTTTGACCAGAGAGTAATGGATTACCTTGCTCAGCAGTTTAAAGCTGAAAATGGAATAGATTTAAGAAACGACAAGATGGCTATGCAGAGACTAAAGGAAGCAGCAGAAAAAGCAAAGATAGAGCTTTCATCATTAGTATCAACAGAAGTAAATCTACCATTTATTACTGCAGATGCAACAGGTCCAAAGCATCTTAACTTAAATCTTACAAGAGCTAAATTTGACGAGTTAACAGCTGACCTTGTAGACGCTACAATAACTCCTATGAAAAATGCTCTTAAGGATGCAGGACTTACAATAGATAAGATAGATAAGATACTTTTAGTTGGTGGATCAACTAGAACTCCAGCAGTACAGGAAGCAGTTAAGAACTTTACTGGTAAGGAACCAACAAAGGGAATAAATCCTGATGAATGTGTTGCAGTTGGAGCTGCAATTCAGGGAGGAGTATTAAGTGGAGAGGTAAAACAGGACATAGTTCTAGTTGACGTTACACCACTTTCACTTGGAATAGAAACTCTTGGAGGAGTATGCACATCACTTATTACTAGAAATACTACTGTGCCTACAAGAAAGAGCCAGATATTCTCAACTGCTGCAGATGGTCAGACATCAGTTGAAATACATGTTCTACAGGGTGAAAGACAGATGGCTGCTGACAATAAGACACTTGGAAGATTTACACTTTCAGGTATTGCACCAGCACCAAGAGGAATTCCTCAGATAGAAGTTGCATTTGATATAGATGCAAATGGAATAGTTCATGTATCTGCAAAGGATTTAGGAACTGGCAAAGAAGCAAACATAACAATAACAGCTTCAACAAACCTTAGCGATGATGAAATCGATTCAAAGGTAAAGGAAGCAGAAAAGTTTGCAGAAGAGGATAAGAAGAGAAAAGAAGAAATAGAAGTAAGAAACAATGCAGATTCAATTGTATATCAGACTGAAAAGACATTAAAGGAACTTGAAGGAAAAGTAAATCCTGATGAGAAGACTCAGATTGAAGAAAGATTGAATAAGGTTAAGGATGCATTGAAGGGAACAGATACTGCTGCAATAAAGAGCGCAACTGAGGAGCTTACACAGAAGTTCTATGAAGTATCATCAAGAATATATCAGCAGAATGCACAGCAGGGACAACAGGGAAACCCAGAACAGGGTGGAAATGATGGAGAAGTACATGCTGATTATGATGTAAAGGATGATAAATAATTGAATTAAGGAGGGAGCAATTCCCTCCTTACTATGTGTTATATTTAATCAATGTTGGTTATAAACTATAAAATCATTATTGATTTATATATACATACATGAAAGGTGGTGAATCTATGGCAAAGGATTATTATGATATACTTGGAGTTACTAGGGAAGCATCTGATGATGATATAAAAAAGGCCTTTAGAAAGCTTGCACTTAAGTATCATCCTGATAGAAATCCAGATGATAAGGGTGCTGAAGAAAAGTTTAAAGAGATAAATGAAGCCTATCAGGTACTATCAGATCCTCAGAAAAAATCACAGTATGATCAGTTTGGTACTACAGATTTTAATGGTCAGGGTGGTTTTGGAGGAGCTGGTTATTCAAATTATGAAGGCTTTTCTGATATATTTGGGGATATATTTGACTTTTTTGGAGGCGGTGGCGGCAGAAGACCTAAAAATGGACCTCAAAGGGGTGCCGATTTGGAGTATAACCTCGATTTAACCTTCGAAGAGGCCGCTTTCGGTGTAAAAAAGGACTTAGATATATTTAGAAATGAAAGCTGTCCAACATGCGGTGGAACAGGTGCTAAGCCTGGAACTTCTCCTGTTACCTGTGATAAGTGTCATGGTACAGGCCAGGCAAAGGTTCAAAGGAACACACCATTTGGAAGCTTTGTAAGCGTTACCACCTGTGACAAATGCCATGGTGAGGGTAGAATAATACAGGAACCATGTCAGGATTGTGGTGGAAGAGGAAAGATTAGAAAGAAAAAGGTTGTTTCAATAAATATTCCTGCTGGCGTTGATAATGGTAATACAATTCCTCTAAGGGGAGAAGGAGAGCCTGGTGTTAAGGGAGGTCCTTCTGGAGATCTATATATAAATATAAGGGTTAGGCCTCATAAAATATTCAAACGTCAGGGAGTAGACATAGTATGTGAACTGCCAATATCCTTTATAAGAGCTTCTTTAGGCGGAGAGATACTTGTTCCAACCCTTGAGGGTGATGTTAAAGAGGCAATACAAGAGGGTACTCAGCCAGGAACTGTTATAAAGCTTAGAGGCAAAGGAATACCAAGAATTAGAGGAAATGGCAGAGGCGATCTTTATGCAAAGATTAGTGTAGAGATACCTAAAAAGCTTACCGATAGTCAAAGAGAGCTTCTAAAGAAACTTGCTGATGAGTTCGGAGAAGATCCATCAGGAGTCAAGAAGAGCTTTATGGACAAATTTAAGGATGCCTTTGGAAATTAATCGATATACCAAACGTGCTAGGCACACATAAAGTGCCTAGCATTTCTATCTTTAAAGCGTAATATAGGGATTATGCGGCGTAACGTAATAGTTAGTTTGTACCTTTAAAGACCGTTCCAACCGAGGTATCGGGGCATTTAACCCCTTGGAAAACACTCACTGCGTGTTGAAATTCTAAGATTGCATGGATGGCGACAACCTAAGAACATTCGAAACTCATATGCTGCAAGAATTCTACATATTTTATTTTTTTAAACATCTTAGGGTCGAACCAATTAAGCAGAGATGTTTAAAAAAATAAAATATAAGAATTCTAGTGCATCATATTTCAAACAATCGAA
>DAMCZI010000025.1:0-76571 GCA_032095175.1 Clostridiaceae bacterium
AGCATCTTCAGATGCTTTCATTAAATAACTCAAAACTCAAGTGCCTGTTACCTTTATGTTACCTAGAAATATACTGCATAACCTTTCTTTTGCAATACCCCCTTTATTATGTTTAGAAATATTAATAATTGAAGTAAAAATATAACATTAAATTACAATTTATGGGCAGGGAATTTAAAAATAAATGTCGAATACTTTTATAACAAAAATTGGAGGTAACAAAATGGAGAGAAGCAAGTATATTGAGACTATTAGAGAAAAATATTCGAAATACTTTGATATAGAAAATAATATAGATATATTAGGTGAAAAAATCGATATGTATGCAAGATTTTCAATGAAAAGCAATAGGACCTTTTTAACAAAAAATGATGTTGTTGATAGCTTTGAAACCAATGAATATTGCTTTGTAAAAACATTTAAATCATTAAATTTAAGAAATGTTACCTTATTTAGTGAGTTTTTAAAGGGTGCCAGCAAAGAATTTGTTGCTCCACATAAAAATCATATGTGCTCCTATGTAACAGGAATAATGATTTCAGATGAACCAATACCTCTAGAAGCTAAGGAATATGTTAAGGGATTTAAGTTCTACAAGATATACAAGCTCTATCTAAATGGCTGGAGCGAAGTTAGGCTTATACTTGTTGACCTAGAAAGCAATTCTGTTATAACAAACAGACCTGGTAAAAAGGTTAAAAAGGTGTACTTACCTGCACCTTAATTTATAAAAGGAGGGGTTTTCATGAATTCATTGTGGCTTCTTGTTATTGGCATTATCCTTTTTGTTATCGCCTATGTTAGCTATGGTGGTTACCTTGCAAAAAAGTGGGGGCTAGACCCAAAGAGAGAAACCCCATCACACACCAAGTATGACAACATAGACTATGTTCCAACAAACTCAAAGGTTCTTTTAGGACACCACTTTGCTTCAATAGCTGGAGCAGGTCCAATCACTGGCCCTATTTTAGCTGCTGTTTTCGGTTGGCTTCCTGTATATCTTTGGATTGTAATAGGAAGTATATTCGTAGGTGGAGTTCATGACTGGGGTTCACTTTTAGCATCTGTAAGACATGAGGGTAAATCAATTGGAGAGATAATAAGGGTAAACGTTGGACAGAGAGGAAAAACTCTTTTTAACTTATTCTCATGGTTAACACTCATACTTGTTGTTGCAGCATTTACAGATATAACTGCATCAACCTTTGCATTTGATTTTGCAAAACCAGAAGCCCTTGCAGGAGCACAGGCTGGTACAGCATCAGTATTATTTATTGGTTTAGCTGTTCTGTTTGGATTCGCTGTTTATAGAAAGGGAGCAGGACTTGCAGTATCAACAATAGTAGGTGTAATACTTCTTGCTCTATGTGTATGGATAGGATATGCATTCCCGTTTATGAAGCTTACAAAAACCGCATGGATAATTGTTCTACTAATTTATATTGCATTAGCATCTGTTCTTCCTGTATGGCTGCTTCTACAGCCAAGAGATTACCTAAGTTCATTCCTTCTTTATGCAATGATAATAGGAGCAGTATTAGGAATAATAATAATGAGACCAGATATACAGATTCAAGCAACGGCAGGATTTGCTGTTGGAACAGGTGCAGCAACAAAATATCTGTTCCCAATGCTGTTTGTTACAGTTGCATGTGGGGCAATATCAGGTTTCCATTCACTGGTAGGCTCAGGTACATCATCAAAACAGGTTGATAAGGAGAAGGATACAAAGCTTATAGGTTATGGCGGAATGTTAATTGAAGGTATAGTTGCAATAATTGCTTTAATAGCTGTTGGATATGCTGCAAAGGTAAAGGGAGCACCAGTAGTAGTATTTGCTGCTGGAATAGCTGATTTTATGAATAGTTTTGGAATACCAGTTGAAGTTGGTAAGGTATTTGTTACCCTAGCATTTGCATCCTTTGCATTAACAAGCCTTGATACTGCAACAAGAATAGGAAGATATATATTCCAGGAATTCTTCGATAGAGGAGAAGAAAAGAAAAAATCAGTACTTACAAACATGTATGTTGCAACAATAATAACTGTTGGTGCATCAGTAGCCCTTATACTCTATGGCTACAACAAGATATGGCCAATATTTGGTTCAGCAAACCAGCTTCTTGCAGCCCTTGCTCTTCTTGCAATATCTGCATGGCTTGCAAAGAGCGGCAGGAAGATATGGATGACAATTATACCTATGATATTTATGTTCTGTGTAACATTGACTGCTCTTGGATTCTTAGTAAAGGACTATCTGTTTGGAGCAAAACCAGATGTAGTACTTGGTTTAATGGCTATAATTCTATTTATACTTGCAGTTGTACTTCTTGTTACAACTATTAAGACACTTAAAGGCAAAAAAGAAGTAAAAAAACAGGTAAATGCATAGTTTAATTTGGGGGCAGGCTTTAGAGCCTGCCTCTTTTATTTGGATGAGAATAGAAGGTAACAGAGGTGACAGGCTCTTGAGTTTTGAGTTATTTAATAAAAACTATGATTTAATAGCTATCTTTCATAAATAACTCAAAACTCAAGTGCCTGTTACCTTCTATTGCACCTTCTATTGTGGCATAAAATGCAATTGAAATAGTAAGGTGTATGTGATAATATGGAAATGTTAATTGCTTAGTTTAGCATAATGCTAAGCACTATGTTTTGAGGGGATTTCTAGTCAAGCTTAGTTAAAAAATTATGTCTACTATAGTGATTAGAAATCATAAAAATTAATAGGGAGAGTATGATATGGCCAGAATGTTTGGAACAGATGGAGTTAGAGGAATAGCAAATCAGGAATTAACAGCAGAGCTTGCATATAAACTTGGAAAAGCTGGAGCATACGTTCTTACAGAAGGAACACACAAACCTACAATAGTTGTTGGAATGGATACAAGAATATCAGGTGATATGCTTGAATCCGCACTTGTTGCAGGTATTTGTTCTGTTGGAGCACATGCAATATGTGTAGGAATTGTACCAACCCCTGCAGTAGCATACCTAACAAGACTTTATAAAGCTGATGCAGGAGTTGTAATCTCAGCTTCTCATAATCCAGTTGAATACAATGGAATAAAGTTTTTCAACAGGGATGGGTACAAGCTACCAGACGAAGTTGAAGACAAAATCGAAGACCTTATAATTAGGAACTTTGATATGATTCCTTCACCAACAGGAGAAGATCTTGGAAGAAGAGAAGTAAGAAATGACGGAATTATGGAATATGTGAAATTTGCAAAGACAGCTGTAGATGTTGATTTTAAAGGATTAAAGGTTGCATTGGACTGTGCTGAGGGAGCATCCTATTTTGCATCACCTAAGGTTTTTAAAGAACTAGGAGCAGAGGTACATGTAATACACAATAATCCTGATGGAAAGAACATAAACAAGAACTGTGGTTCTACCCATATGAAGAGCTTGAAGGATTTTGTGGTTAAAGAAGGCTGTGATATTGGTCTTGCATTTGATGGAGATGCAGATAGATGTCTTGCTGTAGATGAAAAGGGAAACATGGTTAATGGTGATGTTTTAATGACCATGTGTGCCATGGATATGAAAAACAGCGGAAAACTTGATAATGATACACTTGTAGTAACTGTTATGAGCAACATGGGACTTGATATTGCGTGTTCAAACCATGGAATAAAGACAGTAAAGACAAAGGTAGGAGACAGATACGTTTTAGAGAGAATGCTTCATGAAGGCTATAAGATAGGTGGAGAGCAGTCAGGACACATTATATTCCTGGACTACAACACAACAGGAGATGGACTTATAACTGCTCTAAAGACTGCATCAATAGTTAAAAAGAGTGGAAAGAAGATGTCAGAACTAGCATCAGTTATGAGAGAACTTCCACAGGTGCTTATCAATGCCAGAGTATCAAATGATAAGAAGGATGCATATAAAAAGGATGCATTAATAGTTTCTGAAATTGAAAAGATAGAAAAGGAACTAGAAGGAAAGGGAAGAGTTCTAATAAGACCATCAGGTACAGAACCACTAGTAAGGGTTATGCTTGAGGGAGAGGACTTGGATAAGATCAATACAATGGCAAAAGAACTTGCTACACTAATAGAAGAGAGAAGTAAATAGCCGGTCATTATGACCGGTTAAATTTTACTATTCATTTTTTTTACTTTTTGTAATATAATAAACTAGATAAACTAACGTATATATAAAAGATACTAAAATTCCCCTATTTTATTTATCTAAGGGAATGTGGTTCTATTGCTTATGTACTTATATATACGTAGGTTTGCTATTTTAAGGGGGTGTTATATGGGGTGGATTAATAGAAATTTAATATGAAGCGCCTGGACTTGTTGCAGGATAGTGCAGCAAGTTGACGAGGACAGGGTTTATCGAATGTTCGGCGGATACCCTGCGGTTGACCACCGAAAAAGGCCTAACAAAGTCTAAAAGTGATTTTAGGAACAAAGAGGCTGGGTCAAAAAAATAATTATAGAATGTAGATAAGGGGTTAGAAGCTGAACTATGGTAGGAGATATTAGCAGGACTGATATGCTTCTAATACCCTATTTCAGCGGCTAACCTTCCATTTGAGAGGAGATTAGTTATGTGTGGAATAGTTGGATATATAGGTAAAGGACAGGCGTCACCTATATTGATAGAAGGATTGTCAAAGCTAGAATATAGAGGATATGACTCAGCAGGAGTTGCTATAATAAAGGATGATAAAATAACTATAGAAAAATGTAAGGGAAGGCTTGTAAACCTTGAAACAAGGCTAAATGAGAAGCCAATTCAAGGAACTGTAGGAATAGGCCATACAAGATGGGCTACCCACGGAGAACCTTCAGATGTAAATTCCCATCCCCATGCAAACAAGGATATGACAATAAGTGTTGTTCACAATGGTATCGTTGAGAACTACATTAAGATAAGGGAATGGCTTACATCCATTGGATATGAGTTTAAAACTGAAACCGATACAGAGGTTATCCCAAACCTTATAGATTATTTCTACAAAGGGGATCTTCTTGAAGCAGTTAAAAAAGCCCTTGATAAAATAGAAGGAACCTATGCATTTGGAGTTGTTTGCAGCAAGGAACCAGATAAAATAATTGCTGTAAAGAAGGATAACCCACTTGTTGTTGGACTTGGAGAGGGAGAAAACTTCATTGCATCAGATATTCCTGCTATACTTTCACATACAAGGAAGGTTTACTTCCTAAACGATGAAGAAATTGTAGTACTTACAAGGGATAAGGTTGAAGTAATGACAAAGGAAGGTCTTCCAGTTGATAAGGAAGTATTCAATGTAACATGGGATGCTCAGGCAGCAGAAAAGGGTGGATACGAACACTTTATGATAAAGGAAATCCACGAGCAGCCAAAAGCAATAAGGGATACCATGACATCAAGAATAATGGCAGACTGCGATGATATAAAGCTTGATGATATAACCCTAACTGCAGAAAACCTAAAGGATATTGATAAGATTTTCATAGTTGCATGTGGAACAGCATACCATGCAGGTATAGTTGGTAAATATGCAATAGAGAAATTTGCGAGAATTCCAGTTGAGGTTGATATTGCCTCAGAATTTAGATACAGAAACCCAATTATAACAAACAAAACTCTTGTTATAATAATAAGCCAATCCGGTGAAACACTAGATACCCTAGCAGCCCTAAAGGATGCTAAATCAAAGGGAGCAAGGGTTATAGCAATTACAAACGTTGTTGGAAGCTCAATTTCAAGGGAAGCAGACGATGTATTATACACCTGGGCAGGACCAGAAATTGCAGTTGCATCAACAAAGGCCTATACAACACAGCTTGTTGCAATGTATATAATAGCCCTATACATTGCAAGACTATCAGGCAAGATGTCAGTTGAGGAATACAGAGTAATAAGGGATGAAATGCTAAAGCTTCCTGAAAAAGCACAAGAGGTGCTAGAAAGAAAGGAAGAGCTTCAGAAGTTTGCAGCAACAACCCATCTTCAAAGAGATGTATTCTACATCGGAAGAGGACTAGACTTTGCTGTATCCCTTGAAGGAGCACTAAAGCTCAAGGAAATATCCTACATCCATGCAGAGGCATACGCAGGTGGAGAACTAAAGCACGGACCAATAGCTCTTATAGACAAGGGAGTTCCAGTTATAGTTCTTGCAACTCAAAATGACCTCTTTGAAAAGATGCTAGGAAACATTAAGGAAGTAGCAGCAAGAGGAGCCAGAGTTATAGGCTTCGCTATGGACGGACACACTGAAATAGAAAAGTGTGCTGACCAGGTTGTTTACATTCCTAAAACTCATGGAGATTTAGCTCCAATACTCTCAGTAATTCCACTTCAATTGCTTTCCTATTATGCAGCAGTTGAAAGAGGCTGTGACGTTGATAAGCCAAGAAATTTGGCCAAATCTGTGACAGTTGAGTAAGGGCTTGATTTTTATAGCCTTGTAAAATGTAAGCATGAATAAAGTATGTATGATACTTTATTCATGCTTTATTTATTATAACCAATATAATGGATTTTATTTATTTTTGCGATTATTATATGGTGGTGTTAACATGAGTTTTTCACAAGAAAAGTCAATTACAATAGAAGAATATTATAAAATACGTGAAAATAGCTATAAGCTAATATTATCAAAAACATAGGCTATTTACTTAATGTAATGCAAATGATTATTATATAGAATATGCATATTAGCTTAAAAAATGGATATGCTTGTAAGGAATATACACTAAATATTTTAGGGGGAGTTGATATGAAGATCCCAATTAAAATATATATTATAAGTCTTATAAGCATAGCTTTTTTGTTTTCTTCTTTTGCTACTTCATGTAAAAGTGCTAAAAAAGTAAATAAAAACGGTTTGCAGGCATCAGAAATTAAAACATCAACAGATATACCTACAATTGAAGAAGTTGTAACTAAATTGTGTTCAAATGAATTTGGAGGAAGACGCACTTTTTCAACTGGAAATGAAAAGGCTGGAGAGTATATTGCAAATATTTTTCATAAAATTGGATTGAGTCCTTTGAATGAAAATAGCTACTTTCACAAGTACAGACAAGAAGTTAGCTATTCTACAGAAGAAGAAGCAAAAGAAGCATCTAAGGACAAAAAAGAGCCCTATAAAATAGTTAGCAATGTAGTAGGATTTATTAATGGAACAAATAGTGAAAAGGCAATTCTAATCTCAGCTCATTATGATTCTCTAGGAACTAAAAACGAAAATATATATAGAGGAGCACTAGACAATGCATCAGGAGTAGCAGCTTTAATTAAATTGGCAAACATGCTAAAAGAAGCATCACTTAAAAATGCTTTTGAGACTAATATTATATTTTGTGCTTTTAATGGAGAAGAACAATTATATGCAGGAAGTTCTGCTTTTGTTAAACAGTTAAAAACCATGACTTGGTACAAAAATATGTATAATATAAATATAGATTGCATTGGAGCTAAAAATGGAGGAAAAATTGTATTCGCAAAGGATAGTAAATACTCACAAAAATTATATGGTGCTATTACACTTTCTATGAATAGGAATAATATAGATTTTGAAGAGACTAAACAAATATTAGAAAGTGATAATAGGAGTTTTGAAAAAGCAAAAAAGCCTAATATTTGTATAAGTCAAGAAAGTTTAAGGGGATGGGCTAATAAGCCTGTAGATAATCCAGATATTTTAGATTATATTCAAATAGAAAAAATAGCAATTGCTCTATTTGATTTTATAACAAGCAATGATGAAACCTTAATTTAAAAAGATTTGGTTGTAAGAAATTTCGTACAAAGTTGCTATTATTAAAAAATGCTAGACCTAGCCATAGTGATATAGAAGTATTTATACTTGGGATAGAAAAAGTGAAGTTACTACTATAATTATTTCCAAGTATAATCATGATGATTTCTTGAATTGAGCATAATTTAATGGAAAATAGGAGTTAAACCTTATTGCTTAATCAAACTTTATTACAAACCAACAGTTGGATTTAAAACGAATAACCAGCAGAAGATATCTACTGGTTATTTGGTAAGCTACATTCCAGCCATTTTTCTGCATTCATTAGCGCATTTACGGCATTCGTCTGCACATTTTTTGCAGTGGTCATCTTTGAACATATCGCACTCTTGAGCGCATTTGTCACAAATAGTTGCACAAAGTTTACAAAGGTCTTTTGCATACTGAGCATCCATTGACATAAATGCTGATGCTTCTTTACAGATACATGCACATTCAACGAGCATGCTTATGCAGCCTTTCCTGGCACCGACATCTGGTTCATTCAAGCACATTTTGAAGCATTCGAAGCAGGCTTGAGCGCATCTATTACATGCATCTATGCATGTCTGATGCTTATCCGTTGTATTAGTTATTATTCCTATTTTGATCACCCTTTCATTTATTTAATACATAAGTTAGTATTTAACCCAAACTGGACTATTATTCTAGAAATCATGAAAAATCCTTTGATGTACAAAGCCTATTTATTTAATGATATCTCTAAACGGATAATATGTTTTTCCTGTTAGTTTAGATGTGTAAATTAAATTCCACGCAGACCAATCAGTTGTATCCATTTGCCCTGTGACCTCCGGCTGTTTTATGTTTGTATCAAGCTCCTCAATTGGGCATTTATAGAGCTTATCATTTTTAATGTCATACTTATAATAGTAGTCTAATGCTTGAGAACCAACCTCATGAATAGTTATTATTTGCTTCTCATAATCCACCTGAACCACTGCAGATGTATCACCTTGAGCCCTTATATCAATCTTTGAATCAAATGGTTTGATTGCTCTAAGCATCTTTGAATTGTCCAAATCATAGATAAAAATCCCAAGTGCATGGGAAAAAATAATTTGATGTTCTGATTCATAATTAATCAGCGGCAGATCTGCCCCAAGATTAGTATCTTTCTTGATTTCTGGTTTTTCATATGTAACTTCTCTATCAGCACCTTCTGATACATGAGAAGTGCATGAGATAAGTAGTAATGCTAAACACATAATAGAAACAAAGGTGAATATTCTTTTGATTTTCACAAAAACACCTCACTAAAATTAATTAATGTGAATTTTTTTACTTCATGTAATACCACGATAATCCTACAATTTAATTATGTACTATATGGTTAAAAATTACAAATAGCACTGAAAGCTGAGCCATCAAAATTGATATTTAATAAATAATTAGAAGGTAGTCCAGTTATTTTATAGGTTGCCTTTTTGTTGCAAAATTTACCATTATTGTGTATAACTAATAACAGGGAGGGATGTTAATGGAGATGCATGACAGATCAGAAAGAAGAGCAAGAGAAATACTAGAATGTTATATTCACTCAATTACAAATGAATTTAGTAATTACATTGAATCAATTTTGCTAGTTGGAAGTTTAACGAATGGCAGCTATATTGAAGGCCCTGGGAGAGACATAGATCAGATTACGGTTTTAAGGGATGATACACCAGAGGAAATAAAAAAACTAATATTAAAGAGAATAGAAAAAATAGAAAATGATTTTAATAATGATGTTCCTATAGCTAGGACGATATATAAAGTTTCAGAAATGAGGAGACCATTTAGGACAGATATAGAGCCATGTGTTGAAAACAAACATTTATTAGAAATAGCAACAGAACTTTTTAGAATACATGAATCAGGAATAGTTCTTTATGGCAAGAATATTATTTTGGAATTACCAGTACCAACTAGGGATGAGGTTGTTTATTTTAATGAACTAAATACAAAGTGGTCTAGGGAAGAAGAAAGAAAAAATCCAAGCTTCTTGGATGTACTTAAAAATCCTCCCGTTAGGATTGCTGTTCAGATTGTAATAACTAATGCTTTCAAGCATTTCTATTATGCAACAGGAAAATCGTGTTCCAATAAGCATGAAATTGCAGATAGAATGAAAAGTGAAGTGAAAAATTATTTGTTTCAGGATTTATTAGAATTGGCAACTAAATTTAAGATAAACCCAAATAAAGATTTTTCTGAGGAAGAAGTTGAAAAACTTAAGAATGGCTGTAAAGAATTATTGGAATGGATAAAAAATAATCCAGTATATGCAGTACCAGTATTTGAAAAGTAGGTTTGATAAAATGTAATCACCTGTTGGTTTATACAAAAAAGTATCATTGGATAGCATTTTGTAGATTCTAATTGAAACTATCATTCCAAAAGATTGATGTAAATTTATGTGGAAAATAATGATTGAATATATATAAATTAACAGACGTGTGCTATCCTTATTATATAATTAAGGGTAGGAGTGATGATTTTGGCTATGAGCAATAAACACAAAAAACCTATTATATTCATTTCTCATATAAGTGAAGAAAAAGAAATGGCAATATTGCTAAAAAAGCTCATTGAAAAGAGCTATTGGGAAATATTTGATGTGTTTGTATCTTCAGACGGCAAAAGCATTAATCCTGGAGATAAATATCTTGATACGATTACAGATAATTTAAAAGAATGTGTAGTTGAGTTAATTATTTGTTCTCCAAAATCAGTGACTAAGCCTTGGATTAACTTCGAAGCTGGAGCAGGGTGGATAAGAAATATTCCAACAATACCATTATGCTACGCGGGCATGGAGGCAAAAAATCTCCCTATACCAATTAGTGTACTTCAAGCCATCAAAATGTCAGATGCTTTAAGCTTAAAAAGTATTTTTAGGACACTTTCAAAAGCAATAGGGACAGATAATATTCCAGATGTAGATTTAACAGATTTTATTAATGAAGTAAAAAACTTTGAATCAAAATATGTTTCTGGTAATGGCTGTAGCTCAGTACTTAATATAAATTATAAGGGCTTAAAAATCTATCGTACTGGAGATCTTGTGGCATTTGACAGAGACGAAAATTTGCTATACGAGTGGATTGATGATAAGTACATTTTAACCAAATTCAATAAAGGAAAAGAATATAAACACTTTGTACTATGTGATTATGATGAAAAGGATAAAATTATTTCTATAATAAATTCTACAGGACAGTATTTAGTTACTGGAACTGGCAGCAGCGAAAAGAACTCTAATAAATTGAGAGTTTGGTTCATAATTAAGAATAAACCTACAAGTGGTTATGGAGAATATATGAATAATATTGAGGATTGATAAAATAAGGATGAGTCATTGTTATTAATTTTAGGCTATGTCACACCTTATAGTTGATATTTATATATATTTGGTGTGTTATGGAATACAAGACAGCTACGAAAGGGTGATTAATATGCCAACAATAAAGATGCTTTAGATATAATTGAGAGATTAACAAAATCAGAGCAAGAAAGCCTGAAATTAATTTTGACAAGTGTAGGCAGTGTTAAAGCATTGGGAATAGAAGGATTTTAACTGATTAAAGATTTTCAAATGGCAGAGTTTGCCCTATTTGTGGTTGTATTAAGATAGTTCGTAACGGTTATCGAAAAGATGGGACACAAAGATATTGATAGAGATCAAATACTTATTGTATAATGTTACCATACAAATAGTTCTCAATAGTTATGATTGTGAACTATTGATTATTTATGTTAGGAGCAAGAAATAAAATGAACATAGAAAATTTTACCGGCAAGGCGGAAGCCTATGCCAAAGGACGTCCAGGCTACCCCAATGCGGCCATAGAAACAATCATCGGGCTTGCGCCATCAGGCGCAGTATTCGCAGACATTGGCGCGGGGACAGGAAAGTTCACGGTGAAACTGGCAGAGCGCGGCTACGCTGTGTTTGCTGTTGAACCTAACGCGGATATGCGTGGGCAGCTTGCCATTACGCTTGCGCCTTTTCCAAACGCAAAGATTATGGATGGTACCGCCGAAGCCACAACACTCCCTGATCACAGCGTTGATATTCTCATTGTCGCCCATGCGCTGCACTGGTTTAATCCGGATGTGTTCCGCGCAGAATGCCACCGCATCGTCAAGCCCGGCGGATTGGTCATTGCTATTTACAACCATATACCCGGCGGAGAGATGATAGATCTTTATAAACAGACCGTTGATGCGTTTTTTACAAAGCCGACGACTTGGGAATTTCCCAACCCAATGGAGTATACGCGGGATAACTGGCTTGCTTACATCGCATCGCAGGACGACAATCCACTGCCCACCGACCCCGGATATGATGCACACATCGCTGCAATAAACGCGGCGTTTGACCGTGATAGCGTGGATGGTCTGTTACACTTTGATAGGGTAACAAAAGTATATAGCGAAAGGATAGAATAAAAATTTAAATCATAACGGTGAGCCTAATAAGCATAATGTGCATTAGAGTTATTTCACCATATTTCATAATTGAGAATAAAGAAGGATTTATCCCCCTTTTACGATTGTCATTATACCGAGCAGTTTTATCTAACACAGCGAATTTTAAAAGAGCTTCCATTGTAGAAGCTCTTTTAACTAGATGATAATCAACTATATGATGTGACGCAGCCTAATTTTATAGAAATTAAGACAAGAATTTTCATATTATATAACTTTGTAATGGTACAATTTATATTTATCATATAGAAAAAATGAGTTAGAAATTTAGTGATTTAAAAATACTGAAATGAGGTTCATCATATGAAAAAGTTGGAATTCTTTAATCGTGTATATGAAATAGTTGCTCAGATACCTAAAGGCAAGGTTATGACATATGGACAGATTGGCTGTATGATTGGTTCGCCATATTTTGCAAGGCGTGTTGGCCAAGCTATGGCTAATACACCAGAATTTTTAGATATTCCATGTCATCGTGTGGTGAACAGTAAGGGGGAACTTGCTCCTATGTATGCTTTTGGAGGTAGTGGAAGGCAAAGAGATATATTGGAAAAAGAAGGTGTAATATTCAAAGAGAATGGATGTATCGATTTGAAAAAGAGCTTGTATAGGATAGAGCGAGCAGATTTTTAATTATGTGTATTGCGGGGACAGTTAAGATATGTTGCACTATAATTTTGTATAGAGTTGTTAATTTTTAAAAATAACTTCTTCTTGATATTACAGGCTTATGAGCAACTTACATATCAAGAAATTTAACAGTATTTATATAGTAAGTGTCAAGGGAATTGAACAGGGACATCTATGTATGAAACATGGTGTAGAAGTGTACTGGATTGTAAAACTAAAGCTTAAATAATTAAAATTTATAAATTAATTCAGGCAGGTCAGAATTATCAGCTAGATGCCCCGAAGGAAAGAGAGATAATTGGTTCAGAAGATATTAATTAAAAATTAATTTTTTATTTATGTTTGATTTTTTTATCTTCATATATAGTAAGATAATGCAGATAGACAGAACAACTGTCACTTGAACACTTGCTTCTATACCATATGCTCCACCGTTTAGGATATTATCAACACCGTTAGTGGTAAATCTAAAAATTGAAACTGTCTTTTGGCTGCCACTAACATTAAGACCACATACATTGTATAAAATAAAATTCCAAATACTATGTATTGCACATGTGACCCATATGTTTCCATCCTTTATCATATAAAGCGAAATAAATACTGAGAACAATAATAAGTTTGCTACTCCGATAATGCTTGCTAATGTTGAACCATTAAACAGTGAAGAAAAATGGGGAATTGCAAAAGGTATGGCACTTAGAATTATAGATACAGGTAATGAAACTCTCTTGCTAAGCGACACCATCAGAAACCCCCTGCATAATACTTCTTCCATAGTTCCCTGTATGATAAATCCACCTAAAAATGCTAAAATTAAAGGCATGCTAACAGTGTTACTCATTCCTTCAAATGAAATGGCACCGGTAAGCATTGTAATACCAATTGATATACCCAGTATAACAACTGCAACAAGAACTCCTTTTAAATATCCCAAAACTGCCTTGTTTTTATAAAATCCAATTGATTTTAGAGGGCGTTTCTCAATGGATTTGCAATAAAATAGAGATAAAATAAGAAGCCCAATAAAACCATAGTATTTTATCAATGTCATAATTGTATCACTTGGCATATTGCCCTTTAAAAAGTCATATCCCTTAACATAGAGACCAGCTATGATAATAGCTTCCATGATAAGCTCACCTGTAAAAAATATAAGTGCAAATGCTAACAGCTTTTTTACAATGTATAAAACAACAGGTATGTTTTCGTTACTTTCTTTAAATGGATTAATTATTTCTAATGTTCCTTTCATAGGGTATCCTCCTCTAAATCTATTGTGTGTTAAGATGGAAACCCGTTTGTCAAAAAATATATTATCATAGCGATAATGTCTACCAAAACAAGTGCACCTAGAATAGTACTCAATATCTTTAATGTGAGAAAAATAGTATCCTTTATACTCTTTTTTTGCTTGTTTGATTTGACTTCAAGAGTATCATCAGCTTCTGTATCTGTATCAGGAGTTTTTTTCCCTTTTACAAGCTCGTCCATTGATACATTGAAATATTCACTCAGTAAAATCAATTTGTCCATTTCTGGAGTAGTTTCTCCCAATTCCCATTTAGATATGGTTTGCCTTGATACATTTAGTTTACTGCCCAATTCATCTTGTGAAAGGCCTTTTGCTTTTCGTAAATATAATAAATTTTGACCGAAATTCATCTCAACACCTCTACTTTATTATTCAATATAATAGCTGTTGCTTCTACCAATTATAGTTGGAAATGTGTCAACTAAGCTTAACATTGCTGTAAATATGCCTGTTCTAAGGCAATATTCTTATCAATCTAAAAATGAGTAAAATTGATTCAACAAATTTTTAATAATTAAAAGAGTGAAATATTTCTAAAATCTCCTGTTATAATAAAGTTAATATACAAAATATAACTAAGGAGAAAAACTTATATATTTAGCAACTCAATTGTAGCAAAATCATTATTGATATACAAATTTACATATAATCACTTGCTTAATTGTTTGAATGGGGATTATTTATATTTTATAAATTTTCATCTCAGCAATTCAAGTCAAGAAAAATATCTCCTTTGAATTTATACTGATAGCATAAGGTGGTGGTAAAGTGAATCAACTTGATACTGTAATGGCGGTTCAACAAATGCAGGAGTATATTGATGCTCATATCCATGAAAAAATCACACTGAAACAACTTTCAGAGGCAGCAGGCTACTCTCCATGGCATTCGGCAAGGATTTTTAAGGAACTTGTGGGTAAAACACCATTTGATTATATTCGTACGTTAAGACTTACAAAAGCGGCATTGTCACTGCGAGATGAAGAACATAAGATAATTGATGTAGCCTTGGATTTTGTTTTTGACTCTCATGAGGGCTTCACTCGTGCCTTTTCAAAAGAATTTGGTTTATCACCAAAAGTATATAGTAAAAAAACTCCGCCTATTCAGTTGTTTATGCCCGAGAAGATTTTGAACTACTACCAAATTTTAAACAAAGGGGAGATAGAAATGAATCATAAAAAATCAGCAAAAACAATATTCGTGCAGGTTATTGAGCGTCCTGAACGCAAGGTACTTTTAAAACGTGGAATAAAGGCAACAGGATATTTTGCATATTGCGAAGAGGTTGGGTGCGATGTGTGGGGGCTGCTTTCAAGTGTAAAAGAAGCTCTTTATGAGCCAATTGGAATGTGGCTGCCAAAGCATCTTATTAAAGAAGGCACTTCTCAATATGTTCAGGGAGTGGAATTGCCTATTGATTACAGAAACACTGTTCCAGAAGGCTATGACTTAATTGAACTTCCTTCCTGTAAAATGATGATATTTCAGGGCGAACCTTATGATGATGAAAATTTTATGGGAGAAGTTGATGAGGTTATGGATGCGATTGATAAATATGATCCCACTATTTATGGTTTTAAGTGGGCACCGGAGGAAGCACCGAGGTTTCAGCTTGCGCCTATGGGATATCGAGGATACATTGAAGCTAGACCTGTAACTGCAATTAAATAGCAGAACATTTAATGTCAAGTGCCTGTGCACTTGACATTTATATTTACATATATTCCCTTATTCTAAAGGGATTTAAGTTATATTATCCCAATAATAGCTAATCACACATGCAGCTTCCTCGCCAGTCATGCAAATTACCTTTTGCCCAACTGAGGTTTGTAATTGTAGTATTTCTAAATGATTCAGTGAATTTAAACGATGGTATAGGAAAATAAAAAATTATTTATAAATTAATTTCTACATACTGTCTTCATAAGATTTGATTATTATATGATTAAAATTAAAAATATTAAAGGAGATGTAGCTACATGAACAAATCAAAAAAGATAGCAGCCATAGTTGTTTTTTCACTTTTAGTTTTGTCCTTTTTAGGTTGCAGTAGAAAGGTTACAGGCAGCAAGGAAGCTGACAATGGACTTAATTCATTTAATGAAATTGTAAAAACATACCCAGAAAATAAAGGCTTCCACAGTGCATTACAGCATTGGGGCTTTAAACTTCCAACTGGTGAAAAGTTTGAGTGGAGCAAGGATATGTCTGCAAATAAAGCAGATTTTGCAATGGTAGTTTTATCTGACCCATTGATTAAAGCAGGACTTGATGTCAGCAAGTTAGATCAAAATGAATGGATATATAAACCAGCTGAGAGAGAAGAGGGACAGGATCTGCCTAATCGTTTAATAAAACCATATAACATAAGCGATAAAAAGGAAGCATCTAATGGATCAGAGGATTCAATGAGAAGATTATTGAAGGCAGATCCTAAAATAATAAAGTACCATAAAGAGCAGCAGCATTATAGATTGACACTTGGAGAAGGAAATGAAGTGCAGTGGACAGAAAAATCAGGAATAAACGATGCGGATATGATATTTGTGCTTAAAGCAGAACCTTTAGTAAAAGCAGGCCTTGATGTAAATAAGCTTGAAGGCAGTGGTTGGGTATTTAGGAGAGCAAGTAAGGATAATATGGGGATGGGAGAGAATCCAGATCAAATTATAAAAATATTTGATATAAAGAAATAATTTTTTTTTGATTCAGAGACACCCCAGGAGGGTGGGGTGCTATGATATTTCAATTGATAAAATAGATAAAAGTTGATAAAGAGGTGTATAGATTGGAAAAGAGTCTTAAAATAGAAGGAATGACCTGTGCAGCTTGTGCCAAAGCAGTAGAAAGAGCGGTCAAGAGATTGCAGGGGATTAATGAAGCGAATGTAAATTTTGCAACAGAGAAACTTAATATTAATTTTGATGAAATAAAGGTATCCATACAGGATATTCAAGCTGCAATTGAAAAATCAGGGTATAAAGCTGTTATAGAGTCTAGTGTAAAATCACTTAAGATAGAAGGTATGACCTGTGCAGCCTGTGCGAAGACAATTGAAAGAGTTACAAAAAAGCTGGATGGAGTTATAGAATCAAATGTAAATTTTGCGACAGAAAAATTAAGTATAAGCTATGATCCTTCAAAAATCAGAGTTTTAGATATAAAAAAGGCAGTAGAAAAGTCAGGTTACAAGGCTTTTGAGGAAGAAACTGCAGTTGATACAGATAAGGAAAAAAAGGAAAAAGAAATAAAGCTGCTTTGGAAAAAATTCATTGTATCACTGATTTTCAGTGCACCTTTACTTGTTATTACTATGGGTCATATGTTCGGAGAACCAATTGGATTTAAACTTCCAGAGATTATAGATCCAATGATTAACCCAAGAACATTTGGTATAGTGCAGCTTGTTCTAGTTTTACCTGTTATGATAGCAGGCTACAAATTCTTTACAGTAGGCTTTAAAGCTCTATTAAGAAGAAGCCCTAATATGGACTCACTAATTGCAATGGGTACTTCTGCAGCTTTTCTATATGGATTATTTGCTATTTTCCAAATTTATAAAGGAAATACGGATTATGCTTATGATTTATATTTTGAATCAGCAGCAGTTATTATAACTCTTATAACTCTTGGTAAATACCTGGAGGCAGTCACTAAAGGAAAAACTTCTGAAGCTATCAAAAAACTTATGGGACTTGCTCCTAAAACTGCCATTATTATAAGAGATGGAAAGGAAATAGAGATGCCTATAGAAGAAGTGGAGGTAGGCGATATAATCGTTGTTAAACCAGGTGAGAAGATGCCTGTAGATGGTGAAGTTATAGAGGGAATAACATCAGTTGATGAATCAATGCTTACTGGAGAGAGTATACCAGTTGAAAAGAGCATCGGAGATAGGATAATTGGTGCAAGTATGAATAAGAACGGTACAATAAAATATAAGGCTACAAGAGTTGGTAAAGATACAGCTTTGGCTCAAATAATTAAGCTGGTTGAAGATGCCCAAGGCTCTAAGGCGCCAATTGCAAAATTAGCAGATATAATTTCAGGTTATTTCGTTCCAGTAGTTATTACAATTGCAATTGTTTCAGCCTTTGCCTGGTACTTCTTTGGTGGTGAAACTGGAGTTTTTGCCTTAACCATATTTATCTCTGTTCTTGTAATTGCATGTCCTTGTGCTTTAGGACTTGCAACTCCAACTGCTATCATGGTTGGTACTGGTAAGGGCGCAGAGTATGGGGTATTGATTAAGAGTGGTGCTGCATTAGAAACAGCTCATAGGATAAAGACAATAGTATTTGATAAAACAGGTACAATTACTGAAGGGAAACCCAAGGTTACAGATGTGGTTGTTAATAATGGTATACTGGAAGATGAATTATTACAATTAGCTGCATCAGCAGAAAAAGGATCAGAGCATCCACTTGGAGAAGCGATAGTTAAAGGTGCAGAAGAAAAGGGGTTAGAGTTTAAGAAACTTGATTTCTTTAAGGCAATACCAGGTCATGGTATTGAAGTTAAAATAGATGGCAAGGATATTTTGCTTGGAAATAAAAAGCTTTTGGTTGAAAATAAAATATCCTTAGTAAAATTTGAGGAGACATCAAATAAGCTTGCTAGAGAAGGTAAGACACCAATGTATGTAGCGATTGATAACAAAGTTGCTGGTATTATAGCTGTTGCTGACACAGTTAAGGAAAACAGTAAAAAAGCAATTGAAAAACTTCATAAGATGGGAATAGAAGTTGCAATGATTACAGGTGACAACAAGAGAACTGCAGAAGCAATAGCTAAGCAAGTGGGAATAGATAGGATATTGGCTGAGGTTCTCCCTCAAGACAAAGCGAATGAGGTTAAAAAGCTTCAGGTGGAAGGTAAAAAAGTAGCCATGGTTGGTGATGGAATAAATGATGCTCCAGCTTTAGCTCAGGCAGACATCGGTATAGCAATAGGTTCTGGTACTGATGTTGCAATGGAATCTGCAGATATAGTTCTTATGAGAAGTGATTTAATGGATGTGCCAACTGCAATACAATTAAGTAAAAAAACTATATTAAATATAAAAGAAAACTTATTTTGGGCATTTGGGTATAATACATTAGGTATACCTGTAGCTATGGGGATATTGTACATCTTTGGAGGCCCGCTTTTAAACCCAATTATTGCAGCAGCAGCTATGAGCTTCAGCTCAGTTTCAGTATTACTAAATGCATTAAGACTAAAGGGTTTTAAGCCAGCTAAATAAAATATATTAATATATTAATTATAGGAGAAATAAAAATGAAAAAGAGAATATTAATTGATGGAATGAGTTGTGAACACTGTGTTAATCATGTTAAGGAGGCATTAAGCCAGCTTAATGGAGTAGCTAGTGTTGATGTAAATCTAAAAGAAAAATATGCTATTCTAGATACAAATATTGATGTAAAGGATGAAGATATTAAATTAGCTATTGATGACGCTGGGTATGAGGCAGTAGGAATAGAAGCATTATAAGCAAATGAATGGGCTGTTGTACTAATTAAATAGTGCGATGGCTCTTTTCTTATGGGTTTTAGCCTGTTGAACCCGAGATAGCAGGCGAAGCAATAAACTGCTTACAGCGTGGGTGGGTACGATTGAGAGAACAAAGTGAAAGGGGTGTCGCACAACCTCTATTTCCAAGTGCCTGTTACCTAGAAAATAAAGCATAATCTTTCTTTGTGCGACAACCCCAAGTAACAGAGGCTCATAGCCTCAAAGCAAGCCACCCGCTAGACGGGTGGCCATGATTAGTTTTATCTAATATATTTATCTTTTATTATCTCTGTATCTGCATTCTTTAAGTCATCAACAACTTCGATTACTCCTATAATTGAATCATCCTTAAGTATTGCATAGCTGCCAGCACTAGGAGGATTAAAAGTCACTTCATTTAAACCCTTTTTAGCAGTAAATGAGCTAATATCTTTTCCATTACTTATATCTGTAATAAAATATTTTCCTTCAGCATTATCAAAGGCATTTAAATCAAATGTAAGTTTTGTACTTAGACCATTGTTTGTAACAATGATTAATGGTTGTAGTTCGTATCCAATTCCCTTAAATGCTGCATTTTGATTTTTCCCAGCCACTGTGGCTTTCTTCACTAATTGCTCTGTTGGAACTTTAGAGATATCATCACCGTAGATACTTGGTTTCCTTGGAGCATCAGAAGATTCATCAATTGGTCTTGCACAGCAACTTGGTCCAGTGCTTGGGGGAGGCAGGGATGAATCATTCTTTGAAGTATCTACAGTATTAAGATCATCTACAACCTTTATTACCCCTCTTATCATACCCATCCAGCAGCTAAAGTTTATATCTTCATCTTTAGGAGTAAACTCTATAATGTTTTCTCCTTTTTCTAGTTCATATTCTTTATCGCTTATGGACGGTGCTACAATTGCGTTGTTACAAGTGTTAAGTTGTTCTCCATTAATTATCCATTTTACAGGCATATCCTTTTGAACATAGAAGGCATTTGGAGTGTATCCTCTATTATCCGCAGTCATATTTATTATTTGAACTCCATCCTTTATAGTGGCCTTAGTAACATTTGTATTAGCTAAACCATTTGAACCACCTAATAAACCTCTTGTACTGTTGGTAAGCGTTGATAATGGGTTAATGTTTATTCCAGCTAAGGCAAAGCCTCTGTTTCCCATAATTAAACCAAGAATGATTATAAGCACTCCACTAAATTTAAGTATTTTTTTAGTATAGCCTTTACTTAATAGCCCAGATAATGCGCCAAAGGTTAGCATAAGAGGCACTGTTCCTATAGAAAACATGAACATGGATAAGGCGCCTTTAAATGCACTACCTGTACCAAGTGCAAATAATTGCATAGTTTGAAGGGGACCACATGGCATAAAACCATTTAAGATACCAACTATAAAGGGAGAGCTAGATTTATTTTTTGCTTTACAAACGCTAATAGGTAACTTAATATTAAACTTTCTAAAAATACTGAAGCCTGCCATATTAAATCCCATCATTATCATAAAAATACCAGCAAATATTTGCAATGCGGCTTTTGCAGTAATTGATAATGAAAATACTGAACCAAGGGCACCTACTATTCCGCCTAAAATAGTATATGATATAACTCTACCTAAATTGTACAAAAGTGATGGCTTGATAGCTTCAAGCTTACTCTTGCTTTCCCCTGACAAGCTTTGAGAAAGCATAATTCCACCACACATACCTACGCAGTGAATAGAAGTAAGAACTCCAACAATGAATAGAACAGCATAGGAAGCATTGGCAAGCTTTGCCTCCATATCAAAACCGCTGGTTTTTAAGCCAAGCAACATTACAGTTGCAACTATTATAAGTATTCCCATAAACTTATAACTATTTGAACTCTGGGTACTGTAGCCAGCAGTTCTTATAGCAGATTTAATCTGAGATAAATTACATAATTCATCATCATAATCAACTACTACAAACTGTCCACTGTAACTAGCTTTAACATTTAATACTCCATGTAATTTTTTAATAGCTTTTTCTACTCGAGCTTCACAGGATGTGCAGGTCATTTCATATACATTAATTTTTTCTTTTCTAATACCCATAAGCTTCCTCCTCATTAATTTTTTAATTTTTTTAGCAAGTAAAATTTACAATCTTATTTAACCATAAACCTCCTTATATGTAGTTTTTTAATCTTCAGATTCCATTCAGTATAATTTGCTTTAATTACACATTTATTAAATGTAAGCTGTTTATAATGACAAAATTATATAAAAAAGTTGTGTTGATTATATAAAGATGAAGGCATGTAAAGTAAATAATTTATCGACAGTATGTATATAAAGTGTAAATTAAAGAGAAATTATAAAGCGTTTCTATGACTGTTAAGCAAATTTTTACTCTAGTAGATAGCAGAATGGGGAAATGGATTTCCTTGATTAATGAATCTTTTATTGATATATACCAGTAATTAACTTATAATCTATTTAATGAGTATTTAGGGGATGTTAAATAACAGCAAAATATTATTGGGTAAGGGATATTTGTTTAACAGGGGGTTAGTGTATGATTAATTTGTTAAAACAAGAAGCATTGATACATGGTGACAAGCTGCAAATTTTACCTATAAATTGCTTGCAAAAACTTAAAAGCGAGATTGATCTTTTCAAAAAAAATGAAGCATTAAATGGTTTTCAAGAATGGATTGTGAATGATCTATATAATTTTGAGATACCAAATGCTGAGTTTAACATTAAATCTATTATTATTGTCGCTGTTCCACATCCTTCATATGCAAGAGTAGAGTTTATAAGAAAAGGGAAAAAATATAATTTTATAAGTCTTATCATATCTGATTTTAGTAATACTAAAAAATATCTGAATGATTTTCTTACCCAAAAGGGTTATCATATAAAATCTGCAGTTAACCTGCCCTTGAAACGATTAGCTGCCCAAAGTGGGTTAGCAGTCTATGGCAGGAACAACATTTGCTATGTAGAGGGAATGGGCAGCTTTTTCTCATTTGATGCTTATTATTCGGACATGCCATGTGATAGTGATAATTGGACAGAAATGGGCCATGCGGATTTATGTGCTAATTGTAATGTTTGCCTTAACAATTGCCCTACAGGAGCAATTAGGGAAGAAAGGTTTCTAATAGATAATGAGAGATGCTTATCCTATTTTAATGAGAATGCAGGAGAATTTCCACAATGGATGCCATTATCAGTGCACCACTGTTTATATGACTGCTTGAAATGCCAATTCAATTGTCCAATGAACAAAAAATATGTGAATAATGTTATGGAATTAATTAAATTTAGTGAAGATGAAACTGATATGCTGTTATCAGGAAACTCTTTTGATACATTTCCATCTTCTCTTAGACAGAAATCAAAGATATTAAGTCTAGATAAGTGGCTTGATGCTATTCCAAGAAATTTAAAGATATTATTCGAGCTAAGTGACAATGCAGGGAAACCTACCTATCCAGAAATTTAACTGTATTTATGTGATAGGAATGGTATGGATTTAAGGACTCCTGATGAGAAAATTACCTTATATCCTTTCTATATTTATTGATAGCTGTATTAACTATTGTATGGGTGTTTACATTAAAAAAACAGCTTGTCTGATAGTAGAACAAAAGAGAATAGGACAATTACTAAGCGATTTGATACAGATAAGCAACTAGTATTGTTTTAGTAAGGATTTTACTGTAAATATCCTGCACTAATAAGCAAGTAAAGTCGGGAGAGGTTGATTATTATTTGCTACCATATAAATAGAAAGGAGTTCGATAGTAATGGAATGGCTTAATGGTATGAGGATGGCTATTGACTATATTGAGGATAATCTAACAAATGATATCGATTTAAATGAAGTAGCAAAGAGGACATTCTGTTCTTCATTTCATTTCCAGCGTTTATTCTCGGTACTTATGGGTGTATCAGTAGGGGAATATATAAGGCGTAGAAGATTAACACTGGCTGCACAGGAATTGTTGTCAGAAAACAAAAGGATAATTGATGTTGCTCTTAAATATGGTTATGAATCTCCAGATGCCTTTACACGAGCATTCCAGAAGATGCATGGATTAAGCCCTTCGGCAGCACGTGAGTCGGAGGTACAGCTTGTTGCATATCCACGAATTTCCTTTCAAATCATTTTAAAGGGAGGAATAGATATGGATTACAAAATTGTTGAAAAAGATGCATTTGAGGTAGTTGGTAAGGCAAAAAAGTTTTTAAACACAGATGACTCAACTGTAAAAGTACCAGAATTATGGGGTGAATGTGAGAAGAGCGGGTTATTGGGAAAACTATGCAAAGGAGAGGTTGGATCCGTTACAAGGGGGGAAACACTTGGTATATGCATAGGAGATAAAGAAGGATTCACTTATGTAATAGGTGTTGAAAAAGGGGATGCAGAAATATCTGACGATTTTGATGTCATCACAATCCCTGCTTCAACCTGGGCTATATTTAAATCCATAGGACCTATGCCAGGAGCAATTCAGGCTGCATGGAAGAAAATATATAAAGAGTGGTTTCCATCCACAGGATATGAACAGGCAGGTACTCCTGACCTTGAGGTTTATATGCCTGGTGATGTAGATAGTGAAAATTATTATTCAGAGATTTGGGTTCCAATCAAAAAGACGAAGAAGTAATATTGAGATAAGAGAGGGTGATTTTATGCCCTTTCTTTTTTTATATATAAATCGCAATAAAGATTTTAATAATGTATATTGCGATTTATGAATCAAGGAATATGATTTTGCATAAATGATTAGGGTCGAGCAATGTAGAATCATTTATGCGAAACATATAGATAAAATATAGTGTATAATGATGGTAGAAGATTAGGGTATATTATCTTACAATTGGAAATTATATATACCACAATCATAACTACATGGCAGGAATCACTATAGTTTTCGAGGTGAATAGGGATGAGAATATTAGTAGGACAACCAGTACATGAAAAAGGAATTGAGCAGCTAAAAAATGAAATCGTTTTAAACAAAGGAATTGAAGCTGTATTGTATCCTGAAGGGTATCTCATAGATGAAAAAGCGCTGGATAGTGCTTGTGAAATTGCAAGTGAGTACAATGTAATGATTATTACATCTTATATGAAAGAAAATAAAAATAAAGCAGTAATAATAAACAATTGTGGTGAAAAAATTTTGGAAAGAGCAAAGACTCCTCCAAATGAAGAGGTTGAATTGTATCAGCCTTTAGCTGTTGACTATAATGAAACGACAATTGGATATCTGCTTTGTATGGAAATCCTAAAGGGAGTTAGGAATTTAAAAAAGGTAAACAAAAATATTGATTTTGTTGGACATCCAATAGGTGTAGGAATGTTCAGTGATGAACAGTTTGAACTATGGATAAATGAAGCAAAGAATATTGCCAGAACATATAAAACAATTATAATTGGAACAAGTCATGCAGATGGTTCATATAGAAACTGTGGAGTTTCAATCCCTATTTCATATTGTATCGATAGTGATGGAGAACCAATATATATTTCAAAAGCAGATACAAGAACGAGGATTGTTGACATAAGTACAAAATGTGTTGAGGTGCTGTAAATCCTAAATATAAAAGTAATCAATTTTTTAGTGTAATTGTTGAAGATATTGATTATACACCAATATAAAGGAGTACTTAATTATGAATATATCAGTGCTTGTTGGGCAATTCCCAATAACATTTAATATATATGAAAATTTAAAGAAAATACAGTTGATATTAGAAAAATCACAGAAAGATGATATAGTTGTTTTACCTGAAGGAGCATTATCAGGATATAGTGATGATATTACTTTTCTCAAAGATATCAATGTAAATGAACTTAAAAATGCAATGGATTTGGTAAGAGAAGAAGTAATGAATAGAAAGATACATTTAATATTTGGTTCTTGTATCTATGAAGAAGATATTTGGTATAATGCAGCCATCTGTTATTCATATAGTAATTCGGATTTTATATATAAAAAGTTAAATTTAGCATTTCATGAAAGAGGACATTTTGAACAAGGAAATGAGTTAGAAGTTTACCCGCTTAATATTGAAGGGAAAACTATAAATATAGGTATGCAACTTTGCAGAGAAATTCGCTTTCCTGAGCAGTGGAGATGGTTAGCATTAAAAAATGCAGATATATTTGTGTATTTAACAAATGCTATACAAGGAAAAGGACTTTCGGTCTGGCGAAGCCATCTTGTTAGTAGAGCGGCAGAAAACCAAAGATTTTTAATAAGTTCTAATAATGCTCATATAAATCAACATTGTCCTACTATGTTAATAGATCCAAAAGGAGAGATAATTGAAGAAATATTATCAGATAAACTTTGTTATTTTAGAAAAGAAATTGAACTTAATCAGGTTTCAAATTGGTTCATAGATCAATGTAGAAATGATATTGTTAAATTAATTAATATTAAATAAAGCTGGTCGTATATGGTGTTAAAGCATCATACACGGCTTGTTTTTTGTATAATCTTTTAAAACCACCTATTTATAAAGAATTTATTAAGATTTATTTTGTAATATTGCTTCTAAGTATAATAGTAAATGTAGGAGGAGCTTTTATGAATGAAAATATACTTATTGTTGAGGATGATACAGAAATCGCAAGAGTTGTAGCAGATTATTTGCAAAACAAGGGCTATAGAGTTTTATGGGCATCAACTGGAGTCGAGGGACTGTATGAATTTAAAAATGGAGACTTTGATTTGATTATAGTAGATGTTATGATGCCTGAGATGGATGGCTTTACTTTATGCAAAAATATAAGGCTTATAAGCGAAGTCCCAATTCTAATTACCAGTGCAAAAAATAATGAAGAGGATAAGGTTAAGGGCTTAAGACTTGGAGTGGATGATTACATAACAAAACCCTTTAGTCTTGTTGAGCTTGAAGCAAGAATAGAATCTAATTTAAGAAGGTACAGAATAATTAATAGAACCATGGAAAATGGAAACACATTAAACTTTAAAGAAGGACTTAGTGTTAACTTGGTCAATAAAACTGTAACTATTAATGAGGAGGATATTCATCTAACATCGACGGAATATGAATTATTGCTGCTTATGATGAAGAATCCTAATAAAGCATTTACAAAAAAAGAACTTTATGAAAATGTGTGGAATGAACCTGATATTAGTTCAAATAACATTGTAACTGTTCATGTAAAACAATTAAGGGAAAAAATAAAGGACAGTATTAAAAAGCCAAGGTATGTAGAAACTGTCTGGGGAACTGGTTATAGGTTTATTGGAGAGAAAAAATGAAGCTGAAAAAATGGATTATATTGTCCTATATAATAGTAATGCTTATACCAATGTTAATGGCGGGTTTTCTATATAAATGGATTGAAGATTATAACAAAAGAATTGAGATTTCTGATTATATTGATACGATAAATAAATTTGATAAATATGAGGAAATATTAAATAACCCTGAAATTTATTTGCAGGAAAAAGGGAATTTAAAAATACTCGATAATGATGAAAAAAATAAAATTCAGATTAAGCTCTATAGTAAGCATGGGTTTATATTTTATTCGTCATTAAATTATGATTATAAGTACTATCAGAATAGTGAACTTCTATATAAGAATTTATATGAAATAAAGCATGGGCACAGAGCAGACAGCATAAAAAAACCTGTATTCAAGGATAATGAGATTGTAGGCTTTTATGAAATATCCATAGTAAGGGACAGATGGCTTAAGGGTGTAAATTTTAGGACATCCTTTGCAGCAGCATTATTTATAATTATAGCCTTAGCTATATTTTTATATGCAGTATGGCTTATAGATAGAAAGCTTAACAAACCAGTTAAAAAACTTATATATGCAATGAATATGTTTGCAAAAGGGCAAAATGTTGATATTAAGTATAATAAAAAGGATGAGCTTGGGGAACTTATAACTCATTTTACCAGCATGAAGGAAGATATTGAGGAAAAGAAAGGTCAATTGCTAAAGCAGCAAAAAATAAAGGAATATATGATAGCTGCAATTTCCCATGATTTAAAGACTCCTTTAACAGCTATAAGGGCTTATGCTGAAGCATGTAATACTCAGAGTAATATGCCAGAGGAAACAATTAAAAATTATACATCAATAATACTTAACAAATGTGATTATATGAAAAACATGCTTGATGATCTTCTTACATACACAGTCTTAACCTCGGATTATAAAATGGATTTTAAAGAAGTAGAGGGACAGGAGTTTTTTGAAATGCTTTTTTCCGGTTATGACGAGATTTGTGAGAAGAAGGAGTTAAATCTTCATGTTGATGTTAATATCAATGGAATGTATAAGGTTGATGTAAACCAGATGATAAGAGTTGTAGACAATCTGGTAAACAATGGCATTAGATATACACCACAAAACAAAAACATATACCTGGGAGCTTTTTCTGATGATTTTTCTTTACCATCATGGATTGATGGAGAATTTACAAATATAATAGATGATTTTAGAAAAGATGGTGCTGTATTAATAGTTAAAAATGATGGCCAAGCCATAAACCAGGATGAATATAAAAAGATATTTACACCATTTTATCAGATTGATGCTTCAAGAAACAAAACAAAGGATAAAGGAACGGGTATTGGACTTAGCACTGTAAAACTCATTGTCGAAAAGCATGGTGGAAAAATAAAAGTACTTTCCAAGGATGGCTATGGGACAATTATGATTTGCTATATAAAAAGGAATTGTGATGGGGAGGGTTTTTAGTGATAAAAAAACTTATTTCTTTAATAATGATTGTTTCAATTGCATGCACTTCAATTTTAACAGGATGCAATACAAAATCTGTTGATCTAATTCCTGAAAAGATCGTTGCAAAGGCAATGGAAGCAGATAAAGATATGAAAACTTATTATTGTGAAGGAAAAATGCAAATGTATGAAAATGACAAACTCATGTCGGATGCATCAATAAAAATATGGAATGATATGAAAAACTCGGTATTAAGGGCTAGATGTGAAGTAAAATTAAAGGATGATGAATCCATTTCAACAAATGATGGTAATAAGATGATTGTTTATAGTAAAAGGAATAACTCGGCATTTATTATGGATTCACTTGGCAAGGATGGAAATATGCCCTTAGCTGAAACACCAAAGGAAACCTTTATAAATCTAATGGGAAATTTAAAGGGTTACTATAATATATCAACAGTAAATGAAGAAAAGATCAATGGGTTTCATACTATACATATGATTGCTAAGGCAAAGGAGAAAAGTTCCATAACAGGAGATATGGAGTTTTGGATAGATAAGGAAACATGGTTTGTTGTAAAAACTGTATCACAAGTTTCAAATGTAAAATCTATATTTGAATATACAAAAGTAGATACAAAGGTAAAGATGGAGGAAAGTCTTTTTACTCAGAAGCTGCCAGCTGATGTAAAATTAGAGAATATGGATTCTAAAACTAATGAAAAGAAATGTACATTAAAGGAAGCTTCAGATCTGCTAAAAAATCCTGTTCTATATGTACCAGATTCCTTAGGATATAAACTTGTAGATGTGAAATATTTAAACTCTAATAATAAGGAATTTCCAGTAGAAATTATGGAAACATATGAAATAAATAAAAAACAAGCCTTTACAATAAGTGCAGTTCTTCCAAAAACAAAAACAGATGATGACTTTGAAATCCCAGGGGTCAAAAAAATCAAGGTTAGAGGAATAGATGGTGGTATAGTAGAGATGGATGGATATTTAATATACTGGGAAGAAAAAAATTTAAACTATTCTGTTACAACCTATAATCCAGAGATAAGCCTTAATGAAATTAAGAATGTAATTGAAAACATGATATATACAAAATAAACAATACAATATCCAGTAAGATGTTTGCATTTTGTTTTTAAACAGTCCTCTAGATTAGTAATATTCTAGGATGTTTGAAAAAACAGAATTTAAATGTATATAAGATGCAGCATTAAAGAAAATAAAAACAATTAGAGAGGGTGGGGTTTTGTGTATTTAAGAACAAAGAAAAATGTACTACAAAAATGTTTAGTAATGTTCATAATAGTTTGCTGCTTGTTTACATCAGTTTCAGTATATGGAAAAGCAGCTGTAGAGCCTAAGCTTAAAATAGGAAGCACATATTCAGGCTTTGAACTTGTTAAAAGGGAATACAAAGAAAATGTAAAATCATATATTAATGAATTTCAACATAAAAAGACAGGTGCAAAGCTTATTTATGCTGAAAATAATGATGAACAAAAGAGGTTTGCTATTACATTTAGAACACCCTGTACCGATAATACAGGTGTAAACCATATACTAGAACATTCGGTTCTTTGCGGCTCAGAAAAATTTCCTATAAAAAATCCCTTTGCAAAGCTTATAAATAAATCATTGAACACAGAAATGAATGCATATACATATCCAGATAAAACAAGCTATGTGGTTTCCAGTAAATATGATAAGGATTTTAATAATTTAGTATCGGTGTATTTGGATGGTATATTTTCACCTAATATATATAAAACAAAAAACATATTTCAACAGGAAGGCTGGCGCTACGAATTAGCTTTAAAAGAAGCGGAGTTAAAATATAATGGTGTTGTTTATAATGAAATGAAGGGCGTCTATTCAAAACCTGATGAAGTTTTACAAGATGCTATTAATAAATCATTATTCCCTGACACTTGCTATAAGTATCAATCAGGTGGAAATCCAAGCTTTATAACAAATTTAACATATGAAAAATATTTAGAAACGCATAAAAAATATTACCATCCATCAAACAGCTATACCTACATATATGGAAATGTTGATATATTAAAGCTGCTGCAATATATTGATGAGAATTATTTTAGTAAATATGAAAAGAAAACCATAGATTCTAAAATAAGTTTACAAAAACCTTTTAAAAATCAAAATAGCCTAGAGGCACAATATAATGTACCACAGGAAGAAAAAACTGATAACAAAACCTTTTTTTCTTTTAACTATGTAGTAGATACTATTAATAATAAGCAGGATTTTATAACATTAGGACTTCTTAATTATTTAATGATGTATTCTCCAAAGGCACCTCTTAAAAATGCACTTAAAGATGCCGGCTTTAATGAGGCTGATATTAGCGTTTCAGCTATGCCAATACTTCAACCAGTTGAGAGTATAATATTGAGAAATGCAAATTATAGCGATAAAGAAAAGTTTAAGAAAATTATAAATGATACCTATACAAGAATAATTGCCAAGGGCTTTGACAAAGAGGATGTACAGGACCTTTTAAATCAAAGTCTGAAAAACAGAAAATTAGACAAGGCTTTTGAAAATTTCTTATCAATAAATTCAGTACTTATATCAAATAGCATAGATCAAAGCTGGATATATGGCGGAGATCCTACTTTATATTTAGATAATAAGGATGTAGTTCAGGACATAAATAACAGAGTTAAAAAGGGAGAAAGATACTTTGAAAACTTTTTATCAAAATATTTGTTTAACAATAACCACAGCTCGTTTGTAACTTTAAATCCTAAGGCTGGGTTAGATGAGGAAATCAATAATTCTTCAAAGAAAGCATTAGCACAATATAAATCAAAATTATCAAATAGTGAATTAGATAAGATTATTAAAAATAATAATGAGTTTGTAAAGTGGCAAAACACACCTGATTCTAATGAAGCATTAAATGCATTACCAAAGCTTTCATTGGAAGATCTTAAAAAACCTGTAGTGAACTATCCTACAGAAGAAAAAAATATAAATGGAGTAAAGGTTCTTAATCATGAACTTGATACCTCTGGAGCTTCTTATATAAAATTATTTTTTAATACTAATAATGTACCTCAGGATAAACTAGTTTATCTAAACTTATTGGGTTTATCCTATGGAATGCTTGAAAGAAGCTTTGATACTAAAAATTATACCTCCGATGAATTTACAAAAGAATGTGAAGAAAATGAAATTGTTATTACAGTATTAAATAGTGTAATGACTAAATATGATGATGACTCTAAATATAAGCCTATGCTAACTGTTTCTGCTATATGTCCAAATGATTCAATATCCAAAACACTAGTACTAACTAATGAAATGTTATTTAATTCAAAATTTAATAACAAGGAAAAGATAAGAGATAATATAAAAACAATGGTTAAAGTATATAATGAGGTTCAAAAGCAGGGCGGTTTGAAAGCTGTGGCAAGGCTTCAGTCATATTTTTCGCCAGGAGCTAAATATAATAGTGAATTGGAAGAAAACTTTTATTCTTTTATAGTTGACTTAGACAAGAATTTCGATAAAAAAATTGATGAAGTTATTAAAAATCTAAACGAAGTAAAGGCTTTAGTGTTTAATAAGGAAAATCTAGTTGCAAGTTTTACAAGTGATAAAGAGAGTTTTTCTGATTTTCAAAATAGCTTTGCAGAGTTTTCTAAAGGTTTAGGGGAAACAAAATATGTCCCATACGATTATAAATTTGATTACAGTGTTAAAAATGAGGCATATATAACAGATGAAAAGGTTCAAACTGTAGCAAAGGGCTACAATTTTAATAAACTTGGATATAAATACAGTGGCAGCTTAGATATAGTTGGAGCTATTTTAAATGATTACTTGTTTAATACAGTAAGAATAAAAAATGGAGCCTATGGTGCAGTGGCATCAATACAACCAACAGGAAGTGTTATCTTTGCATCCTTTAGTGATCCAAATTTAAAAGAAACCCTGGATACATTTGATTCGTTGGGAGACTACTTAAAGTCATTAAAAATCTCAGATGAAGAGCTTGAAGCTTATATTATAGCAGCATTAGGAAAATATGATAGTGAGGCTGCACCTGTATTCATATCGGCTATAGCTGATGCATTCTATATATTTGGCGATGATGCTAATAAAATTTATGAAATAAGGGAGCAGATTTTAAATACAAAGCTCGATGATATTAATAAATTTGGGGATATGATAAACGAAATCCTTAGACAAAACAACTATTGTGCTGCAGGAAATAGAGAGAAAATAGAAGAAAATAAAGACCTTTTTACAAAAATAATTGATATTTCAAAATAAATAAAATATAATCTTTATAAATCCATGCAGATGGCTGTAGAAATTACATCTATCTACATGGATTTGTTTAAATTATCGCATCTTGGAACTTATTGTAGATATATAAGGTCATAAATATGCAAGATGTTTTTATAATAGTAATGAAATTCTTTATATCCTGCTTTTTCAAAAAAATTTTGCAAAGCTGGTTTAATTATGTTATGTTTGAAAAGGTTGAATGTAATAGAATTTTTACTTTGACATAAAATAATTTGCTAAAATGGGGTGACAGTTTGAAAAAAATAATAACATCTATAATGATAATCACGTTTTTAGTAACATCCGCTTCCTTTAACATCGCTCTTGCAAAATCGAATTCCACATTAAGGTATGGAAATAGTGGAAATGAAGTTAAGGTACTTCAGACAAAGCTTATAAGTATTGGTTATCTAAAGGATAAGGCTACTGGATATTTTGGGAAAAATACGCTTGCTGCAGTAATTAAATTTCAAAAGGACAATCGTATTTCTGCCAATGGAATTGTTGGAACAGCTACTTGGAATGCCCTTAATAAAAGGACAAGCTCTAACACAACATCCAGTGGACAGCAAAATGCTAGTCCTTCAACAAATAATACTAAGGCGATTACTTTAAAGTATGGAGATACGGGAAATGAAGTTAAGGAGTTACAGACTAAGTTAATAAGCATGGGCTATCTCAATGATAAAGCTACTGGGTATTTTGGAAAAAATACACGTGATGCAGTAATTGAATTTCAAAAGAAAATGGGCTTACGAGTTACTGGCGTAGTATATAGTGATACATTAAAGCTTTTGGCTTCAACAGTTAATGATGCAAATAAACCTGAGGAAAAGCCAGTAGGAAATGGGAATCAGAATCAAGAAAGCCAGAATTTACTTACTTTAAAGTATGGAGACAAAGGAAATGAGGTTAAAGACTTACAAACAAAGCTGATAAAAATAGGTTATCTTAAGAGTAGTGCTACAGGACAGTATGATTTATTTACACGTGCTGCAGTAATAGAATTTCAAAAGAAAATGGGATTACGGGTTACTGGAGTAGCATATAGTGATACATTGAATCTTTTGACTTCAGCAGTAAATGAAGCTAATAAACCTGAGGAAAAACCAGAAGAGAATGGGCAGCAGGATCAAGAAAACCAGAATTTACTTACTTTAAAGTTTGGGGACAAAGGAAATGGAGTTAAAGACTTACAAGCAAAGCTGATAAAAATAGGTTATCTTAAGGGTAGTGCTACAGGATATTATGATTTAAGTACACGTTCTGCAGTAATAGAATTTCAAAATAAAAAGGGATTACGAGTTACTGGAGTGGCATATAGTGATACATTAAATCTTTTAGCTTCAGCAGTTAATGAAGCTAATAAACCTGAGGAAAAACCAGAAGAGAATGGGCAACAGGATCAAGGAGACCAGGATTTACCTGAACCAGATTCGGATTTTGTACAAAGAAAGGCGGAAGCTAACAGCCTTAAGGGTAAAACAGTTATTATTGATCCAGGACATGGATTTAAGCAACCAGGTGTTGTTAGGGATAATGTATATGAAAAATATATAACTCTTGATATGGGGTTAAGACTTCAAAGAATTTTACAAGAGGCCGGTGCAAAGGTAGTAATGACTCGTTCTACTGATGGCAATACTGGAGAGCATTATTTATATTATCGTTCTGCAGTTGCTAATAAGCATGTATTGGATACTGAAATAGATAAGCTAACAAAGGAAATGGATGAAAATAGACATAAGCTTGATATGCTTGGTAGTTCAGTTAATTCTAAAGGTGCAGAGCTTGAAAAATTAAAGACGTCAAATGGTGATCAAAGTAAAATAAAAAATATTGAAGATGAGATAGCTAAGCTTATGCAGCAGGAGCAGGAATCAATGACAAAGCTTGATGAACAAAAAAATAATATAGATGATTTAAAGCAAAAGTCAGCTTCCCTTGATGCATATATTAAAGACCCATCACTGAAAAGCAGAGTGGGAATTTATAGCGGAGGATTTTCAACTGCAAATGAGGAACTAACAGAAGTATTTGATTTAACTAATGATAAGTATCAAAAGGATATTGTGTTTATTTCCATCCACTGTAATTCCACAACCAGCAATGAGACCACTGCTTCAGGAATACAGATATATGTATCAGACAACAACAACAGCTACTATAATCAATACTATTCAAATTATAATCAGATTGAGAGAGAAGAATTTGGGAAAAGCTTAATGGAAGAAATGAATTCCATAACACCATTTTCAAACAAATACTATAAGTTATATAAAAGCAATCTTAGTGTATTAAGAGAGCATAATTTGATATCAGCATTAGTGGAAGTTGGATTTGTTAATAATTCTTCAGACAGAACACTACTCACAAAGGAACAGACAAGGGAAGATGTTGCCTTTGGTATGTATAAGGGAATTAAAGAATATTTTGATTAAATTAAGTAAATAATTGAGAACATGAAATGTCATGGTAATGTAAAATTGCTATAAAAATAGCGGTTTGCATATAATCCATGGCATTTTTTTAGTATATGTTAATGAAATTATATTAATGATATACATTGATAGAAACCGTTAAGTAATAACATAAAATATTAGCATTCGAAAATTAAAAGGATGGATTTTTAAAAGAGTGCGAGGAGATAATAAGATTATTGGAAAATTGGATTTCTAAAGAAGGAGCCATCTTTAAGGTAGTATATTCTGTTTAAATATATAATGGGAAGGATGATATAGATGACATTTAAGATTAATGATGCAGTTACATGGGTCGGAAAAATAGATTGGGAATTAAGAACTTTTCATGGTGAAGAATATTCCACACATAGAGGTTCTTCCTATAATTCATATTTAGTTAGAGATGAAAAAACTGTATTAATAGATACTGTATGGAAGCCATTTGGTAAGGAGTTTGTTGTTAATTTAAAAAAAGAAATAGATTTAAATAAAATTGATTATATTATTGCAAATCATTCAGAAATTGATCATAGTGGAGCACTGCTGGAACTCATGAGAGAAATGCCAAATACCCCTATATATTGTACTAAAAATGGAGCAAAAATACTAAAAGGTCATTATCATCAAAATTGGAATTTTATTGAGGTTAAGACAGGAGATACATTGGAAATAGGGAAAAATAAATTAATATTTGTGGAAGCAAGAATGCTACATTGGCCAGATAGTATGTTTACCTATCTAACAGGAGAAAACATATTGTTTAGCAATGATGCTTTTGGACAGCATTATGCTTCAGAGCTCATGTATAATGATAAAGTTGATAATGCAGAACTATATCAAGAAGCAATAAAGTATTATGCAAATATTTTAACACCATTCAGCCCATTGGTAGTAAAGAAAATTGAAGAGGTATTAAGCTTTAATTTACCAGTAGATATGATTTGCCCAAGTCATGGTATTATTTGGAGGGAAAACCCGATTCAAATTGTAAATAAATATATGGAGTGGGCAAAAAATTATAAAGAAAACCAAGTTACAATAATTTATGACACTATGTGGAATAATACAAGGAGAATGGCAGAAGCGATTGCAGAAGGATTAAAAGAAATAGATAAGGATTGTGTTATTAAAATATTCAATTCATCAAAACACGATAAAAACGACATTATTGCAGAAGTATTTAAATCAAAAACAGTACTTGTTGGTTCTTCAACTATAAATAGAGGCATTCTTTCATCGACAGCTGCTATACTAGAAATGATAAAGGGATTGGGATTTAAGGATAAAAAAGCAGCTGCCTTTGGAAGTTATGGCTGGGGCGGGGAATCTGTCAAAATAATCACAGAAGAATTAAATAAAGCAGGTTTTGAAATAATAAATGAAGGCATAAGAGAACTATGGAACCCTGATGAATCAGGACTAGAGAGATGCAGAAATTTCGGAAAGAATTTAAAATAGCAATAAAAAACTATGTGCGTGATATAGCAAGGTTATCAATAAAGAGGACAGCCAAGTGTCATATCTTGGCTGTCCTAAAAGTCAGCCCCACATGGTGCTGACTTGTTTCAGTGTAATAGATATTGGCCTTAGCAGTGAATAAAGCACTCAACTCAAACGGATGCTCATTTTGGTCTTCTTTTAAGAACTGCAAAGGTTATACCTGCCATAATTATATACACAACTGCAAAAACGCAGCTGCTAATAATATCTGTAGGGTATGGAGATATTATACGATTTAAGCAAATTGCAACTATCAAACTAATTGGCATAAATGCAACAATAACAATATTGAGCCAATTAACTACAAAGGGAGCTTTTGCCGTTGATAATAATCGTCCAACAAAATATCCTACAACACCTACAGCTTGGATTATCATTGATCCCCAAATACTATCCGCAGTTTGTTCCTCATACCAACCACCAAAAGCACAAAATAATCCAATTGCAATAAAAGCTGTTGATGCTAAATATAGTATTTTGCTTGTTAAATCGGAGCTTTTAACATCCTTGTTTGCAGTTGGCTCAATACCTCTGAGTATATAGTCTGTTGTAACATCGAAATATTCACTCATGGTAATTACCTTATCTAAATCAGGCATACTTTGTTCGCTTTCCCATTTGGATACAGCCTGTCGAGACACGCCAACCTTATCTGCAAGTTCCTCTTGTGAAATGCCTTTTGTTTTTCTTAAATATTGGATTCTGTCTGCCATGTTCATAACTGACACCCCTTTCTTTTTACAGTATCATTATACCGAGCTAAGTAGTTGCATAACCACCATGCCCACTTGGATATATGTCAACTGCCAGTTGCAAAGGTGTTTTAATATGGAGGCTATATAAATTCGCTCCCAGAGCGTAAAAATCAGCTAATACCATTTCGAAAATATTTTGCTTGGTAGTATAAATATGAAAAGTTTACCATAGTAAAGCAAAACCTTCAACTAAAAAATTGTAAACATCGCTGAACTTTTATTCTTTGAGAATTAATATAAGCTCCATTGGAAAGTCTATTAATAGTCGATATGATTAATGAAAGTGGGGCGCACAGATGAAAAAAACTTGGAGAGTAGTGGCAAGTGTTACGTTGATAGCTTTATTGATAATAGGCTTTCTAAAATTCACAGGGGAAGAGATAGGGTATAGAATAAAAAGTTATTTGAATGCAAATAAAGATTATAAAGAGCAAAGAGTTATGAATCAGCCGGAAGTACCAGGATATCAATTGCTTGCTAGTAATGCTGCAAGGGGAGTATATGTATATGGAAAGAAGTTAGACAGTGCTCAGTATTTTAATCAAATATTGGTAAAGACAAAAACTTCTCAAAAGCAGTTTAATTGGAATGCAACCGCCAGAAGTCCGGTGCTTACATTTGCAGATGTTACCGGAAGTGGAGAAGAAAACATAGTAATAATATTTATAACGGCCTATGGGACAGGGCTTTTAAAATCTGATGTGCATGTAGTAAATATGTCACTTACAAGAGAAATTCCAGTTGATGATCCAGTAACTGCTACACAGAGATTGATAACCTCAAGAGTTGAGGGACAGGAGATTGTTTTTAAAGCAGGTGGAAAGGAATATAGGGTTAAACCAATAGTTGGAGCAGGAGGTATTCAGGGGGAGTATAAAAATTTAGAATATGGAAATGTTGTAACCTATAGGGTAGAGGGCAACAAGCTTATAGCAACAGTTGGAGTTCAAACAAATCCATTTGCTTTTTTAGGTGAGTTTACTCTTGTATATTCCTATAGAGGAGGAAGGCTGGTGCCACAGGTAATAAATTTTAAAAAATTTGATTAATTTAATTGGTGTTGAGGTAAAATAATTTAAAGGTAGGAAAGAATAAATTATAAAGCTAAACTTTTTAATAGTTTTAATAGATCAAAGTAAGATGATAAAAAAATGAATTCGGAGGTGTTATATGAGTAAATTGTTATATATTAAGGCTAATCCTAAGAGTAATGAAGATTCCTATACATTTAAAATGTCGGAGAGGTTCATAAAGGTTTATAAAGAAGTTAATCCAAATGATGACATCATCACATTGGACCTGTATAAAGAGAACATTAAGTTTTTGGATAATGAGATGTTGGGAGACCTATTTGGTGGAAAAGAATCGATTATGTTAAAATATGCAAAGCAATTTGCTGATATAGACAGATATGTTATTGCTGCTCCAATGTGGAATTTAGGAATTCCTGCAATCCTTAAGGCATACTTTGATTATGTTACAATTGCAGGTGTTACATTTAAATATACAGAAAGTGGTCCTATTGGACTTTTGGCTGATAAAGGGAAAAAGGCAGTATATATTGCTGCAAGAGGAGGAAAATACTCAGAAGGTCCAGCAGAAGCATATGAGATGGGAGAGCGTTATGTTAGAACAATCATGGGATTTATGGGAGTAACCGATATTGCCACAGTTACAGCAGAACTGACCAATGTACTGAGGGGAGAAGAACTAGAGAATGCTATCATGCATTCCGTTGAAGCTGCAGAAAAAGCAGCAAGGGATTTTTGATCAATTTATCTAAAAAATGGCTTCATATTAAGTTATGAAGCCATTTATATTTGAAACTATTGAGGTTGGTACATTCCCTTGCTTTCCATGTATTTAAATATGCTTTCACCGTGTTCTTGTTCTTCTTTTTGAATGTGGTTTAATACCTGTCTTATGTTGTGGTCTCTAAATTCAAAAATTGCGGTGTTGTAAGCTCCGGAAACATGTTTTTCTGTTGTAAGCATATCGTTGCAAAGGTCTGCATCATTTTGGCTGGTCATTCCACTTTGCCCTGATGTTTGAGTTTGTGCACTTTGTTGAGTCTGCTGGTTTTGCTGTTGATTTACGTTAGGAACTTGGCCGTTTAGCATTTGGTTGAGGGTATCAAGATGCTGCTGCTCTTTTTGGGCATGCTGTGTAAATAACTGTTTTAGCTGCTGATCCTGTGCCTGGATTGCATAGTTGTTGTACTTTTTAACGCATAATTCTTCTTGAGATTTTTGATCTTGAAGCAGAAATTTCTCTTTTTGAGTTAGAACCATAAATAGAATCACCTCTATCTTAATATTTGTAAATCATAGGAAAATATTCATTGAAGTAAGAGGAACAAAATTCCATTTTTTAATACTTGACATTTTAAAAAGATGTATAAAAAAGATTGGCCATTGACACTATATATAGTACATGGTAAACTAATATTCGCCTATATATAGTACAAATAGCAAATGATGATCTGAGGAGGAATTGCAATAAATGATTACAAAAATTAGAAAAAGAGATGGAAGAGAAGTTCCCTTTAATATTGAAAAGATTGCAAATGCAATAGTTAAGGCTTCAAACTCTGTTGGAGAAAAAAACTATGGGGAAGCTTTTGAAATAGCTGAAAAAACAGTTGAGTACATAGAAAAGAATAACGTTGATAATATTCCAACAGTTGAACAAATACAGGATGCTGTTGAGAAGGTGCTTATAGAGAATGGATGGGTAGAAATTGCCAAGGCATATATACTTTATAGAGCGGAAAGAACAAGGTTAAGAGAGATGAATACCCGTCTTATGAAGATATATGAGGATTTAACCTTTAAAGAAGCAGAAGATAATGATGTTAAGCGTGAAAATGCAAATATAGATGGAAATACAGCAATGGGAACGATGCTTAAGTATGGCTCAGAAGGAGCAAAACAGTTTTATGAAATGTTTATACTAGATCCAGAGTATTCAAAGGCGCATAAGGATGGAGACATACATATTCATGATCTTGATTTCCTTACACTTACAACTACATGCTGTCAGATTGACATAATAAGCTTGTTTAAAAATGGATTTAGCACAGGACATGGTCATTTAAGAGAACCAAATGATATTCAAAGCTACTCAGCTCTTGCATGTATAGCTATTCAGTCAAACCAGAACGATCAGCATGGCGGCCAGAGTATTCCAAACTTTGATTATGGAATGGCTCCTGGTGTTGCAAAGACCTATACAAAGTTCTATACTAAAAACCTTATCAATGCCATTGAGTTGTTAATAGGAAATATTGATGCTGAGGTTTTAGTAAAAGAAACTCTTAAAGAGATTAAGGAATTATACAATGCTGTTCCTAATTTAAAGATAGATGAAGAGTATATAAAAATTGAAAAGAGAGCGCTCCTTAAGCGCTTTAAGGATGAAGATGCTGTGGATAAAGCACAGGAATTTGCAAGGAACAGAGCATATAAAGAGACTGACAGAAGCACATACCAGGCAATGGAGGCCTTTATTCATAACCTAAATACAATGCACAGTAGAGCAGGTGCCCAGGTACCATTTAGTTCTGTTAATTATGGTACAGATACATCCTTGGAAGGAAGAATGGTCATTAAGAATCTTCTTTTAGCAACGGAAGCTGGACTTGGTAATAATGAGACTCCTATATTCCCTATACAGATATTTAAGGTAAAGGAAGGGGTAAACTATAATGATGGGGACACAAATTATGATTTATTTAAGCTTGCATGCAGGGTTAGTGCAAAAAGATTGTTCCCTAACTTTTCCTTCATAGATGCTCCTTTCAACATAAAAAGTTACAGGGAAGGTCATCCTGAAACTGAAATAGCATATATGGGATGCAGAACCAGGGTAATGGCAAATGTATATGACCAATCTAAGGAAGTAGTGTATGGAAGAGGAAATTTAAGCTTTACAACAATAAACCTTCCAAGAATAGCTTTGAAGAGCGAAGGGAATACAGAAGTATTTTTTAAAGAGCTTGATGCTAAAATTGATATTGTAACAAAGCAGCTTTTGGATAGATTTGAAATACAGGCAGGAAAAAAGGTTAAGAACTATCCATTTCTTATGGGACAAGGTGTATGGATAGATTCTGATAAGCTTGGCTGGGAGGATGAAGTCAGAGAGGTATTAAAGCATGGTACCTTAACCCTTGGATTTATAGGACTTGCTGAATGCCTTAAAGCCTTAACCGGAATGCATCATGGAGAATCAGAGGAATCTCAAAAGCTTGGACTTAAAATAGTAGAGCATATGAGAAGACGTATGGATGAAGCTGCAAGCACGTACAAAATGAATTTTTCATTGATTGCTACACCTGCTGAAGGAACAGCTGGGCGTTTTGTAAAGATTGATAAAAATGTGTTTGGAGAAATTGAAGGAGTTACTGACAGAGAATATTACACAAACAGCTTCCATGTACCTGTTTACTATAAAACAACTGCATTTAATAAGATAAAAACAGAAGCTCCATACCATGAACTTACAAATGGAGGACATATAACCTATGTTGAGCTTGATGGGGATCCATCACAGAATGTTGAAGCCTTTGAGAAGATTATAAGGGCAATGAAGGAGTTAGGAATTGGATATGGTTCAATAAACCATCCTGTTGATAGAGATCCTGTCTGTGGTTATTCAGGAATTATTGGAGATAAGTGTCCTGGATGTGGTAGAGAAGAGGGCGATGTAAAGTTTGAAAGAATTAGAAGAATTACAGGGTATTTAGTAGGAACCCTGGAGCGTTTTAACGATGCAAAAAAAGCAGAAGAGAGAGATAGAGTAAAGCATGCATCAGTAATATAAGGTTGGTGGGTTTAAATGGATAATAAGCTTAGAATTGCAGGAATAGTTCAGGACTCAATTGTAGATGGCCCTGGAATAAGACTTGTGGTTTTTACACAGGGCTGCAGGCACAACTGTCCTGGATGTCATAATCCCCATACACATTCCTTTGATGGAGGAAAGTTGGTGGATATTGAATATATTATAGAGCAGGCGAGGGAAAACCCGCTATTGGACGGTATAACATTAAGTGGTGGAGAACCCTTTGAACAGGCAAATATTTTATCAAAGCTTGCAAAACAGGCTAAGGCTTTAGGATATAATATTATGACATATACAGGCTATACCTATGAGTATATACTGAGCAGCTCTTCTAAAATTGATGGTTGGGCAGAATTCCTTGATAACATAGATATACTTGTAGATGGAAGGTTTGAAATTGAAAAAAAGAACCCTCTGTTAAAATTTAGAGGCTCTGAAAATCAGCGTGTCATAGATGTTAAGAAAACAAGGCTTAAGGGCGAAATAGTTCTTGCTGATATTTAAAATTTAAAACACCTCAATCCATGAGAAGCAATTAATAAAAGCATGGATTGAGGTGTTTTTGTTTCGATATAAATTGCATTAAAATTCTATTGTATTCCAAGTAAATAAAATCATATAGTCGATATATAAATTTCCAGATATAACAGTATGTAGGTGTTAAATGTTATCAATTGAGAATAAAAATTAAACATAAAAGTGTTTACGAGCAAGGCATAAAGTAATATAATGTATAATAATGGAATGTTCAATTGATAATATATATGGGATTAGGGGGGAATAAAATGATAATGAAAGCGGAGAATGTGAGCAGAAAGTATAAAGTTGGAGAAAACAATTTCTTTGCACTAAAGGGAGTAAGCTTTGAGGTGAAGGAAAAAGAAATTATAACTATTCTTGGACCTTCCGGATCGGGTAAATCCACTCTTCTAAATATCATTGGCGGTATTGATAGAATTGATGAAGGAGAGATTGAGGTTGATGGTATAAAACTTTCTCAAATTGGGGATAGGGAGCTTACAATGTATAGAAGAGAGAAAATTGGATTTGTATTTCAATTCTATAACCTTATACCAAACCTTACTGTATATGAGAACGTTGAGGTATCATCCAGTATAAGCAAAAATGCAATGGATATAAAAGAAGTTTTAGAGTCAGTAGGAATGCTTGATAAATCTGATAAGTTTCCATCGGAGTTAAGTGGTGGAGAGCAGCAGAGGGTTTCAATTGCAAGGGCTATTGTTAAAAATCCAAAGATACTCTTGTTTGATGAACCCACAGGTGCACTTGATTATTCAACATCGAAGGATATATTAAATCTCATTGAAAAAATAAATATAAAGTATGGTACAACAATGTTTATAGTTACACATAACAATGCAATAAGTGCAATGTCTGATAGGATCATTAAGCTGAGAAGTGGGGAGATAACAGAGATTATTACTAACAGAAGCAAGATAAAGGCAGAGGGAGTTGAGTGGTAATGGCACTTGAAAAAAGAGTTAAAAGAGTGTTTTTAAAAAATAAATCTAAATATTTAGGCTCACTTTTCCTCGTAGCATTGGGGTGCACACTTTATGTTGTTTTAAATACACTTGTTGTTAATCTGAATGGCAACCTTGAAAGCCTTACTAAAAAAAGTATTAGAGAAGATGCAAAAGCAGTTTTAGTTAAAGATATAGATAATATAGATGAACTTGAAAAAAGGTTTGATGCAGTCATTGAGAAAAGGAAAAGCTTTGATTATGAAATAAAAAATGGAGTTTCACTTAGGGTGTTTGATTATAGTGAAAAGGTTGACATACCATTTATAGTAAAGGGAAGCACTATTAAAAGAGATAATGATATGCTTATAAATCCAGCTTTTGCTAATACTCAAGGCATTAATATAGGAGATAAAATAAAAGTTTCTGGTGAAGAATTTTGTGTTTCGGGATATATGACAATACCCGATTATGTCTATCCAACGAAGCTGGAATCCGATATAGTGGCAGATCCTAATAGCTTTGGAATTGCAGTAATATCAAAGAATAAGATGAGTCAAATGAATAATAGCAATGAGACAATTAATATAAGGTACAATTCAGCTTTATCCTCTGATATAAAAGAATATCTTAATAAAAACTTCGGAATTATGTTTTGGCAGAATATCGATGATAATCCAAGATACACAATGGTAAAGGGTGAAGTTACTAGCCTTAAAGAGGTTACATTAAGTATACCCCTGGCGATATTTCTTCTTACCTGTCTGCTTCTTTCAACTGTAATCTGGAGAATGGTGAAAATGGAGTTTGTTGAGATTGGTACTCTATATGCCATCGGGTATACGAAGAAAGAAATATTAAAGCACTATTTAACATATCCTTTGGCAGTTGCAATCTCAGGAGCAGCTATAGGAGAAGTATTAAGTCTTTTACTTGTAAAGCCTATTCTTAGATACTATTCCTTCTATTTCAACCTTCCAATAATGAAAGTTAACTACAGGTTAGAGCACATGGTGATCGGATTTGTTATGCCTGTTGTTCTCCTTACAGCTGCAGGAATTGTTGTAACAGTGAGAGCACTTAGATTGTCACCTGTGAAGCTTATGAGGGGACATGGACAAAAAAACAAGGTTGGGATTTTTGAAAAAAACATGAACCTTAGGAGGTTTAAATTTAAGACTAAATTTAAAATAAGGGAAATATTAAGGAGCTTTTCAAAAATTATCATAATAATATTAGGGGTTACAGCATCATCAATGCTTTTACTTTTAGGCTCGGCAGCACAGGATTCCTTTGATTATCTTGTTAAGGATGGTATGAACAATTCATTTAAATATAACTATAATTATGTCTTTAAAGCTCCAATGAAAGCTAATACCTATAAAGGGGAAGAATATAATGCAGCACCATTCACAACCCTAGATAAAAAAGAAGAAATAATTATCTATGGTATTAGAAAAGATAGTACTATGATAAATCTAGAGGATAAGGATGGTAAAAGAATTGATGGGGAAAAAACTGTAATATCAAGATCCTTTGCAAAAAAAATGAATTTAAAAATTGGAAATGTTATCGAAATACAAAATAAATTGAATGATAAAAAATATAGTATCAAGGTTGATGATATATGTGAAGTATATATAGGAAGCTTTATTTATATGCCAATCGAAGAATTTAACAAAATGATGGGAGTTGATGAAAAAACCTACACAGGAATATTTAGCGACAGAAGTATTGATATTGATAAAAATATTCTTTTAAAAACAGAGAGCAGAGAAGAAACGATAAAAGCCTTTGATTCCTTTATAAAGCCTATGAGATATTTTTTGCTTGGTGCAGGTGTTCTTGCATTTATAATTGCCCTTATTATTCTGTACATTATGATATCACTTATAATTGAAGAAAATAAAGTAAGTATATCAATGCTTAAGGTATTGGGATATGGTAACAGGGAAATAGGTAGCATGCTTATGAATACATTTAATATCCCGGTTATAATAGGATATATTATTTCCATTCCTCTTCTTTACATGTCTCTTGGAAGGGTTATGGATAGCTCGATGAAAGAAATTGATATGACAACTCCAATTATAATAGCTCCAATAAAAATAGCAATTGGGTTTGTCATTATGTATCTTACCTATGAATTTTCAAAATTTCTATCAAAGAGGAAAGTACTATCAATTTCAATGGCAGAAAGCCTTAAGGCCCAGAGAGAATAATATATTGTGTCTTCATTTTTTCTTCAAATTTTTAATTTATAATTAACTATAGGATAATTGTTGTTGGAGGTAAGCAGCAAGCTATGATGAACATTTTGATTATTGAAGATGAAGAGAAGGTTTCTAGTGTTATAAAGGCATATCTTGAAAGAGAAAGATATTGTGTTTATTGTGCAGATAAGGGTATTGAAGGCATAAGACTATTTAAAGAAATTAAATTTGAATTAGTCATTCTAGATCTTATGCTTCCTGATATTGAAGGTGAAGAGGTTTGCAGAATTATAAGAAATATATCGGATGTTTATATTTTTATGTTAACTGCAAAGGGTACTGAAAGTGATAAAATAAGTGGCCTTAATATAGGTGCAGACGAATATCTTGTAAAGCCATTTAGTCCAAGAGAGTTAACTGCAAGGGTTAATGCTGTATTTAGAAGGATAGATGCAGATAGATCCCTTGCACTTAGTTTTAACAATGGTAACCTTGTAATTGATAGGGATAAAAGAGTTGTTAAGGTAATGGGAGAAAGTGTATCGCTTACACCAAATGAGTTTGACATACTTTATGTTCTTGCTGTAAACAATGGAAGAGTTTTAAGTAGAGAACAATTGATTGAGAGTGTTTTTGGGTTTGATTTTGAAGGCTTTGACAGAACAGTTGATGTTCATATTAAAAATTTACGTAAGAAAATAGAAGTGGACAGCAAGAACCCAAGGTATATTAAGACAGTTACAAAGCTTGGATATAAATTTGACGGTGATAACTGATGCAGAGTATAAGAAGAAAGTTAAACTCAAATCTTATTATCTGTGCTGTCATTGCAATTTTTTTATCAGCGCTATTTGTGAACTTTACTATTGTTAACAGCTTTAGAAGGTATGTTGAAGGAAATCAGGAAAAAAGGAATATGAGAATTGTTGATTTTCTTGGGGAAACGTACAAAAGAGATGGCAAATGGAGTAAAAACTCTGGAATAGAACTATTGCATGAAGCTTATATGAGTAACTATTGTCTAACTCTCATGGATAATAACAAAAATATAATTTGGGCAATGAATCCTGAGGATATAAGGACTAAAACTCATATTAAGATGATGGAGGGCTCTAGTAAGGGTATATATAAAACAAAGGATTTTGATATAGTTGTTGATGGAAAAGTAGTGGGGTATGTTACTATAGGGCAGTATTCTTCAATACTTTTATCACAGGATGATGTCAATTTTAAGTTTGCAATTAATAAATCCATAGCTGTAAGTATTATGATAGCGGTTATATTTACAATCATAATGAGTTTAATAATATCAAAAGAATTTTCAATTCCCATTAAGGAGGTTTCTGATACATCCATTAGTCTATCTTATGGAAACTATGAAGCACGCTCGAATTTTAAAAGTGATATTGTAGAAATTGAGAATTTAAAAGAAAGCATTAATGACTTGGGAGAAAAGCTAAAAGAGCAGGACGCTATAAGGAAACGTCTCGTTTCTGATATTACACATGAGATAAGGACACCTTTAAATATTCTTCAAAATAATCTTGAAGCTATGATTGACGGGGTTTATGATATAACAACAGAAAGGCTGGAAGCATTAAACGAAGAGGTTATAAGATTTGGCAGGCTTCTTAATAGCTTAAATGCTTTGAAAGAATTAGACACAGCTGAAATGCTGGTGAATCGTAAAGTGTTTTCTATTAATGAACTTATTCTTTCAGTGATAGATGATTTTTCTCTGGTTATAAGTAACAAAGAAATAAAACTAGATGTTATGCTAGAGGAGGAAAAAAGCTATTTTATTGAAGGGGATTATGATAGATTAAAACAGGTATTTATAAATTTACTTTCAAATTCAGTAAAGTTTACTGGAAAAGGTGGAAAAATAAATATTGAATTAAGTGAAAATGATAGCTTTGTTATTTTTAACTTGAAGGATAATGGAATTGGAATAAGGAAAGAAGATTTGCCCTTCATATTTGAGAGATTATATAGAGGCGATAAGAGCAGAAACAAAATAAAGGGACATGGTATAGGGCTAACAGTAGTTAAAAAAATTTTGGAATTACATGATGCACATATAGATGTGAAAAGTAGTGAAGGAAATGGGACTATATTTAAAATTTATTTTAAGAAAGCTTTATAATAAAGGAATTTAAAATATGTAATATGAATTGGTATTAATTGCATTAGGTTTCGCAACACCTATGAGGGTAACAGTTGGTATGAATGTATGTGTTGGATTATATCCGGCAATTGTTGCTGTATTTGTGGCAAGAATATTCAATATAGATGTAAATATATAAATATTAATGTATTTGTTATTACAATATACTTAGCTGATACAGCTTTAAATGATAGAATGTCAATATACTTTATATAATAAAACTCCTCTAGGTTCTCAGAGGAGTTTTATTATATTATAATCGCAATTCTATAGGATTTGTTTAATTGTTAAATATTATTTTGTAATAGGTTTCATGAAAAAATGCTAAAAGTAATAAAATATGACTGAATTATAAATAAAAGATAAAAAATTATATGAGGTGTTCAATTTTTAGAAAAACATATATTTACAACAACATTGACAATGTTAATACAAATTGGTATATTTATGGGAAAATAATATGTTTATGGAAGCAGGAGGGTTATGGAGTGGATTGGGCAGCTTTAATAGGAAATATACAAATTCAATCAGTTATACTTTTAAATGAATTTGATAAAAAAGAGCTGTACTATGTTAAAAAATACATAAAAGAAGAAATAGAGGGTATTGATTATGGAGCTTTTAACAGTGAATTGCAGAAGGAAGATTTAAATTACATAAAGAAAACTGATAAAAACAATATTATGGTTGAAATATTAAAAGAAGGATACGAAAATGTTAGCTTTGATAAATATATAAGATGCTGCTATACAGATGAGCCTTTTAGCAAAGATGAAAATGTTTTTTACTATGCTTTAAATAGTGTAATTGCAGAAAGCATTGCAAATAAGGTTAAAAAGTTATTAAAAGATAAAACTTTTTCAATGAAAAATAATATACAAAAGTTTATTGACACATTATTTCCCAAAAACATTAGATCGGCTAGAAATTTATTTGAGGAATTTTTTCTTATCATGGGAATGTCCCTGCAGGAAGATGAGGAGTTCCCTATAAAAGAGTATACACAAGAAGAGATAAATATGTTAGGAAATGATTTTCTTCATAATTATGTTTATTTAAATGAAGTAATATTTAAATATCACAGCAATGTAATTAAAAACGTTAAAGTTGAAGTGGAGGGATTTGAGGAAACCATCAAAAGGAATGAAAGAACCATTGAAAAATATAAGAAAATTATAAAGAAATATGAGGGAAGGAAGAAAGAGGAATTTCAGTTTGAAAAAATGAAAGAAAATATGAATGAACTTAAAAAAGAGCTGGATATAAAGAACCAAATTATAGATAAGTTAACAAGGGAAATTCAAGATAATAAAGAAAGACCATTAAAGCTGTACAATAGTATGATTGATAATTTAAATGATCAGATTGCTAATTTAAAGTTAATTAATAAAGAAAGACAAATAGAATTGAAACAAATAAAGAAGGAGTACGATAAAATAATTCAAAATCCTACGTTGGAGGTTGTTAAAAAGTATATAGAAAATAACGGAGTTAATGAAGAACTTATTGCCATTATCAGTCCGTATGTAAAGCAAGAATGTGATGTTGAAGAAATTGTTGAGGAAAAACAAGAGGTTATAGAAGAACCTCAACCAGTGGCAGTTAATAGAATAGGTTATTGCGTTATTGATGATAACAAGCATTATGTATCATTTAATTACAATGATAGATTATACGAATTAAATGGACTGCCAGAAGGAACATATTTGGCTGAAAATCAATTTATACTGGTTTCTCCAGAATACAACTTTAAATGGGCATATTCATATAAATATGATAATTCATATTTGACAGGTATAAACATTGCTATTGTAAAGGAGTTTAATCAGGAAGAAAATTATTTAATAGTTGGCTATAGCGATGAAAAGGAAGAAAAAGTGGATTTGCGTAATTTCTCTAGTCCACGATTTAAACTAGGGCAGGTAATTGGAATACATGATGGAACAATTGCAAGGATGTATAGACCAATAAGTTATAATATGGATAGTTTTATATTGTCAATTAAAGCAAAGCAGCATAGCGCTTATTTTGTTTTAAAAAATTTCAATACAGGTTTTTTTGTAAGAAATATCATAACAGGAGAAGAGCTACTGAAATCCTTTGAATTAAAGGATAATATAGCTATTGAAGAGGGGAATATAATTTGTACTAATGATAGCAGGCTTGTTACGACTTTTAAATCAAGTAGATTTTATACAATGTCATCCTTGTACAATAAAAGCTATATTGGGGTATTGAGTGCAGATAACAAAAATTTCTTTGTAATAAAATCAAATGGGGAGAAGGTTATTGTAAACAATATACCTCCCAATATTGACTCTGGTTTAGATGGAGAAATAATAAAAATTGATGAGTTCAATAACTTTATTAGATTTGAAAAACATGATGAAGCCTTTAACCAAGTACAGGCATTAGATAAAAGAATAGAAAAGAAACCTAGAAATAATTCTGTGTTTACGGGTGTTTTAAAAGCCAAAACAGGAGTTAAGGTTTTAATAATAGGGAATGTTAGTTATGAAAATTCATATAAGCTGGCATTCTTTAAAGAAGGAATTGATGTAGAAGTGATCGAAGGATTTGATTCCTGGGGTAAAATTGCAGCATCAATTAAGGAATCTAATTATGTCATAATTGTCCTCAATCATGTTTCCCATGATAATATGTGGAGGATAAAAAGAAGCACCCCTGAAATTCCCGTTATTTACTCCGAATATGATGGAGCAAATCGATTAGTGGAGCTAATTGCACAGCAGAATACAAAGGAAAGTGTATAGAAAAAATTATTGGAATAAATAAGAGGAGAGGATGTGGATAAATTAAATAAAATTATCCACATCTCCTTTACTAATAAGTGTACCCTGACAATCTGAAAGGGTATTTTTTACATACAGGGGTATTTCATTTTTTTCTGCAATTTTTATAGAATCTGGAGTTAATACGTTTGCTCCGAGCTTCGCAATTTTATAAACTTCATTATAGGACAAACTGTTTATAACTTTTGCGTTTTTTTCAACTTTGGGATCTGCTGTCATTACTCCATCAACATCGGTAAATATTTCGATGGCTTTTGCATTTAATGCACCTCCGATAAGGGATGCAGTTGTATCACTTCCTCCACGGCCAAGTGTTGTTATTTCTCCATTTTCATTTATACCTTGAAAACCTGTTATAACAGGAATTACATTATTCCTGATACATTGAAGAATATATTCAGTTTTAATTTTTAATACCTTTGCTTCTCCATAGTTGCTGTCTGTTATTATTCCTGCTTGCCAGCCTGTTAATGCCGCACTTTTATACCCATTAGCATTTAAAAGAGTGGAAAATAGCACACTTGATATTATCTCACCACAGGATAATAAGAGATCCATATCTCTAGGTTTAGGTGAATTGTATTGAGCTTTTATAAAATCAATTAGTGTATCAGTTGCATATGGATCCCCTTTCCTTCCAATTGCAGATACAACTACAACAGGAAAAGAGCCTTTGTCTATTACATTTTCAACCTTTTTAAAGGCAAGAAGTCTTCTTTCATAAGATGAAAGCGAAGTGCCGCCAAACTTTAATACAACTGTGTTCATTTTACACCTCCGCTGCTGTATAGGATAATTCACTAGTTAAATAGTTTCTTATATATGAAATATCTCTAAATATTTTTTCCGCAATTTCTGGTTTGTTCATTGTATATAGATGTATTCCATCCACTCCAAAGGATAAAAGATCTATTATTTGCTCTGTGGCATAAGCAATGCCTGCTTCCTTCAATGCTGCAGGGTTATTCTCATATTTATACAATATTCTTTGAAATTTTGGAGGAAGGGAAGCGCCACATAGCTTGGTTATTCTTTCTATCTGTTTTTTATTTATAACAGGCATAATGCCGGGAAGAACAGGAATAGAAACTCCCATTACATAAAGCTCTTCAAGAAAACCATAAAACAATTCATTATTAAAGAACAACTGTGTTATTAAAAAGTCTGCGCCTGCATCAACCTTTTCTTTTAGAAATTTTAGGTCAGAAAGCTTGCTCTTGGACTCAATGTGACCCTCAGGATAACAGGCAGCACCTACACAAAAGGTCTCTTGCTTTTTAATTTCTTTTATTAAATCCTTTGCATATTTTTTATAGACCTTGTTTATGTCAGATGCATCTTCAGAAGGCAAATCGCCTCTAAGAGCAAGGATGTTTTCAATGTTCTTATCCTTCAACTCTGAAATTATTTTTTCAAGTTCCACCTGGGATGAATTAATACAAGTAAGGTGAGCAAGGGTTTCGATATTATATTTGTTTTTTAGAATATCTGCTATCTGAACAGTATAATCTCTGCTGCTTCCGCCAGCACCATAGGTTACACTTATAAAATCAGGTTTAATATTTTTTAGATTATCTATGGTTTCAAAGATTGTATCAATAGGGGTACTTGGTTTTGGTGGAAAGATTTCAAGAGATATTACTGGTTTGTTGTTAAAAAGTTCTTTTATTTTCATAGCCTTCTCCTTCATTTATTTTTTGCGGGGAAAGTAATTTAGGGTTTTACAATATTTACATTTCCATAGGCTCCCATAGTAGAGCCTATTATAATAACTATGCCTGCAACAAGGGGAATTGTTTTGGCAAGATTTATTCCTTTTTCAATATCGAGGGGAGTTTTTATTATATTGCATATTGAAGTTGCTGCAGCATCTGCAATAAGAGTATCTCTTGAAACTACAACAACTGCATCTGCTTTGCCAAAGCTTAGAGAATGGCCTATTGTACCACTTGAGGTACAAACTCCATTACCCTTTTCATCTCCAGAAAGCTTAAGAGCAATTTTATTAGAAAAGGGCGAGGAGCCAGCATAAATTAATACATTTCTATCAACTGAGCTTTTTAAATAAATGTCACCTCCATTTTCTAAAATTACCTCACCTGTATACTTTAAAAGTGATATACCTGCATATTGGGATATCGCACCTGCTACAGCAGCCATTGGTCCAACTCCAGCAAGCTCTGCTGCAAAGCACATATGCTTTACTATGTCAGGTGCAGAGGTATCTGCCTTTATTGGAACAAGGCTGGTTAAAAAATCCGAATGAGTTTTAATGTAATCTTTAATTTGTCGTCTATATTCTTTAACAATATTTCTTGCTTCAAACTCAAGGTTAGAGCAAGCGGATATTTGAAGATCGGATTCATACTCTGTTAAATTAAACTGAATTAGATCAGAAGAATTCATTCTTCTCCTATAAAGTCTTTCTTCATACATGCTATCACCACTATTACACTTTTTTTATAGCCCTTGATGGACAAGCTTCGATACATAGGCCACAATTATTACAGTTTTCATCAACAAATATGAGGGCTTTAGAGTTGTTTTCAAGTATTAGTGCATTGGATGGGCAAACTCCTGTGCATGCACCACAGTCAACGCATTTTTCAATTTCTATTAATGTTCTAGACATTATAAAACCTCCTCTAAGGTATTTAATGAAGTTACATTTGGAAAAGCCTTTATAGGCTCCTGCAAGGTAAACTTATCTTCCTTCACCCATCTTTTAAGCTCCTGAGCAATCTTTCGTGCTTTGTTTAAGCTAGATAGAGGTGCCGTTTTAATGTTTTGGTTATTTAGGGTAATGGAACCACTCTGGAGTTCCTTATAACTAACCTTATCTAAACTTGGCTTTGATAAGGTTGGAACACTGTAATCAACAATATAGGTGTATATATCTTCATTTTTAACTGCAAGGTTTTTTAGCAGGTCCTCATCTAGAACGGGTATTGGTATTCCTATTCCAACAAACATTGAGGTACCATAACCAGTCATTACAGCAGGGCTTATATACTCAGTGGACATCGCCTTTAGATCACCTATAACTGCAAGGGTTGCTGCCGATGAAAGAGGAATCCCATTTTCATCCCTTGGCTTATTATTGTTGAATTGTGTTCCCTGCCATGAAATATAGCCTGGAGCTCCAGCAAAAAATATTTTTGTGCCAATACCAATGGTTCTAAGGTATGGGTCCTTCAATAAGGGACTTAGTTCTCCAGAAGTGGAGTAGTTTATATTTCCCTTGTTTGGCTTTAAAACTCCCATGTATGTATGTAATACTCTATCAGAGGTATTTATGGCTGCAGAATAATTTTGGTAGCAGTTTCTTGGATTAAAAAGGTATGCTTCGTTAATGGAATCCTTTGTAATCCAAGTTTCGATTTCTTTTCTAGGATAACAGTCTGTTCCAGGGGAATTTGCCTTTAACTTTACTCTCTTTCCATCAATTAGGTCACATATAACATGGGCGCCACCATATTCAATACCTTTATCCTTTGAGGGCTCTGTTGCTCCAATATATGCATCAACTGCTGCAAGGCCAGCATAAGCTGGAACGTTGTTTAGAAGGACCTCACTCATTCTTATTGGAGGCTCCGAGTGGCCAAAGTTTAAGAAGGCACCGGATGAGCACATTGGGCCAAAGGTTGCAGTAGTAACAACATCAACATACTTTGCTGCTTTTGAAACACCTTTTTCCTCTACAATATCGATGAGTTCCTCGGCTGTAACAACAACTGCGGTTCCATTTTTGATTTTTTCATTAATTTCTTCATAGGATTTTTTAATTGTCATAAATTCTAACCTCCTAGTTAATAATTTGAAATAAAAAAGCTGCTTTCAATAAGAAAGCAGCTTAAATATGCACAAAAAAGCTGTTCCTTATCTCTCAGAAATAAATCTGCAGGAATTGACACCGCTGCACCTAATGATAGTGCCGGTTGTCGGGCTTCATCGGGCCAGTCCCTCCGCCTCTCTTGATAAGAAAAAGTGTTTTATAATATTTAGTTTTAATATGTAATATAAATCATTAATTATCAGGATTACAGCTTTTTAATCAATGGATTTTAGGCAATAAAAAAGCTGTTCCCAATAAGAGAACAGCAAAAAATACATCTCACTGTCTTCTTATCTCTCAGAAATAAATCTGCAGGAATTGACACCGTTACACCTGATGAAAGTGTTGGTTGTCGGGCTTCATTGGGCCGGTCCCTCCGCCTCTCTTGATAAGAAGTTGTTATTCGAATGATGTAATTGTAAATTAGAAATTTATAAATGTCAATAGCAATATGTTAAAAAAATAATATTTGCATAAAAGAAACTTTTGGATTATTATATTATAAAATTGCGGGGGAAGATGAAATGAAAATTGATAAAGGTGAAGTATTAAGATATTTAGGGTATAAAAATCAACTTATTGATGAAAAATTAACAGTGCTTATAGATGAATGTATAGGGGAGGTTATAGATATATCAAGGGGAAAATATGTCTATAACATTTTTGATATAAAAAAAGAAAGTGAGGGTATTTTGCTTTTAAATACAGTGCTCTATCTTAGAGGAAAGAATATATATGAGCATCTTAAGGAATCTGAAAGATGTGCTCTTTTGGCAGTTACCCTTGGTTTGGAAATGGATAAAAGAATAGCCTTTTATTCAAAGTTTAACATTACAAAGGCGGTTATAATGGATGCATGCGCATCCACTGCTGTTGAAGCTCTTTGTGATATAGTACAGTGTGAAATTGAAGAAACTGCAGGTGAATCAGGTCTTTATATAACAAAAAGATATAGTCCTGGATATGGAGATTTTTTAATAGAGCAGCAAAGGGGAATTATAAATATTCTTGATTGTGAAAGAAAAATAGGATTAACACTTACAGATAGTTTTTTAATGCTCCCAAGAAAATCAGTGACTGCTGTGATTGGCTTAGGGAAAAGTAGCAAGGTTGAAAATGAAGAAAAATGTAAGCGATGCAGTATGAAAAACTGTATTTACAGAAAGGTTGGAAAAGGTTGTGAAGGATAATATAGATTTCAATAAATTTTTGTTTTTTGATGGAGCAATGGGAACTATGCTTCAAAGATACGGAATGAAGCAGGGAGAAGTTCCTGAAGTTTTTAATATTCTCTATCCTGAAGTTATTGAGGATATACATAATGCTTATATAAATGCAGGCAGTGATATAATTACAACCAATACCTTCGGTGCCAACAGATTTAAATTAAATGGTACGGGTTATGGGGTGGAAGAGATTGTAAAAAGAGCAGTTGAAATAGGGAAAAGAGCAGCCAATGGGAAGCTTGTAGCTCTTGATATTGGGCCTACTGGAAAGCTTATGGCACCTGTTGGAGAGCTTGAGTTCAATGAAGCTTATGGTGCCTTTAGGGAACAGGTTATTGCTGGAAGAGATGCTGATTTAATACTTATAGAAACAATGTCGGATATTTATGAAGCAAAAACTGCAGTGCTTGCAGCAAAGGAAAACAGCAACCTCCCTGTTATATGCACAATGACATTTCAAAGAGATGGAAGAACGCTGACTGGAACGGATCCAGTAACAATGGTTAACATACTTCAAGGTCTTGATGTTGATGCTCTGGGTGTAAACTGTTCTTTAGGACCTAAGGAGATGCTCTCAATAGTAGATAGTATTCTTAAATATTCAAAGGTTCCTGTTATAGTACAGCCTAATGCAGGATTGCCAGCCATTATATATGGAAAAACAGTATATAATATTGAACCGGTTGAGTTTGCAGGTTATTGCAAGATAATGGCTGAAAAGGGAGTTACAATATTTGGGGGATGCTGTGGTACCAATCCTGACTTTATTTCTATGCTTAAAAATGATGTTAGCCAGGTTAAACCAATAAAAAGAAATCCACAGGAAATAACAGCTGTTAGCTCATCATTAACGACGGTATTTATTGGTGATGGAGTTAAAATAATAGGAGAAAGGATAAACCCGACAGGAAAAAAGAAGCTTAAGGAAGCTTTGAGAAGTAATAATATTGAATATATACTAAGAGAAGCAGTAAACCAAAGAGATGCAGGAGCGGATATACTTGATGTAAATATTGGACTTCCTGAGATAGATGAAGAGAAGGTTATGACTAGTGTTGTTAAAGAAATTCAAAGTGTAATAAGCCTCCCACTTCAGATAGATAGCTCAAGCCCAGAGGTTATTGAGAAGGCAGTAAGAATATATAATGGCAAACCCCTTATAAATTCGGTAAATGGTAAAGAAGAGATAATGGATAAAATATTCCCTATTGCAAAGAAATATGGAGCATGTATAGTTGGATTAACCATTGACGAGAATGGCATTCCTACAGATGCTGAAGGAAGGTACAGGATAGCTGAAAAAATAATAAATAGAGCTTTAGAATATGAAATTCCTAAAGAGAATATTATAATTGACTGTCTCGTGTTAACAGCATCTGCTCAGCAAAAAGAGGTAAAAGAAACAATAAAAGCTGTTTTAATGGTGAAGAATAGGCTTAAAGTCAAGATTACCCTTGGTGTAAGCAATGTATCCTTTGGTCTTCCTGAAAGGGGGATTTTAAACAAAACCTTTTTGGCAGCAGCATTAACTGCAGGCCTTGATGCTCCTATACTAAACCCCCTTGATAAAGAAATGCTTGATACAATAAGTGCTTTTAATGTTCTATGGAATAATGACAGGGAAGCCAAAATGTATATTGATAAATATTCCAGAAGAGCTGAGGAACCTGAAAATAGTTCTATAGATGATAAAAAAGATATAGTAAAGATAATAATTGATGGACTTAAAGAAGAGGTTATAAGTACTGTAACTGAGCTTTTAAATGAAATACCTCCAATGGACATTGTAAATAATTATCTTATACCATCCCTTGATATAGTAGGTGAAAGATTTGAAAAGGGGGATATATTTCTTCCACAGCTTATACAATCTGCAGAGACTGTGAAAGCAGCCTTTGAGATAATTAAAGGAAAAATGGATAAAGGTAAATATGATTCAAATTTAAGCAAAGGTAAAATAGTTATTGCAACGGTTAGAGGAGATATACACGACATTGGTAAAAATATTGTAAAGCTTTTGCTTCAAAATTATGGATTTGATGTTTATGATCTTGGCAAGGATGTGTCTAAGGAAGAAATAATAGAGAAGATAAAGAAAGAAAAAATAAAGCTTGTTGGGCTAAGTGCGCTTATGACGACAACTGTAAAGAGTATGGAAGAAACTATAAAAGCAATCAGGGAAAATGACCTGGATTGCAGAGTAATGGTTGGAGGGGCTGTATTAAATGACGAATATGCTTCTATGATAGGCGCAGACTATTATGCAAAGGATGCAAATCATTCTGTTAAAATCGCGCAGGAGTTTTTTGGTCTATAGTAGAGAACATATGATTTGCAAAATGATGCATTTATGTAATATAATACACTTAAAAGTCTTGAATAAAGGGAGCAATTTAAATGAGCAGTTTTTACATATTACTTATTAGGGCCCTCTATACTGGCTTGGCTACAGGTATTGTCATTGCAATACCAATGGGGCCTGCAGGAATTGAATCTGTAAGATGGACTATTTCAAAGGGGTTTAAAAATGGAATAAAGGTTGCAATTGGTGCATTGATTGCAGATGCCATTGATGTTATGCTTATTAATTTTGGATTGCTGGAGCTGATTGAAACCAATAAGCTTCTGGAAGTATTCTTTTGGATGCTTTCAGGTGTAATCATTTTTTTAATAGGCTATAAGGCAATTAAGAATAAGAAGAGCAAATCTGGTGAAAATGAAGAGGACATTTTAGAGAAGAAGGAAGTACAATCTCGACCTGTATTTACAGGATTTATTGTTAACTTCTCTAATCCCATGACTCACTTTTTTTGGTTAACATTAAGCAGCACTGTAATAAGAGTTTGGCGTCATGCAGGTAAGCTTCCCTATTTTATATTTGCAGTTTCCATGCTGACAGGTATGTTTATAAGTCTTTTTGGTATCAATTTTTTAGTATCAAAGGGTAGAAAAATTGCACCGTCAAAGGCGTCAGGGAAAGTCACAGATTTGTTGTCCTATGGAATAGCAATAATAGGGATAGGTTTCTTTGCATATGGGATGTACAAATTATATGTGTTTATGAAGTAAAGTAATAGTCTTGGTACAAGTGCCAGACACGGGTCACTTAATAGTGGCTTAATATTGTATATAGAAAATTTGATTTTCATATCTTATTTTGATATAATAAATTTAATTAGATAGTGCATGAATCGGTTGGACGAATTTTTATTCGTTTTCAAGAGTTTTAGCTTCTGGGGTGGGAAGTTCATTTAATGAACTTCCCACCCTTTTTTTATTTATATTAAAAAAGAGGTGAGTTTATATGTCAGCACAGGATATATTAATATTCGTACTATTAGGTTTTGTTGTAGCAGGATTCATTTATTTTCATTTTGTTTTTCCAAAGAAGAATAAAGATGAAGAGAACAATGAAAAATAAAGAATGTTATGTGGCTAGAGTTTAATTTTAAAAAACAGGCCATGGCAATCTGTAATTTGATTACCTATGACCTGTTTTTGCATGCTTTATTATTTAAATACGTCAGTAGAAATGAGTTCTTTTTTTATTAATTTATTATTCAAATCATAGACGTGTCTATATGTTTTATAATAACTTTTTCCATCCTTCTTTTGGCATTCTGTAGTTATTTTTATATTAAAATCTTTTTTATATCCATATATCTTTGCTGTTAATAGCCCTTTTTTCTTATCAATATAGGATTTTATATATATGGGGTATTCTGTGTTGCTTTTGATTCTTAAATCATAAACATTTCTATATACTGTTGCATCACGCCCCTTGTTGATGTAGGATACTGGTAATCCATGTTTGTGCCTTTCTACAATCTCAAGATTTGCGAAGAGAGCTGTATTATACAAGGTTGTGGAAGTTTGGCATATTCCTCCTGCTAATCCCTTTACAGTCTTTCCGTCAGAGAAAATAGGGGCATATCTATATCCCTTTTGCACAGTCCTTTCGCCTAACTTATCATCAAGGGAAAATATCTCTCCAGGATATATAACAGTTCCATTTAAATCCTCTGTAGATATTCTTAAATTTTCAGTTCTATCTACTTGTTTTACGCTGAATTTCGTTGAGAATGTAGATATCTCAGTGCTTTTTATTTTGTTCAATATTTCTTCTGTTAATTCTGGCTTTATTATAACAATTGGCATATCAATACCATAGTCATCTACAATGCTGCCAGAGTTTAAGTATTCTTTAATTATTTGTGTTAACTGTGCATCATCCAGGATTTCACCATCTATTTCCTTTTGTATAGTGAAAGATTTGTTGTTAATAATTTTAGCATCAACAGCAGACTTGTTTATTTGAAATGCAATATCACTTACAGCTTTTATCAGGGAACCTTCATTAATAACTATACTTTGACTTTCGCTATCTATACTGCAGATTTCCTCAAGCCTTAGTGTGTAGCTATTTTCTAAGTGGTTTAGTGTAATTGTCTTGCCATTGATATCAATTGGGTTTTGAACATTTTCTCCACTGCTAAAACCCAAAAGAGAGGTAGTTATAATAAATAAAAGAATGAAAAATGGTATTTTGTTAATTTTTTTAATCTTCATCACGCTCCTTGTACAAGCATTTTACCCACTATAATAATATGCTTAACAGTTAAAAATGTTACATAAATGTTTTATAATATTTATAATGACAGTTCAGATTTAGAAATGCTGGACTTAATCATTTCATGAAATTATTGATAGGAAGTGGTAATATGAGTAATACTTTAAAAAGCAGCGATGCTACAAAACGTATACTAAAGACTGGTAAAAAATACAGGCATTTTAAAGGAAATGAATATCTTGTTTTGTATCAGGCAAAGCATTCAGAAACACTTGAGGATTTAGTAGTATATAAGGCGCTGTATGGAGAAGGCGGCATTTGGGTAAGGCCTCTTTCTATGTTTTTAGAGCAGGTTGAGGTTAATGGCAAAACTGTAAACAGGTTTGAGGAAATTGAAGATTAACTGATATGGTGAATGCATAATAAATAATGGCTGCTTTTATATTATAATATAGCAGCCATATTTCAATTAATATAATATATTAAATACAAAGAAGAAATTAGATTGACATTTAGTTGTTATTGTTGTGAAGGCCATCCATATTGTTTTGATAGAGCTTTTACAATTTCTCCAATTAAGCCTTTAGTTTGATGTACCCCTAAATCTGTGTTTGTCATGATAACTGCACCAGTGCCTAAATGGGGGTATGCAATCATCATACATTGATATCCAATGCCCCAGCCAAGTGAATAAATTTCAAGCTTATTGCCATAGTAATCAAGAAATACTCCGAGACCAGTCCATTTTGAACAGCCTTGTGGTGTTATCATTTGATTTATTGTTTTTTGTGAGATACCAAGTTTGCCATTACCTTTTAATGAATTGATTATCTCAATAACCAAACTGCTCAGATCTGTTGGAGTTGACCAAAGACCTGCAGCGGCAAGATAGGGGTATATTGGATATTTATCATTCAGTAATATACCATCTTTATTGTGGCCACAGGCAAAATTATGCTTTTTTTCAGGTATTATATATCCTATCATGCTATTCTTCATATTTAGAGGCTGTAGTATTAGTTCATTCATCAATTTACTAAATGGCTTTTTAGAAGCGTTCTCTATAAGCTGTTCTATTATACAAAAGCCCAGATCTGAATATACAAAACTACTTTCGGGCTCATACTTAACTTCAGCAACTTCTGGATAATACGATTTTCTTCCTTCTAGGAGGTCAAGAAGTGTTGGAATGCCCTGGGCAGTGTTATATTCACTAAAGCTATTATCAGGATCAATAAATCCAGCTTGATGACTTAGAAGTCTCCTGAGGGTAATTTTTCTATTTTGAGTAAACTTATTTTCTGGAACCATACAAGTAGTAAGTTTATCATTTACATTCTCATCTAGGTCGAGAATACCATCATCAACTAATTTTAATGCTAAAAAAGTTGCAGCAAATTTACTTATTGAACATGCATTAAAAATAGAGGTGTTATTTACTTTGTTATTTGTTCCTGCCTGTAGCACACCGAAACCTTCCGAAGCTTTAATACTACCATTATTAATTATGGTTATACCTAAACCTTGAACCTTATAATAGTTCATTCTTTTGTAAATATCTATATTTTTCAATTCCATGTGCATACCTCCTTTTAATTTGTATTTCAATTATATAACCAATTGCAGCATGACATTTTATCATTCTTGCTATTCTTAATATGTTATGAGAAAATTTTTGAGGGGGGGGTGCAACAAATGTATGCTCAAAGTATTCAAAGAGCAGTTGATTATATTGAATTAAATTTACAAAAAACATTGCGTCTATCAGATATAGCAAAGGAAACAGGATATTCTATGTATCATTTCGATAGAATATTTAGGTACACCCTAGGGGAATCAATAATAGAATATGTAAAGAAAAGAAGGCTGACAGAAGCTGCCAATGAACTTATAAGAACAAATAATAGAATAATTGATATAGCAATAAAATATGGCTTCGAATCGCAGCAGGCTTTTACTACGGCTTTTACAAAATACTATAACAAATCACCGGGGAAATATAGGAGAAGTGGCAAACATTTAATACTTCTAGAAAAGAAAGTCCTATCTCTAGACACAATAAATCGTACAATATATATGGCTAATAGGAAACCACAGATAGTTACCAAGGACACTTTTTTAGTTATGGGTATGGAGTACTATGGAACAAATACCAATGGTGAAATACCTAACCTATGGAGCACATTTTTAAAGCATATGAATGAGATTGAACATATTAAAAATCCCAGGGTTACATTTGGTATTTGCGATCATGTAGATGATTATGACCCGGAGCTAAGTGAATTTTCCTATATATCATGTGTTGAAATTGAAGATTATGCAAAAATTCCAGAAAACATGATAGCTAAAAAAATACATAAACAGAAGTATGTAGTATTTACCCATAGGGGAAGTACTGAAAACTTAGAGGAGACCTATAAATATATTTATGGTAATTACTTTTTTAAGTCAGAATATGAGTTAGCCAATGCCCCTGATTTTGAAGTATATGATGAACGCTATAATGGAAATGATTGCAACTCTGAAATGGATATATTTATACCAATCATTAGCAAGTAGAAAAGGGCAACTCTTTTGAAAAATCGTATAGACGGTTGTTCTGCACTATCTTTGCATTGAAAACTACCATTATACCTGTACCATAGACGAGTAAATATGAAAAACAATAATTATAAAATGTGGTAATATAGAAATATAAAACATATGTAAATACATACCAAATTTGTTGTGGAAGTATTAACAAGCTTATATGAATGAAGGCACTATTAACTCATAGTTGTAGTATAATTAATCTAGTAGCATATGCAATTATATTTTTATGGGGGGGTTAAAATGAAGAAAAAGAAAATTATACTTTTATCTTTGATGGTATTATTTATGTTTGTTATGACCAGCTGCATACCCGGAGATGGTACATACACTGCCAACAGGCCAGCAGGATTCTTTTCAGGAATATGGCATGGATGGCTTGCGCCAATATCCTTGATTATTGGAATATTTGATAAAAATATTAGAGTTTATGAAGTTATAAACAGAGGCTGGCTATATGATTTTGGATTCTATATATCAATAATAAGTGGATTTGGTGGGTTATCACTGGTTAGAAAAAAGCATAAGCATAAGGACTAAGGTATTTTAAGGTGACAGGATCTTTACATTAAAGATTCTGTCACCTGATTTATTTATAATTAAATCCCTAATGATTGATGTAATTTTGCAATGAAAAATAGTTTGTATTAGAATATAAAAGGGAGCCATATTATAAAAACATATAAATCGCAATAAAGATTTTAAATAATGTATATAGTGATTTATGAATCAAGGAATATGATTTTGTATAAATGTTTTGGATCTAGCAATGTAGAATTATTTATGCCAAACATATAGTTAATTTATTAAATTTTACTGGGCAGGAGGAATTGGATGGATAATACTAATGATACTAAAAACACAATTTCCAGATGGCATAATTTTAGATTGAAAATTATTGCTGAAGGAATAATTGTAGGTGTATTTTCAAGTTTGTTTGTAATTGCATATAGATTAATGTTGGAAAAAGCATCGGCACTGTGTAAATCTATATATCTTTTACAGCATAGGAAGACATGGTTGATTCCAATATGGTTTTTAGTACTTATAATTTTGGGATACATAGTTGGAAGAATTATTAAAAGGGAGCCAATGGCTAGCGGAAGTGGAATACCTCAGGTTGAAGGTGTGCTGCTTGGGAGGCTTAAAATGAATTGGTTAAGAGTTTTAATTGCAAAATTCGGCGGTGGTGTACTATGCCAGTTTGCAGGATTATCTCTGGGAAGAGAGGGCCCTTCAATACAGATGGGTGCCGCAGTTGGTCAAGGTGTAAGCAGAATTTTTAAAAGAATTAAGCTGGAAGAAAAGTATCTTATAACAAGTGGTGCCAGTGCTGGCCTTGCTGCTGCATTTAATGCACCTTTGGCAGGAGTTATATTTGCATTAGAGGAGGTTCATAAAAATTTTTCTCCTATAGTTATGACCTCAGCACTGGCAGCTTCAATAACTGCTGATTTTATTTCAAAGCATTTCTTTGGGTTAAAGCCAATGTTTAATTTTAAGGATATAGCTCCTATGCCTTTAAGTTATTATATGTATATTGTTCTGCTTGGTATTGTTCTTGGAGTTTTCGGAGTTATATTTAACAAGGTATTGTTAAAAACACAAAGCCTGTATTCAAAACAAAGATGGCTTCCAGTACAAGCAAAACCAATAGTACCTTTCTTGATGGCAGGAATATTAGGACTTATTTTACCTGAAGTTTTAGGTGGTGGACATGAAGTTGTCGTTTCTTTGTTTAATGGGAATGCAGCACTGAAGGTACTTTTAATAATATTAATAGTAAAATTCATTTTTACTATGATTAGCTATGGTTCCTCTGCACCAGGAGGTATTTTTCTTCCACTACTTGTACTTGGTGCATTAATAGGAGTTACTTATGGAAGAGTTTTAACTGGTATAGGTTTATTCAATGAGAGTTATATAAATAACCTGATTATACTGGGAATGGCAGGGTATTTTTCTGCAATTGTCAGATCGCCTATTACTGGAAGCATTTTAATAACTGAAATGACAGGTTCCTTTACCCATTTGCTTTCAATAGGTATTGTAAGCTTAGTGGCTTATGTTACTGCAGAGATTATGAAATCAATGCCTGTATATGAAGCACTGCTTGAAAAACTGTTGAGCAAGGAATCGGGAAATGTTGAAAGTAGTGACGAAGGGAAGGTTATTATTGAAGTTCCGGTTTGTATTGGTTCTGTAATAGAGGGTAAGAAGATCAAGGATGTTAAGTGGCCTCATCAATGCCTTATTGTTGGAATCAAAAGAGGAGGAAAAGAGATCATACCTAAGGGACAGACGGAAATATGTCCAGGAGATTATTTAATTGTGCTCACCAATGAGGATAAAGCGGCACAGATAAAGGAAGCCTTATCTGAGGCTGCTGAGAAATGCATGGTTATAGAATAAGGTATAAATAAAGTGCCTGATTCAAGGGGAGTTTTTAATCCTTTTGAATCGGGCATTCAAAATATGTATAGCTGAATTATATTAATATTTCAGCTATACTATATATAAATCGTAAAATTGTTTACATTTTGTTTTCTTAAACAGCCCTACAGTATTGGTCCGACCTTAGGATGTTTAAAAAGACAAAATGTAATAGAATTTTTGATTTATATTTAGTATATATAAATACTTTTTTCCTGGAGAAGAATATTTCAAAGGGGTTGTTTTTGTGAGAAGAGAATATATAAACTATTCACCAAGTATTCCTGTTAACATAGGACTTTTTAACATGACATATTATCCTATCCACTGGCATAATGCACTTGAAATAATTTTTGTACTCAAGGGTACAGTAAAGGTTACCATAGAAACTCAGACCTTTATTGTTGAAGAAAGTAAAATGGAGATTATAAACAGAAATGAAGCCCATAAAATTGAATGTGTTGATGGAGATAATGAGGTTTTAATTTTTAACATAGATCCATGCTTTTTTGAGGGCTACTATGATTTGGATAACGTATATTTCTACACAGACTCTACAAGCGAAGGGGTCCAGGAGGAAGAAAAATATTATGTTTTGAGAAAATACCTTTCAATGCTGCTGTTTGAGAATGTTCAAAAGCAGAAGGGGTATGAGGAGAGTGTACAGAACATACTTTTAGAGTTGCTTTTCCATTTGATAAATAATTTTCATCAATTGATTTATGAAGAAGAAAGCTTAAAAGATGATGAGGTACAGTTTAAGAGATATGAAAGAATAATCAAATATATATATGATAATTATATGTATAAGATTAGCCTTCAGGATATTGCTAAGATGGAGCATTTAAGTTCAAATTATCTATCAAATAAAATCAAGAATAATATGGGATATGGCTTTAATGATTTTCTAAATCTTACCCGTGTTGAAGAATCTATAAAGCTTCTGCTGGATACAGATAAGAATATTTCTGAGATATCTGAAGAAATGGGATTTTCACATATAAGGTATTTTAATAAGTATTTTAAAAAATACTGTAGATGTACTCCTATGCAGTATAGAAAAAAGAACATGGTGGATAGTGAAAAATATGAGAAGTTAAAGTTATACAATGTAATTGATCTAAGTAATGCGCTTAAAACTGTATCATTATATCTTGATGACTATAATATGTATAATTATGATAATAAGGTAACAAAGATTGATGTAGATATTTCCTCTGAGGGGCATGAGTTTAATAAAAAATTCCTTGAGGTTTTAGATATAGGATATGCAGTTGAACTACTGAATCAGGAAAATCGCGACTTAATATTAATACTAAAGAGGGATATAGAATTTAAATATTTTATAATTCATGGACTTTTTTCTCCGGATATGAACATATTCTGGAAAGCAGGAGAAGGCTTTGTTGATTGGTGGAGGGTTAAAAGCGTTCTTAAGTTTTTAATAGATATAGAGGTAAAACCGGTTATATTATTAGATAAATGTTTTGAAGGGTTTAGCCATCCACTAGAGCTTTTAGATGATTTTATATCATATTTCATAGATGTATTTGGAGAAAATCAGATTTCAAAGTGGAGATTTCAAATTGATAAGAGTATTAACAATGATTTGAAGAATAATATTAAGGATTTCCTTGATAAAAGAATGCAAGTGGAGCAGATAACCGAACTGGATTTTCCAACCCTTAAAGAATTTAATCCCATTTATGATACATGTTTAATGATGCCTTATATTTTTAAAGAAGCAATTGACAGACCAGAGAATACTCCTTGTTTTAAAGCAATAGACTCTTTATATGAAAAAATAAGAACTGAAAATGAACTGCTTGTATCAGGAAGGGGACTACTTTCACCCAGAGGAATAAAAAAACCCTCCTATTATGCATATAACTTTCTTTCGATGCTAGGTGATGAGGTTATAACAAAGGGTGATGGATTTATTGCCACAAGGGATGAAGAGGACATTCAAATACTTTTATACAATTATGAAGAGAATATGCAAAAATTTAATTCAGCTGAATTTGCTAAAGCAGCAGGTAAAAACACTGAAAGAAGGTATTCTATTAATATTTTCAACCTTCCCTATGATTATAGAATAATAAAATATGAGTTGAATGAAAAAAATGGTTCAATATTTGATTTATTGACATCTATTGGAAAACCATCCAGAGTTAATGAAGAAGATATGGAACTATTAAGAAGAACTGCGGTTCCTAAAATCAGTCTCGGATTAGCAAAGAAAAGTACAGTGTTTAATATTCAAGCAAAGGTAGAGAGATATGGAGGGACATTAATAAAACTTATGAAAGTACAAAAAACACCTTAACAAGGGTGTTTTTTACTTTTTGACAAAAATCCACTTTTGAAACAATCATATTTATGTACTCTAATAAAGGTATTTGTGTGAATGAAATGAAAGCTCCAATATAGTAACCTTAATATATAAGGATTTAAAAAATTATGAGGTGATAGTATGGGACTGGATAACAGTATTTTTGAGAAGGAGAAGGTAGGCAGGTTGTTATTGAAGTTTTCAGTACCAGCTATTATTTCCCTGCTAGTTGCAGAACTCTATAACATGGTAGATACATTGTATGTTGGGAGAGCTATTGGAGCAAGTGGAATAGGTGCTTTAATTATAGCCTTTCCTATTCAACGGATGGTGGTTGCAGTAAGCATGCTGATTGCAATTGGTACATCTACTTTTGTTGCAAGAGGTCTTGGAGAAAAGGATAATGAAGGAATAAAAAAAGCTGTTTCCAATTCTATAAGTCTTGTTATAGCAACTATTTTGCCACTTGTGATTATAATTTTTAGCTTTAAAAGCAGTATTATAAAGGGACTTGGAGCCAGTGATGCAATATTTCCCTATGCTGAAGATTATATAACAATAGTTCTTATTGGAGCCATATTTCAAGGCTTTACATTTGTGGGAAACTACATTATGATGGCACTTGGAGATTCAAGGATAACCCTTGTGAGTACTTCAATTGGTGCTATATGTAATATAATAATTGACTATATCTTAGTTATTGCTATTCCGCTAGGGGTTAAGGGAGCAGCCATTGCTACTGTTATCTCTCAGGTAATTGCTTTCATTTTTACACTTAAGCATTTCTTAAAGGTCAAGAGTTTTTATAATCTGTCTTTTAAGCTTAATTTGCAAAAGAGTATATGTATGCAAATTATATCTGTTGGTTTTACAACCTTTATAATTGAAGGGGAAGATGGAGCAGTAGTTGCATTTTTAACTAATCTTTTAGCCTCCCATGGAGGAGATAGTGCAATTACGACACTTGGAATTATAACAAAGGTATCCTTTTTTATGTATATTACTGTAATAGGTATAAGCTCCTCCATGCAGCCAATTGCTGCATATAATTATGGAGCAGGCAACTATAAAAAGCTCAGGGAAGTTGTGAAAAAGACAATAATAGCTGTTTCAATAACATCAATTATAGCATGGGTACCGGCACTTGTATTTTCAGAGCAGATGATAGGAATATTTATAAAGGATTATAATATAATAAAGGAATCAGCGAAGGCATTTAGGATAATGATGGCTGCATATCCTCTACTCAGTATATATTATGTATCCTTATATTATAATCAAGCCATAGGAAGAGCAAAACATGCATTTTTACTTTCGATAGGCAAACAGATACTTATGGTTATACCACTTTCATTTATATTTATTAAGGTATTCAATATGGGCCCAATGGGAGTGTGGATTTCATATCCAATTGGAGATACCACCGTGTCCATTGCATCAGCACTGCTTCTGAAAAAGTGGAATGTTAAGATGGATAGAAAGATAAAAAGAGCTGCTTTAGTTGAGAGTGAATTGGCATAAGAATTTAAACCTCTATGTTTTAAACATTATAAAACATAGAGGTTTTTATTATAGTAAATTAATCAAAAGGTCTATTTAATATGCGTATATCCTTAATAGTGATTGAATGAGCATCATAACATATCAGCCCATCATTTCTCATTTTATTTAGTTCTCTAGACAGTGATGTTCTTTGAATCCCCAATCTTTCTGCTAGATCTTTTTTTGTAATTTTAAGTTCAATTATAGCATTTTTCTGAGATATATATTCATATTTTAAAAAATCAATAATTGACTCCCTAATGGATTTCAGTGAAATTGATTTAATTTTGCTTGTTAAAATTGATGTTTTGTCTGATATACATTTTATAAACTCAAGAAGAAATTCCTTGTTGTTCTGACATAAATCCAATACTGCATTTCCGTTTATATGAAGGAGGGTGCAATTAGTTTTTGCAATTATACTCATAGGATAAAAGGGATAATTTGAAAAAAGAAGATTTCCGCCAATATTATCTCCATTATCGAATTGAGTGATTGTAAGAACATTTCCCTTTTCATCAATCTTTTGAACAATTATTTCTCCTTCTAAAATTATGTCAAGGGACATACATTTTTCACTTTCAAAATGAATAATGCTGTTCTTTTTATATTCAGTAATTTTATATTTTTTATTTTGACAGAAGGATAGAAGTTCATTATAGGATAGCCCTTTAAATAAAGAGGTAAGTCCTAAAACTTGTATTATGTTCTCCATTTTTTCCACCAACCATAAATTAGTTACCATGGTAACTCCATAGTATTAGTAAAAATTATATAATAAAACTACCATAATTAAAAGAGGAGGTATTTTATATGCTTGAAAAATTATATAACTACAAAATTACTGATGAAAAGACAATTGAGAGAATCGTAGATGATGAAAATATTAATCTGAACCATATGGTACTAACAAAGGGAACGGGCTTGCCAGAGCACTATTCAAATTCAAATGTATACATGGTAATTACAAGAGGAGAAATGACTATAAAACTTGATGAACAGGAACCAGCAAAACATGTAGTTGGAGACGTTATAAACATTCCATATAACACTAAAATGAATGTAAATAATTATGATGATGATGTTCTTGAATTTTTTGTATTTAAATCTCCAAACCCTAAAAATTACAGGAAGTGATGATATGGATATTTTCACAATTATACTTTGGATTTTGGTAGGAATAAGCTTCATAATATCGATTATAAAGGATAAAAAGAAAACCTTAAGTTCCATGAACATGTCAAAAGGTATGATGAAAAATATGTTAGGGCAAATAATAGGGATACTATTTTTAATAGGTTTGATTCTAACCTTCATTCCTCCAGAAACTATAAAAGATGTTCTTGGGAAATCAAACACTCTTGTATCTACATTTACAGCATCGCTGGTTGGAAGTATTACATTAATACCCGCCTTTGTGGCATTTCCACTTGTTGGTTCACTTGTTGATGCAGGTGCAAGTATCGTTCCAGCAGTTGCATTTCTTACAACACTGACCATGGTAGGCATTGCAACCTTTCCATTGGAGAAACAAGAGTTTGGAGCTAAATTTGCACTTTCAAGAAACCTTATAAGTTTTTTCTTTGCTATAGTTATTGCCCTTGCAATGGGGGTGATTATTTAAATGTTAAAGGTAATTAGAAAAAATAAATTTCTAACAGTTGTAATTCTTATATATTTAGGCTTGTTTGTATTTGCTCCATCTAAAGCAGTTTTATCAATAAAAAATAGTATGTATTATGTTACTGAAATGCTTCAGATAATGCCTGTTATATTCATGCTTACAATAGTTATTGAAGCATGGGTCCCCAAAGATACAATAATAAAGGAATTTGGAGTTGATTCAGGTATTAAGGGAGGTATCTACTCGCTTTTACTCGGGAGCCTTTCTGCTGGACCAATATATGCAGCATTTCCAATATGCAAAACCTTTTTAAAGAAAGGTGCAAGTATCAAAAACATTATAATAATACTAAGCTCATGGGCTGTTATAAAGGTACCGATGCTTGCAAATGAAGCAAAATTTTTAGGACCAAGGTTTATGCTTATAAGATGGATACTAACTGTTATATCTATATTTGTAATGGCTAACATTATTTCATTGTTTGTAAAGCAGAAGGATATACCATTAGAAAGTGAAGCAGCAAACTGGATTGATGTTAATAAAAAGTATTGTTTAGGCTGTGGATTGTGTAAAAAAATAGCACCATATTATTTTGAAGTAGTTGATAAAAAAGCTAGAATAAGAAGCTTGGAGCATAATAAGGAGGAAGAAAAAAAGCTTAGAGAAGCGGCTGAGAAATGTCCAACTAAGGCAATAAAAGTAGACATATAAAAGAATAATTTTTCTTAAATCGGAAATGGATAGTGTACAGCAATAAGTTTTTTATAGTTTATCAATTTTTATGACTCCACCTTCTATAATGTGGAGTTCAAACTATTTCTGCTTCAGGTGAGGTAGAGTCCTCACCTGAAGTTTCGATTTTCAGTTTTATCTGAACGAGTTCGCAAAAGGATAAACTTTATGCCAATCTATTTTTCGATTTTTTATATTTAAAAAGTGCATACATGTGACATAAATTACATATATTACTTTTACTATGTATTAATATTAACTCATAAATAAAAATAAATTTTGGAGGTAGATATTATGGCACAGCATTTTATTAAAAACATAGATTTTGCAAAGGTAATTGAAATGGATTCACTTGTTGATTATAAGGAAGGACAGGTCGTAAGTAGAACCCTTTCTCAGGGGAAAAACTTAAGTTTAACACTGTTCGCATTTGATAAGGGGGAAGAAATAAGCTCGCATTCTTCTGGAGGAGATGCCCTAGTATATGTTCTTGATGGTAATACTGAAATAACAATCGGGGAGGAAAAGTTCAACTTGAAGAAGGGTGAGACAATAGTTATGCCTGCAGGAGTGCCCCATGCTCTTTATGCATTAGACAGGTTTAAGATGTTATTAGTAGTAGTATTCAATTCATAAAGATAGGGGATGTGATTTATGAGTGAAATAATCAATAATAGAGAATACAGGCAAAAGGTATTGAAGGAACTCATAATGGAGCTTCACAGTGGAAAAAGTCCTGATGAGGTAAAGGCAAGATTTGAAAAGCTAATTGAGGGAGTATCTGCATCTGAGATATCAGAAATGGAGCAGAACCTGATAATGGAGGGAATGCCTGTAACGGAGGTACAGAGGTTGTGTGATGTTCATGCTGCTGTATTCAAAGGCTCTATAGAGGAAATACATAAGGTTAAATCGCCAATGGAGATTCCAGGGCATCCACTTAACACTTTCAAAATAGAAAATGAAGCAATTGAGAATTTTATAAATAACAATATAAAATCTCATATTGAAAGCTTTAAAAAATCACCTGAGGCTCAAAATAAGAATATACTTACTCAGGATTTCAATACCCTATGGGATGTTGATAAACATTACTTAAGAAAAGAGCATTTGCTATTTCCGTATCTTGAAAAGTACGGTATTACTGCACCACCAAAGGTTATGTGGGGAGTAGATGACGAAATAAGGGAAGGTATTAAGGCAGTTAAGGGTATGCTTCAAGAAAGTCAAATAGATATAGATAAATTAGCATTAAAGGCAGAAGAAGTTATAAGCAAAATAGGTGAAATGGTGTTTAAAGAAAAGAGTATACTCTTTCCAATGGCAGTAGATACCCTTATGGAGGATGAATGGATTAAAATAGAAAGAGAAAGTGATGAAATGGGATACTGTCTGGTTGAACCCCAGGGAAGATGGATTCCAGACAGAGTTAATCTTGAAGAAAAGGAAGAAGAAAAAGTAGAAAATGGATATGTAAAATTTGATACAGGTATTCTTTCATTCAAGGAAATAAGCGGTATGCTAAACGCTCTTCCCTTTGATATTACTTTTATTGACAAAGATGATATAGTTAAATATTTCTCCCAGGGAAAAGAAAGAATATTTGCAAGAACAAAAGCGGTAATAGGGAGAACTGTACAGAACTGTCATCCACCTGCAAGTGTTCATATTGTAAACAAGATGCTTGAGGATTTCAAAGCTAAAAATAAGGATCATGAGGATTTCTGGATTAAGATGGGTGATTTATATGTATATATAAGGTATTTTGCAGTGAGAGATGAAAAGGGAGAATACTTAGGAACACTGGAGGTAACTCAAAACATTAAGCCGATCCAGGAAATTAAAAACGAGAAAAGACTACTTTCTGATTAAAAACGGGTTATGCCCGTTTTTTATGCTAAGTATAATTTATAGTAACAGGCTGTAAAATAATATGGTATAATAAAGCAAAAATATAATAAACATTTTGAAAGGGGATATACTATGTTATTATCTAATATGAATATTGTTCCAGGAAGAGAAATAGAAATCATAGGAATAGTTGATGGAAGTGCTGCACATGCAAAGCATATAGGAAAGGACCTTATGGCAGGATTGAAAAATGTTGTAGGTGGAGAGCTTAAGGGATACTCAGAAATGATTGAAGAGGCAAAACAAAATGCACTGAATAAGATGACAGCAAAGGCACAATCAATGGGAGCAGATGCTGTTATAAACATAAGATATGCAGTAACAAATATGTCTCAGGGAAGTGCAATTGTAGTTGTAGCAAGTGGAACAGCAGTTAAAATAAAATAAGAAATTGTTTAAGTACATACATAATTAATATGCCAGTTGGTTAAGTTTGAAAATTTAGCTAACTGGCATTTATATTTTTATTGACAACTGTGTGTATACTGTATATAATGTATATAAACAGTATACAGTATATACACGATTGATATGTGCGCGCAGAAAGGATGAGATATGGCATATGAACATTATTATTTCCAATTCCGTGGAAGAACCCATATACGAACAGATAGTAAACCAGATAAAAAATCAAATCATGGTGGGTGAACTTGCTGCAGATGAGATGCTTCCTTCAATAAGGAACCTTGCAAAGGAGCTTCAGATAAGTGTAATAACAACTAAAAGGGCTTATGAAGAGCTTGAGAGAGAAGGGTATATTGCAACAGTTCCAGGTAAAGGATCCTTTGTTGCAGCTCAAAATAAAGAGATATTGAAGGAGATGCGACTTAAAATTGTTGAAGAAAAGCTTCTTGAAGCTGTTGAAGCAGGGAAATCAATCGGGTTAAGTGCCAAGGAACTTGAGGATATGTTAAAGCTTTTATATGAGGAGGTATAGCTATGGAACCAATTTTAGAGGTTAAAAACTTAAGAAAAAGTTTCAAGGATTTTAGTTTAAAGGATATAAGCTTTTCACTTGAAAGAGGATTTATTATGGGATTTATTGGGCCAAATGGAGCGGGTAAAAGTACAACAATAAAGCTAATAATGAATCTTCTAAAAAGGGATGCTGGGGAGATTAAAGTATTTGGGCTTGATAATACAAAAGATGAAATGAAGGTTAAAAATAAAATAGGTTTTGTGTATGATGAGAACTATTTCTATGAAGAATTGACTGTTGGTGAAATGAAAAGGGTGATAGCTCCTTTTTATAAAGAATGGGACGATGGAGCATTTAAAAAGTATATTAGGGACTTTAGCCTGTCAACAGAAAAGAAAATAAAGGATCTTTCAAAGGGAATGAAAATGAAGTTTTCATTAGCGGTAGCTCTTTCTCATGATGCACAGCTTTTAATAATGGATGAGCCAACATCTGGACTTGACCCAATTGTCAGGAGTGAGCTTCTTGAAATACTTTCATACATAATTCAAGATGAAAAAAGAGGGGTATTTTTCTCAACTCATATAACCTCCGATTTAGATAAGATAGCTGACTATGTGACACTTTTAAATAATGGTGAATTAATATTTTCAAAGCAAAAGGATGAGATACTTGAAAATTACGGAATAGTTAAGGGCAGCAAGGAGCTTTTAGATAGAGACACTCTTAAAAACTTTATTGGAGTGAAGGAAAATCAATTCGGTTTTGAGGGACTGGTAAAGGATAGAAATCAAGTTAAAAGATTATTTAAGGAAAAAGTAGTTATTGATAAGCCATCATTAGAGGATATAATGCTGTATTATACAAGGAGGGGTCAAAATGCATAATCTGATACTCAAGGATATATTGATACAAAAAAAGATGATTATAACAGCACTGCTTTATACAGTATTTATGATGTTCACCTTTCAAAGTATGGAAGGAGCAAAGTTTGCTGTTATAGTAACAGCTGTAACATATTTGTTTGTTATGTCAGCTTGTGCATATGATGATAAAAACAAAAGTGATATAATGCTTAACAGTCTGCCCATAAGCAGAAAAAAGGTTGTTTTATCAAGATATATATCACTGTTCGTTTTTGCTGCAATATCGATGGCGGTATATATTATTATATCTGGAGTTATAAAACTTGCACATATACCAATAAAGGTAAACACTATATCAATTGAAGATATATTTGGTTCAATTACGTCCCTTGTAATTGTAGCTTCATTGTATTTTCCTGTGTTCTTTAAGGTTGGATATATTAAATCCAAGATGCTTAATTTTATAATATTCTTTTCTATGTTCTTTGGAGTTAGTTTATTAATAGGCTTTTTCAAAGAACATAAAATAAGCAATACTTCAATAACAAATTTGATAAAGTTGATAAGTACACAATCAGATATAACAATTGCATTATCCTTAATACTTATAATGCTGATTATACTTTCAATTTCATATTCATTATCATTAAAATTCTACAAAAATAGGGAGTTTTAATGATAATAAATACTCAATATAGGGATTATGCGCAACATCCTACCCAGGTTTATCTGTAATAGACCGTGAAGGTCAAGAAATATTGCTTCCGTCGACTATTCCGCTCACAAAGAAGTTGTAAGATGTCAAAATGGCGAGAGCCTAAGAACTTTTGAGAACTCGTATATGCTGCAAAATTCTAACACTTCGTTCATTCAAACAGCCTAGGGTCAAAGCTATTAAGCAGGACTGTTTGAATGAACAAAACGTAAGAATTTTAATGCAGCCTCTACTCAAACACTCA